>CAJXNY010000077.1 GCA_913057435.1 uncultured Oceanospirillaceae bacterium | reverse complement strand
TTTTTCCAGTGCCTGGTGCAGGTCTTTTTCGATAAATAACCGGTTTTCGGCAGCAGCCTGCATGGCCGGCTCAAAAAACTGGAAATCATTACGCCCGGAGGCTTTCACCCGATAGAGCGCGGTGTCCGCACGACGCATCAGCTCGTTAGCATCGCTGTCGGTATGGGGGAAGAGCACAATTCCGATACTGGATGTGCAGTAGAGTTTATGTTCATCCACATCATAGGGCAGCGCCAGCTGCTGGATGATCTGCTCGACTTTATGGGCGACCAGGTCCGCGCTGTGTTCCTCGTCGGCATCAAGGCGGGGCAACAGGATCACAAATTCATCACCGCCGATACGGGCGGCTGTTTCGGGTTCATGGAGCAGGTCTTCCAGACGCTGGGCGACCTGCCGCAGCAAACCGTCACCTACATTGTGGCCCAGTGAATCGTTGATGGTTTTAAAGCGATCCAGGTCCAGGTACAACAGAGCACCGAAATGCTGCTGGTGACGCGCTTCACTCAGGGCGTGGATCAGTCGGTCCTGTAGCAGGCGGCGGTTTGGCAGGCGAGTCAGGGTGTCATAGTAGGCCAGCTCATGGATGCGCTGTTCGGCTTCCCGACGGGCGCTGATATCTCTGGCCAGCATCAGGACCAGAGGTTCATCGCCTGGCTGAGTTCGCTGGCCCCGCACTTCAACCGGGAACTGGGAGCCGTTCTGGCGCTGGTGGCTAACCTCCAGGGTGGCGATATCGTTACTGTTTTCAGCAAAGAGTGTACGCAGGCTGTCGGCGGTATACTGAGGGCCGATCAGGCTGGCATGCTGATCCAGCAATTGCTCAGGCTGGTAACCCAGTGAGCGGCAGGTTTGCTGGTTAACCTGCACAATTTTACCATCCAGAGTGCAGAGCAGGAGCGCATCCCCGGCACTGTCGAGCAGAGTACGGGAGAATTTCTCACTGCGTGACAGTTCCGCTACGGTCTGTTTTAGCGCTTTGCTGGATTGTTCGTTATCTTGCCAGAGGCGGGTAAAGGTACGGGCCAGACTGCCAAGCTCATCGTCGGCCTGATAGGGGATTGGTCCCACCTGGCTGCCGTTGCCCAGATTCTGTACCCAGTCAGTCAGGTGGCGCACAGGTCTGGACAGCTTGTGATAGAAAAACAGCATTAAAATAGCTGCCAGCAACAGATTACGGACAAAGCCGAACAGCAGGCTGTACGCCGCGCGGGAGAGAAAATCACGGGCGATAAATGTTGCATCAACAGTGATCATGATCTGGCCGGTTATCATCAGGTTTGGCCCGGCGGTCAATGGCTGGGAAAAGCGGGTTTTATCGGCAAAAAGATAGCGTGCCAGCTGGGTGGTCAGCCAGTTTGTTTCGGCCCCAATACGGGACTGGGTGGCCAGGATATCATCAAAGTCATCTCTGATTTCGGCGTGCAGCAGCGCCGGGTTTTTCATCAATCCGTCAATCACGCGCTCAGCCAGTAGTGGATTCAACTGATAGCTGGCCTGGGTCGCTGTGTCGCGGCTCTGCTCGATCAGGCGTGAGAAGTTGCCATACTTGGCTTCGCGTTCCTGATTAAGGTCGACGAAAATCTGTAACAGGGTAAAAATCAGCCCCAAGACCATCGATATCAGGACGACATATTTAACCTGATTTACTGAGATACGTTGGCTCAAAGATGCGCTCCAGCGGTCACAACAAGGTATGACTATAGTCCATAGCGGTGGTGAATTCGGTCGTATTCACCACTGAGTTTTAGTTGCTGCAGGCCGCGATTGAAAGCAGCAATGGTTGCCAGGGCCTCAGGGTTCTGTTTGTTCAGACAAAGGTAAAGCGGTATGGGTGGCTTGTCGGTTAATTGGTGGCTCTGCAGTCGGTTATCAACCTGAATTTTGTGAGCGATATAAAGGGCGCTTTCCAGGCCGCCATAGAATGCGCCAATATCACGGTAGAGCAGGGTTTTCAGGGCTGAACGGATGGTATCCAGTGGAATGGTGGGGTAGCCCAGACGTTCCAGCTCCTGGTGCGTTGAGAATCCATCAACGACGGCGACGTTCAGCTGTTGCAGATCACTCAGCTGAGTGACCGGCTGGCCGGTATAATCGGCGCGGGTCAGTACGCCCATCGTGGTTTCACTGATAGGGCTGGAGAACAGCAGGTAATCACGGCGTTCTTCGGAATAAACACAGCTGAACAGGCCATCAATACGACCCTTGCGGGTGCTTTTCATGGCCCGTTTCCAGGGTAAATATTTAACCTGGGCTTCGATACCTGCCAGGTTAAGGGCTGCCTGAACAACCTCGACATCGACACCGCTGATGCTGCCATCAGCATTGTGCAGGTTATAAGGTGGGTAGTGCTCGATCGCCAGCTGCAGAGGTTGTGCACCCGCAAGTGTGCTGACCAGGGCAAATAATGCCCCCGCGAGTGATAGCCACCGGCGTATTCCTTTGCAGCCCATTGATCCTCTCCACAGTACTTTCTCTGGTCGAACCAAAAACGGCAGACTCGAACAGCTGTTTACTGACAATGACGTCCAAACATACTCTGTTATTGGCTAATTAAAAAGTAGCAGGCCGGTTCTGGGCGTGCTACTTCATGTCGGTTTACTCCGGGTCCTGCTGGGCCAGCGCTTCTTTGATCTGGTTAACCACGTTGCTGGGCAGGCGGCGCAGGGTCAGAGTCTGGCTATCTTCGTCGAACTCGATCTCTTTGTTGGAGTCCATCTCGCCCAGAGAGCGTTTACTGAAGTCCAGCTGCCAGTTGTCTGCTTTGGCTTTCATCTTGGCAAAACGGTTGATCGTGCTGGTGTGGGGCTGAAACTCCTGGCTCACTTCATAGGGTTCGCCATTGGCAAACTTGCTGAAGCTGCCAACGCCTTCCTGCTCCAGCTTTTCGGCGGGTAGATAGGCATCAAACACCTGGTCCAGCTCTGGCAGACTGGCGGTCTGTTTATCGACTTTTTGCCGTTCCAGATAGCTGACGACATCTTCCACTACCTGATCTTTCTGTTCGTACAGCTGGTGCTCGTTGCAGAAGTCGCGCGCGGCGCGGATTAGCTCACCGGTTGATTTGCGTGAAGGGGTAACATCGGTGCAGCCAAAGGCGTTGGAGAAATACTGGGTGATGTCGTCTTTTTTCTGACTGCCAATAAAACTCAGGTAGCTGTCCTGGCCTTTGCGGAAGTTGGTCAGGTTAATGCGGGCCGCCTGATGCAGCTGATCCAGGTTGATCTGCATGATTTCGGTGGGCTTTAGATCATCATCCAGCGCCAGCGCCGTTTTATCACGAACCAGGGCCACCAGCAGGTAATCATAACGCTCATCCCCGTACTGGCTGAAAATCACATAGCCACCACTGGCGGCGCTTGCTGTGGGTGCCGCCAGAGTGCGCGCCAGCTCGGCCATGCCATTATCACTAAGCTGGAGGAAATCCTCGGCCTGACTCTCGCCACCGATATAGGCCTCAAAAGCGGAGATAAACGGATAGCTGTCCTGTTCTTCCAGGTTGAACGAACCATGGGTGAGTGAGCTGCGACGGGTGAATGCGCCCAGCAGGCCGTTAAACAGATTCTCTGCCATAGCGCTCTGGTTGCTGACCAGCCCGCCTCTATCACCGATGCTGGCACCGGCTTCGTCGGCTTCTTTGATCAGTTCACGAATTACCAGGTGTTTAAGTGTCATTTCCACGCGCGTTCTCCCGCCCACTGTTGCTTGGCTGGGGATTGTAAGGCATCCCCGTTTAAGACCCTAGAAGGCTATATGAGAAAGGACAATATCTATTTAAATTACCTTAGTAAACGGACTCGCGTAATCAGGCGCTTGTCACTAATGAGCAACCAATCACAATCTGTAGTGGTCAAGTATTCCCGGACAGTAAGTTGAGTGAGTTTTCTCGCTGTGCA
>CAJXNY010000076.1 GCA_913057435.1 uncultured Oceanospirillaceae bacterium | reverse complement strand
GATCTACACTATCCTCTTCGTCGGCAGCGTCAGATGTGTATAAGAGACAGCTGATATAGAACGCATCGAAGCGGCATGGGCCAGCTGTGCTGCCCAGGTGGATGCAACGATTGAATGCCAGGAGCAACAGCGTGAAGAAACCAGCCGAGCTGCGGCAATACCTGCTCAATAGTGTAAAAGCACTGGCAGCCAACCCGGAAAAGCTGCAGATTTTTATAGACAGTGGCAACCTGCAGGCCCGCCTACAGGGCAACCTGAACTTCGAATATCAGTACACACTTAACCTGATCATCACTGATTTTGCAGTGCATACCGACCTGGTACTGGTACCACTGTTGGCCTGGCTAAAGCATCACCAGCCCGATCTGCCTGATAATGCCGTGACATTTGAGGCGGATGTGATCGATCACCAGCGGATTGATCTATCGATAACTCTGCCGCTCACCGAGCGGGTACTGGTAAAACAGGATGATAACGGCAACTACCAGACCGAACACCTGCCGGAGCCTACACCCGAATACAACCTGCCTGCCCCTGCGCTGTTCCTGCAGCTGGTTGCCAATGATGAGTTACTGACGCCTGGTATTAGCAATGGAGATAAATGACGATGATTGAACTGGCCGACTGCTTTTATAAATTGATAGACAATCTTATTTCGCTGAACCAGAAGCGCAGACGCGCGCTTGATCCTTCAGTAAAAGAATCCATGACTCCTGCGCAGTACGCTATTTCATTCGCTACGGTTAAATGCGATATCGGCCGAATGGTTGGAAAAACAGAGTATGTAAAGCGCCGGGCTGCCCAGGGGGCTCTCGTTGTTGTTCCCACTAAACGCGAAGCTAAGGTGGTGTATGGCGACACCGGGTGTGACGTACTGTCTGCTAAACAAGTACGACACTTGGCTAAAAATAAAACTCTCACCTACTCGATGATTTTTATAGAAGAACCAACATACACTTTTGCCGCAGTGCCCGTGCGGAACCTGTACGAGATATTGGTAGTGGAAGGTATGGATCAAACATTCGTGCAACTCGGTGAATAACGGCCCAACTGATGAGTAACTTATCTCACCTTGAACGCTGGGCAACCCCGCTGCTGGAAAAACTGGAGCCCGCTGCCCGTAAAACACTGGCCCGTACTCTTGCAACCGAGCTGCGCCGTAATAACCGTAAACGTATTGCTGATCAGCAGAACCCGGACGGCTCAGCCTTCACTCCACGTCGAAGCGAAGCCAAAGCAGGCCGGATAAAACGCCAGGCGATGTTTCAGAAACTACGACTGGCCAAACACCTGAAAACCAAATACAACGCCAACAGCGCCAGCATCGGATTTTTCGGCGATGTGGCCCGCATTGCCCGGACTCACCACTACGGCCTGCGCGATCGTACCCGGCGTGGTGGGCCAGAGGTGCAGTATGACCCGCGTGAACTGGTAGGGTTTAGCGCTAGCGATATCAAGATGATCGAAAGTAAACTGATGGAGCACCTGTTATGACCGAAAAATTCGAATCCCAACTACAGAAACTGGACCTCAAAGACGGCGATATACTCACCCTGCAGGGCTGTGATGACGTTGATACAATCCGCCGCCTGTCCGACCAGCTGCAGCAGCGGGAACTGAAAGATGTACTGATAGTCTGCCTGGCACCAGGCTCAGATATCAGCACTCTGAACGAAGACGATATGTGCCAACAAGGTTGGGTTCGCGGCACTGTATAACCCCCACCTACACCCCCCACCGCTCTATCCCACGCGCGTAGTCATGCAGTATGGCTGCATGACTACCGCCGAACAGAACCGCCGCATTGAATCGCTTCTCCGCCTGGGCACTATCGCCCAGGTGGACCATGACGCCCGCAAACTGCGGGTACAGTCCGGCGGGCTGTTGACCAACTGGCTGCCATGGCCTGCAGACGTGGGCCGCAACTATATCCGCTGGCGGCCGCTGCGTGTCGGCACTCAGGTGATACTGGGCAGCCCGTCCGGTGATCCAGAGCAAGCCAAAATCATCGGCATCCTCTATACCGAAGTGCTGGATGCCCCATCAACTGATCCTGATCTGGATCTGATCCAGTTCGAGGATGGAACAAAGGCTGAGTACCACAGCGGCAAACACCAGCTGCGCTTTCAGGTTGCGACCACCTCACTAACGATGAACAGGTCCGCGATGACGCTTGCCAGTAACGGCAGCACCATAGTGCTGGATGGGGCAGGCATTTCAATTAACGGCAACCGGGTAGATATCAACTGATGCCTGCTGTAACCCGCCTGGGCGACAACTGCACCGGCCATGGTGGCTGGCCTCCACGGCCATCTACCACCGCCAGCTCTGATGTTTACGTCGAGGGCATCGCCGCACACAGGCAAGGCGATAGCTGGGCTGTGCATTGTGATCCAGCTCCCAGCTGCCATGGCAGTACCCTTGCCGCTGGCTGCCCGACTGTCTACGTCAATGGTCACCAGTTGGGCCGCGTAAAAGACCCTGTTGCCTGCGGCTCCAGCGTTGCGGAAGGTGCAAGTACTGTATTCGCAGGAGATAGCCAATGAACGGCATGCACCAGATCACCGGTAAGCCACTCTCAGGCATGGACCATGTCCGCCAGTCGATCAACAACATCCTGACTACACCTCTGGGCAGTAGAGTAATGCGCCGCGACTACGGCAGCGTCCTGCCCGATCTGATCGACCAGCCACTAAACGAGACAACCATTCTGCGTCTGTACGCCGCCACCGCCACGGCGCTGATCCGCTGGGAACCACGCCTGCAGCTGTCGTCTATTCGCCTTAACACTCAGGGTGCCAGCGCTGTGATTGAGGTTGGCGGCACCGTCGATGGTGCTGATATGACCGCTGATATACCGGTAAGGGGCTATTGATGACAGGCACGATTGATCTATCCCAACTACCCGCGCCGGATGCCATTGAAGAACTGGCGTTTGAACAGCTGGCAGATGGCTGGAAGCAGGAATTATCCGGTCGTAACCCAGCGTTTAACGCCAATATCATCAGCGACCCGGCCGTAACCGAGATGGAGGTGGGCGCATATCGTGAAATGGGCACCCGCAGCCGTGTGAATCAGGGCGTCCGGGCGGTACTGCTCAGCCATTCAACGGGGGCTGATCTTGATAATCTGGCGGGTAACGTCAACCTTGCCCGGCAGGTGATCGACCCTGGCGACCCCGACGCACTGCCACCCGTGCCACCCACTTACGAAAGCAACGATGCCCTGCGCCTGCGGGTGCAGCTGCGCTGGGAGTCCATCACCACGGCGGGCTCTATCGAGTCATACGAATTTCACGCCCGCAGCGCCTCCGGTGAAGTCCGCGATGTGTACGTGACATCACCCGAGCCCTGCGAGATCAACATCTATGTGCTGAGCCATACCGGCACCGCCAGTGCTGAACTGCTGGCCGCCGTTGAAAATGCCGTTACAGCAACCCGGGTACGCCCGCTGGGTGATCGGGTGCGGGTGATCGCTGCGCAGCTGGTGCCCGTTACCATCACCGCAGAACTGGAAATCGGCACCGGGCCAGATGCCCAGGTTGTGATTGATGCCGCAGTAAAAGCAGTCCGCGAGCTGATCAACCCCGAACGCCCGCTGGGCCTTGTCGCTGATCTGCCATCACATTACGCCGCACTCAAACGCCCAGGCGTTGGCCGCATCAACATGACTACGCCCACTGAAGATATAGCGCTGGCACCACACCAGGCGCCACACATATCAGCAATCAACATCACCAACGGAGCGGGCCAATGACAGACCTGTTACCACCTAACGCCCCGAGAGAATCCCGCCAGCGTGCTGAAGTCATGGCCCGGATCAGTGATATACCCGTGCCGATCCGCGACCTGTGGAACCCGGAAACCTGCCCGGTAGCGTTTTTACCGTACCTCGCTGAAGCGATGAGCGTAGATACCTGGCGGCCAGAATGGGATGAAGCGACAAAGCGCCGGGTGATCGCAGCTTCATGGGACACACACGCACACAAAGGGACGGTTCACGCTGTTGAACAGGCTGTCACAGCACTTGGCCTGTCGTGTGAGCTTGAGGAATGGTTTCAGAATGAGAAACGGAAGAAAGGTACGTTTGGTGTGCAAGTCAAAGTCGGGCCGGGTACAGCATCTCTAACGCCACAGCTGCAGCTTGATGTAGACCGGGCAGTAACGAAATCAAAACGCGGCAGCCAACATCATGATATTCAATTAGAGGCGGGATTTAACACCACTTTGAATATCGCCAGCGCGATCGGTGCAGGCAGCCGGGTATCAGTCGATGGCGCAGCAGCTGGGCGCAGCGCAATCAATGCCACGCAGCACCGTGCTATCGGTGCCGGTATTGGAAGCACGCATACCGCCAGCGGCAGCGCTGCAGGCAGGCAAAACCTCACAGCCGGGTTACATGTGGCCACCGCTGCCAGTAGCCAGGCACAGCTGGCGCTCACCGCTGAATTAGCGGGGCGCACAGTACTCAGCTATCAGCGCTCTGGGGCGCTGTCAGGACAGATCAATCAGGTATCAATTACAGGAGTAATATCGTGAA
>CAJXNY010000075.1 GCA_913057435.1 uncultured Oceanospirillaceae bacterium | reverse complement strand
TACGAGATCAGCCTCGGTCTCGTGGGCTCGGAGATGTGTATAAGAGACAGATATTGACCACCGTGCGTTCTTCGCCGGGGGTTTCGCCATGGGAGTGGCAGGGTGTTGAGGTGGTTTGATCAGTCGTTGTCATATCAGAATCCTTGATGGAGTGGCCCGACAGGGTCCAGTATCGGGGTGAACATTAGGCACGTTCGGCGGGCTGTTGCCCGCCGGGTGAGGGGCGTGGATCAGGCAGCGTCGGTTTCGCCAGCCTCTGCCGCCGCATCTTCGCAGCTGCATGCGCACGGCGGCATACAGCCGATATACAGGGTGTTGCCAGGGGAGCAGACGTTGACCACGTTGCGGCCATCGGTGTTGGCGCAGCAGTTATTGCTGCAGTTGTTGTCAGTCGCGGCGGTTTCAGTAGCAGTGGTTTGAGTATCAGACATGGGGTTTTCCTTCGATAAAATGGCGGGCCACCGTTAAATGGCGGTCAGCCGTGAGCGCCACACCGAGGGCGGCGTGCGTGCGTTGGAGATCATCAGGGGTGTATCAGGGTGTCAGTCAGACAGGTAGCGGGGTGTGCTGCCCGGGGTCAGGCTGCGTCGGTTTCAGCAGCGTCCGTTGCTGCGTCTTCACAGCTGCATGCGCACGGCGGCAGGCAGCCGATGTACAGCGTGTTGCCAGGGGAACAGACATTGACGACGTTACGGCCATCGGTTTGAGCACAGCAGTTATTGCTGCCGTTGTTGTCAGTGTCTGGGGTCGTTTCAGTTGGGGTTACAGATGTATCAGACATAGTGTTTTCCTTAACGCAGGGAGTGCCCGGAATGGGCGGGGCAAAGCCTCACGGATGAGGCTTTTTTATGGCCTTGATGAGAGATCATCCAGGCGGATATAGGGTAGGCAGACGACGCGCGCTGCATTCCCATGGCGACCGTGGGAACGAGAGATCGCGGGGTTAACGGGTCCACACGCTCAGTGATAACGACAGGTTGCTGTCAGTGATGCTGACCCGGTTACGGCACTGTCATAGAGTGCTACTCGATCTGGCTGTGGTAGCGCAGTACCAGCCCCATCAGCGGGATCGCCTGTTATACCTCTGCCAGCTGCAGTTGCTGGTGCTCAAAGCTCAGGCTACCCGCCTCATAGCTCACTGGCAGCGTGCTGCTCTGGTTCAGACTCAGTTCCTGCGAGTTAGCAGCCTGGCTATTGCTAGCCAGGCTGAATAACGCCTCGGTCAGGATGTCGTCGCGCTCAGTATTTTCCAGATAGTGAAAATTAAGCAGTAACGGGTGTAATGGCTTACCGTAATAGCCTGCCAGCCAGATATCATCGTCACCACGAGTGACGATGCGTTTAAACGTACTGTGCACCTCTGATGACCAGTTCAGCCGCCAGCTGTGTTGCAGTTCATGCTGATCATTGAGGCAGACCACAAACGGAATTCGCTTACCACGATCACCGTGAACGACCTCACCACACAGCACCAGGCGGTTGCTGTCCGTACAGAGGCTGTGGCGGAAACGGATATCGAAGAAGTCGGTCTCAAGTTTGCGCCACTGGCGATTACTCAGATCGGCATCACAGGTGAATAAGGCCCACTGTCCATTGGGTTCCAGGCAGATGCCACGCAACTGGCCGTCGATTGAACAGGCCAGGGTGGCGAACGCTGGCAGTTGATCCAATAGTACAACACGCACCAGTTCCAGCTCGGCCGTCAGGCGGACAATACAACTCTGGTATTTAGAGGTATTACCGTACAGATACAGCGAGCCATCGCTGGCGGCTATCATCCGGGTCAGCTGCAGGCCGATGTCGTCATGGGACAGAACCTGACAGCTGTCCAGCTGCAGATCGCTGTCAAAGCGAGTGATACAGCTCTGGCGGTCCTTGCCGGTACCGATATAGAACAGCAGGTAGAGGCTGCCCTGATGCCAGCAGATATCACGGATCTGGCTATGGATGCTGAAGCGCAGCTGGGCCACCGGGTTCATCTCGCTGTCGAAACAGACCAGATGATCAGGCTGCTCGCCGCTGGTGCAGTTGATAACCGCATAGGTGTGGCCAGCCGTGCCGCTGCAGCTATGGGCCAACACGGTATCACCCGTACCAACGGCCGGTAACTGGACCTGGTGGCACTGACTGAAATCCGGGCTGTAGCGCTGAAGCAACGCGCTGCTGTTATGACCGCCACCACAAAGGATCGCATCGTCACTGCCGACACAGGCGGTGTGCAGATAACGACCGCTACCGCCCTGCGGATCGGGGTTGGGAATAGAGTCCGGGCCGGAATAGTGGCCAGGGTAATTTCCTGAACCATCGCCTGGGCCGTCACCGCCAGAACCCGGCCCGCCAGAATCACCGCCCGCAGGCGTCCCTTCTGGGCAGGGCCGCAGGGGTGCGGAGTCAATTAACAGGGTGTTGTTGCTGGAGCAGATGTTTACCACCGTACGCTCTTCGCCAGGGGCCCTGCAGGGGTCTTTACAGTGCGTTGGGGTCTGTTGATCAGTCGTCATATCAGAATCCTTGATGGAATAGCCCGACGGCATCCGGTGTCGGGGCCAGTATGCGGGGAAGCTGGCGGGGGTTACCCGCCAGGGAAAGGGGTCAGGCAGCGTCGGTTTCGGCTGCCGC
The DNA here is from genome assembly GCA_913057435.1 of uncultured Oceanospirillaceae bacterium. Taxonomy (GTDB): domain Bacteria; phylum Pseudomonadota; class Gammaproteobacteria; order Pseudomonadales; family Balneatricaceae; genus Marinobacterium_C. The sequence continues at coordinate 2,249 of CAJXNY010000075.1, read as the reverse complement.
CTCATCTTCAGCAACGGGCTCGCACGGTGGCATACAGCCGATATACAGGGTGTTGCCCGGGGAACAGACGTTGACGATGTTGCGGCCGTCAGTTTGCGCGCAGCAGTTGCCGTTGTCGGCAGTGGCGGTTGTTTCAGTTGGGGTTACAGATGTATCAGACATGGTGTTTTCCTTAAGTGAAAAGGCGGGCCACCGTGAAAAGGCGGCCAGCCGGGCGCGTCACACCGAGGCTGTCGGTGTGGGCAGGGGTTATGTATTGAGAGTGGTAACGCAGGGGGGCGGGGAACGATCAGGCAGCGTCGGTTTCGGCTGCTGCTTCGTCTTCAGCGGCAGGCGTGCATGGCGGCATGCAACCGATATACAGAGTGTTGCCGGGGGCGCAGACGTTGACGATGTTGCGGCCATCGGTTTGCGCACAGCAGTTGCAGTTATCGTCAGTGGCGGTTGTTTCCGTTGGGGTTACAGGTGTATCAGACATGGTGTTTTCCTTAACGTAGTGGGTGCCCGAAATGGGCGGGGGTGATGCCTCATAGCTGAGGCTGTTTTTGGTCTGGATATCAGATCATTCAGGATGAGGTGGAGGTGAGTAGACTACGAACGCTGCATTCCCACGGGGTCGTGGGAGCGAGAGATCAGCTGATCTGGTGTGTTTCGCGGCTGAAACTCACTGATTTACCGATGGTGGCCAGCGTAGCGCTGGTATCCAGTGTCAGAGGCAGCTCGATGGTAGGTGGTACATTACCGTGGCTGGTAATGTTCAGTGCATCCAGCGGCAGGGCCTGCCAGGGGCTGTCAGGTGCAGCGAGGAAGTCATCGTTAAAGAGCATACCGACCTCTGCTCCATGCAGGCCCCCGGCCCAGAACAGGGTGTCATCGTCCATCTGGTGGGCGTCGTACAAGCCGCCGCCTGCATGCTCGCTGTGCTCCAGCTGCCAGCTCTGTTGCAGGTTCATGTCGGCATCGGTGCGGATCAGCATGCTGACGCGTGGTCCGCCTTCTGCGGCGGGAATATGCCCCATGATATACAGGTGGCCTTCGGCGTCGGCGAAGGTGTTGTCCAACGCCAGTTTTAGACCGTCTGCTGTTATGAGTTCGAAGCGCAGCTCAGACAGGTCGGCACTGAAACTGTACAGGGTACTTTGGGTGCTGTGGCCCCATTGACAGCCATAGACTCGGCCATCTTTGCCAATACTGAGGCCATCGATGGTGGAGGCGTTGTTGAGCATGCGGTAGTCGAGCAGACCCAACTCAGTGTCGAAACGGGCAATCACTTCTACCAGCGGGTTGGCGGCGCTGGACACATTACCGACCACATAGATATCACCCTGCGGATTGATGGTGAGACTGCGCATATAGATGGTGTGGCTGCCAACACTCAGGATCTGATAATTCGACAGAGTCAGGTTTGAGTTCAACCTGGCGATGTAACCGCGTGTCAGGTAGTTGGAGCTGCTGTTAGGGTTTCCAGTGAAGCCACTGCGTATTGAACCGGTGATATACAGATGACCGTTATGGTATTCCATACCTCCGATGTCGGCATGTACTTCTGCTTGGAGCTGGGTCTGGCCAATGACATTCATCTCAGGGTCCAGCTTGATGATATGGCCATGATAGCGGGTGCTATTCTGGCGGCCTGCAGCATAGATATTGCCGAGTTCATCGGTGCAGATATGTTCCAGGCGTTCGTAGTCCGCTGCGTCGGACGTCAGCACTTCAACACGGCTGAAATCGGCATCATAACGGGCCACCAGTTCCCGGGCACCCTCACCGTAACCGGCACACCAGATGCGCTGGCTGATATCGCTGGTCAGGCTGTTGTAACGGTAACCATGGCCGGTAATGATCGGGTTACCCAGCGGTGTTCCACCGTTGCCGGGATCACCACCATTACCAGGATCACCACCATTACCAGGGTCGCCACCATTGCCCGGGTCACCCGTACCTGGCTGGCTGGTGCCGCACAGGCCACCGATAAACAGGGTGTTACCGGGGGAGCAAAGGTTTACGACATTGTGGCCATTGGTGTTTGCACAACAGTTGCTGTCGTTGTGGCCAGTGATAGAGGTTACTTCAGAGAGTGTGGCTGGAGTATCAGACATAGTGTTTTCCTTAACATATGAAAAAAGGCCTGTGCGTGGTGCAGCAGGCCAGGGGAATCAGGCCGAAACGGTGTTCTCGGCGTCGTCGACTGGCTCGCATGGCGCCATGCAGCCGATATACAGGGTGTTGCCCGGCGCGCAGACGTTGAC
>CAJXNY010000074.1 GCA_913057435.1 uncultured Oceanospirillaceae bacterium | reverse complement strand
AGATGTGTATAAGAGACAGGGTGAAGGCGGTATCCGCAAACGGGTGTTTCCCGGCAACAAAGAGTTTGTACCTGGCGATGAATTCCAGCGACCTCAGGGAGGCGGTGGGGGTGGCGGAGCAGGCTCCGGCAACGCCAGTAACCAGGGCGAAGGTGACGACGAGTTCACCTTCCAGATCAATCAGGACGAGTTCCTCGACTTTATGTTTGAAGGACTGGAGCTGCCCTACCTTGTTAAGAAACAGCTAAAGGATGCCACCCTGTGGGAAACCCGCCGGGCGGGCTTCACTAACGCAGGCTCACCGGACAAGATCCATATTATCCGCTCACTTCGCGCGGCAAATATGCGCCGTATCGCACTGTCCGGTAAAGAGCGACGTCGTATTCGTGAGCTGGAACGCGAAATTGAGTCCATTCAGCTGAGAATGTCCAATGGGGATGCTGAAGAGCAGGTGGCAAAACTGCGACTGGAAATCGAAGAGCAGCGAGCGCTGATTAAGCGCCTGCCCTGGATAGACGACTTTGATATCAAGTACAACAATACGATCCGGGTGCCAGTACCCTCCAGTAAAGCGGTGATGTTCTGTGTCATGGACGTTTCAGGCTCCATGACCCAAAGCATCAAGGATATGGCCAAGCGGTTCTTTATCCTGCTGTATCTGTTCCTGAAACGTAACTATAAACACATTGAAGTGGTTTTCATCCGTCACCACACCCACGCCAAAGAAGTGGATGAACAAGAATTTTTCTACTCTCGGGAAACCGGCGGCACCATTGTCTCCAGCGCCCTGAACCTGACCGCTGACGTCCTGGAAGAGCGCTACAACGCCACCGACTGGAATGTCTATGTAGCCCAGGCCTCCGATGGGGATAACTGGGACGGTGACTCGGATGTCTGTGGTCGTATTCTGGATAAGCGTATCCTGCCTCACGTGCAGTACTTCTCCTATGTGGAGATTACCACCGGGCCACACCAGAACCTGTGGGTAGAGTACGAGCAGCTGCAGCAGCGCTGGAACGAAAACTTCGCCATGCATCAGATCGAAGACCCGGCGGATATCTACGGGGTATTCCGCAAACTCTTCGAGAAGAAAACGGAGGGCGCGGCATGAGTAAAAAGGAACCGATATCAACCGGTCCTGAATGGACCTTCGAGCTGATCCAGCGTTATGACGAAGAGCTAGGCCGCATCGCGGCCGAGTTCAAGCTGGATACTTACCCGAATCAGATTGAGGTTATCACCTCTGAACAGATGATGGATGCGTACTCCTCGGTGGGTATGCCCCTGAACTATAATCACTGGTCGTTCGGCAAACAGTTTGTCGACACCGAACAGAACTACAAACGCGGCCGAATGGGGCTGGCCTACGAGATTGTAATCAACTCGGAGCCCTGTATCTCCTACCTGATGGAGGAGAACACTATGACCATGCAGGCGCTGGTGATCGCCCACGCCTGTTATGGTCACAACTCATTTTTTAAAGGCAACTACCTGTTCCAGACCTGGACCGATGCTTCATCGATAATCGACTACCTGCTCTTCGCCAAAAACTATATCGCCAAATGTGAAGAACGCCACGGTGTACAGGCCGTCGAAGAATTGCTGGACTCCTGCCACTCACTGATGAATTACGGTGTTAACCGCTATATGCGGCCGACACCCCTGACCCCAGCAGAAGAACGCGAGCGCCAGCAAGCCAGAGAAGAATACACTCAACGCCACCTCAATCAGCTGTGGAACACCATTCCACAGAAACAGGAAAGTGCCGAGGAGATGGTCAGTCGCTTTCCGGCCGAACCAGAAGAAAACCTGCTTTATTTCGTGGAAAAGAATGCCCCGTTGCTGGAACCCTGGCAACGGGAGATTGTGCGCATCGTACGTAAAGTCGCCCAGTACTTTTATCCACAGAAACAGACTCAGGTGATGAATGAAGGCTGGGCCTGTTTCTGGCACTACACCCTGCTGAACACCATGTATGACGAAGGACTGGTCAACGACGGCTTTATGATGGAGTTCCTGCACTCCCATTCCAGCGTGGTTTATCAACCCCCTTTCGACAGCCCTTATTTCAACGGTGTGAACCCCTATACGCTGGGGTTCCATATGATGATGGATATCCGTCGTATCTGTGAGGAACCCACCGATGAAGATCGGGAGTGGTTCCCCGACCTGGCCGGAACCCCCTGGCTCGATGCGATCCACCACGCTATGCGCAATTACAAGGATGAGAGCTTTATTCTGCAGTATCTGTCACCTCGACTGATCCGTGAACTGAAGCTGTTTACCATCCTGGATGATGCCAGTAACCCGACACTAAAAGTCTCAGCTATTCATAACGAGACCGGCTATCGCCAGGTGCGCGAAGATCTGGCCGCCCAGTACAACCTGGGGAACCGCGAACCCAACATTCAGGTGTATAACGTGGATGTCCGAGGCGACCGCTCCCTGACCCTGCGTCACTTTATGCATAGTGGCCAGCCCATGGGCGAAAGCACCAGTGAAGTGATGCGACATATGCATCGGCTATGGGGCTTTGATGTCTGTATGGAATCAACCACCCCTGATGGCGAGGTTGCTCAGGCCTATCACTGCCCACCTCGACACACAGATGTCCCTGCCGTGATCTGACCACCGCACAGAGTACAGCGCGCTGTACTCTGTGCCACTAAAGCAAAGATTACCGTACGCCCACGTCAGCGTTATACTGAGCAAAATTCATCGATTACGTGAGAGTGATATGGACGATCTGTTTCTGAAAATCATCGACCGTCAGATTCCAGCGGATATTATTTTTGAAGATGATCAGGTGATCGCCTTCAATGACATCAGCCCGCAGGCCCCGACCCACTTCCTGGTCGTACCGAAAAAGCGCATCCCAACCCTGAACGACATCACCGATGAAGATCGACTGGTCGTTGGTCATATGGTGCAGACCGCTGCCAGCCTGGCGCAACAGATGGGCTTCGCGGCCGACGGCTACCGTACCGTGTTCAACTGTAACGAACATGGTGGCCAGACGGTTTACCACATTCACCTCCATGTGCTGGGCGGCAAGCCGATGGGCTGGCCACCTTACCAGGATACGCTGAAGCAGCCCGTGGCACAGTAATCCTGACGAGTGGTAACAAAAACGGCGATACAGGTTTCCCTGTATCGCCGTTTTTATACCGACTGAAAGCCAGCCTTACAGACGCCCGTCGCTCTGAGCAGCAGGCAAGGCTGATTTCACATCAAACAGTACATGCTCAGTTTTACCCAGCGAATGGATCTGCGCTGCGCCCATCTGCTGGAACTGTGCGTGGTTTACAGCCAATACAATGGCGTCATACCCCCCCTCTTCCAGCACTGGCTGCAGCTCAATACCATATTCATGGCGCGCATCGTCCGCATTGACCCAGGGGTCATGGATGTCGACGTCAATCTGATAGTCACGGAACTCTTCCAGCAGATCCACAACCCGCGTATTACGAATATCCGGGCAGTTCTCTTTGAAGCTCAGCCCCAGAATCAACAAACGGGAACCCGGCACTGTAATGCCTTTCTGTACCATTTTCTTGATCACTCGGGAGGCGACATGTTGACCCATACCGTCATTGATCCGACGTCCTGCTAGTATCACATCGGGGAAATAGCCCAGTGACTGAGCTTTATACGTCAGGTAATAGGGATCCACACCGATACAGTGGCCGCCCACCAGGCCTGGACGAAACGGAAGGAAGTTCCATTTGGTAGCCGCCGCTTCCAGTACCTCAACGGTATCCACGCCAATCCGCTCAAAGATGATCGACAGCTCATTGACCAGGGCAATATTCAGGTCCCGCTGGGTGTTTTCAATCACCTTGGACGCTTCTGCCACTTTGATACTGCTGGCTTTATAAGTGCCCGCAGTAATCACCTTACGGTAGAGCTGGTCTACCAGCTCGGCCACTTCTGGAGTGGAGCCTGAAGTCACCTTGGTAATGGTCGGCAAGCGATGCTGCTTATCACCCGGATTAATACGCTCCGGACTGTAGCCAACAAAAAAGTCTTCGTTGTAGCGCAGGCCAGACACTCGCTCCAGCTCAAGTACACAGACTTCTTCCGTGGCCCCCGGATAAACCGTGGACTCATAAATGACGATGTTGCCCGCAGACAATACCTGGCCAATGGCAGCACTGGCGCTGCGTAGCGGGCTGAGGTCTGGCTGCTTATGCTCATCAATGGGGGTGGGTACGGTCACGATGTACACATCACACTCGGCAACATCTGCCAGCTCAGCCGTGAAATTCAGCTGTGTCGCCTCAGCCAGTAACTCTGGCTCGACTTCCAGCGTACTGTCATGACCTGACTGTAACTGCGCAACCCGCGGCTGATTAATATCAAAACCGGTGGTTGGCATCTGCTTGCCCAGCTCAACTGCCAGTGGCAGGCCCACATAGCCTAACCCCAGCACACAGATCTTTTTACCTTCTAGCGTCAGCATATCTATACCGTCTATTGCGTTTAAGCCAGCCCTGGCCTGTCGTAGGTCACTCAATGCGCGGGCTGCATCAATCATGTTAGGATTGCCGGCCACAACACACCCGGTGCTGCCCCACAGGGCGTTAACACCGTTTATCTGCGCGCAGAATACCACCAAATGGTAACATTTTCGTTATGAAGCATAGCCTGATTGAACCGGCCCGCCTGAGCTGGCAGGACGACACCCCGATCTCAGACCAGTTTGACGACTACTATTTTAATTCAGACGGCGGCCTGGCTGAAACCGACTATGTCTACCTGCAGAGCAATCAGCTACCCGAGCGCTTTGCCCAGTTTAGTGGCCATCACTTTACGCTGGCTGAAACCGGCTTCGGCACCGGCCTGAACTTCCTCTGCGCCCGGGAATTGTGGCTCAAACACAGCAGCCCGGAACAGCAGCTGCATTTTATCTCGGTAGAGAAGTACCCACTGCAGCGTCAGGATCTGCAACAGGCACTGGCGCAGCAACCCGCGCTGGCAGAAGGTGCCCGGCAGCTGGTTGAACAGTACCCCCCTGCACTGGCAGGATTTCACCGACTGATACTCGATGGAGGTCGGGTTCAGCTGACCCTGATGCTGGGTGAAGCCGATGATTGCCTGCCCCTGCTCGATGCCCAGGTCGATGGCTGGTTTCTGGATGGCTTCAGTCCAGCCAAAAACCCGGACATGTGGACGCCAACACTGTTCGAAAATATCGCCCGTTGTTCCCATGCTGGCACCACCTTCGCAACCTTTACCTCTGCCAGTGTTGTTCGCCGGGGCCTGCAGGCGGCTGGCTTTGACGTCCGCAAAATATCCGGTTTTGGCCTGAAGCGAGAGATGCTGGTCGGGCAGTTCACTCCCCCCCCTCAGCCTGTCTCTTATACACATCTCCGAGCCCACGAGACCGAGGCTGATCTCGTA
>CAJXNY010000073.1 GCA_913057435.1 uncultured Oceanospirillaceae bacterium | reverse complement strand
ATACTCTTTAGCGGAGTATTAACTATTGCGTACTATTGAGTACGTGTTTTTGATTAGTACGTTAGACATAGCGCTGCTTCAGTAGGCGTGGTAAGTGACTGGTTTATGTGAGAGGCCGCAAAGCCTGCTCCTGTTCGGTTTTATTAGATGAAGAAGTCCCACTGATCAGCGTTGAGGTACTGCGCGCTGAGTTCTTCGCTGAGCATAAAATGGTCCGCGATCTTCGTCAGGCTTAAACCTTGTTGTGCCGCGTCCGTCCAGAATGTTTTTCCTTCTATATCCGCTTCACGGCCAAGCAGATTCAGGTACAAAGTATCTATCTGTTGCTCTATGTTGAGTTGGTCCAGGTAGGTGCCACTTTGCTGCTGGTATTCGGGTGAGCGCAGAAAGGCCAGTGCCATTTCACCGGCTGCTATCCCGTCATTATCGATGGCATTGGCCCAAAAATTGAAGCCGCCGAGGTCGGCTTGTCGGTGTAAGGCTTTAGTGTAAAGTACTGCCAGCATTACCTGATTCTGAGTCTGATCAATATTTATGAGCTGATCAGCAAACTGAATTTGCTCGATATTAATCAGGGTATCCAGCATATTCGGGGTGCTCTGGTGACTGATGGTCAACTGGCCCGGTTGCTTGTTGATGGCGTAGTGGTCGAGTGGGTCATCGTAACGCACAACATCAAGCCCTTGCCCACCATGCAGTTGATCCGCACCGTTTCCGCCGAACAATTGGTCATGGCCGTTCTTCCCAAAAATCTGATCGTCGCCGTCATCAGAGCCGATGATATCGTTTCCATCGCCGCCGTATAGCTGATCATTCTCTGGCCCCAGTCGAATATTCTGGCTACCGCTGCCGGTATAAACAATATTCTCTCCCAGCCCGCCGCTCAGCGTGACCGGACCAACCACAACGGCAAATTCAACATTATCCAGCTGTAAAATAGTCCCTGCTGGCAGTTGTCGAGCATCAATGGCGAGGGCCGTCGCATGGCCGTTGTCCAGCTCTGGAGGGCCCTGAATAATAATGGGCAGGTCGCTGGGCTGTGTCAGTTTGCTTGTCAGTGTTATCTGACCAACCTGCAGCCCTGGCAGGTGTTTGTGCTGCAGAAAATTCTGAGCGCCATTGAGGATGTCTGTTTTATCATCGGGCTCTTTATTTTCTAGTAGAGTTTCAATGAAAGGCAGTAAATGTTCTGCGCTTGCACGGCTATTGGTATTCAATGCATGAAGGCCAATGTCGGCCGGTAGTGCGATATTAATCAAGGTACTTATGTCATCGGTAAGCTCGCCCAGTGGAATATCCGCATGATTAAGGTTCTGGCTGGCGGGATCATTGATGCGATCAGTACTGACAGCCTCTACAAATACTTCGAAGAGATCGGTTCCGGTGTGTTCCGGGTGCTTGACCCATACGCCATCGTACCTGTGCGCATTTGAGGAGGGTTCGGACTCAGGCTTCGGAGGTGGAGGTGGTGCAGTTATATCGATTGTCAGGGTGCTGCTGTCTGAGTCGGCCAGTCCATCGTTGACGACGAAGCTGAAGTGGCTGTAATCACTACCATGGCCGCCAGATGCGGCCGCGAAGCTTAACAGTCCTGCGCTGATCTGGCTGGCGGTAATGTTGCTGTGCAGGGCCACAGGGCTGCCATCCAGAGTCAGACTGCCCTGGGCTGGCAGGTGGGTGATTCTAATGGCTGCCAGCTGATCGTTACTGTCGGAGTCTATAAAGCCAAAGTCGCTGAGCTGAAATGAATAACTGTTGTTGTAATTGAGCTGCACGCTGGTATCGGCGCTATCCGGTTGCTGGTTCTGATGAACGGTGACGGCGCTGCTAACCGCTAGCACACTGTTGGTATCACTACCGCCGCCGCTGTCGGTCAGTGTGCTCAGGCTGACCGTGCGTGCGGCGCTGGTCGTGGGGCTGCTGCCGTTATGCTGATAGTGCAGGGTTTCCAGCAGGGTCTGTATCTCAGCGGGGCTGCTGTTGCTGAAATCGGTACTGATGCTGACCAGTGCCTGATCGCCCGTTACCGTAACCTGCACGCTATAGCCGTGCTGGGTGGTGATGGTGGGGCCGCTGGAAATGCTCAGGTCAAAAAGCTGATTATCAATTTTCAGATATTCGTCACCGGGGTCCTGCAGCTGGTCGACCTCCAGTGTGAGGCCGTTCAGAGTCTGGCCTGGTTCAATAGTGTCAATGCTGACGTTTTCAAACAGTGGTCGGCTGTCTCGTTGCGCGGTGATCATGGGATTGAGAGCTGTCGCACTGAGCGTCGGCTCGGTGTTGTTGTCATCAATGCTGAGGTGAGTGACAACGGCAGTGTTAACCAGGCTGTCATTATCAGTGGCAATAAAGCTGATGCTGCGGCTTTGTGTATCGGGGTTTAAGGCTGTGTTCTGATAGTGGATCGTGGCGATCAGTTGCTCCATCGTTGTTGCGCTGGCGCTATCCAGGGTGACAAGGAGTCTGCCGGTGCCCGGGTCATAAGGGGTAATCGTGATGGCTTCGCCATTGATTGTCTGGCTGCCACTGCCCAGGCTGGAGCTGAGTTGCTCTGCAACTCCATCAGGGCGGTTACTCAGGGTGACCTGAAGTTGGCTGAAGTTGCCATCATCCGAGGCGGTGATCGCGCCCGCCGCAGCGACGGCAACAGGGGCGGCCGCCTCGGTGAAATCTGTACTGTAACCGCTGCCAGCGCTCGTAGTATCCAGGTCAAGAATTGGCAGGCGGGTGAGTTCGATAGTCAGCTGTGCAGGTGGAGCGCTACCGCCATCGCCGTCACTCAGGGAGAGTGTTGCAGTCCGGGTGGCAGTGTTCAGGGAGGCTGGGTCGGTGTTGTGGTAGTGCAACGCCTGAAGAATATCCTGTACTGCAGTCAGCGTTGCATTGCTGTTCAGGATGATCGTTAGTGGAACACCATTGCTGCCGCCAGAGAGGCTGCCTGCGCTGTTGCCTGCATGCTGCACATCACTGCCGATCAGGCGGATATCGTCCTGGTCGAGCAGCTGAATACTATCGATTGCTGAATCGCTGTTGCTATCCAGAGTAACGGTCAGTATGCCGCCGTCCAACTCGGTGGAATCCGGGTCAAGTAGTCGTGTATCAGCACCGCTATCTAGCGCTACGGCGGGGCCGCCAATAGTGTAGCTGACGGTATCGCCATCAAGGTGTTGCAACTCAGGGGCATCGTTATCTGCAGTGACAGTGATTTGTACGGGGAGCGCCTGGCTGGTGGCCCCAGCAGAGTCTGTCAGCTCAATCAGCAAAGTGTACAGGCCGCTAGCTTGCGTGCCAGCGGTGGTGACAAAACCCAGTGACTGTATCAGGGCCTCGGTTACGGCTAGAGTGGCCTGAGTATTGAGTGTTATCTGTAAGGCTGTGCCTGCCGTGCCGCCACTGAAAGTGCCCACTTCAGTGTCATTGTAGCTGACGGTGTTGTCAGTAACGGTGATGGGCCCCTGGTTCAGTACCACTAGTTGGCTGAGGCTGGCGCGTTGCGCATCCGGAATACGCAGCTGCAGTACGCCATCACCGAAATGGCTGTTGTCATCGGTAATAGTCACCGCCTCGGGGTGTATCTGAATGGCCAGGCTGCTTTCTGTAGTTACCTGGGAGGGGATGTTGTAGCTGTATAACTGAACATTTCCGTTGCCTTTGCTATCTCCCAACAGGAAATCTTTCAGCCCATCATTATTTCGGTCACCCGCAGAGATGACTGACTGTTCCCGATAAGATGTGGCGGATTGAGGGACTATATAGGTAATTAAGGCCCCGTCTTTGCCTGAATAAAGGCCAACGTGTTGGGCAAAATTATGCGATCTTGGCATGGTCGAGGTAATCAGATAATCATTGATACCATCGAAGTTAATATCTCCAGCCAGGCTAAGCGTTTTACCAAAATTTGTTGACGGTGTTCCTTCGATATAAAGAAGCGGGCTGGCATCCTTTCCTGAGATAATAGTGGCATAGGCACCCGCATTACTACTGCTGCTGACCATGAAGTCCATGGTACCGTCGTGATTGTAATCCCCGGCAGTGTTGACCCCTCTCGTTGACGTGCTCCCGGTGTCTGTGGCTGGCATAGCAAGCATTACCGTGCCATCCTTGCCAGATATTAATAGCGCTGCACTGTAGCTATCTGGTGCTTTCGGGTCATGTGTTATCCCCAGCAGTAGCTCGTCATACCCATCGTTGTTTATATCAGTGGCATTAACTATACGGTCGAAAATCCAGGTACCAGTGGTTGGCTGCTGAAAGGTTTGGATCAGTTCGCCATTAGTGCCTGAGTAGTAGCGCATTTGGGTATAGTGTTGGCCATCGGATGTTTTTATTCTTGCCCCGGCGACCAGGTCCTTCACGCCATCGCTGTTTATATCGTTGACGCTGACGAGTTGATAGCCCAGTTTATGTTGATGAGAATCGCCTTGATAGCTGCGAATTAACTGTCCTGTCTGGCCTGAAATAATATCTATCCGGCCATTATTTGAAAATCCAGCTGAGGAAGCCGTGGGGGCTGCGACGGCAAAGTCGGCATAGCCATCTTTATCCAGATCATCCATAGCGACCATAGTCAGGCCATACCGTTCGCGGCTTTGGGTGCCTTCCCCCTGCAGTTGAGGCAGACTGAGTGGACTGAAGTCAACACCAGATATGGCAGTGACTTTTCCGAAAAAGTCGTGTTTTGCGTTGATGTGTTGTGAACTGACAAAAAAGTCATTGGTGCCGTCATTATTAATATCACCGACAGCCGTGAGTGTAGAGCCAGCATTTTCGGATGAGCTTCCAGTTAATACGGTCTGTAATGTGGAAGTGTAGGCATCGCTTTGAATGTTGGGCGCATCATTGGTATCTGTTACGGTGACGGTAATCGTTCCCGTATCCTCGGAAAACGGGCTTGTTCCGTCTGTTAAATCTACTGCGTTTATATTTACCTTGCGTTCATATAACGGATTTGATTGGTCATGTGCGCGAAATGTCAGGCTGGCCGTACCAGAAAAACCTCGGTTCGGGATAAAGCGGATCAGGCTTGTATTATCCAGCTCAGTTTCTAATGAGAATATCTCTACAAGAAGAAGTGAGTGGATTGGCTTGACATGCAGTTCCTGCCAGGACTGTCCGTTGTTTCTGGAATACTCCCATGCACCGTGGCTGTTGCTGGTATCGACGATTGCAATGCTTTGCACTGTAGTGCCGTCCGGGTCTGACAGGGCGCTAAAATCAATAATATCAGCCAGCGGCGTGCCCTTGTTGTGGATGCTGAGCTGGTTCTCGTTGATTGGCTTCAATTGGTGAGTGCTATCCGGTGTTATTGCAGGCGCATTATTCAGCGCTTGGATACCGGTTGTCTCAAGTAGAGCGTTGTTAAGCAGCAGAGGGCTGGTGACAGTGCCGCAGCAATACTCAAGGCTGCTATTGCCACCCAAAGACCTGGCAGCCGTCAGGCTATGGGAGGCGGCAACGTTGGCGTGGGTTACATGAGCAAAGGTGT
>CAJXNY010000072.1 GCA_913057435.1 uncultured Oceanospirillaceae bacterium | reverse complement strand
TCTCGTGGGCTCGGAGATGTGTATAAGAGACAGCGCTTAACGTTATCGCCAGCAGTGGCGTATTAAAAGAGCAAAGCCGCAGCGACACCGCCGCCAATGAAGAACAGTGGATGGATCAGATGCTGGAACAGGACTTCAGCCTGGAGGCACTGGAGAGCCAGCTGATTCGCAAAGCGATGGACCAGGCAAACGGCAACGTCAGCCAGGCCGCCCGCCGACTGGGCCTGACTCGCCCGGCCATGGCCTATCGGCTTAAAAAGCTGGAATAAGCGGGGTAATAACGGTGATCGCCGCCCGACCCTCTCTGAACCGAGCATAAATACCTGCTATCCGTTCAATAGCTGATCCATCCAGCGAACTCACCTGAGATGGATCAGCAGATAACGCCTTACCGGCCTATAAGACTCTGTGGCACTGGCAGCTTTCAACAACGGCTTATACGTAATGCCCAAAGGCGACTACACCACGATCACCCGGGGCTCAGGCCAGCGGCGCAGAGCCCATATTTGCGTAAGTACCCGCCGTTGTATTGTTAAGTGCAATCAGCTTTTCCAGTATGCCCATCACCTTCTCCTGCAATTCAACCTGCTGCGATGAACCACCGTTCTGCCTGGAGAACTCCAGCGCCTCCTGGCTGCTCGCCAGGTAGTCGCGCCGGGTATCCAGGTTATCATTCATACTGTAGGGTGCCGCCAGCGCCATTCCCTCAGCAGATGAGATCAGGTTGTTATCCATCAACTCTGCGGCCATGGCCCCACGCTCCCGTGTGGAGATATTCGTAACATCATACTTACCCGCAACCTGCTGCCATCGGGATTCAGTACTGATACTTGCCGTCCCTGTCTTCGCTTTCTCAGTGCCTGTTGCCTCCTGCAACATAGCGTTAAAAGACACTGATGATGCGGACGCACTTTTAGCGACGCCGGATGCACTGGTGTTGGCATTATTGACGGTATTCACTGTGGTTCCATTGATATACATAGCTGCTATTCCCTGTCTGTTCGTTTACATCAACAGGAGCAACCTTCAGGCCAGAACAGGTTGTCCCGTATGTTTTTCTGTTCTCTGCACCTGATTCTGGTATGTCGATATAACAAAAACCACGTTTTCAGCACTGATAAAGAGAAGGGTGAAGCAGCGCAAAACCGTTAACTGTCTGACTGACAACAGGCTAACGGAAAGAGATTGCCGCACTATAAGGGCCGGATGTTAACTGCAGGGTGGGCAGGCGTCAGAACTCAGCCACAGCCACTCCCTTCAGTATCACCGCCTCATTATCACCAACCCCATCGTCCCCATCGGGCAAATTCGCTATCATCTGGCCATATTTCAGTTGTCCGAAGCGAGCCGATCAATGTCATCCCCTAACGCTAAATTTGCCACCCAGGTTATCCACGCTGGCGATCAGAAAGACCCGGCCTACAACGCCATCATGCCGCCCATTGTGACGGCCAGCTCCTTTGTCCGCCCTAACATTGGCGAACCTGCAGGCGCATTTGGTTACAGCCGAGGTGAAAACCCGACCCGCCACGCACTGGAAACCTGCCTGGCCGAGCTGGAAGGCGGTGCGGGGGCAATCGCCTGTGCCTCAGGCATGGCGGCCACCGCATCGGTGATGGAACTGTTGCCCAAAGACGCCCACGTCATTGTGTCCGACAGTGTGTACGGCGGCACCTTCCGCCTGCTGGAAGAATGCCGCACCCGCAGCTCCGGCTTTACCACCAGCTATGTCGACCTGAACGACACCGCTGCCATTGAAGACGCCATTGAAGACAACACCGCACTGATCTGGATTGAAACACCGACCAACCCGCTGCTCAAACTGGTTGATCTGGAGGCGATTGTTCAGGTTGCGCGTAAACATCAGCTACTGACCTGCGTGGATAACACCTTCAACTCCCCCTGGAACCAGCAGCCGATTCGCTACGGCGTGGATCTGGTGATGCACTCCACCAGCAAATATGTCGGCGGCCATTCCGACCTGATTGGCGGTGCCGTTGTCGCCGCCACTGAAGCCCAGCACAAGCAACTGCATTACGTCGCCATGGCGGTCGGTGCCATTCAGGGCCCGTTTGACAGCTACCAGGCACTGCGCGGCCTGAAAACGCTGGATCTGCGTATGCAGCGCCAGAGTGAAAACGCCCACCAGATCGCCGAACACCTGGAACAGCACCCGGCCATCGAGCGCGTGTACTACCCCGGCCTGCCCAGCCACCCACAGCATGACCTGTGCAAGCGTCAGATGCGCAGTGGCGGTGCCGTCGTCACCGTGCAACTCAACGGCGGTCTGGAAGCGGCTAAACATGTGGTGGGGCGGATGCAATATTTTGTGCTGGCAGACTCACTGGGCGGGGTGGAAAGCATGATTAACCACGCTTTCACCATGTCCCATGGCTCTGTGCCGGAAGCCGACAAACTGGCCAGTGGTATCACTGAAGGGCTGCTGCGCCTGTCGGTAGGCGCGGAAGCGGTGGAAGACCTGATCGCCGAACTGGACTACGCGCTGGACGGCCTGGCCTGAGGTACAGCCGATAGCCCTATCGCGAGCAAGCTCGCTCCTACAAGCACCACCACCCCACCGGTAGGAGCCAGCTCGCTGGCGATCCCCTGTAGCAGCCCGCTCTGCGGGCGTCCGGGTTTACCTCAATACCCGACGCACACAGAGCGCCCACCAACAAACCCACCCTGTCGAAAATATTCAATACCCACCGACTGATCTGCCCCACTCAAACGGTTCACTGCGTGGTAAAAGAAAGTGAATGCTCAATGGCTGATGTACTGCAGGGTGCATAATATCGAGAAAATAGCGACGCAGAGCCAGCACCAACACTGATGCTGAAAGCTGGTGAAAAAAGCGTATATCACGGCGTATAGTACTGATATAAACTGTTTGAAAAACAAGTCTGAACTGACAGTTCCAGTGGCAAAATGGAATAAAGGCTGGCCAGAATGTACGTGGATGTGGCTAGAGTTATCGCCATCTACTGCTAATCCGACAGCTTCGTTAGCTTTTTCAAAATATTTTGGGCATTAATCATATGACTGAGTTTTCAGAATTGTTGTATTAGTTGCAGGAGCGATTCCTTTAGTCGTATATCCATTTATATTTATCGCTAGCCTCATGGGTTTGGGAAGTCATTCACACATTGATATTCCCTTATTTAATAGAGTGATGAATCAGTTCTTTTTATGGGGCACATTGATGTACCCTGTAGTATTTTTTGGATGTTATTGGTTTAGTGGAAAAATTAATGGATATGGTTTGTTAATTTCTTTTTTACCATTAGTTTTTTGCCTCTTACTCTGGGGGAGTTATCATTTCATGGATGCACCACCCAAAATTTAAATGTGAGTCTGGCATGTAAGAGCAGGCAACGGTGCTGTTGCAGTTCAGCGACGGTTTGCGGCGTACCATTGCGATGCAGATAATCCGGGGAGGCATAAATGCCACGGCGATGCCGCAACAAAACAGGGCGAGACCACACAGCGACTGGCAGCAACCGAGTCAATAACACTGATCGAACAACTGCGTCAGTATCTGCACACCCGTGCAAATACTGACGCCCTATTCCTCGCTTAACACACTTCACCAGAAAACCATGACGGCGAAGCCTGCCCTCCCCTGTCAGGCGGCCTGTTGAAGGGGCCTAGACCCGGAAGCCAGAAACCAGGTGCTGTAGCTGACTGGCCACCCCCTTCAAATGATTGCTTGCTTCCGAGGTCTGGGCGGCACTGGCCGTCGTTTCCTCCAGGCCGCTACTGATCTCCTCAACATCTCGGGCAATATCATCAGCAACCGTTGATTGCTGCTCAACCGAAGCTGCAACCTGGATATTCATATTACTGATATCCCCAATGGCCTGGTGTATCTGCTCCAGTGCATTGCCCGTTTCTTCTGATTTCGAAACGGTCTGCTGAGCCTGAACATAGCTGTTCTCTATCGCGTTCACCGCTGCAGACGTACCACTTTGCAACCGTTGAACCATATCCTGTATTTCAGATGTCGATTTTTTAGTTCTCTGGGCAAGCGTACGAACTTCATCAGCAACAACGGCAAAGCCACGCCCCTGTTCACCTGCGCGGGCGGCCTCAATGGCAGCATTCAAAGCCAGCAGGTTAGTCTGCTCGGAAATATTCTGAATGACCTCAATAACAGAGCCAATATCCGCACTGTTCTGCTCCAGAGATTTAATGATCTCTACTGAGCTTTCAAGGTTTTTAGCCAGGTTATTAATTTCAGTCAACGTGCTATTTACCGTTGTTTTACCGCGCTCAACCTCTGATATTCCATCAGCAGCCAGGGACGCAGATTCAGCAGCATGGCGAACAACCTCCTGAATACTGGCAGCCATCTGCGCAACGGATGCAGACACAGAGGTCGTTTTACTCTGCTGTTGTTTAATTGTCTGACTGGTCTCGGTAGAAATCTGCGCAGCCTGCTGAACATTGTCAGTCAGTGAGTGGCTGGTATCAATAATGCCGCCGATCAGCTCTCTAAGTTTAATCGACATCTCACCGACAGAGCGATATATACCCGTGTCCCTGTCTGTCACTGGCAAGTTCTGCGTAAGATCACCCGCTGAAATAGCCTGAGTAATTGAAGCGATATCACGAGGCTCACCGCCAATGGGCTGACGAATAATTCTTGCCATAAACCAGGCCAGCGCCAAACCGGTGATTAAAGCCATAACAGAAAGCCATGTAACAACCTGAAGCGTGGACTCAGTCTCGCCCTGTACCTGCGGGCCGAGTAAATCCTGATCTTTTTTAACAGACAGCTTCACTTCTTCAATCTGGCCAGCAATAACAGGGCCTACCGTATTTAACGTGCTTTTAATCAGCTTATTTCGCATCTCAATGGTGTCTGACACCCCTTTAAATGCGGTGGTGTAGCGCGTGTATTGGCGCTTGAATTCATCAAGCAGGGCACGTCTTTTCGGATTCTGAATCTCTCTGTCCAGCTCCGCAACCAGTGGCGGCAATACCTCAAGCAGCTCTTTGTCCGCCCGTTCATGATCAGCTTTAGAGTTAGTGACCAGGTACTTAACAACGTAGAGACGCCCCAACAGTAGATGCTCCTGAACCTGAGACGCACTATACGCTGCAGAAGTATCATCATCGTCATGTGCCGACTTCATAATATCGGTCATCTGCTGGCGCATCGACAGTCCCGCAGGGTCCAGGTTTTCCTCAACGATCTTGTTGCGCTGGCGGAACAGCCCAACCACATCATTGAACCCGGTTTTATAATTCTCGACCCCAACGATCACCTGCTTTATGAGCCTCGCCCGCTCTGGCTGCTGAATTTCGGCTCTGGCTTCGTCCAGAAACCCTTCCATTTTGGTCAGGCGTTCTGTGTAAATATTGATGGACTCTTCACTACGTTCATTAAGAAATTTCAACACACTCAGGCGAACCATCAGCATATTTGCCTGTACTCGCCCTGCCAGGTTGGTATCGCGCGCCAGCCCCCGGTAGTCAACCAGTCCCGTGTATGAGCTACTCAGGCCAACCCAGGATGAGACTGAGATAACAACAAGCAAGGCCAATATGGATGCAAAAGCAATCCCTATCTGAGTTACCAGATTAAGCTTTTTGAACATAGATTCACCGCTATTTATAATTAGAGAGAAGTTAGCATGAATATTCCGTGCTGTAGATACGCAGGTTTAGTTATTGATATCGACATAAAGCCAAAGGTTCAATATTAATCCTAGATTCTCAACATAAGCGACACACCCACATCTGCCAGATACTCCAGAGGAGTCTGGTAATCT
>CAJXNY010000071.1 GCA_913057435.1 uncultured Oceanospirillaceae bacterium | reverse complement strand
TGGCGGTTACTCTACCACCTAAGTTGGTGTCCGGGATTATTAGACCACTACAAACCCCCCCACAGCTCTCATTGCCTGACCGGTTTGCATAACGAGTCAGGCCCCCTTCCTGGCAGTTTCTCGATTCTCGTTGAGCCTCGCGTATCTGTTTACCATCAGGAACAGGAAGGTTGTTCTAACCTGAATAATAATAAGTGGAGAGTAGCCGTGAGTTCCGGTGAATATACTTCAACTACATGCGGGTCGGAAACGCAGAAACAGACGGCCGGTAAGGCAAATAAAATGTCAATTGGTTCACTGTTTTGTGCCATCGAGCGCAATATCGAAAAGACAGCCATTCTGCTCTGTTATACCTCCATGGCAGGAATTATCTTTGTCGAAGTGATTCGACGCTTTCTTTTCAATGAACAGGCTCCCTGGAGTACAACGATCCCGATCTACCTGTTTTTATGGCTGACCTGGATGGGTGCTTCGTACAACACTATGCGCCGCTCGCACCTTCGTTTCACTGAAGTGCGAGAGCGTCTGCCGTATAAAGCTCAGTTTGCCTGCCTGTTGCTGGATGCCGTGTGCTGGTTTGGTATGGGGGCTATTGTTATCTATTACTCAATCGAACAGGTTTACATCTCCTGGGATAATTTCGCCATCGTGCAGGGTACAGATGATGTGATGCAATGGTGGTTTTATATGGCGACACCTGTCGCTTGGAGTCTGTTGCTGATCCGGGTACTACAGAATCTGGTTCAGGATATTCGAACCTTCCGAGCGGGCGAGCCGCTCACCACCCAAGCCAATATGTTTGACTGAGGAGTACTGTGATGGATGGTTTCTGGATAACCCTGATCAGTCTGGGTGTAACGGCATTGTTCATTTTGGGGATACCGATTTTCCTGGTGATCTCACTGTGGGTTATCGGTGTCAGTGTAGTAATCGATTTTACGCTTGCGAACGTCGGTGTGACCCTTTATGAAGGGCTTAATTTTTATGGTTTGTTAGCGCTGCCATTATTTATTCTGACCGGTGACCTGATTAATGCCGCCGGTATTGCGAAGCGACTTTCGGACTTTGCATATTCCTGTCTGGGCTGGATGCATGGTGGTCTGGGTATGGCATCGCTGGGTGCCTGTGGTTTATTTGCAGCGATCTCGGGTTCCAACTCGGCGACGACGGCAACCATTGGCAGCATCATGCACCCGGAGATGAAGAAGGGTAACTATGAAGAGAAATTCGCTGCTGCAACGATTGCAGCGGGTGGTACGGTTGGGATAATTATTCCGCCGAGTATCATCTTTATTGTTTATGGGTTCATGATGAACCTGCCGATCGGCGACCTTTTTATGGCCGGGCTGATTCCTGGTATCCTGATGGTTATTGCTATGCAGATTGTTTGCTACACAATCTGTCGTAAGAATAAATGGGGCGTGTTGACACGATTCCAGGCAAAAAAAGCTGTTCGTATGGGCTTACGTGCATGGCTTGGTTTCCTGGCTATTGGCATTGTTCTTTGGGGTATCTATAGCGGTGCGTTTTCGCCGACGGAAGCTGCTGGCATCACCACAGGTTTCTGCTTGCTTGCAGGGGTACTTGTTACCCGTGAGATTAGCCTCAAAGCATTACCCAATATCATGATGCGCTCAGGCCAGATTACTGGCATGTTGGCACCATTGATTGCTGTGTCTGTGGTTATGCAGCAGGTGCTATCTCTGCTTGGTGCCAAGGAGTTTATTACTGAAGTTATCAGTATGCTGGGCGGTTATTATCCCGTTCTGTTTGCCTGTCTTGCACTGGTCCTGCTAGCGGGAACTGTACTGGAAAGCTTGCCGAATACGATCATTCTGGCACCGATACTGGCCCCAATTGCTATGAGTATCGGAGTAGACCCAATCCACTTTGCTGTGCTATTCCTGATTGGTGATGCAATTGGCTTTATCACGCCGCCGTACGGCCTTAACCTATATGTTGCCAGCAGTATGACCGGTATACCTTATCTCAAGCTTGTCAGGTCAACCTTGCCTTACTTGTATGCCTTAATGGCTACCTGGATGCTGGTTGCATTCTTCCCATCGCTTAGCCTCTGGATGTTATCCTTCTGATCAGGCGCAGTACCGTCATTGGCGGTACTGCTTTTTGTGTGTACAGCATCGCTCTTGAACTCTCCCCAGCTACTGGGCTTGTCGCGGATGAATATCCAGGTATACTGGCCACTGTTCTATTTGCATCAAGAGAAGGGCTGACGTCCTCGCCAACCTGCCAACCTGGGCAAGGTGGTTGCTGATCTGACTGTGCTAATACAGCGCGGTTAATCAGAGATGCGGTCGTTACCGACAATAAATCAGGTAAGCCCGCCCAACGTCAGCTCCCAGTTTAGTTAAAGGGAGCCACACATGTTTGAAGCACATAATTTCTACGCCGATGAAGTCCTGCCTGCTGTACAGATTGATCAGCCGGAGCCGGATTTCAGCCAGCCTGCCGCCATCCACCTTATTCATAGCCGTTACCAGTGCCCGCTGTATATCTGGTTTGCACCGGGTAAGCGTAAAACAGCACAAGGTAACCCTCAGCCCGTCTGGTATATCCATGTGGAATACCGCCAGAGTGATGGTAGCCATGGTTGTCAGATACTGGAGCGGCCGCGCAGTGAGTCTATTCCCCCACAACTGTGGCAGCAGCTGACCGAGCTTGAATTGGCAGACATCTGTCCGTTACAGACCCGTGCTGCACCGGTCGGCCGTTAACTCCGGGCCGCAGAGTGTGTAGCGATCGGGTATACTCGCCGCTTTGAGCGAATCTTGCGGAGCACAGTGAAATGGCCTTGAAGCCAACAATCTATAAAGCGGACTTTAATCTGGTGGATCTGGATAATAACCGCTTTGAAACGCTGAAGCTGACGCTGGCGCAACACCCCTCTGAAACCCTGAACCGGATGATGGTACGGGTGCTGGTGTATGCGATGAACTACCATCAGGATCTGTCGTTTACCAAAGGCCTGTCGAGTTCGGATGAGCCGGAAATCTGGCAGATTAGCCCCGATGGCCGGGTAGAACACTGGATTGAGCTGGGTCAGGCGTCACCGGATCGTATCCGTAAAGGGGTCAGCCGGGCGGAAAAGATCTCGCTGTATGCCTATGGCAGTGAAGTGGATGTCTGGTGGCCGAAGCATAAGGCGGCATTTGAGGCGTTATCCAAGCTCAGTGTGTACCGCTTTGACAGCCGTCAGGTGGATAAGCTGGACAGCTTTGTCACGCGGACCATGGAGCTGACACTGACCATTACCGATGGCGAGCTGTATCTGACCGGTCAGGGTGAAGAGTTAACCCTGCAGGTTGAACCTTTGCTCTGATCCAGGCTCATACAGGTATCTCCGATGATTTTAGAGCGGTCATCCAGAGAGCCATGGAATGTAGAGTGATTGCGAGGCCTGATGATTCAGGCCTTTTTTTCGGCTGTTTTTCGCCGTGAGTGAAGAAAGGCTATGGTGAAGTGACAAAGACATCCATTTTGCTGGTGTATGACACCGGTTGCCCGGCATGCCATTTTTATTGCCAGCTGGTGCGCATTCGCCAGAGTGTGGGCGAGTTGCAACTGGTGGATGCTCGCAGTGGCCATCCGGTGATGGCGCAAATCAGTGCCGCCGGGCTGGATATCGATCAGGGGATGGTGCTTAAGCTTGATAGTCAGCTTTATTATGCCGCTGATGCCATTCATATGTTGTCACTGATCAGTCAGCGCAACGGGCTGTTTAATCGGCTTAACGTCTGGCTGTTTAGCCATAAGCAGCTGGCTCGCTTGCTATATCCTGTCTTGCGTAGCTGCAGAAACTTGCTGTTGAAACTGCTTCGGCGTCGCAAGATAAACAACCTTCAGCGTGATATCGACTCTCTCTTTTAGTGACGACTTTATAGCTGCTTTTAACTGCTTCTATAGCATTGGTGCCATCATCGATTCAGGGCATACTGTTCCCCTGCGCACTTCGGGATTGTGAGTGCGTGCACATGTCAGGGTTGACGATGCAGCACCGCCTTTTTCAGAGCGTTAATCTGGTGCTGCGTCCTTTTGCAAAAGGGAGTTGCTGGGGTGCGCGGATTAAGTCGATATCTGATAATCAGTCTTTTGCTCTGGGCAGGGCTGGTGGGTAATGTTGCTGCGAACCGGATTTATATCAAAGACCTTAATGGGTTATTAAGTAAAGAGGAGCTGGCGACGCTGCGGGCAGTGATGGCCCGAGAAGTCGAGTTCCATCGTCAGGTACTCAACCTGTATGACCCATTATTCGTACCGATCAAGGTATTTAAAACCCGGGAAGAATACCGGCGCTATGTCGAACGTGATACACCGGGCTGGCGGCCTTCGGGTGGCTTTTACTCACCGGTTCGGCGTGAAATGGTGTTGTATAAACACCGTGAATACATGCAGACGCTGCTACACGAAGCACAGCATCTTGTGTTTGCCGCAGGCCTTACCCGGCCACCCACCTGGTTGAACGAAGCACTGTCAGAAGTGTTTGAAATGGCCGACGTGCGGGAAAATGGTGTGTTTACCCAGATCAAGCAGAAAGAGCAGGCCCGCCTGCAGACATGGCTGGAGGGCGGCAACATGCCGAAGTTAGCCAGTTTTTTTGCGTTGTCGTACGATGGCTGGGAGAGTCTGGTGATTGAGCCTGAGCCGGTCAGCTATACGTTGTCCTGGGGGGTGGGCTATTTTCTGATGAGTTCTGTCCGGGGGCGTAAGGCAATCCATGACACCGTTCGGTATATCCGCGATACAGACTGGCGCTATCAGGGGGTTATCTATCCGGGTGGGCTGGTGGCACTGGAGCAGGATTTTCACCAGTTTGTTATGAATATGCCCACAGAGTATGAACTCTGAGGGCATTCAGGCTGATTCCCTGCTTTAGAAACCGTTGTTCAGCACTACGTCCTGCAATGGCAGCTGGCCACCCCGGCCGTTGGCCGCTTTTAATGCTTTGCCAATCGGCAGCATCATCACCAGTATGTGATCATCAGGCAGGTTAATCAGCTCTGCTACCTTGTCCTGATCGAAACCGATCATTGGGCAGGAGTCATACCCCAGCGCTTTGGCTGCCAGCATCAGTGTCTGTGCGGCCATCGCCCCGGAGCGAATCGCTTCATCGCGTTGAATCCATTCCCGTCCCTGATAGAAATCCTGCAGCATTGGCACCAGCATATCCTGCACTTCCTTTGGCGCATCACGCCAGTAACGCTCAGGTGATTTCTGCCATGCATTGGCATCTGCGCAGATCAGCACCAGCTCCGATGCCTCGGTTACCTGCGCCTGATCCCAGGCAGCGATACGAATATCCTGACGCAGTTTATTATCCGTAATACGAACAAAGCGCCAGTGCTGAATATTGTAAGAAGTAGGGGAGAGCAGTGCCTGCTCGAACAGCGTGGCAACCTCAGCATCGTTCAGCTGATGGCTTGGGTCGAAATGTTTCACGGCGCGGCGTTCAGAAATAGCGGTAAACAGGTCCATACAGGCTCCAGATGCTGTGATTACAGAATGTGGGAGCACAGTAACATGCGCTGTCGTTGCTAATAATCCGGGGTTTGCACAAATAAGTGTTGCGTAAAAAACATCAAAATTGATGCTAAGACTTTTTTCAGGCAATAAAAAAGGACGCCGGGGTCAGGCGTCCTTTTCAGTGCTAATGCAATTGGGCTATCAGGGTTTAGCCAAACTGATTCATTGTGTTGTCTTTACCACCGGCTTTCAGTGCCGCTTCGCCAGCGAAGTATTCTTTGTGGTCATCACCCATGTCGGAACCGGCCATGTTCTGGTGTTTCACACAGGCGATACCTT
>CAJXNY010000070.1 GCA_913057435.1 uncultured Oceanospirillaceae bacterium | reverse complement strand
CGTAACGGGCCATGTCATCACGCATGATTTTCGCGGTGTATTTAGCGATATCCAGACCGGTCTTGAATTGGTTCTGAGCACGCATGCGGGCAGCAGATTCAGGGTTGATTGCGTTCCAGGCAGAACCGTTGGTGTCACGCAGGCCGGCTACTGCTTCGATATCATTGTTGTAAGTAGACATGGTTTCAATCCTTATTCTTCTGTGCAGCGGGACAACCACGCTGCGTTACTCAAGGCTTGGATGAATACTAAGCCGCAGCGCAGCATAATTGAAATAAATGTGCTTTATTCGTATTATTCACACCATGAATTTAACTTAGGTCTAACACCTATAATCACCCCCTATAAGCAGTCTGAAACCTGGGTATGACATGAATCTGGATAAAATCGATCTGAACCTGCTGGTCTATCTGGACGTACTTTTACGTGAACGTAATGTTACCCGTGCCGCCAGCGCGCTGGGGCTGAGCCAGCCCGCAATGAGTAACAGCCTGCGCCGCCTGCGCGAAACCCTGAATGACCCACTGCTGGTACGCACCAGCGAAGGGATGATCCCCACCGAACGTGCCCTGAACCTGCAGCCCCTGGTGCAACAGATCCTCGCCCTGACCGAGCAGGCAATCGCTCCCAGCACCGAGTTTGATGCGCTGTCCAGCGATCGGGTGTTCCGCATCATGACCAGCGACTATGGCGAATCCACGCTGGTGCCACGGGTACTGGCACGGCTGACAAGAGAAGCACCAGGCGTGGTACTGGATATTCTCACCCCCAGTGATATGAGCTTTAACGAAGTAGAGCAGGGCCAGGTCGACCTGGTGATCAACCGTTTCGATACGCTGCCCCAGGCCTTCCATCAGGTAACCTTATGGCGCGACAGCTTCTCCTGCCTGCTCAGCGCGGATAATCCTATTGCGCTGGATTTCAGTCTGGAGAACTATTTGCAGGCGCAGCATGTATGGGTAAGCAAAACCGGCATGGGCGCAGGGATGGGCCTGACCCCGAAAGACACCAAGCGGCTAGGGTGGGTGGATGAAGCCCTGCAGAAAACCGGCCAGCAACGGCACATCACCGTGTTTACCCGCCACTACCAGTCCGCCGCGTTAATGGCCGCCCAGGAAAACCTCGTCGTTACCATCCCCAGCCGCGCCGCCCAGGCACAACAGAAAAACCCGATGATCGTCGAGCGTAAGCCACCGTTCGAAATCCCATCATTCGAGCTAAAAATGGCCTGGAGCCCACTGCTGCAACATAACGCAGCACATCGCTGGATACGGCGATTGATTATCGATGTAGCGCAAGAGAGCGGGGCATAACTCCCCCTTGTGAGGCCGGTGTCCTACCGGGAGCTATTAACAGGCCCCACAGTCCAGCCAGGAATCAGCAAACGACAAAGTAGTGAAAGCGAGAAAAGTAAGAGGCCCGAACCCGCCTGAGCAAACGCTATAGCGGGCACAGGTCAAAGAAGGGTAAAACCCGAGGAAGGCTTAGCCTTCCTCGTCGTCGTATTCTTCACCGCAGTGCAGGGCACCTTGCTGAATCAACGCCTGTAACAGTGCCGTTTCACTGTCACTCAGATTTTCCGGCGGTCCAAACGCGTACTCTTCAGTAATTGCCTGTACCAGCGGCAGTTCGGCTTCGGTGAAGCTGTGGCGCTGGCCGTCAGCGAACAGGGTAAAGCTGTTGTCTGCCAGCTTATGCCAGGCCAGGCGAGCACCTTCAGTGCGGTACAGGCCGTCGATCTCTGCCAGCTCAACCGCGTCACCTTCGTTGCCTGCGGCAAGTTCCGGGTATTTGGGTTCGGTCATAAACTCACCGAACCACTGGCTAAGCCGGGCCGGGTCGTCCAGGTACCCCTGCATCAGCTGTTTAACCTGATCCAGTGCCTGGCCAGTGATTTCACCGGAATGATCCTGCAGGGGCAGGTTTTTATCGCCGTAGCGTACTTCGCTGAGCAGTTCATCGGCCAGTTTGCGACTGAAGCTCTGGAACAGTTCTGCATGGGAGGGGGCGCGGAAGCCGACGGAGTAGGTCATGCAACCATCACCCACGGCAACACCATTATGACCAACCTGCGGTGGCAGATAGAGCATATCGCCAGGCTCAAGTTCCCAGCTCTGTTCTGGCTGGAAGTCCGGCAGGATCATCACCGGAATGTCCGGTTTACGCGGGCTCTCTTCGCCGAACAGACCACCCACGTCCCAGCGTCGTTTACCGGCTGCCTGAATAAGGAACACATCATAGTTGTCGTAATGCGGGCCAACACCGCCGCCATCGGCTGCATAGCTGATCATCAGATCATCCAGCCGCCAGTTGGGGGCAAAGCTGAAATGCTGCATCAGCTCAGCAGCCTGAGGCACCCAGTGGTCGACCGCCTGTACCAGCAGCGTCCAGTCTTTCTCTGGCAGCTCGGCAAAAACGGACTCATCCAGCGGGCCGTGGCTGAGTTTGAACTGCTCACCATCGGCACTCTGGGTAATCAGGCGGGATTCAACGTCTGCTTCGCAGGCCAGGCCCGCCAGCTCGTCGGCATCCACCGGAAATTCGAAATCGGCAAAAGCCCCACGGACGAGCAGGGGCTTTTTTTGCCAGTATTCGGCAAGAAACTGTTCAACGGTTATCTCACCGAAAAGGCTGCGCTCGGTCATCAGCTGATGAACCCCGCCAGGCGTTCTACGGCATCTTCCATCTGGTCCATCACTTTGCGGGTATCACGGGCAGACATCGCTGCCATGCGGTTGTTGCCAACGCGTTTCATGCAGTACTGGATCGTCGCCGTGGCTTCGCGGATCGCTTCGGCGTTGTATTCCATGTTAGCGGCACGGCTGCTGGCGTCTTCCAGGCTTTTCTGCAGCGTCGCAGTCTGAGCCAGAAAGGTAGACTGCAAGTCAGCGGTCTGAGCCGCCAGATTTTTAAGTTCGTTCTGCATTATTGTTACTCTTGTCAGCGGTTTGGATAGCGCTTTAGTTATGGTATTTCTGCCCACCCGGTGCGCATCAGGTGGGCTTAACGTCAGTCGGTATTGTCCTTGCTATGCTCAAGGCTGTCTTCAACCGAGGTCAAGATACCGCGCAACATATTAAGCTCGGTTTTCTCGGGCCGGGAGCGGTTGAAGTAGCGACGCAGCTTGTCCCGTACTTTGCCCTCATGCTGAGGGATGATAAATCGGGTGCGATGCAGTACGCGCTCCAGATGTTCATAGAACAGGCCCATCTCACGCGTCAGCGGATAGGGTTGCTCCTGGGCAGGCATATCGTGCTCTTCAGAGGCTACCCAGATCTCATAGCATAGAAGCTGAATGGCCTGGGAGACATTGAGCACCGGATAATCCGGGTTCGCCGGGATGTAAACATGAAAGTTACAGCGGGCAATCTCGTCGTTGTGCAGGCCCATGGTTTCCCGGCCAAAAATCAGTGCCACCGGGGCGCTGCGCGCCTCAGAAATCACTTTGCGGCCGCACTGGCGGGCATCGAGTTTGGGCAGGTTAAAGGTGCGGTCACGGGCACTGGTGCCAACCACCAGCTGGCAGTCAGCAATGGCTTCATCCAGGGTGTCGACAATCACCGCCTGATCCAGCAGATCTTTCGCGCCAGCGGCACGGGATACGGCTTCTTCACTCGGATAATCGTTGGGCTGCACCAGGTAGAGCTGGCTCAGACCCATGTTTTTCATCGCACGGGCAGCCGCACCGATGTTGCCAGGGTGGAAGGTGTTGATCAGTACTATGCGGATATTGTCGAGCATCAAAAGCGGGTCCGGTCTGATAACTGCTGCGGCGTCCATGTGCATCACAGTGTCATGAATAATTAACTGTTGCGGATTGAAGCGGATATTACTGTCTGGATCAAGCAGTTATACGATATTTACGACCAAAAACGAACATTCAGATAGGCCCGACAAAAGTCAGGCCTGGTGCTTAACAACGTTTACAGTCCCTGGACAAACTGACTCAATTGAGACACAAATAGCTCTCGATGCCAAAGGTGCGGACTATGATCAGCATCCTGGTAAATATGCAACTGTGCCTGGGGTATCTGCTCCGAAAGCCAGCGCGCTAACTCCTGAGAATAGAACTGACTTTCATCACCATGAATTAACAGCACCGGCACATCAATAGACGGGATGACTTCGCGAAGGTCGATGCGTGTCAGTGAGCGCCAGCACTGCACCATCTGTGCTTCAGGCAATGTTGCCAGGTACTCATGCATTTTCTGAAAACCACGTGAGTTACGCTGGTAATTTTCCTGGGAGCGACTGTTATTACCTTCCCCGATCAAAGCGAGCACGGTAGCAGGGAAATCAGTTTCTAACTGTTCAATAAAGCGTACGTTATGAGTGGTATTAAACTCACCATAAACACCATGGGGCCAGTGCTGATCGGTAATCAAACGAGGAGACTGATCAATCGTACACAAACCGGAGAGGGCACTACTACCGTAACGGCGGATATACTCCCAGGCTGTCAACGCACCCATAGAGTGGCCCACCAGCACTACACCCTGTAGCTGCTGCTGTTCGATTAACTGGTAAAGATCATCTGCCATGCGGGGGATGCAGGCATCACATTCAGGATCGATATCATGGCCGCCATGACCACGAGCATCCCAGCAAAACACCTGACAGTGACCTGCCAGCTCTTCAGCAAAGGAAAGCCATTGATTGGCACCTTCGGTCCAGCCATGGAGAAAAATTATCGGGCGTCCATGACCCAACACCTGGTAGTGAATATCAGTTCCATCTGTTGAGGTAAAAAATTCCATACTTCTTCAACGTCCTGCTAAAAAGTACGTGTAGCGATAAAACCCACCGAAATAACAGGCTGCCATAACCTGATCATCCTGAAAACGTTCCCCGCTTCAGGATCGGCAGGGGCGTGCACCCCATGTGCACCAGGTACTAAAAAGGGGCTTAAAAGCCCCTTTTTACCAATCTGATCAGATCGCTTTGGCCTGATCAACAGCGTTGCCAATGTAGCTGTGCGGCGTCATCGCCTTGAGCTCAGCTTTGGCTTCTTCTGGCATATCCAGGGTGTCAATGAATGCCTGGATAGTGGCTTTATTCATGTCCTGACCGCGGGTCAGCGCTTTCAGCTTTTCATACGGTTCTTCGATCGCGTAACGACGCATCACCGTCTGAATGGGCTCAGCCAGCACTTCCCAGCTGTTTTCCAGATCAGCGTCCAGACGTGCAGCGTTCAGCTCCAGCTTGGAGATACCTTTCAGGCTGGACTGGTAAGCGATCAGGCTGTAACCGAAACCAACACCCATGTTACGCAGTACCGTGGAGTCAGTCAGGTCACGCTGCCAGCGGGAAACAGGCAGTTTGGCGGCCAGATGCTGCATGATCGCATTGGCGATGCCCAGGTTGCCTTCGGAGTTTTCGAAGTCAATCGGGTTAACCTTATGCGGCATGGTGGAAGAACCCACTTCGCCAGCGATGGTTTTCTGCTTGAAGTAACCCAGAGATACATAGCCCCAGATATCACGGTCGAAGTCGATGAGGATGGTGTTGAAGCGGCAAACCGCATCAAACATCTCAGCGATGTAATCGTGTGGCTCAATCTGCGTCGTATACGGGTTGAATGTCAGACCCAGGCTTTCAACGAAGTCTTTGGCGTTCTCAGCCCAGTCAACGTCAGCGTAAGCAGACAGATGAGCGTTGTAGTTACCTACCGCGCCATTGATTTTGCCCAGAATCTCAACGTTTTTCAGCTGTTTGACCTGGCGCTGCAGGCGGTAAGCAACGTTAGCCATCTCTTTACCAACCGTCGTTGGTGAAGCCGTCTGGCCGTGGGTACGAGACAGCATTGGCTGCGTCGCGTAGTCACGACCCATACCGGCGATTTCGCCTTCGACCTGTTCCATGGTTGACAGCAGGGCTTCCAGCCCTTCTTTGAGCATCAGGCCGTGGGACAGGTTGTTAATGTCCTCGGAGGTGCAGGCGAAGTGAACAAATTCACTGATTGCTGCCAGCTCAGCATTGTCCTGAATGCGTTCTTTGATCAGGTACTCAACCGCTTTAACATCGTGGTTGGTGGTCCGTTCGATCTCTTTAACGCGTTCAGCTTCAGTCGTGCCGAAGTTATCGACCAGCGCATTGAGCAGGGCGTTAGCGTCATTGCTCAGGGCAGGGACTTCGGTGATCTGTGGATGTGCGGCCAGTTTCTGCAACCAGCGAACTTCAACCGTTACACGCGCACGGATCAGGCCAAATTCACTGAAGACGGGACGCAGGTCAGCGGTTTTGCTGCCGTAACGGCCATCAACAGGAGAGATTGCAGTGAGGGCGGAAAGCTCCATGGATTCGATCTCTTTTTGCTTTTGCTAATCGGGCAAAAAGGGTAGCCGGTGCGCTCTGTCTGCCGAGGGCGCTAGCGCGATGGCAACCCCATAACCCGGTGAGGTTTAATTCAGAGGCGCGCAGTATACACGGAAATAATGCAGGCTGCTTGTACTCACCCGCTGATACCCGCCACTGCACACCGAAATCAATGCGACCCGGACAGTTTTTTCAAGGATGGGCGCAGGCGAGAGCGGATAAGAAGCAGATGCCAGCGCCGACCACCCACCTGACGCCAGAGCATGGCGGCACGGATACCGGCCAAGAGCAGGGCGCGGATTTTAGCGGCGTTTTCAGTGTTCTGCAGCAGACGTGGGTCACCACCGACCTGAATACGGAATTTGAAGGTGCTCAGGGTTTCCTGATACCTGTCTCTTATACACATCTCCGAGCCCACGAGACCGAGGCTGATCTCG
>CAJXNY010000069.1 GCA_913057435.1 uncultured Oceanospirillaceae bacterium | reverse complement strand
GTATGCCCGGTGGTGTGGGAGGACGGCGGGGGTAACCCCGCCTCCTACCCGATATTAATGGCGGGGCTGCGTGATAAGGAAAGGGCGCGATAGCTGGGTAATCTGCCCACTTTTAATACAGCTGCCCTCGACATTCGCACGTCAACGCTTTAGAGTGCATCCCCTTTTGCACGCACGCTTTTTGGGCGTTCTGCCCGTCTTCTCATTTGTAAATTTCCAGGACTCTATCCCTTGATATCTTCCGCGAACATCACCATGCAGTTTGGCGCTGAGCCTTTGTTTGAGAACATTTCCGCCAAGTTTGGTAACGGTAACCGCTACGGCCTGATTGGTGCGAATGGTTGCGGCAAGTCCACCTTTATGAAGATTCTCAGTGGTGAACTGGTGCCAACGTCTGGCAACGTGTCGATTACGCCGGGTGAACGGCTGGGTACCCTGAGTCAGGATCAGTTCGCATTTGAAGAGTACACCGTGGTGGACACGGTGATTATGGGTGATGCCGAGCTGTGGAAGATCAAGCAGGAACGGGAGCGTATCTACTCGCTGCCGGAGATGTCGGAAGAAGACGGTATGGCCGTTGCTCATCTGGAAGGCGAATTCGCCGAGATGGATGGCTACAGTGCTGAGAGCCGCGCCGGTGATATTTTGCTGGAAGCGGGCATTGCGGAAGAGTTTCATTTTGGCCTGATGAGCCAGGTGGCACCGGGCTGGAAGCTGCGTGTACTGCTGGCCCAGGCGCTGTTTGCTAACCCGGATATTTTGCTGCTGGATGAGCCGACCAACAACCTGGATATTCATACGATTCAGTGGCTGGAAACCGTACTGAACCAGCGTAAGTGCACCATGATCATCATCTCCCATGACCGTCATTTCCTGAACTCGGTATGCACCCATATGGCGGATATCGATTACGGTGAGCTGCGTGTTTATCCGGGTAACTATGAGTACTTTATGGAAGCCTCTGCGCTGATCCGTGAGCAGCTGCTGACGGAGAATGCCAAGAAGAGTGCTGAAATGGATGATCTTCAGGCGTTTGTTAACCGTTTCTCGGCCAACGCTTCCAAAGCGAAACAGGCCAGCTCCCGTGCCAAGAAACTGGATAAAATCGAACTGGACGAAGTTAAAACCTCCAGCCGAATGACCCCGTCGATCAGCTTCAAACAGTGCAAGAAATTGCACCGTCAGGCGCTGATCCTGGAAGATCTGGGCCATGGTTTTGAGGGTGAAACACTGTTCAGCAAGGGTAGTATGATCCTGGAAGCGGGTGCCCGGCTGGCGGTAATCGGCGAAAACGGTGCGGGTAAAACCACCTTCCTGCGCTGCCTGATGGACGACCTGAAAGCTAATAGCGGTGTGATCAAGTGGTCTGAAAATGCCATGGTTGGCTACTGTCCACAGGACAGCAGTGCTGACTTTGACAGCGACCTGAACCTGTTTGACTGGATGTCCCAGTGGCGCACAGCCAAGCATGATGATCTGATGGTACGTGGCATGCTGGGCCGTCTGCTGTTTACTGCGGATGATGCCAACAAAAAGGCTCGGGTCTGCTCCGGTGGTGAGAAAAACCGCCTGCTGTTCGGCAAGCTGATGATGATGGACACCAACGTACTGGTGATGGATGAGCCAACCAACCATATGGATATGGAAGCCATCGAAGCGCTGAACCAGGCGCTACTTGGTTATGAAGGCACTATCATCTTTGTCAGCCATGACCGGGAGTTTGTTTCGTCGCTGGCGACCCGTGTGGTCGAAATTAAAGATCAGGGTGTGGTGGATTTCCAGGGCACCTATGATGAGTACCTGTCCAGCCAGGCTGCAGCTGCTAAAGTCGCCTGATACTCACCCGGTACTACCAGGTGATTGATTGACGAAATCGTGTTCTCTCCTATGCTGGTGTAACGCACTGCAGGGAGAGAACACGATGATCAAAGCACTGAAGCATCTGATAA
Source organism: uncultured Oceanospirillaceae bacterium (assembly GCA_913057435.1). Classification (GTDB taxonomy): domain Bacteria; phylum Pseudomonadota; class Gammaproteobacteria; order Pseudomonadales; family Balneatricaceae; genus Marinobacterium_C. The sequence goes on along the minus strand of CAJXNY010000069.1, from coordinate 5,580 downwards.
CGTTAGGCTGTTGTGTCAGCCTGGCCACTGTTGTTCAGGCTGCGCCGCCATCCTCTGGCATGACGGGCCTGAATACTAACGATCTATTTTCCAGCACTGATACCCCTTCTCACCACACCGACAGCCTGCAGCAACCGCTGCTGCTGAACCTCAGCATGCGCCAGACCCGGCACAAGAAAATACCGCCGTTTAACCCTTTCGGTAAACGCCGCCGTGATCATCAGGTGATTGTGTAGTGAGAACTGCGCGGGGCCGCGGCAGGGGAACTGTGGTGAGCGGTTGTGTTCTGACTATCTTGTAGCCACTGGCAGAGTGTTGTCGGTGTCATTAATGTATCTGACCAGGGAGGCCAGCAGCATGGCTCAATTGATGCGGTGGTGTGTGGTGATGTTGTGTGCAGTCGGGAGTCTGTCGGCCTCGGCGGCAGCGTATATGAAATACGATGGGATCAGCGGAGATTTTGTGGTTGAGGGGGCTAGTGCTGGCGTCGGTCGTATCGCCAACGGTAAAAAAGCCAGCGGTATCTTTTCACCAGACAAAGCTCGTAATGAACAGCAAGGTATCCGAAACCGTGCCGGGACGTTGAAAGTGGTACATAGCATTGATAAATCATCGCCGAAGTTACGTCAGCTGATGCGTTCGAAAAAACTGCTGGGGACAGCCACGGTGACTGGCTTTCAGGGGGAGGGTAAACGGGGTAAATATGTAACGGCGACGTTCCGTAACCTCAAAGTGATGGGCATACGCAAGCAGCGTAATGGGCTGGAAGAGGTCAGCTTTGGCTATACCGAAGTGGAATGGACCTATATGCAGCACTAGCGCTGTGGGGCGGCAGCAGCCGGCCACCTCCTGTGCGAGTACAGTAATATCGCAATGATAAAAACAGGGTTGCTGGCCCGATGGGTAAAGCTGGTTTAGGCACCTGGTTGCTAATCAGTATTTATTGAGAATGGGGAGAAAACTTCTCCGTTTGTTTTTTGGTTCAGCTAGAGTTAATTTGCCTGTATTCACTATTTTAGATGCGTTTATTCTGGGTGGTTTGTTTTTATTATACCTAGGTAGTCTTGTTTATTTTCTTGTTTAAAATAATATCTATTTTATGGTGTGTTTTTGATTGAGTGATCAGTCATGTTGTTGTGTTTTTTAATTCTTGACATGGCTTTTTGTTATCTATACTTTCCATTCCTGTTAATAAATCATGATCCCTTCATGATTGTATCCTTTCTTCCTTTACCAGATTATTTATAAATGGACGATATGCGTAACGCTGCTGAAATAAATCAGAGCATAGTGGATGGATTCTCCGAAAAAATGCTGGGCACCTTAAATAGTGCATTACTTAGTTTATCCCTGAGTATTGGTTATCGAACTGGGCTATTGGAAACCATGGCCCGTTTATCCGATGCAACCAGTAGTGAAATTTCTGACGCTGCAGGGCTACATGAACGCTACGTCCGGGAGTGGCTGGGGGCTATGGTTACGGGGGGGGTTGTTACCTATGCTGCCACTTCAAAAACGTATCACTTGCCGCCAGAACACGCCCTCGTACTAACGTCAGCGGCGGGTTTAAATAACATGGCCCGTTTTGCGCAACTGGTACCACAGCTGGGCGCGGTTGCGCCGGCAGTGGAAAACAGTTTCAAGAATGGCGGTGGCGTGCCTTACTCGGCGTATCCCGAGTTTATGCAGCTATGGGCTGAGGTGAATGGTGAGCGACTGGATACAACGTTGATTCAAAGCGTCGTACCACTGATGCCCGACGTTTTGCATGCCCTCAACCGTGGTATTGATGTTCTGGATGTCGGTTGTGGCGATGGCCATGTCTTGCGTTTAATGGCCAGGGCGTTTCCCGCCAGCCGCTTTACCGGTTATGACCTGGTGGATGATTCGATTGAAGCCGCACGTGAGAAAGCACAGCGACAGGGTCTTGATAATGTTTATTTTAAAAATTGTAATATTTTGCAAATTAATGAACATGAAAAATATGACCTTATTACTGCCTTTGACGCGGTTCATGATCTGGCAGCGCCAGCAGAGGTGTTAAATAGCCTTTCCCGCGCTTTGAAAGAAACGGGTACCTTTTTGATGGTGGACCTGGCAGCGTCAAGTAACCTTGAAGAAAATATGGAGCACCCACTGGGGCCCTGGTTGTATACCAGCTCATGCATGCATTGTGTCACTGTTTCTCTGGAACAGGGTGGTGAAGGGTTAGGTGCAATGTGGGGGGAACAGAAAGCCATGGCCATGCTGGAAGCTGCCGGGTTTGATCAGGTCTCTATCAAGCGTATTAAGGATGACCCGTTTAATAACTACTATATTGCCAGGAGGTCAGTGTAATGAGCCGTTCTACTATTACGCGTTTAATGGATGAAATGTCTTTAGAAGAACTGTCTGATCTTAAAAATCAGATCGATGCTCAAATTGAAAATGGCAGTTGTAATAAAAATGAGATAAATAATATCACGGCGCAACCTTCTGAGCCTCGTGTAGTTAAATACCGATATAAAGCACAGTGGGGGACAGTAATTCCCTCGCATATGAAAAAGACGGTATTGCAGGATCATAACACCTGCATGTTAGGCATCAGTTTGGGCAGTGCAAACAGTGAAGGTGATCGATTTGAAGGCAGTATTCGCTGGATCGCCCAGAATTTTAGCCGCTGTATTCTGGTGGTTGCCGATAGTATTTACCGTTACACACTTCAGGTAATCCATAAAGCCCCAATGGAAAGCGCGACGACCGATGCATTGAAGCTGGGTGAAGCGTTTATTGCTGCTCACGCCGCCATCATTGATCGTTACCGTGATGAATGTGATTTTGAGTGGCGATGTATGTCGCAGGTTGAGCAGCACTCTGATTTTGAAAGCTACCATGAAGCGTATAAAACACTATACGAACAGGATGCGCAGATCCAGTCAGCGATAAATGATGAGGCCGATAAGTATCTGGCAGGGCTGGCCAGTGCTGATGTTGTGCTGGACTCACAGGAAAAAGACAGAGCCAGCGCTATTTCAGCAAAATATTTCCTTGAAGAAACTGCTATTTTTACCTGCTTATGTCAGCAGGATACGTCTGTGCTTATTTACCCTGGTACCATTAAGCCTCTGCAAATTTTCTCCCAGGCTGGCATTGAGGGTGTGCCTGATCCGATTCTAAAACTGATTATGATCCGGTTAAACCTGTCCAGCAAAACGCCTTATTTTTGTTCAGCAGGTTCCATGCCCGCCGTTGCATCCCTGGTGCCTGCCTATGCCTGTAGCGTGCTGGATGACTTGACCGATGAGCACTGGGGACACATCCGACAATACTGTGAGCATAAGAAATTCCAGGTTGGCGATATTCTCGTGCCTAAAGGCAAGCCTAACCGGGCACTAACGATATTGTTGAAAGGCAATGCCGAAGTACTTGAAGGTGACTGGGATTCTGGCCAGGTGAATCGTACGATGGAATATGGGCCTGTCTCGCTCTTTGGCGAACGTAGTTTTTTTGAGGGGGAGCCTGCCACCAAAACACTGGCCGCCCTGACCGACGGCGAGCTTTTAGAGCTGAACAGCTACTCATTGAAGAAAATGAAGAAAAAAGTCCCGGCGACTGTAACGTATCTATTGTCTGATATTGCGCGGTTACTGGCTGTGCGTGTACTCCATGAGAAATCCGGGCCGCCGTCCGGCATCTGAACATACCCGGCACAGGTCGAGTTGCCGCCGGGTTAATACACGGCGGCTTTTCGGTATGCTCTAAATCGCTTGTAGTTTCTGCTTGAAGCGTGGGTTCAGTAGCAGCAGGTAGATTGCGCTATACAGGCCAATAACGATCACGCCGACCCAGGCAATATCGAAAGGTGTGAACTGGTACGCCAGAATCAGGCCATACATCGCAAGGAAGTTACCGAGAATGTATTTGCCTTTACCGAAACGTTCCGGGGTCATATTCATGTTCAGGGTGTAGAGGCGGATCAGCGAGTCCAGCGAGTTGATCACGAAGACAATACCGACGAACACCATGGCCAGCTTTAGAAAGGCTGTCATTTCGATGGCATTGATGTAGTTGTAGTACAGCACTGAGAACCAGATCGCCAGTGGGATCGACGGGATTACCAGCAGGGCGAGGCACAGCTGCCAGGTTTTCAGGCCACCGACAAAACGGGCCACGAACTGACCGATCATGATGCTCCAGGAGAACCACCAGAACAGGTAAAACTCATGGTAATCGGAGATTGGCCGGGTGAACTGCTCGATGTTAGTGAAGTAGCCGCCAATTTCAGTCATGGTGGCAAACAGTTCGCCGAAGCCCAGTCCGTCGGTGCTGACCATCACCAGCGCGATCAGGCCGAAAAACAGCCAGGTAGAACCAACACTGAGGATTTTGATATAGCTGATATCGGTACTGGATAGCACGGCCATCAGCACCACCACGGCCACCAGGGCAAAGCGCATTGGATCGGAGATCCCTTCGATGTAACTTGGCAGATAGCTGAGAAACAGGAAGCCGGTGAAGGCACAGGTGCCGATGATGACAATGTTGTTGACCAGCTTGACGCCTGCAATCTCAAACAGTTTTACCTTCGGCTCGATCACGCAGAAGTAGAACGTTGTCAGGAAGTAGAACGCCCAGACGAGAAAGCCCCAGAAGCCGAATTCTATCGCCAGTGGGTTGGTGAACTGATAGACCTCTTCGGCGGCATAGGTTGGGAACTCGGTGAGGGGAAACATGATGAGCCCCACATCCAGGCCGGAAGTGAACAGTATGGCGATAAAGGCGAATAATGAACTTGGAATCTCACCTTTACAGCGAACGTTGCCAGCTCTGATCAGGATGTAAACCGAGGTCAGCAGGGTAACCATAATGGCAATGGTTAGTAGCATAGTCATGTGTAGCATATCTCCAGATTATTATTATTGTTCGGTGCCCGTTATCTGCGTAAGGCACTGACTGCTTGAGTGCAATTGCCTGAAAAAAGGCAAAATTTTCCCGCACCCTGCGAAAACGCAGCGCGAAGGATGGGTTGGGTGATCGGGAACCGACGATCTGTGATGGACAGATCGTCGGGGTAACGGCTTAGCCGTCAGGCAGTGCTGGCGGTAAAGTGTTTACCCAGCAGGGCATGGTAGAAATCTTTATCTGACAGGATGCCGACCAGACTGTGGTCTTCTTTCAGCAGCACCGGCTGGCCTGTGCGGTAACGGATGCCAATGGCGTCGCGCATGGAGATATCCGGGCTGGCCATCACCAGAGCATCTTCTGGCAGCGCATCGACAGCGTCGCCTTCCTGCCAGTGGTGCAGTGCCAGTGGCTCACCCTGACGGCTGGCTTCAACCACTTTGCCGCTGCCATCGGTGCGTACGCAGGTTTTTTCGTTGCGGTTCAGCACCAGCATCTCTTCGAGGGTTTCCAGTTCGCTGATATTGGTCATCAGTGAGCGGCCACGCAATACGTTGAGCGGGTTGGTGTGGGAAACAAAATCTTCCACATAGGCGTTTGCCGGGTTGAGAACGATATCTTCCGGTTTGCCGTGCTGGATAATCCTGGCGGACTCCATAATCTGTCTCTTATACACATCTCCGAGCCCACGAGACCGAG
>CAJXNY010000068.1 GCA_913057435.1 uncultured Oceanospirillaceae bacterium | reverse complement strand
TTCAGCCGGGCTCCTTCGAATATACCCTCAGTCATGTCGTTGATAATGACCTCGAAAATTACAGGAGATGAAAATTACAGGACACCCATAAAAATAACCTGACCAGTCGCGATCACAGATCGCTGCTACGGGGCTGGTAGTAGCAGGTTCTGACCGCGAGCCATGTGCTGGCGTCGTTCCCACAATCGCTGATTTTTATGGGTGTCCTGATCTTTCTACGCTGATCTTTCTGTGGGTGTCCTGATATTTTTCCGGGACGAAGTGCTGAAGGAGTCTGATGAAGTATTAAGGCGGGTTGCTGAGTTGGGTGTCGCCAATTAAGTTATCGTTAGAAATAAACTATATAGGTGGATAGTATGATTGACCTAACAGGGGTAATTAACAATATATTTAACCACATCGTTAATTTGTGTACATTCGGTTGGAAAAATCGTAGAAAAAGTGACATTGAAAGATTTGAAAAAATGCGTTCTGAAATTAATCTAGGAAGTGATCATGCGCTTTTGTTAAATGATCACGACTTCTCAAATTCTTTCGATAATGATTACCTGATTGAGCTTAACTACATCTCATCTGACTGGAAAAGAAGCGATTACAAAATTCATTGTTGGAGAGTCAATAGAAAGAAAAATAAGTTCATAAAAAGTTTAGATGCTTTCATTGGCTTGTTTGAAAAATACTCAGGTATGGACTGTCATGGGATGATTTCAGTAGGGGTTAATGAAAATGACAAGAGAGATAAAAAAGACAAGAGGAAGTTGGTTTCTGATTTAAATAAATTAAGCTCTAAGGCTTATAATGATTTAGAAAAGTATCACAAAAAGTCTATTTCTATATTTGATCTTTAATTATCAGAGGGTGGTGCACATGGAAGTTAATACAGAATACCTAAGGGGTCTTCTACTCGCGTTTGAGGCTGCAGAGGGTTCAACTACAGATATTAGTGAACTTAAAGATCGAGGCTTCGATTTCAATGAGAAAGAATTTCTCTTCCACATGCGTCTGCTGAATGATCAAAACTTTATTGAGTGCTACTGCAATACAGAGCTAGGTTACAGCAGGAGTGTGGATGGGAGTGGCAGTTGGGCGGTTGCACCGATGCGCCTGACTGCTGCTGGGCATGAGTTTGTGGCGGCGTTAGCAAATGAAGAGGTTTGGAGCAAAGTGAAAGATGGGCTCAAGAATGAGTCAATGAGTACCCTTTGGAATATTTCAAAGCAGCTTCTTGAGGGTTATGCCAAGAAGAAGGCTGAATCACTGCTAGGCCAGTAAGGCCATCAACCCCTATTGCAGGTGCCGTGTGTGATTACTGGCCACGGTTCCTGTTAACGTTTTGAATGTTGTTATGATTTTTCTTGCTTTTACTCTGCTGTTGATCGCCTTTATCGTCAAGGAGAAATTACAGGACACCCATAAAAATAACCTGACCAGTCGCGATCACAGATCACTGCTACGGGGCTGGTAGTAGCATGCTCTGACCGCGAGCTATGTATTGGCATCGTTCCCACAATCGCTGATTTTGATGGGTGTCCTGATCTTTACTCTTTACCTTTTGCTGACCCCTCCGATATCGATGGATACCGGGGGGGGGGCTGCGTTTTGCTATAGCAAGATAATGCATAGGGTTGTTGAGCTGGCAGGCCAGTCAACATGGAAATGGGTGGGGTTACCGTAAACTACTCAGGTCCGCCCAATAAGCTGCAATTCTGGCTCAATTCGCTGTAAAAACTCGGCAGTGACACGCTGTTTATCAAGCAGATCAACGCTGAAGGGGAGGTCTGACTCAGCTAGTAACTCTTCAGCTTCTGCCAGGGCGGCATAACTAAGCGGTGTTGATGCGTTTAACAGCACATCCAGGTCTGAAAACTGTCGAGCGGTGCCTTTAACACGGGAGCCAAACGCAATAACGTCTACATCATTGCCCAGCGCGTCGGCCAGTTGCTGCAGAATCATTGCCTGCTGCTCAGCGGAGAGGTCAATCTTCATTGGATATTTGCAGCCGTTCTGTCAGTGCCTGGGCATCGGGTAAAAAACTGCTGGCGACCAGGTATACCTCTTCAGCCTTGTTCTCATCGTAAACGTGCGATGTCTCATTACGGGCTTTGTGGTACGTAATCCAGCGCTGGCTGTCTTCAATCAGTGCGTAATCTGCAGCCATGCGAAATAGTTCTCGGTGTGAAAGCAGTGTGACTTCAGACTGGCCGTGATCTTCGATCAACTGACGGCGCATCATCTTCCAGCAGAGTTCGTATGTGTACCCAAAACGTTGAATAACGGCGTCACGAATAAACTCATCTTTGGGCTGTGCTAAGGCTAGCGCCAGTGATGCGACGGCTTTACTCAGGGGCGTGAATATCAGGCTCATTTTTCACATATATTTTGGATTACACATTGGGCCTACTTTAGCATTATCGGTAAGCAGAAGCCTCTATGGCAGCGAGGGGGAATGCCCGCGAAGTTGGTTCCACGTTATCAGCTATCTTGAACCCCTTACTCAGCTGGAATCCGTATCTGATAATCGAACAATCACCGTAAAAAACTCTTACCCCTGCATCCCTGATTTGCTGGTCTAGACTTAGGTCTTATCAGCCGTCTGCTGACTGGCGCTTGCGCTTTGATCAGGGAGTTCACATGGACGCATCGAATAAGATCGACCCGCTATTGGAGTGTCTGTTGCTGATTGGCCGTTGCCATGGTCGGCAGGCGAGCCGGGTGGCGGTGACTGCCGGGCTGCCGCTGGATGATCAGGGGCTGACGCCAGGCCTGTTCGCGCGCGCGGCACAGCGGCTGGGGCTGGCGGCGCGGGTGTTGAGCAAATCGCTGGGTGATCTGGGTGCTACGGCACTGCCTGCGGTGTTGCTGTTAGAGGGGAATCAGGCCTGTGTGCTGCTGGGCTGGAGTAAAGACCGAAGCCAGGCCCGTGTGGTCTGGCCGGAGCTGCCGGATGGCGAGTCGGATATTCCCCGTGATGAATTGAACCAGCACTATACCGGCGCGGTGATTTACGCCCGGCCCACCTTTACCGCGCCTTCTCATTCCGATCATCAAACTCTGCAGACCGAACGGCACTGGTTCTGGAGTGCGCTGCGCGAAAATCTCAGCCTTTATCGTGATGTGTTGCTGGCGGCGATGTTTATCAATTTGTTTGCGCTGGCGTTGCCGCTGTTCACCATGAATGTGTATGACCGGGTGGTGCCCAATTACGCGCTGGAAACCCTCTGGGCGCTGGCGATCGGGATGGGGCTGGTGCTGCTGGCGGATCTGTTTTTGCGTACTTTGCGGGCCTGGTTTATTGATCTGGCGGGCAAGCGGGTGGATCTGTTGTTATCCGCTCGCATTATGGAACGGGTGCTGGGTATGCAGCTGGCTTACCGGCCGCTGTCGATTGGGGCCTTTGCATCCAATCTGCGTGGTTTTGAAACCGTACGTGACTTTATTACCTCTGCCTCGTTAAGTGCCCTGATTGATCTGCCGTTTACTCTGCTGTTTATCGCCGTGCTGTTCTGGATTGCGCCGCCGCTGGTGTTACCGGCGCTGGTCGGGGTGGTGGTGGTGCTGCTGTTCACTCTGCTGGGCCGGGGCCGGATGCGGCGGTTGAGCGAGGCGCTGTATAGCGCCAGTGCCCAGCGTAACTCGGTGCTGATTGAGAGCCTGGCCGGGCTGGAGGCGCTGAAGGCGATGGCGGCTGAGGGGCGGATGCAGCGTAAATGGGAGCAGGCCAGTGCGCAGACCAGCCAGGTAGGGGTGCGGTTGCGGTTGCAGGCGGCCTTGACGGTGCATTTTGTGCAGTGGTCGCAGCAGGGGGTGAGTGTGGCGGTGATTGTGCTGGGGGTGTATCTGATTGCCCAGGGTGAGTTGAGCCTGGGGGGGCTGATTGCAGCCAGTATGCTTTCCAGCCGGGCGATGGCTCCGCTGGGCCAGGCCAGTGCGTTGCTTACGCAGTATCACAGTGCCCGCACCGCGTTGCAGAGCCTGAGCCAGGTGATGGAGCAGCCGATGGAGCGTGACCCGGCTCGCAAGCTGATCAGCCTGAGTGAGTTGCGTGGTGAGATTGAGTTCCGTCATGTCAGCTTTCGTTATCCCCATGCACAACAGCAGAACCTGAGTGATCTGTCGTTTCGGATTCAGCCGGGGGAGCGGGTGGCGATTCTGGGCCGGATTGGCTCGGGTAAAAGTACTCTGCAAAAACTGATGCTGGGCCTCTATCAGCCGGACGAAGGTACGGTGCTGATCGATGGCATGGACTTGCGTCAGCTGGACCTGGCCAGCCTGCGCCGTCAGGTGGGCTATGTGCCCCAGGAGCCGGAGCTGTTCTCTGGCACCCTGCGTGACAATCTGACACTGGGCGCTAGCGATGTTGAGGATGCCGCGTTGTTACTGGCACTGGCGCGGGCGCAGCTCAGTGAGCTGGTCAGCAATCACCCCCATGGGCTGGAGATGCAGCTGGGTGAGCGCGGTGGCCAGCTGTCGGGCGGCCAGCGTAAGGCGGTGGTGCTGGCACGAGCGCTGTTGCATCAGCCTGCACTGCTGCTGTTCGACGAGGCCACCGGTTCTATGGATCATGCCGCCGAGAGTGGGATTAAACAGCAGCTGGAGCAGTTTATTCAGCAGCGCACGCTGGTGCTGGTGACCCATCGCACCGCGCTGCTCAAACTGGTGGACCGGATTATGGTGATTGATCAGGGGCAGGTGGTCGCTGATGGCCCCCGTGACCGGGTGATGGAAGCCTTACGCAAAGGCCGGATCGGGAGAGCGCAGTAGTATGAACAGCCCACAGTCACTCGACATCCGCCCGGATAATCCACAGCCCACCCGCCTGTCGACTGATCAGTTACTAGCCCGCCAGCCGGTAGGGTCCGCCGATGAGCTGGACTGGCTGGAAGATGCCCAGCGGGCGATGCTCAGCCAGAACCCGGTGCGCAGCCGGGGCCTGCTCTACAGCCTTGCACTGGTCGTGATAGCGCTGCTGGGCTGGGCCAGCTGGGCAGAAATTGATGAAGTCACCCGTGGCAGTGGCAAGGTGATCCCTTCCCGCCAGATCCAGCTGGTGCAGTCGCAGGATGGTGGGCTGGTGACCGAGCTGGCGGTCAAGGTGGGTGATGAGGTGGAGGCGGGGCAGTTGCTGGTGCGACTGGATGCGACCCGGTTTGCGGCCAGCTGGCGGGAAAGTCAGGTTAATTTGCTGGCGTTACAGATTAAAGCCAGCCGATTGAGCGCGACCATCGCTGAGCAGCCATTTCAGCCAGAGCCCGAGTGGCAGGCTCTGGCCGCCGAAGTGCTGGCGCAGGAGCAGCAGCTTTACCGTTCCCGCTTGGCGGCACTGGCGGCCAGCCGGGAGATTGCCAGCCAGCAACTGACGCAGCAGCGTCAGGGGCTGGTTGAAGCGCAGGCCCAGCAGGCGCAGCTCCGCCGTGGGATGAAATTTGCGGGGGAGGAGTTGCGAGTGACCCGGCCACTGGTGTCGTCCGGGGCGGTGTCGCGGGTGGAGCTGTTACGGCTGGAGCGCGAGCACTCACGGTTGCGGGGTGAAAAAGCACAGGCCGACGCCCGTCAGGCCCGGTTGACGGCGGCTGTCGCCGAGGCACAGCAGCGGGTCGCCGAGGTATCGCTGGCGTTTAAAAACGGTATCCGCGAAGAGTTATCTCAAGTGACTGCCCAGCTTAATGCCCTTAATGAAAGCAGCCAGGCGCTGTCGGACCGGGTTACCCAGACGGCGGTGCGCTCGCCGGTGCGCGGCACTATCAAACAGCTGCACTACAACACGATCGGCGGGGTGGTGCTGCCGGGCAAAACTGTGGTTGAAGTGGTGCCGCTGGATGATGCCTTGCTGCTTGAGGCCCGGATCAGCCCGCGGGATATCGCTTTTATGAGCCCGGGCCAGCCCGCGCTGGTGAAATTCACCGCTTATGACTTTGTGGTGTACGGCGGGCTGGAAGCCCGGGTTGAACATATCGGTGCAGATACCGTCACTGATGAAGAGGGTAAACCGTTTTATCAGGTCAAAGTGCGCACCAATCGCGCCAGCCTGGGGGAGGGGTTGCCCATTATTCCAGGCATGGTGGCCCAGGTGGATATTCTCACCGGCAAAAAAACCATTCTCGATTATCTGCTTAAGCCGGTGCTGCGTGCCCGGCAGTACGCGCTGACGGAGCGATAGCCCATGCAGATTCTGATCAGTCATCGCCAGAGTGTTCCCACGCCCTGGCGTAAAGCCTTCCCCGATGGCATGAAAGTAAACGGCCCGACCCAGCCGCAGGTAGCGGAGTCGCGCATTATCTGGCTGGATCTCAGCCGGTTAAAAGTGGCGCAGCGCCAGCTGTGGCTGCAACAGGCACTGGACCACCAACGTCCGCTGGTGGTGATGTCACCGACCCCTTCTGATGATGAAGCGCTGCAGATGCTGAAGCTGGGTGCGCGGGCCTACTGCCATAGTCTGGCGGCACTCAACCAGCTGGAGCAGATTGCGCAGGTGCTCAGCCATGGCGGTTTCTGGGTGGGGACGGGTTTTATGCAGCGGCTGATGGGACTGGTTGCCAGCGACGAGGGGCCGGGTTCTTTGCCTGCTGGCCATCCTTTCCTGTCGTTGACGGGGCGTGAGCAAAGCGTTGCAAAGGCGGTGGCCCGGGGTGGCAGCAACCGGGAGATTGCTCAGTCACTACAGATTGCCGAGCGTACGGTTAAAGCGCATCTGTCTTCGGCGTTTATCAAGCTGGGGGTGCGCGACCGGGTGCAGCTGGCGTTGCTGATCAACAGTCTGGCCCTGCAACCGGCATAAAAATGCCCGGTTATTGCCCTTTGGTACAGGGCCTGGCGAAACCGACTGACTAAAGTGCCAGCATCAGATGGCTGAGCATGTGGCGCACCCGGTAGACAGACCGGCTCTGGCACGGGCTCCAGATACAGGACAGGACTTATGGATACCGGCAACCCGATCGCAACCGTTTATTCACTCAGTGGCACCGTTATGTGCCGTAACGCCGAGGGCGAGCAGCGCCTGTTGATGGTGGGTGAACCTTTATTCCCCGGCGATACCCTGGAGCCTGCGGCTGACAGCGCAGCACTGCTGTTACTGGCAGATGGCCAGCAGCTGCCGCTGACTGAGCCGGTCGCCACTACCCTGACGATGGACCTGCTGACCAGCACCGCCGCCAGCGTTGAAAGCAGCGCCCTGACAGGCACCACCGCCGCCACCGTGCTGGCAGCACTGGAACAAAACCAGGACCTGTCCGACGTGCTGTTACCAACCGCAGCCGGTGCCAGCCCCGGCGCAGGTACCGGCGCGGCCAGTGAAGGCCACGGTTTTATCCGGCTGGCGCGCATCGTTGAAGAACTGACCGAGCCTCAACCCGAACGCCCACTCCCCCCAGCTGAACCCATACTGCCGCCGCTGGATGGCATTGATAACCTGTTTACAGAAACGCCGGAACTGGAAACCCCAACCCCGGAACCCGAAATAATCGCCCAAGTTGAGCCCGAACCGGAACCGGAACCTGAGCCCGAGCCCGAGCCCGAGCCCGAGCCCGAGCCCGAGCCTGAGCCTGAGCCTGAGCCTGAGCCTGAACCTGAACCGGAACCTGAGCCAGAGCCAGAGCCAGAGCCAGAGCCAGAGCCCGAACCTGAGCCGGAACCTGAGCCTGAGCCTGAGCCCGAACCTGAGCCGGAACCTGAGCCGGAACCTGAGCCGGAACCAGAACCTGAACCTGAGCCTGAGCCTGAGCCTGAGCCGGAACCTGAGCCTGAGCCGGAACCAGAACCTGAGCCGGAACCAGAACCTGAGCCGGAACCAGAACCTGAGCCGGAACCAGAAC
>CAJXNY010000067.1 GCA_913057435.1 uncultured Oceanospirillaceae bacterium | reverse complement strand
GCAGACGTTGACGACGTTGCGGCCATCGGTTTGCGCGCAGCAGTTGCAATTGTCGTCAGTTGCAGTTGTTTCAGCTGGGGTTACAGGTGTATCAGACATGGTGTTTTCCTTAACGTGGTAGATGCCCGGAATGGGCGGGTAAAGTGTCAGGTTCAGTGAGAGGGCGGTGCGAACAATCTTGTAATACGAAAGCAGTTATCGGTAATCGGAGATCATCCAGTGGTGCTTCGGGGGCAGGTCAAAATGGACTGCTGGCATAGGCATTTGATAAGTTTATAGCTGGTCGGAATGATGCAAAGTCAGTTGCTGTTTTCCGCCGGATGCAGGCTGTGTTGCCAGGGCCACTGGCTGTCCATGAGCTGGATAGGTGGCTCGGCGATATCGATGCGATTCGGTGCCCTGGTACCGGGGGTCATTTCACTGAAACTCAGCGTACTGATGGACGAAATGTCCCAGTTAGAATCTGGCTGGCTGAGATAACTTTCATTCATCAAAACCGGCCGCGAATCCGTCCAGCCAGCACACCAGAACTGATTGGCGTTGCTTATGGTGCAAGCTTCGATCAGGCTGGTTTTGTCCTCGGGGTTGTGCAATTGCCAGCCGCTGAGTACCTGCATAGCCGGGTTTAGTTTGATAATAGCGCCATCAAAATGATTAGCGCCTGAGTGTTGCATAACGCCACCAAGGTACAAGCTGCCGTCGCTCGCTTGTGCTATATCGCGAAACTCCAACGGTTGTATGATGGGATTGATAGCCCAGTACCTGACCTGAGACAGGTCTGCACTGGCACGTGCTACGAACTGTTTGCCGCATATGAGTAATTGCCCGTCGGACGCAACGGTTGCTGAGTGAGGTAAAAGCTCAGTGTCGAGCATTGTTTCATGCTCTATATTCAGATTGCTGTCCAGCTGAGCGATATGTATCCCTACCTGAGATGCGTTGTGCGCCAGATATATCTTTCCGTCGGAGGCCGTCGCCAGTCCAATGTCAGAGTGCTGGCCAGGGTGCGAATCAACCTTGAAGTAGCAGGACGCTACCAGCTCAAAGTCGGTCGTCAGGCGTAGCAGATAGAGCTGCTCAGGTGTATCTGCCCCCAGGGTGATCTGGCCAGCAACCAGGATGTGGTTATCAACGTAGTGAATAGTGTGGGCAGTTGCAGTGTAAGCACTGTTATCATGCAGGCTGCATTGCGCCTGGAGTTGCATGTCGTCACCCAGTCGAACCAGATAGTCTTCTGGGGTGGTAGTGCCACCGCTGGCTGCTACGGCATATATGCGGTCCTGTTCATCACAACAAACCAGGGTTTGGCCTGGGCGGAATCCTGTCAACTGTACCCGATCAACCATAGATAAATCGGTGCTATAGCGATCAATGACGCCTGCCTGCTGGTTTTGACCACCGCAAATAATCCGGTCCTTAGAGTCTCTCGCAATTGATACATAATAAGAGCGTTGGCTAGCATCAATGGGCAGTTCAATACTGATGGGAGGAGCTGGGGTGGGCGTTGGGGTATCTGTTTTGGGGTCACAGCTTTCAGTGCCACAAGTACATTCGTGCTGGCATTCAGTCGGTTCATCGGTGGTCTGGCAGGTGCATGGGCTGTCGTTGCTGTCGCAGTTGCCACAGCCGCCACAGTGTTGATGGATATGGACGGTGCAGTTGAAAAACTGCTGCAGGCAGCTGGGATCAGCCTGAATATTGATACTGCATTCGTCCTCAATGCGGGTCGTGTCGTTATTACTCTCGGTCATAGTAGATCCTTGATGGGGTTACCCGGTGAGCGGCTGGCCGGGGTGGCTGTTCAGGCGCTTGCCAGCCGCTGTGGATAAAAATTTCAAAGGCCCGGCGGGGCTGGCCGCCGGGTGGGACGGGGTCAGGCCACCGCGGTGCTATCGGTAGCGTCCGCTGCCGCGCCTTCACCGCTGCATTCACACGGCGGCAGGCAGCCGATGTACAGGGTGTTGCCCGGCGCGCAGACGTTGACGACGTTGCGGCCATCGGTTTGCGCGCAGCAGTTGCAATTGTCGCTGGTCGCGGCGGTTTCAGTGGCCGTGGTTTGGGTATCAGACATGGTTGTTTTCCTTAACGTAGTGGGTGCCCGGAGGGGCAGGGTATAGCCTCATAGCTGAAGCTGTTTTTCCTGGATGGGGTCACCCAGGCAGATATGAGGTAGTCGATGACGAACTCTGCATTCCCACGGCGACCGTGGTAATGAGGGCGTTGTGGGGTATCTGTAACAGCGACGTCCCGTCGCGTCCGGGTTTGGTACGAGGCTTGGACGCGCGCAGCGCGCTGTTCCGGGGAGGGTGAATCAGGCGCTGAACACGCCGGACATATCGAGGTCGGTGATTGTGAGGGTCAGGTCGTCTTCTTCCTCGGTATCCGGTACAAAGCTTTCAATGGTTACCATATTGGCGTAGGTTCTCGCGGCCACGCTGGAGGTATGGATATGGACCTCATCCAGCGGCTGAGGGCCGCGCAGGAAGGCCATCTGGTCAGAGTAGATAAAGCCGTCACTAAACAGAACCGGGCGGCGCAAGTCCACCCGGCTGGCTGTCCACCAGGCGGTGTGCACGGGGTCGCGATAATGCAGCATAGGCACCATCCCATTCGACAGGGTGAAAGCGTCTACGGCTTCCATGGCGTTATTCAGCACCAGCACCCCGTAGCCCTCATCTATCTGCAGGGTGATCATCGCGTTACCTTCCGCTGTAAAACTGATACCCAGTGGCTGTAGGCTGGTGCGGCCATCCATCGTGATATCGAACAGGTCGCGACTGTCCAGCTCACTATCGGCTTTCATGACGCAGAGCTTGTCGCTATTCTGGCCCACCAGCCAGACATGACCATCCGTTGCTACAGCCATGACAGACGACGAGCCGAGTGATGCCGTGAGGGTTGCGGTGAGTTCCAGCTTGTTATTCAGGCAGCTGATATATGACGCTCCCCTTTCAAGGTGGTGCAGAAAAAGGGCATCGGCCGTGGTGCCGTAGTGTGTAAAGCTTCTCGATAGTTGTACCGCTTTACCCACCCGGAATCGAGGGGTGATCTCTACCAGTTGGGTATTGCTGGCACTGTACAGGGTGTTATTGAAATTGATCAGTTGGTAAGACGTAGTTCGGCTAATGCTGCGGTATTCCACCTGATTAAAATCTTTGTCGAACTGCACAATGCCTCGGCCCAGTGAAACATAAGTGCTTTCGCCGATGGAAGCAGCACCATAGACGGTCCAGTATTTGTCATCCGGCTTTGCGGATTGCAGCGAAATGCGCTGAGCGCTGTTGAAATCCGGACTATAGCGATAGATATCATGGGTTGTTTCTTCGCCTTCTTTCTCTGTTCCCAGCACCAGAAGGCCGTTATTAACATCACTGGCCAGTGCCACGATCTGCTGTGTTGTCTCCAGTGCCAATGGGCCCGTGCCCGTAAAACTGCCCGTTGTGCCGCCTGTTGTGCCGCCTGTTGTGCCGCCTGTTGTGCCGCCTGTTGTGCCGCCTGTTGTACCGCCTGTTGTGCCGCCGGTTGTGCCGCCCGTTGTGCCGCCTGTTGTGCCGCCGGTTGTGCCGCCGGTTGTGCCGCCGGTTGTGCCGCCGGTTGTACCGCCGGTTGTGCCGCTGGTTGTACCGCCGGTCGTGCCGCCAGTGGTACTCCCCCCCGCAAAACTGCCGTTAAAGTTAATATCGTACTGGCCTGGGCAGTGGAAGCTCAGGGCGTAGTGGGTATCTGAATCGCAGCCGCCAGTGCAGCTGTTGGCGCTGGAACCGGTGTTTGTTGTATCGGTCATGGGATTCCCTTCTCTATGGAATGACATCTATGGGGGTGGGTTATGGGTGTGCGTTATGGAACAGGCTGTCGGCGTGATGCTCCGGCCGGGTGCCAGGGGCCTGCAACAGGGCGGTGGCTGCCGTCGCAGGGGTGTGTCTCTGTTGCAAGTGTGGTCGGTGATGGTTGTGTAACGGGCTGTTATTGCGGGGTCTTATCAATAAGATGCACAGCGTTACCGCTGTGCATGGGCCGGGGTCAGGGCGCGATGGGGGTGACGGTATGGTTACTGGTAAGGGTTTCCGGTGTCAGGGTTGGCGCACCGTTGAGGGTAATCGCTTTATCGCTCACCAGGGTGAGGTTGACTTCGGCGTTGGCGAAGCGGTGATCCTCAATCAGGGCCATCAGCTGTTTCCGGTCAACGGCGGTGCTCTGTGCCAGAGTCTCTGGGGATAGGTGAAGGTTATCGGGTAATGCATAGAGTTTACTGTTTGTAGAACCCGTAATAATCAGGCGCCCCAGGCTGTCTTGCACGTAGCCCTGAGAGCTGCCAAAACTGAGCTGCAGATAGCTATCGAAGCGGGTATCAGGCGCTAACCGAATCAGATGGTCGGCGTGGCGAAATACCAGGCTTCCATCGGCAAGACGGCGAAGCAGTGGTGTGTGCTCTGCATCGACAAAGAGCGGCCCTACCTGGTGGCTGTACTGGTAATTACTGTCTAGCTGGAGGAAACCGTGACGCTGTCCACCTGTCAGGTTGGCAGAGAGCACAAAGCCGTGCTGGCTGTTCTGTACGATGCCATTGAAGGTAATCAGACCTGGGTTTGCACCATGAGTTTTGATCAGTTGTTCAATCGCTTCCAGCGCCAGATCAGTATCGGTACGCATCACCAGGCCTGAGCGGGTAAGCCACACCAGTTTACCCGTATGGTCCCAGCAGACATCGGTCATGCTGTCGTCGGGTTCATCCACGATGGTTTTACGCTCAATCAGCTGCAGGTCAGCATCGTACTTGAGCATAACCGGGGTTGCCGTACTGGCGTCTATATACTGAGATGCGGCCAGGTAGAGGTTGCTGTCGGCATCGCTCAGCAAACGAGAGGTGATGTCTGGCTGACTGTCCTGAATCAGCTGGCTGGTAACGATCTCCAGTTCGGGGGTCAGTTTTATCAGTACCATCCCCCCAGCTATGCTGGTGACCAGATAGAGGTGGTCATTGGCCGCCCAGATCAGCTGGGTGTCGTTCTTACTTCCGCTCAGGCCGGTCAGGCTGAGCTGGACCTGTTTTATTCGGGCACCATCACTGGCCATTTTGACGATCTGCAATGTCGGAGAGCCGCCAGGCCCTTGTATCGCACTGGTGTAGATATTGTTATCGCTGTCGACATCGACGGCACTGAAGGTGGAGACCCCTGAGACCTGGCCTGTCTGGGTATAGAAGTACTGCTCAACGCGGGTTGCCGGGGGAGTGGGGTTCCCGGTACCCGGATTACCATCGCCGCCTTTACCATCCCCCCCTTCACCCTCACCACAGCCATCATTGCAGATGCTGATATTGGTGACCGGGCTATGGATATGGACGATGGAGCAGGCGCTGTTCTGTTCGTTGCAGTTGCAGTTGTGTTCGGTATCGGTGGTTGTCTCAGTCATGGGAGAGTGCCTTGATTATTGTTATAAACCCGGGCAGTTTTACCTGGAGGTAAATATCTGTTCAACAACAATGCGCGTTAATTACCGTTAACAGCTTTTTGCTGCCGTTAACGACTTATTGCCGCTTTTTAGTCTCATTACCTGCGCGTCACTCTGGCCGTGCAGCCGTTGCATGTGTGTCACCTTCCCGTTAACCCCCGCGTTTCGCCCGCGCCGCCCAGGCTGTCCGGCTCGTATGATCAGCCCCGGCAGGCCTGACACGACGGGGCGTCGCTGCCTGTTGCCTGCTATCATCGGGCTGGCGCTTTATGTCATTTATCTAAGGGATTTATTTATGAGTAATGCAACGCTGACACTGTCTTTCTCCGGCACCGATTGCTGGCCAAATCACGGCCTGGTGCTACGCCCGGCGGAAGAAATTGACACCTATACGCCGCACATAGGCTACATCCCGTCAAAGCTCCATCAGCAGCTGGCAGGCAACGGCGATGCCAGCCATTCGATTCCAGGCTGCGGCGAGCCCTACAGCGCTTATTTCAAGACCCTGAATATTGACTACTGGTACAAGCGCCAGCTTAATCCGAAAGATTTTGATTACGAACCGACCATGAGCCGCGCGCCATCGTCCATGGCCGACAGTCTGTCGGGCCACTCGGTGAACTATCTGGCCGCCCAGGCGATGTCGCTGATTGTTGGCACCCGGGTGCAGCTGCTGACCGATGATCTGACCGTGGCAGAGCTGAAGTTTGCTGCCAACCCGCTGGGCGATCAGGTGGCGACGAAAATCGGCCTGAAAGCCGTCGACGAACAGCCGCGGCTGATTGCCGACAGCCTGCGCCTGAGCTGGCGGCCGGATGATCTGGCGACGCTGGGGGAGAACCCGAAAAGCTGGGAAACGGTGAACCTGATCGGCCACAGCCGGGGGGGCGTGGTGGCCATTGCGGTGGCCAATCTGATCGCGCTCTATCTGCCCCATATCAGGGTTAACCTGATCGGGCTGGACCCGGTGCCGGGCACCGGTGACTGGCCCGAGAATATGTGTACCCTGCCGGTGTCTGTGCTGCACAACTATCTGGGTATTTATGCCGTGGATGAGACGTCTATAGGCTTTAACGCTGTGGTGCCCGCGCTGGTCAAAGCCGATGGCAGCCGCTGGGACCCGCTCAGCGAGTCGATTGAGGCCAGCGGCCTGCGCCCAGAGCAGTACCAGCTGATTTTCAGCCGCGGCCGCCATGCCACCATTCCGGGGTCACGGATGGTCGATGGTGCTGATTTCAACCCCGCGCATATCAGCGCCACGGTGGGTTCCGTCGGTGAGCTGATCGGCTATTTCTGCCAGCAGCGCCTGCGGACATGGGGTGTCAGCGGTGCAACCCTGGCCCCTCCGGCAGGCCAGATCAGCAGCCTGAAGCAGACCATCAACAGCCACAGCGACACCTTCTTCACCATGCGTGACACCACCTATACCGCCACCGGTCAGGTGTTTGGTCTGGGCTTCAGCAAGGCGCGGGGCATCAGTTCGACCGCTGGCCGTAACCCGCTGGCCTGGAGCTACCTGGAAGAATATATGCCGCCAGGCACCACCCCTGAACAGGGCTTCAGCGATGTCAAATCAATCCTGACCACGCCCCATGCGCCCTGGCAGGCGCTGACGGTGCTGGCTGAGCAGAACTTTGGCGCCAATGGCTAATCGCGCCTGACAGCGGCGGCGTCGGCAATCGGCGGCCGCCGTTATCGTCCGTGCCGGCGTCTGTTCTGGCACGGGTTCAGCAGACTGTTCCATTGTTTACCCGAGGCGGATTCCGCCTCAGTTTATACAGTAGGTGGTTCCTGGCCATGTGATGCATGGCTATCCACTCAGCCTGAAAGGTAACTGCTGTATGAAACGCTATCTCGCCAATTGGCCCCGGCCTGTCGACATCGCCGTCTATCTTGCGCTATTACTCGCCATTCTCTCTGCTGAAGCCAGGGCACAGTGTGTGTTCGTGGGCAATCTGGGACTTACCGCTGCCCAGCAGCTGACGGCTCAGCTCGCTGTTCAGAGCACGGCCGATAACGGGGCTGGCATGTTCAACCTGGAAGCGGCCTATATCAATAATGCCTGCCGTATTACCCAGGGTCTGCATGGGGGAGGGGCAATGCCTTACCCGCCTGCCGTGGCAAATCACTGGACCGTTCAGGCCCGCTTTGGCAATCAGGGGGGCTTTAATCGCACCTGTCATGTGTTTGATGTGCTCACTCCCCACGGCAGAAACGCAACCTCATGCCTGCCTTCTCCTCTGCCCGCCCCTGCGCCAGCGGCGGTCTGGCATCGTTAACCGCTATCGCCTTCACTGCAACCGCCAGGGCTGGCGTATGCGGGGCTGTGCTCAGGTATTGACCGCGGCGCCGTTGATGGTGACGCGGGTCAGTGCCGAGGCGTGGCGCAGTTTGGCTTCGACCCCGACCGCCAGTTTGTGGGCGGTGGTGGCGTTGCTGAACACGGCGTGCCACTGGGTCATCCCCGGGGTGCGCACATCATCCACCCACAGGCCGATATCCGTCGCTGTCCAGGCTGGCACCCAGCTATCAAAGTAGGTTACGACATTGGCCTTGGTGGATTGGCGTAGCGACAGCCTGTCGCTGGTTGGTATCAGGCTGGCACTGGCGCTGATGCCGCCACCGCTGGCCCAGCTACCCGGGTTGGTGGGCAAGCCGTAGGTAAACCCGGTGGCTGAGATATCACTGGTCAGCCCGGCATTACTGCCCAGCGGGGTGGCCTGGGTGCTGGTGTCGGTGGCTTCGGCATTGCTGCCTGCCCCCACCGCCACCGGGTGGTTGTAACTGCCGCCGGTATAGTCGGTGGCGTACTCGGTGGTGTTGGTAAAGGGCGCGGCACCAGAGGTGTCGTAGCGGGACTCGATTTTGCCGCTGTGGGCGGTGCCCGCCACATCGTTGTTGGCGCTGTCCAGCCGGGCGAAGCTGAAGTGGATATCGCTGTCGACGGTGAAGCGGTTCAGCGCGGTGGTGGTGCCAGTGATCGCGCTGCTGTCGTAGCCGACATTGCCCACCTGGCGGACGTCGAGTTCGTAGCGGTAGACGTAGCCTTTATCGATGCCTTTTTTGATGTATTCCTCAACATGGGTTTTATGCTGGCCGTTGGCTTCATGGGTGATGGGGTACAGGTTGGCTTCGTTGGCGATACCGCCCAGGTTGTCATTCAGCAGGTGGCCTCTGATGTAATACAGGTTGCCCGAACCTTTACTGCGGCGGTGGCCCATGGCTGTCTCTTATACACATCTGACGCTGCCGACGAAGAGGATAGTGTAGATCT
>CAJXNY010000066.1 GCA_913057435.1 uncultured Oceanospirillaceae bacterium | reverse complement strand
TTACTCCGGATACGGCCTACGACCGTTTTCTGCGAGGGGATCTGGGGGCGCTGTCTCAGCAGCAGGTTCGCGGCATGGCGTTGTTTGAGTCTATTGGCTGTAGCCGTTGCCATGCAGGGCCTAATTTTAGCGAAGCCAGTGTGTTTGGGACGACATCGGCGTATCGGATGTTTCCAGCACTGGCGGATGAAAACTATGAACAGCAGTACCAGTTCACCCGCGATAAAGGGCTGGAAAATGATAACCCAAAGGCGCAGACAGGGGTCTGGCGTATCCCTTCATTACGTAACGTTAGCCGTACCGCACCGTATTTTCACAATGGTTTGGTTGAGTCGCTGGAGGAGGCCGTGCGGATAATGGCTGCTGTGCAGTTAGGTAAAGTCTTCAGTGAGCGAGAAACAGATGATCGCCATGTTTATTGGTCGGGCGATGATAAAGCATTTCGTATCGCTGACGATGGGGCGCTCAGTGATAATGAAGTGGCAGAGATTGTTGCTTTTCTGAAGGCGCTGGATGGTGAACTGCCAGCAGGTAGCACGGCAATAGACTGAGCCGAATGTCTGGTAACGGCTTGCCCTGTTGTCAGCGAGATTTGCTCTGACAACAGGGCAGGTCACGGCGAACTGGCAGGCTGTTATGACATGTCTTTTTTGATACACCTGCTTAGACGGAACCAGTACCATCACCAGACTATGGACATAAAAATCTGCAATGCCTAAACCTTATTGCTGATGTGATCATTATCGAGGTGCACGTGAAGGTAACCGTAGACGAGCTGGTGCTGTTTTGTGCCATCGTAGAAAGTGGCAGTTTCAGCCGGGCTGCAGAGAGCCTCAATATTGCGGCCTCAGTGGCGAGCCGAAGTCTGAAAAAGCTGGAAGCGAAACTTGAGAGCACCTTGTTATACCGTACGACTCGCCATGTGACAGCCACCGAAGAAGGGCTATGGCTATATCAGCAGGCTGCGGAGATTCTGGCACAGCTGGGTAGTGTGGAAGATCACTTCCTGCACACCGAAGGCAGGCCATCCGGCATTGTCAAAGTGGATGCCGCCACACCATTTACTCTGCACGCGATAGCACCTCTGATTGCTGGTTTTAAAGCGATCTATCCGGGGATTAGCGTGGTGCTGGAGTCAAGCGAGTCCAATATCAATCTGATAGAGCGCAAGGTGGATATCGCTATTCGCATTGGCGAACTGGAAAACTCCAGCCTGAAATGCCGCAAGCTGGGTGATACCTGGCGGGGAATGTATGCCGCGCCCGACTATCTTGCACGCTATGGTGTTCCTGAAAACGCTGTCGATCTGCTACACCATCAGTGCCTGGGGTTTAGCCGGGCCGAGCATCTGAACTGCTGGCCGGTGCTTGATAACAGCGATGCCCAGGTGGTCATAAAGCCGGAAATTATGGCCGATAGTGGTGAGTCACTTCGCCAGCTGGCCCTGCAGGGCAATGGTATTGCCTGCCTGTCGGCGTTTACCGTACAGCGGGATGTTGCTGAGGGGCGGCTGGTGCCGTTACTTGAGACCGAGACCCTGGCGATCCCGATCCCGGTGTACCTTGTTTATCATGCAGATAAAACCGTCAGCCGCCGTGTGCGTTGCCTGATCGATTACATTGCCGAACATATCAATCTGGAGGGCTAAGCCACGACCAGCAGGTTACCCGGTGGCAGTGTCGTCGGGTCTGGCAATTATCAGCTGATGTCCGATTAGCGCTCTGTCAGTGCCAGCCGTGCCCCGAGTAACGCAAATATTGCAGCAAAAGAGTGCTGCACTCTTTGTACCGTTGCTGGGGAGTTCACGACATAGTGGCTTAAGCGGTCAGCCAATAAACCATAAGCCACAAATACCACGAGTGTCATTGCCATAAACACAGCACCGAGCACCAGCATATTAAGCATGGGTGCTTCAGCCTGGGCCGGGATGAACTGGGGCAGGAATGCGAGGAAGAAAAGCGACAGCTTGGGGTTAAGGATATTGATTAAAAAGCCTTTCAGGCTGGTGTTCCACAGGCTTACGCTCTGTGCTTCTCTTGCAATGACTAATGCTCCGGTTGACTTCCACATCGACCAGGCGAGATACAGTAAGTAAGCGACCCCGGCAAACTTGATCGCCTGAAACACCAGTGCACTGGTATGGATAACGGCAGCCAGGCCAAGAATACAGGCGATCAGTGAAGGGGCAATTCCAGCAGTGCAGCCCAGCGCCGCAGCCATGCTGGCTTTAGCCCCCTGAAAGAGTCCGGTTGAAAGGGTATAGATAACACCGGTGCCGGGGATTAAAACAACCACCAGGGCGGTGATCAGAAATTCTGCTGTAATCATCATTCATCCGTAAATTAGCGTCTGTTCATCCGAATGATAAGGGTTCCGGTCAGCAAGGGCCAACCGGATTTACGCGTGTTTTCTGGCGATCAGGAGGCCTTGTTCAGCGTCTTTATCTTGATCCAGGCTTCCATTTCGACAAACCCATCGACACGGGAGTCATTCAGGTAATGGGCGAGGGGCGGGTAGTCGTCTGGCTCAAAGCCACTGTTTGGCAGCCATTTTGAGTACAGCTCCATATAAAAGTTACCCACCTTATCGCCATCACCTTTGTAATAGGCAACGCCATACTTACCCGCAGGGATTAGTTGAGTAGCGAAGGGCGCAGCAACCGTGAGGGAAGGGTCTATCTCAACTGTCGCGTCATAGCGGCATTTATCGACGGGGGTGACCATTGGGTTGTCATGGAGGATGGCATAGCGCCGGGTTTCATGGTCGTGGATACCATTGGCGACGGCCCATGATGACAGTTTATCCCAGGTGTTAAAAATAGACTCCAGTTCATAACCTCCTGGCGTTGTCAGGTAGGCAACATGGCGTGCGTCAAGGTCCTGCACTTTTATATTCATCAGTAGTTTCTCTAGTGTGTCTGAATTGAAATGTTCTGTTTCAGTGACAAACTGAGAGTACAGACTCTGTGGATCGAACTCTTTTCCATACTTGCTATAAATTTTTCCAATCTTGCTACTTTTAACCCTGGCTGGATTTCGTAGCTGGCCCGGTGTTACGCCGAAATATAATTTGAACGCTTTTGAAAAATTTGCACTCGATGAAAAACCACCCATCGTTGATATTTCAGTAATGCTTAACTCACTTTTACAAACAATGCGACTCGCCGCTAACTCCATTCGCTTTCTGATAATAAAATCATTAACCGTTTCTCCCACGATGCTGTGGAATATTCTGTGGAAGTGATAGGGGGAAAAGAAGCTGGCGCTGGCGACATCATCCAGGCTAATTCGACTGTTGATATTGTCAGATATAAATTTTATTGCCAGATTTATTCTTCGTGTGTATTCACTACTGGTTTTATTACCTTTCATGGTGTGGCGGTACGTCCGTTCGATGTACATCGGATAATGCGCTCTGATGGTAGCGACCAGAGCGCTATTGAGCTTCTATCAGGCCAGCGAGGAAAAATAAGCCTCTATCTCAGCCGCCGTCATGGATTTAGTCTCATTGCTGAAGCAGTAATGATCAGGGCGCTTGTCACTGAAATACTGCATATCCATGGTTAGCCCTGCTATCTGCGGGAACAGGCCGACGGGCAGATTGTACTCACCGGTTTTCTTCAGGTGATAAAACAGATGGGTGCCACACTCGGAACAAAAGCCCCGGCTGGCCCAGGCAGAAGAGTCATACTCCTTGAGCTTGTCCTTACCGGTAATCTGTATATCCGTGCCGCACTGGACCGCAAACAGAGGGCCGCCGCCCCAGGTTCTGCAAGTGTCACAATGGCACACGGTAAAGGCTGGATTGACAGTTGCGGCGGTGATGGTGACCCCGCCACACAGACAGCGGGCTACGTTGTTATCGACATCAGACATCTGTTTTCCCCTGCATTATGTTGAACGTACTTACCCGCCAGGCAGTATTACCCGGCTTTGGCTAACAACCTGGTGGTCATGTATAGCATGCCGTTAAGCGCGACACCGGAATGTGACAAGCCTCATATTATTGACAGCACGGTCACTTGTTGGTCGTGTTTAGCGGTAAAGGGCAAAAATTTCCTTACCTATTTCCGCAATTGCTTTGTTGCGTTTATCAAAGGATGCATCCGTTTGTGTTAGATAAATACTAATAATCAGGGGTGTACGCTCATCAGACCACACAACGGCTGTAATTCCCCTTGAACCATAGCCTCCTGCACCTGAGCGATCAGCAATGGACCAGCCAGCAGGAAGTGATGCGCGCAATAAACTGTTTGACACCTTATTGTCCATCATCCATTGCTTAAGCTGAGCTTTATATGCTTCTGGCAATACATTACCGAACAGAAGTTTGTATAAGTTTTCTACCATTGCATTCGGTGTGGTAGTGTCTCTTAAGTCTCCATCAACTGCTTCGCCTAGATATGGTTCTATTCTATCCAGACGAGTTACATTATCGCCAATAGTACGTATAAATTGGGTTAAAGCGCCTGGGCCATTGATACCATCAAGTACTATATTAGCAGCGGTGTTATCGCTCATAATCATAGCTGCAGTACATGCTTGTTTTAGAGAAAAACTTGTACCGACAAGTTTTTTGGTTACAGGAGACCAGGTAATTAACGACTTTTTCTTTATGACAACGGACGTTTTAAAAGACTGAGTTCCTTTGTCAATATCAAAAAGCAATTTTGCACATGCTAGCGTTTTGAATGTGCTCATTAATGGAAAACGAATGTCACCATCGTAATCCCAAAGTTTATCGTTGTTTACATCATAGATAGAGACTCCAATGCGAGCATCCAAATCCACTTTTACTTGATTTATTTTTTTCAACAGATGGTTTTCATCTGCGTGAGTCGTAGTGGATATGCTTAATAGTAAAGCGAGTGTGAAGAGTGTAAATTTCCAACAATAATAAACTCTCATATTATATGTTCTTCCTTAAGGTTATGTTTTTAAATGAAATATAACACTGAAGTCCGGAGTAGAAAAATACATGCTCCCGGTAGCCTTCCCAGGCTTTGCTAGCAACCTGGTAGCCATGTATAGCACGCCGTTCATCCTGAACATAAGGTACAGACAGACGAACAGTTTCACTTTGGCTGGGTCGCGTTAGCCAAACTTTGCTCCCAGGCGAACAACACTCTTTAGTTTTAGGTGGGTTGTACTACTCAGTCAAGCGGCCACAGCCGGGCCTGAAAGCCAGCACCAGCAGGGTGTCAGGTGATCCTGCTGTTTAGCGGCAGCGGATCCCTTGCCGTATCACGACTGTGCTGAAGGCTAAGCGCCAGCGTCACCGTTAAACAACGCCGCATTCTCCCTTAACGATTCCGGCGACAGGCGGTAAATACGCATGGTATCCACACAGAAAGCCCCCTGTTTCTGGTAGAACTCGATCGCCGGGGTATTCCAGTCCAGGCAGCCCCACTCCAGCAGCTCGCAACCACGGTCAACGGCGTACTTCGACAGGAACTGCAGCATAATATTGCCCAGCCCTTTGCCACGCATGGAATCATCCACCAGGAAACCATCGATATACAGCCCGGAACGACCGGTAAAGGCCGAGCTTTTCTCGTTGAAATAGGCGAACGTCACCACCTCACCGGCGTAGAGACCAAACACCGCTTCCCCCAGCTTCGCCGTCA
This sequence comes from uncultured Oceanospirillaceae bacterium, assembly GCA_913057435.1. Taxonomy (GTDB): domain Bacteria; phylum Pseudomonadota; class Gammaproteobacteria; order Pseudomonadales; family Balneatricaceae; genus Marinobacterium_C. Next base: position 3,135 of record CAJXNY010000066.1, on the reverse strand, counting down.
TCAGCCGCTCGATACGCTCAGGCGTGGCGATAATGGCATCTTCCATCTTCTGGAATTTGCCAAGTTTCTTCATAAAACTGACGACCAGCGCCGCATCTGCCGGGGTGGCGATACGCAGGGTGAATTTCGGGTCTTGTGTGGAGAAAATCTGGGACATGCTACTTCTCTTATGGGGGCCTGCCTGAACTGTCGACAGCCGTACTGAAAACGGTGGATGATCGTCTGTCCAGGGTGGTAAATACGAGTGGTATTTTTAACGCCTATTTTCTATTGCTATGAATTTTATGGTTCGCCTTCCTGATACTGAGGAACACCTTCGGCGATGGATTCCCAGCGGGCTTTTGAACCCACAAAAATATGCCTGCCCAACTCAATTTCTGGATCACCATTAACACACCCCAGTGTAATTCCATGAACCGTACCATTGTAGATACCACACAGTGTAGAGCCACATTGACTGCAAAACTGGAGGCCAAAACCATGGGAGCCGACATAAGATGTGAGGAGGGATTCTCCCGATAGCCATTTAAATTCTTGAGGCAACACCAGTGCATAGGCTGATGCTTGAGAACTGAATGCTTTGCGGCAACGAGAACAGTGGCATGACCGTGCGTCACGCAAAGTACCATCTACTTCATACTTTATTTCACTGCAAAAACACTCGCCCGTGATCTTCATTTTCGTCTCCGTGACATCAAGAATAAGCGGCTATTGTACTGGCGTAGCCTTCACCCGCAATCCAGCCTGCACAGGCCGTCCTCCATAAGCCAGCTCAGATCACCCAGGCGATCACGCCAGTCAGCCACGATTTCAGCTACCTTTGCCCGTTCAGGCTTGCTGCTACAGACCCTTCAAAAGCGGTTATTCAACTCCCCGAATGGCACTGCGTGGTCACTGAAACTGAAGCTGCCTTGCCCAGCTACCTCTTCAATGGTCAGCCCTGGTGCGAACAGCACATCGGCATCGGCCTTTTCAAATGCCTGCAAACGACGGATGGTGTCGTCAAGATCCGGTCGGTCAAACAGAAAATTTTCAGCACGGGCCGTGAGCGTGAACTCAAAAGGCAGTGTACGCTTTGCTTCAACCGCAGCCTGCACGCACTCCACTGCCAGATTCGTATCGTAGGATGGGCAAAAGAGCGAAGCGATGTGCCCATCAATCTTAACCGTACTGAGTGGAAATCAATACCCGTCGGAACGCTTGTGCATGTCTGTCGCTTCATTGATATTTAGCGGATGTAATAAACTGGCCAAACGATTCACACCATATAATAACCGTTGAGAAATTCGCAGGGTTAACACCCGGCGAAACCTCTACGATAAAGTTGGCGAATGTATTCACATCACCGACCTGAACCATGGTGGACTTCAAACGATTAAAATCAGCCTCCGTCTCAACAAATTCAGGCGACAGATACAGTTTGTAATCCGGCCCCGGTGCCAGACTCCCCTCCAGGGTAATAAATTTAGCCCCAATCGAAACCGTACCTTCTCCCCAGTGCAGCGCATCACTGTCTTTCAGTTCTCTGCTAAATTCAGCGCTGTACTGTGCCTTCAGCGCTGCTGTGGTGATTGCTGCTGTATTGGGTGCCGGTGGGGCGGTGAGAATGGGTAACGCGTAAATTCCTCCTGCAAACCCCACGAACCCAACAAAGCCATGTGTGGCAGCCAGTAGTAATAATGTGCGTATTTTCATAGCGTTCACCTGGTGTCTGGTATGCCCAGGATTATATCAGCATGACCAATAAATCCTCTCCAGCTTCTTTGGCCAAACTCGCTCATCAATGTGGCGGTGAACGCATTCCAGGCAGTCAACCGAGCTGATCCTCAGTCTGCACGTAGTGCTTGAATCCAGCCCAGTCTGTGGTTCGCTGGGGAGGCTGGATGCCTCCGGCTAGCTGATCAGGCGCTTTACTCGGACAACGCTATTTTATTGTTATATAAATCTCTCACATAGGCAGAAAAACGAGGCCCCCGTTGACCTGGCTCGCCCTCACAACTGCCGCCTAACTCAATCGCTTTCTTATGCAGCCTTATTACTTCATCGGCAGAGCCAACACTGAAACCAATCATAGTGCCATTGCCCTGTGTTGCTGGCGCCTCATTAAAGGGGAGCGCGACGGCGAATGCAGAGTCTGCATCTTCACCCTGCCAGAAGGTCATTCTGTCCGTTGAGAACGTCTGGCGAAATTCTGTTTGCTCAAAAAATGAATCATAGAATTTTACCGACGCTTCCATATTGTTTGTTCCAAGCACGAAGTAGTTCATTTTCATGGTGTAGCTTCTCTTTTTTAATAGAAGCCAAACATACCTGAACCCTGCTGACAGGGAGTGTCAGTAGGGTTTTAAAATTTTACTTATCCTGGAGTGATGTCAGATCGGCGGATGAATAGTCCTGTGCCTGGAAGAATAACCCATTATTAAATGGCTTTACTTAGGCGCTAACCCAAGATCATCAAGGCGCATCAGAATTTCAGTTTTCCGTGTCTTCGCAATCTCTAACCAGGACAGGTTTTCTCTGGCTCCAATAATGGCATAGATTGAGTTTAATCCCATACCTTTCATAGGCTTAATTTTTGCGTATAAATCATAAGGATCTATTGCCATAAACGCTTCAACAGAGTTGATTCCAACCTCCGTCAGAATCTCTTCACTACGGGGGCCGAAACCATTTAAATCACGAAGTCTTTTCGGAGGCTTAGAGTACATTTTTCATCCACTTAATGCCGCGCTCTACGGATGTTTATAAACTTCCGTAGTAGCGCCTTGTATACGCCCAATATTGGCATGAACTAATAAGGTGAAAGCCTTCTGTAGGACTGTCACTGCTCACAGTGATTTATGCCGTTATTAGATGCCAACTACTAGCGAATGGCAAGGACCTTACCGTGAGGTCTTGTCTGGAGAAGGCTGGACGAAAAACTACGTGCTGATAACAAATCAGAGTGGTGTTGACACGTCAGAGTACAAGCCGCAGTGGCGTGTGGCATTACCAGAAAAGGGCCATGGCGCAGTTCGAAAACTCCGGGGATTAATCAGGCGTTGTCTGATGCGTATTTAAAGTCCGAAGGGTTGTACGCACTGCGTGATGGTTGGATCAAGCTTCACTATCCTGAGTGAAACGCCCTGTGCGGAC
>CAJXNY010000065.1 GCA_913057435.1 uncultured Oceanospirillaceae bacterium | reverse complement strand
TACATGGTGATAAGCGGTATAGCGAAGCTTCATATTCAGATTGTTGCATAAATAGCTCTGCGTCACAGGCAGGACGTTATAGTAACACACAGTTTCCCTTTGTCTACACACTTGTGCATATAACTGGTTTGATTTGTGTGGCTCTGGCGATCGTTATGGTCAGGCGGAGGTATTGTTTGTTGCGGTTTTGTAGGCAGGGGCGTTGCGGGGTATTACAAAAAAGCCCCGCCAGATTGCTCTGGCGGGGCTTTTTTAGCCTTACGGCTGAAATCGTAGCTTAGCTAACTGTAACGTTAGCAGCCTGAGGACCCTTCTGGCCCTGCTCGATGTCGAAAGCAACCTGCTGGCCTTCAGCCAGGGTTTTGAAGCCGTCAGACTGGATTGCACGGAAATGAACGAATACGTCAGAACCGCCGTTATCCGGAGTGATGAAACCAAAACCTTTCTCTTCGTTGAACCACTTAACGATGCCAGTAGCGTTAGACATGATAGTCTCCTGAAAATATATGTTGTAGCTTAAGAACGCGTAACATTACACACTCTTGCGCTTTAGTAGCCGCGAATAAGATTACTTATGTTGCAATAGAGTGTGAAAATCTTCAGGACAGGCTTACATGGTGATAAGCGGTATAGCGAAGCTTCATATTCAGATTGTTGCATAAATAGTTCTGCGTCACAGGCAGTGATGTCATGATAACACACAGCTTTCCTTTGTCTATGCGCTTGTGAATTTTGGGCCGTGGTGAGTGTTCCTTGGCAGCCTGAACAGCTGCACAAAGCCCGTGGTTACGGGCCAGGAGAAGTATGTCGTTACGTCATTTACGTACATTGGTCGCGATTGAACGTTATGGTTCTTTTGTGGCGGCAGCCGAACAGCTGGGGCTGACGCAGTCGGCTGTCAGTCAGCAAATGCGCGCGCTGGAAAGTGATATGGGCGTACAGCTGTTTGATCGCTACGGCCGCTCGCCCCGACTGAACACTGATGGGCGGGAAGCCTGCCTGCGAGCTGAGCAGGTATTGCAGCAATATTCGGCGCTGGGGCAGGGCCTGGGCAGCAGCTCGGATCAGTCGGGTACCCTGGCAATCGGTGCTACCTACACGGTACAAACCGGCCCATTAGCACCCGTACTGGCGCAGCTTAGACGAGCCGTACCGCATGTGTTTCTGCGGGTATATCGTGGTATGTCGGCCGACCTGACCCAGCGAGTCGAACAGGGTGAACTGGATGCTGTAATTACCACTGGCCCGCCGCAGGTGTTGTCCAGCCATTGCCAATGGCACCCCTTGACCAGCGAGCCTTTTTATCTGGTAGCGCCGCTTGAGGCCAAAGGCCAGACGTTGGCCAGTTTGTTGCGTGAGTCGGACTATATCCGTTTTGATCGCCGGGCGTGGGCGGGCACCATGATTGAGGGCGAACTGCAGGCGCAAGGGTTGCAGTTACGCGAAACTATGGAGATGGACTCACTGCTGGCAGCATTTAAAATGGTGGAACACGGGTTGGGAGTGACGATCATGCCACTTAATCAGCGTGAGCTGGCAGAGATTTCCCGTCGCTTCTACCTTTTGCCGTTTGGGCGGGAGTCGCTTTACCGTGAAGTGGGCCTGTATCAGCAACGTAACCATAATCGCCGCCAGCTGACTGATTTCCTGGTTCGTGAGTTTGAGCGTTACTATCAAAGCTAATGTTAATTTTTATTAAGCAAAGCTCAATTTAATATAAATTTTTCTAACGTTATTGTTTCCGTAGCATAGCTTCTTTTAACTGAGAGGAGGCTGCGTTATGGCAGTGATGACAGCGTTGGTGCCAGTGATTCTGGCCATTACAGCAGGCTTTCTACTGCGCCGTTATGCCGGTGTTGCACTGGCAAGCTGGCAGCAGATGAGTTTTGTACTCTATTACCTGTTTATGCCAGCGCTGGAAATTAAGGTGCTGGCGAACAAGCCGCTGGCTGAATTTCCGGTATTTTCATTGCTGCTGGCGGTCGCTACCGTGTTGTTCCTGATGAGCCTGTGGTTGATAGCGTGGCAGCGCTGGTGTCGACCGCGACCGGCAGCAACATTCACCTCGCTATACCAGGGAGGTGTCCGTTTTAATACCTTTGTCGCTTTGGTGATGGCGGACCAGCTGTTTGGCGAAGCCGGTGTGGCGGCGACGGCGCTGATTGCAGCATTGATCATTTTGCTGGTGAACCTGCTCTGTGTGTTGATCTTTGTGTTGTACCTCAATGCTGAGGGCGCCAGCCCTGGTTTATTCCTCAAAGAAAGTCTGACCAACCCACTGATACTGGGTGCGCTGGCAGGCATTTGCCTGAACCTCAGTGGCCTGGGGCTGTCTGGTTCTTTATATGATTTTGTTGCGTTAATGAGTTCGGCGGCCTTGCCGGTTGGTCTGCTGGTGGTTGGGGCAGCATTGCAGGTGGAGCGCTTACGGGGTAGCTGGGAGGTTATCTGGACAGCGTCCTTCTTTCAGCTGCTGTTAAAGCCCCTGCTGGCCTGGGCTGTGATTGGCTGGTTTGCACTTGAAGGTGTGTATGCCGCTGCGCTGTTGTTGTGTTTTGCCGTGCCTGCACCGCCGTCAGCTTATGTGCTGGCGCTGAAAAAAGGCGGCGATGCCGACACCATGGCCGCCATTATTACGGTGCAAACGCTGCTGGCTGCACTGACAATGCCTGTCGTATTGTTAATATTCAGGTGAAATTTAATTCTTGAGTGAGTATATAATAATGTCAGTTAGCCGATTATCTTGTCAGAGGCTGTTGTGAGCGAATCCGAATATCTATGGGTCATTCTTTTTGTGGTACTGGCGTTTATTCCAGTAACCCTTAATGCTTTGCGACGTCGAGGGGAGCGTCCACCACCACTGGCGGCCAATGATCGCAAACTTTATCGGCTCTGGCGTAGTGATCCGCAAGCCTACGAACGCCAGTATGGCGAAATGGACCGGGAATATCGGCTGGCCCAGCAGCGTAAGAAAAAGCCTGAATAACGGTATCCGGGGGAGTGATATGAATGAGTTTCTCAATGCTATGCCTAAAGCTGAACTTCATGTGCATCTGGAGGGTACGCTTGAGCCTGAATTAATGTTCGAGTTGGCCTGGCGCAATGGTATTGCGTTGCCGTTTGATTCGGTTGAGGCGCTCACTGCAGCTTATCAGTTTGGCAATTTGCAGGATTTTCTTGATCTGTACTATCAGGGAGCAGCAGTCCTGCAGACAGAGCAGGACTTTTATGATCTGACCTGGGCCTGGCTCCAGCGTTGCCATGCGCAGAATGTGCAGCATGTTGAGCCATTTTTTGATCCACAGGCCCATACCCATCGTGGTGTAGATATCGGCACCGTGATCAGTGGTATCTCACAGGCACTCTATGACGCCCAGAAGCAGCTGGGTATCAGCAGTCAATTGATCATGAGCTTTTTGCGTCACCTGGATGAAGAGGATGCGATTGCAACCTTGAATCAGGCAGAGCTCTGGCTGGAGTGTGTCGCTGGCGTCGGGCTGGACAGTTCTGAGCAGGGCAATCCTCCCGAAAAATTTGCCCGGGTCTTCGAACTGGCGCGCCAGCAAGGCTTGCGCTGTGTGGCGCATGCCGGAGAAGAGGGGCCCGCGGCGTATGTCTGGCAGGCGCTGGATGCCTTGCAGGTGAGCCGGGTTGATCATGGCGTACGTGCGATTGAAGACAATACTCTGATACAGCGACTGATTGAGCAACGGATACCGTTGACGGTCTGTCCGTTGTCCAATGTTCGCCTTCAGGTTTATCCGGATATGTCAGAACATCCGATACTGACGCTGCTTGAACAGGGTGTCTGTGTGACGGTGAATTCGGATGACCCGGCGTACTTCGGTGGCTATATGACCGAAAATTTTATCGCATTACAGCGTGACCTGAATTTGACGACGCAGCAGGCTTTGCAATTGGCGGCCAACAGTTTTGAGGCCAGTTTTGCTGACCCTGAGCGCAAAGCACAATTACAGCAGCAGCTACAGGCATTTGCCCAGGCGCACGGCGTTAACCTGGCGGCCTGACGGTCGCTTGCCACCGCTGCTGCAGGCCGGGGTGAAGGTGGCTGGCGTCAACAGAGGCCGGGCAGGTAAACCTTGAACTGTAGCTGTGGAGGTCTCAATGAGTACCCGAAAATCCCCTGGCGGGCTACCTGTCAGTCTGTTACTGCTGGTCTTGGGCACTGTGCCCGCGGCTGCTCAGGTGTTGCCCCCGCCTGGAGCTGCGGCACCCATTGAGCCCGTTACAGCACAGCCCTGTAACGAAGCAGATGCTGACCCATCGGTACCACTGGCCGAGTGTCCGGCGGTTACGCCGGAGCCCGGCTCCGCTGCCCAGCCCCCTCAGCAACACTTCTACCACCGGTTGTTGATACTGTTACGCCTGTTGGATGCATGACCCTGACGTTAATCGATGACCTCCTGCTCCGGTAAGTACTGTTCCAGCACAGTCATTACCTGGCCGAGTTCTATCGGCTTGGTCAGGTAATCGGCGAATCCTGCTTCCATTGCTTTGCGGCGTGCCGAGTCCATAGCATTCGCACTGACGGCCACCACTGGAATATGCCGGGTTTCATCATTGGCCTGTAACTGCGTCATAGCGTCAATACCACTGATGCCGGGCAGGTTGATGTCCATCAGAATCAATTGGGGTTGTTGGCGGATCGCCAGTTCAATACCCAGTTCAGCGCTGTGACAAAGAGTCAGCTGGTAGTCAGAGAGTTCTTCCAGTAGCTGCTGCATCAGTTGCTGATTAGCTGGATTATCTTCGACATACAGAATCTGCTGTCGGGCCAAAGAGTCTGGTTCTGGAAGTGCCGCTACCGTATCGGTGGTGCTGGTGGCGACAGAGGGATGGCCACCCACCTCCGCCAGCGGCAGAGTAAACCAGAAGGTGCTGCCCTGGCCTTCTATACTGTTAAAGCCGATCTGGCCACCCATCAATTCGACTAGCTGGCGGGTAATGGTTAGCCCGATACCGGTTCCCTCAATTTCACTGTTTTCATTACCCAGTCGTGAGAAGGGTTTAAACAGGTCACTCTGGCGGTGTTCGGGGATGCCCGGTCCGGTGTCGATAATTTCAAAGCGCATTATCTCCGGCCCCAGCTGGCTTGCCGTCAGGGTGACGTGACCTGCTTGTGCATTGTATTTGATCGCGTTGCTGACCAGGTTAAGCAGGGTCTGTTTGAAGCGGGTGCGGTCTGCGCGAATCATCGGCAAGGTAGCATCAAGGCCTGAGGTATGGAGGCTGATCTGTTTCTCATGGGCCAGGCTTTCAATCAGATTGATACACTCATCGATTACTTCTACAGGTTGTACTGGCTCCAGTGACAGCGTTACGCGGCCAGCTTCAATTCGTGCCAGGTCCAGCACTTCGTTGATCAGCGTGAGTAGATGCTGGCCACCCTTAAGGATATGCTTCATCTGGGTTTGCTGGCGCTCGCTCAGAGGTTCTCGGCGGCTGTTTAGCAACAGCTGGGCGAATCCCAGAATGGCATTGAGTGGCGTGCGCAGCTCATGGCTCATACTGGACAGAAACTCGGATTTGGCCCGATTGGCGCGTTCCGCTTCGTCGCGGGTGCGCTCCAGTACATGCTGGTAGTGGCGGACCTCGGTCATATCGGCGACAAAGGCAAAGGAGCCTTCCATGCTGCCGTCAGCAGCCAGAATGGTGGTGGCTTTGACAGCGAAGTGGCCAACATCTTTGGCGGTGGCCATTTTCAGCTCATAGCTGCGTTGTAGCTGGACATCACGAGAACTGATCTGTGTCTTAAATGTCTGCTCTGAATCGGGGTGAACAAGGTCGCCCAGCTTCATCTTCAGTAAGGCCTGACGTCGCTGCCCCAGCATCTGACAGAAAGCTTCATTAACCTCCAGTATCTCGCCTGCAGGCCCCACTCGGACATAGCCTTCGGCGGCGGTTTCCAGCACATTGCGCAGTTCACGAATTGCGACTTCCCGCGCCCGCTCCAGTTCAGCGCGTTCGCTGATGTCGCGCATGATGCCTACAAAGCGGCGCTCGTCACCTTTAATAGGGGCGACATTGAGGTCGATAGGAAACTCGCGGCCATCCTTGTGGCGGGCCCATAACAGCCGGGCTTTATTAATAATGCGCGGGGCATGTAACTGGGAGCCACCAACATACTCCTGATGGTCGTGGCGGTCGCTGGGCCGGAGCAGGACTTCAATTGCTTTGCCGACCAGTTCATCGTCACTGTAGCCAAACATCTGAGCAGCAGCGGGGTTAACCGTTTCGATAGTACCGTTGCCATCGATAGTAATAATGCCGTCGGCACTGGCCTCAAAGATGGAACTCAGTCGTTGCTGTTCTGCCTGCAGCTGGGAACTGCGCTCATCCACCTTGTGTTTCAGTGCATCCTGTAACGCATAAAGGCGGCTCTGGGTCTGCTTGCGGTGGCTGATCTCATCCAGCAGTTTCTGGTTGGTGTGCTGCTTGCTGATTAGCAAACGGTTAATACGCCATGTCATCAGCAGAGTTAGCAGTGCAACACACCCCAGTACGATAAACGTAATTGTCAGGGCGATATTGGTGTAACCCTTCAATTCAGGTACTTCAAAGTGCAGATGGCCGGCCGGAGCGCCCTGGAAATCAGTCAGCGGAATGAAATGACTGGGATTATTATCTGTTGTGTGGCTCTGGTCGTTGCAAAGGGTCAGTGAACTCAGACTGAGGTCATATTTCAGCTGTGTCAGCAGTGCGCCATCCAGCCGCTTGGCCGTTACCATCAGAAAGTTGTTATGGCGTGTCTCTGTCGGGTCGAATTGTTCCTGCTGCAGCTGTGTGGCGGCTACCAGCATCAGCTCACCCTGTATCTGGGTAATACCTGATATTACGGTGGGGCCGCCAGCTGGGCTGGGGCTGGCGTTCCGGGCCTGTCTTAACAATTCTGCCAGGGCCGGAGAAGGTATCAGTGTGCGGTTGCTGAACTGGCCGTCGTAGAACTGCACGATCGGTAGTGATTCGGGCGACAGTACGGCACTGTAATCAATATGAAAATTACGGTGCAGGTAGCCCCCCAGGTTCTGTTGTGCCCAGTTCAGATCCAGTTGGTGGGTGATATTCTGGATATTGTCATCCCACCAGGCGACATCACGGGCAACCGCTGCCGTGTTATTTAATTCGCGGGCCAGACTTCGATGCAGGCCCCGCTCTGCGCTGTGCTCAAGCAGTTGAACCTGGTGCAGGCTGGTGGCGTTGACCAGCAATACCAGGCTGCCCAGGCTGAGGATCACAATCAGGGCGGCCAGCATGGGCAGGCGTTGATATTTGAGCATGTGCGTGTGATCTCAGTAGTCGGGGCTTAGTCGTCGGTATCGGCAAACTGTGCGCGGATTTTTTGCATCTGTGACAGTTGCTGGAGGAAGCGTGCAACCAGGGATGGGTCAAAGTGATAACCAGCTTCGCTCTGGAGCAGGTCAACGACTTGTTCGATCGGCCAGCCCTCTTTGTAAGGGCGTTTTGATAGCAGGGCGTCAACCACGTCGCACAATGCCGCAATGCGGGCGGCCAGGGGGATTTCTTCACCTTGCAGGCCTTGAGGGTAGCCGCTGCCATCCCATTTCTCGTGGTGACACAATGCAATCTGGGCGGCCATCTGCATCAGTCCTGAGTGGTGGCCGGTCAGAATGTCGTAGCCTATTTTGGCATGGGTGTTCATTATCTGGCGCTCTTCGTCATCCAGCCGGCCAGGCTTGAGCAAAATGGTGTCGGATATACCGATTTTACCGACATCATGCAGCGGGCTGGCACGTAGCAGCAGCTCACTGAAGGCTTCATCGCAGTCCATGCTTATTGCCAGATGATGGCACATATGACTCATGCGCATGACGTGCATGCCGGTTTCATTGTCACGGTACTCACCGGCCAGTGCCAGGCGGCGGACGATCTCCAGCTGGGTGTCTTCGACTTCGCGGGTACGCTCTTTTACCTGCAGCTCCAGTTCGACGGCCCGGTTCTGCTGGCGTCTGAAATACAGCCGGTTTTGCAATGCATTGTTGATGCGCAGGCTGACTTCCCAGTTCTGGAAGGGCTTGGTAATAAAGTCGGTGGCACCCAGGTGCAGGGCACGCTCCCGGTTGGCATCTTCGGCGGTAACCACCACCACCGGAATATTCAGGTGGCCATAGTGCGCATTCAGCAGTTCCATAATCGCAAAACCATCAATATGAGGCATACGAATATCCAGTACCAACAGGTCGACAGGATGTTGCTGCAGCCAGGGTTCAACCTGACGGGGGTCGTTTAGCGCGGTTAGATGGTCAAAACCCTCGTCTTCTAACATCAGCTGTAGGAGATCGGTATTGGCGGGGTTGTCGTCGACAATCAGGATAGAAAGATCCTGCAGACGCTGGGGCATGGGTGAATCCTGTCTTTTTAACTGCTTCGTGCCTGAATTAGCGGCCGCTAGTGTAATCGCTAAAGCCTTCCTGTTTAAGGGGGCATGACCGGTCGCTGTTAAAAAACATCCCAAAGTCGCAGGTTTTTCCGGGGTGTAATAGCACTCTGGTTTTTGAACAATCTTTGTCAGAGGGTTAGGCTATGACCATGCCCCTGATTCTGTCAGCTGAGTCCCCTGTGATGTCTCATTCTTCTGTACCTGCAAGTACTGCCGAAGCCACCGACGATGCCTGGTTGAGCGTTATCCATAAAATGGATGAAGCCTATGCGGACATGGTTCGTTATCAGGTCGAAATTGAAGAAAAAAATCAGGCCCTCGAGCAGGCGCAGAGTTTTCTTGATTCCGTACAGAGTGCGATGAGTGATCTGTTGATCGTCTGTGATCATCAGGGCCGCATTATCCAGATCAACCAGGCGGCGGAGCAGCTGACCGGGCGCACTGCTGAGGCGCTGGCGGGTGTGCTGTTTACTGACATTGTCACCGAGAAATTTCGTTCCAAAATCAGTGCCTCGCTGCAGCAGATCAGAGTCCAGTCGTTGCGTGACTGTGAGGTTGAGCTGCTTGGGCCTGAAGGTGTAGTGCCACTGGCAATGAACTGCTCCGCGCGTAAAGATCAGCGGGGGCGGCTGGTCGGGATGGTGATGGTGGGGCGGCCACTGGGTGAGTTGCAGCTGGCGTATAAAGCATTGAATGAAGCCCATGCTGATCTGAAGCTGGCTCAGGAGCGACTGGTACAGTCGGAAAAGATGGCATCGCTGGGTCGGCTGGTGGCCGGGGTGGCCCATGAACTGAATAACCCGATCAGCTTCGTCTACGGCAATGTGCATGCCCTCAAGCGCTACAGCGATAAGCTGGCGCGCTACTTTGATGCCATCCACAGCGGTGCCAGCCGACCTGAGTTACAGGCGTTGCGGGCTGAGATGCGGCTGGATAAAGCGATGGCCGATCTGAGCTCGCTGGTGGAAGGCACGCTGGAAGGGGCAGACCGGGTCCGCGAAATAGTCAGCGACCTGCGTCAGTTCTCCTCCTGTCAGAGCGTGGCGAAAACCGAATTTGATCTGATCCACGTGATCCATTCGGCGATGCACTGGATTTTGAAAGAGAGCCGTCACAATGTCACCGTGCATGACCATATGCCGCTGCAGCTGGTGGCGCTGGGCCACTCGGGTCAGATTCATCAGGTGGTTGTGAACCTGATTCAGAACGCTGTGGATGCGCTGGAAAATACTGAGCAGCCCCAGCTATGGCTATATGCCGGGGATAATGGGGCTCAGACCTGGTTTGAGCTGCATGATAACGGCCCGGGTATCGCGCCGGATAACCAGAACCGGGTGCTGGATCCGTTCTTTACCACCTGTCTCTTATACACATCTCCGAGCCCACGAGACCGAGGCTGATCTCGTATG
>CAJXNY010000064.1 GCA_913057435.1 uncultured Oceanospirillaceae bacterium | reverse complement strand
CTTGCCAAGGTCGGGGTCGCGAGTTCGAATCTCGTTTTCCGCTCCAATCTTCTTCCTTGTGAAGAACAAAGAGAACCAGCCAGTGTGCTGGTTTTTTTACGCCTGTTGTTTGCGTCAGGGTCTTGCAAACGTTCGTTTGCCGTTGATTCAAAATTATCCTTTCAAAAATGCTAGACTAACGGGCTTTTCGGCAGCCGCGCAGGCGTCTGTTGGACTGTCTCTGTTATCAGACTGAAAAGGTTGCCATGAAAGTACCCAAACGCCTTCAGCCACTGGTTGATGATGGCCTGATTGATGAAGTTCTCAGCAGGCTGATGAGTGGTAAAGAGGCTGACATCTTTATCGTCCGTTGTGGCGCCGATGTGCGCTGCGCCAAGGTGTATAAAGATGCAGCCAAGCGTAGCTTCAAAAAAGCTGCCCAGTATCAGGAAGGCCGCAAAGTGCGCAGTGGTCGCCGGGCACGCGCGATGGAAAAACGTTCCAGCTATGGTCGCCAGCAACAGGAAGAGATCTGGCAGAATGCCGAAGTGGATGCGTTATCGCGCATTGCCAGCGCCGGCGTGCGGGTGCCGGAGGTTTACGGCTGTATCGACGGGGTATTGTTGATGGAGCTGGTCACCGACGATGCCGGTGATGTGGCCCCACGGCTGGATGATGTAACGATGTCTGCCGAGCAGGCGCTGGAAGATCACGCCGTGATGATGCACTACGTGCGGCTGATGCTGTGTGCCGGGCTGGTACACGGCGATCTGTCGGAGTTTAATGTGCTGGTCGATGCGTATGGTCCGGTGATTATCGACTTGCCCCAGGCGGTAGATGCGGCGGCCAACAACAATGCCGAAGCGATGCTGGCGCGGGATGTGAACAACATGACCCGCTACTACGCCGAGTTTGCTCCGACGCTACTCAGCACACGTTACGCCGAAGAGATGTGGGCGCTCTACGAAGAGGGTGAGCTGAAACCGGAGACCGAACTGACCGGCCTGTTCGAAGGCCCGGCTGACGGTGCCGATGTAGACGCCGTGATGGAAGAAATCAAAGCTGTAATGCAAGAAGAACGTGAGCGCCAGGAGCGTTTGCAGGATGCTGAACAGGAAGCCTGAGTTATAACGATGCGGGGGCCGGGTATAGCACCTGGTCCAGAGCGTTCGCGGCGCGAACTGCTCCGGTGCGTTTCACATGGGTTTCCCATCTGTCGCAGCTTACTCCGTGAGCGTCCCGGACTTGTGCTAATGTCTGACATGCGCGGAGCGCGCTGCTACAGGTTGTCAGGCTAATGCCCGGCCGGGTCATTCCATTGTGGCAATAACACAATACAGTTCGGGTTAAACCCCTTATCCCTGAAGGTCTTCAGGGTATCCACCACCACGCCTTTGTGCAGGTCCATTACCGTAATGGTGCCATCGCTCATCCCCGGCAGGTTAATAAACGAGTTCTGCACAAACGCATACTGGTTGTCCTGGGTGAAGGCCACATGGTGGGCACCCGGTGCGGCGGCCAGGGTTTTCAGCAGTCTGGGCTGAGTCGGATTTTCGCCAATATCAAAAATATGCAGTTTGCCAGGCTTGGCAGTGGTGATATACAGCCGGGTGCTATTGTCGCGGACATATAGCTCCAGTGGCACGCTGGCATCCTGATCAGCAAAGCTGAACGCTTCGGCCACATCAAACTGTTGAGTGTCGGGGTTCCAGCGGGCGGTCCACAGGCTGTTGCCGAACATATTGGTGATATACGCCAGCGGTGGGCTGCTGTCTGGTACAAACAGCACCTCAACCGGAGCTTCCCCCGACGGGCTGGGTTTATTAGACAGCTTGTAGTGGTTTAACACCTTGCCTGTACTGGCCTGGACCTCGGTGATGGTCTCGCCCGGATCGGCCAGATCCGAGGCGCGCACGGTGCTGGTCACCAGTAAACGGTCCAGTTCACTGTGCAGTGCGATGCCGTGGGGATAGCCTTTGGGCATGGTGATCGACTTGAGGGGCTGGTCGGTGATGCCATCACCCATGACCACTTTATTGGAGCCCATGCAGGTGGTATACCAGCGACTGTTGTCTGGCGAGAACACCGTATCTTCCCCTACCTCACAGCCGGGTATTGCCACTCGCTTCATCCGGTACGGGTTCTGGGTCATATCGATCACATGCAGCTCGGGCTTGCCCAGAGCGGTGACATAGGCCTTGCTGGCATCACGGTTATAAAAAATATGATGGGCCACCAGGTCCGACGGCAGGGGCATATCCAGCAGAATTTCACCGTAACGCGGGGAGGCCGGGTCGACATCAATAATGGCGATCCCTTCACGCCGGACCTGGGCTGCGGTGGGCAGCTTCAGATCTTTGAGTTTGTCATCCGGCCGGGACTCGTAATTGAGCATGGCGAGGATCTCTGCCTGGCTGGTGGACGGGGTGCTTATCAGCAGTGGCAGCGCCAGCAGCGCAAGCGATAGCGAATACTTCATAGTGGGGTACCTGTTCCGGGTTGGCAGCAACAGTTCAAGCAAGCAGGCCGGGCGGTCTGTTTTGCTAAAGTCTAGCAGCCCGCCAGCACGGGAGCGGGTCATCGGCAGAGTTGCACGCTCGCCAGCCCGGCAGGCTGCTAGACTGACAGCAATACAACCACCGGAGCGGGGCCTGGCGATGGGGCTATTCACAGGGGCGAAGACAGTTGTGCTTGCCATGCTGATCCACCCACTGGTGGTGGCGCAGACGGTGACGCCTGCGCCGGGCCATCAGTTCGAGTTACGCATTGAACAGCGCCAGCTGGCCGCCGCCATTGATCGCAGCCATGATGCTGATCACGCGGTTAGTACCTCAAAGGGACGACACAAGCTGGTCGTGAGGCAGGGTGAACTGGTGCAGCTGAACTGGCACAGCGACGAGGCCGTTCAGTTGCATCTGCACGGTTACGATATCGAGCTGGCGCTGCAACCCGGGCAGGCGGCGGTGATGCAGTTCCGGGCCCATGCAACGGGACGCTTCCAGATCACCAGCCATGGCTTCGGTGACGCACATGGGGCGGGTCATCACCATGGGCTGCTGTATTTTGAAGTCCACCCGCAGTAATTATTTCCTCAGGCAGGTGCTCAGCACCCTGGCCGGGGTCGTGCTGGCTAGCCCGGTTGCGGCCCATGGTTTTGCTCAGCGCTACGATTTGCCGGTACCGCTGTGGCTCTATCTGACCGGCGCGGCGGCTACCCTGTTACTGTCGTTTGTACTGATTGCACTGTTCATGCGCCAGAGCCCCGAAAGTAGCACAGCCGACCCGGCGCATCCCGCGCAGGACTACCCCCGGCTTAACCTGCTCAAGGTGCCGCTGTTACGGTTACTGGCAGCCTGGCCGCTACAGCGTTTACTGCAATGGGCCACGAGCCTGCTGTTTTTGCTGGTGCTGATCGCTGGCGGGTGGGGGGTACAGCAACCCTTTAACAACCTGGCCCCCACCATGGTCTGGGTGATTGGCTGGGTCGGGCTGGCTTACCTGTCCGGTCTTTTAGGCAACCTCTGGCTGCTGATCAATCCCTGGAGCAACCTTTACCTGGCAGCGCAGTGGTTATTGCAGCGGGTTCGGCCGCAGAGTCGCAGCGCCCTCAACCTGCCGTATCCGCAATGGCTGGGCTGCTGGCCGGGTGTCGTGTTGTTTGCGCTGTTTGGCTGGCTGGAACTGATCTGGCCGCAGAGTGACCAGCCTGCCAGCATCGCCAGCGTCATGCTGGGTTATTCGCTGATCTGCTGGCTGGGGATGGCGCTGTTTGGTCGGCAGACCTGGCTGCAGCGGGGCGAGGTGTTCAGTCTGTTCTTCAGCCTGCTGGCACGCTTTGCCCCCACCGAGCTGCGCCAGAACAATTCCGCGTTGTGCGCCAGCTGCCGCACGCAGGAGTGTCGTAACGCCTCTGAAGGCTGCTTTGACTGCCCATCTTGCTACCGCCGAGCCAGTAGCGACTCCCGGCAATGGAACGTGCGCCCGCCCGTGATCGGTCTGCTAACCGTTAAACCGGTGAGTTTCTCGCTGTGCTGCTTTGTCTTGCTGATGCTGGCCATTGTCACCTTCGATGGCTTTATGGCCACGCCGCTCTGGGCCGACATTGTTCAGTGGGCTCTCTATGCTGATCTGATCCGGCCTCTGTTACTGGCCCTGCAGCCCTTTTTTGACAGCGCACTTACCCTGATCAGCAGCCTGGGCATGGTGCTGTTTATCCTGCTGTTTATCGTCGCCTATCTGCTGTTCTGTCTGCTGATGCGCCGCGCAGCAGACACCGATACTAACGCCCAGCCACTGCGTGCACTGGCGGGCAGTTTTGTCCTCACCCTGATTCCCATCGCCCTGGCGTACCACCTGTCCCATTACCTGTCATACCTGCTGATTGTCGGCCAGTACATGATTCCACTACTTTCCGACCCCTTCGGTTACGGCTGGGATCTGTTCGGTACCGGCCACTACTTCGTCGATATTGGCATCATCAACGCCCGCACTGTCTGGATCACCTCCGTCACCGTTATCGTTATTGGCCATATCTGCTCGATCTACCTGGCTCACCGTATGGCGCAGCGAGTGTTCAGCACTGCCCGCCAGGTGCTACGCAGCCAGATCCCAATGCTGGGTCTGATGATCGGCTACACCATGATCAGCCTGTGGATACTGGCGCAACCGGTGGTGGAGTAGTACAGCCGAGAGCAGGCTGTTTAACCGGAATACCAGAGGCTCAGGTATAAAGAGTCGTGGGTACGCCAGGTTTGGGGCTGCCCAGAATGCAGCTGTATAATGTGGTTAAATTGTCAGGACGCCTGGCGTTAACCGGGTAGTCAGCCTGGGACCTTGTTATCTCGACTTTCACCTTCGCCCGGTCTGAACGTGAAGTACAAACTACTGAAGGGCTACACCTGGCTAAGCCTGAAGCAGGTAGTCTTTGTCATTGAATTAATACCCTTGTGGTGACCCTTGAGGGTTATCACAACAGGCACTGAATAGAGGGGCTATCTATGTTTAGCGTTTTCTATGCCCTGGTGTTACTGCTGCCATTTTCAGTGGAAGCGAGCTCGTATATAGAAACGGAGACATATACGACAAAAAGCATCGAAGGGTTCAGCTTATATATCAGCCCGGAAGCCGGGCAGCATGCTGAGAAGATGGGAGTGCTGCTTGGCGAAATAAGTAAGCAATTACGCTATATAAAAGCTGCGCTTCCAGGGGCAGCATTGGACGCTTTAATAAAAGTGCCTTTCTGGGTCGAGTGGACAGACAGCAAGTTTCCAGGGGCCGTTTTTCATCCATCAGCGAAGTGGCTGGTAGACAATGGCTATAACCCGGATAAAGCGGGTGGTATTCAAATATCCAGTGTTAACCGCTTTATTGACTCATCTAAACGTAATGTGACAACTGTGTTACTGCATGAGCTTTCCCATGCCTATCATCACAGCGTTCTGGGCATCAGGAACATATCGGTGATTAATGCCTATGAAAATGCCCGACGCTCGGGGCTGTACGCATCGGTTCCTTACTACAAAGGGTTTAATGTCAAAGCGTATGCATTGAAAAACAAAAGTGAATATTTTGCTGAAATATCTGAGGCTTACTTTGGCAAAAATGATTACTACCCATTCAATCGGCTTGAGCTAAGAGAATATGACCCTGTGGGGTATAAACTGATGACCCAGATGTGGTGACCGTAGGGGGGGGCTGCTGTCTGAAACGCGACTCCGGGAAGTTAAGAGGAGAGTGGTCTAATAATACCGGACACCGTTTTAGATGGTACAGTCATTACCACAGAAAGAGGTGTTCTATGACTATAAAGCAACGTAAATTCACTGCTGGATTTAAACTGGAAGCGGCCTGCCTAGAGCTTGATCAAGGCTATTTCTTGGGAAAGGCCACTTCCAAAAAATATCGCTTTAGCGAAGGCTCCTTGTCACGATAACTGAGTCGTAATATAGCTGCTAACGGCGATTGTGCAGAGACGGCTCACGTCCGTGCCGTCATCATCGTACATCAGTCAGAAAGTGCTGCAGTGCTTTGACAAGCCTCTGGATATTAATTTCGTATTTATCAGACTCCCCGTTTCAATCCGTGCAGGAAACAGCACAAAGCTTTGAGCACTACCACCCCAGCCCATCCATAATCACCACTAGTCTGCATCCTTAATCTGACTATAATAGTCGGTTATTAAGGGTCGCACGGTTCAGCGGCTTACAGAGCCAGCAACGGCCTTCAGGGTCGTCTGTCAGGAAACAGCACAATGTTTGAAAAACTGTTTGGAAAGAAAAAAGACGCTGCCAGCAGCAATGTGACTCCAGCCCAGCTGGAGGCGGTGAAAGCCGTGCTGGCGCAGGTGGAAGATCCATACATGGGTCAGGATTTGCGCGCTTTGGCGGCGCTGGACAGTGCCAACCTGAAAGGCACGGCGCTGATGTTGGCACTGAGTCTGCCATATCCGGCTAAAGGGATTAGCGAGCAGCTGAGCCAGACGGTGCGTGAGGGTGCACTGGCGATCGATGGTGTTGAAAGCGTGGAGGTGAACTTCAGTTACCAGGTAGAGCGCCACGCGGCACCGCGTAATCTGGCGGGTATGGAGGAGGTGAAGAACATCATCGCGGTGGCGTCCGGTAAGGGTGGGGTGGGTAAATCCACCACTACGGTGAACCTGGCGCTGGCGATGGCGGCTGAAGGTGCGCGGGTGGGCATTCTGGATGCCGATATCTATGGCCCGAGTATCGGTCAGATGCTGGGCGTGCCTGCGGGTACCCGGCCAGATAGCTCTGATGATGACAAGTATTTTATCCCGGTAGAGGCTCAGGGCCTGCAGTCGATGTCTATGGCGTATCTGGTGGATGACAACACGCCGATGGTATGGCGTGGGCCGATGGTGAGCGGGGCGATGCAGCAGCTGCTGACGCAAACTAAATGGGACAGCCTGGATTATCTGTTTATTGATATGCCACCGGGCACCGGTGATATTCAGCTGACCCTGTCACAGAAGGTGCCGGTTTCTGGCTCGGTGGTGGTCACCACGCCGCAGGACATTGCGCTGCTGGATGCGATCAAAGGGATCGAGATGTTCCGCAAAGTAGACATCCCGGTGGTCGGTATCGTTGAAAATATGAGCGTGCATATATGCAGTAATTGCGGCCATGCCGAGCATATCTTCGGTGAAGGTGGCGGCGAGAAAATAGCCAGCCAGTTCGATACCCGGATGCTGGGCAGCCTGCCACTGTCGATGGACATTCGTCAGCTGGTGGATGCCGGCAATCCAACTGTCGCTGACGATGCTGACAGCACGGCGGCGTTGATCTACCGTGATATCGCCCGAAAAGTGGCGTCTGATCTGGCGAAGCAGGTTAAGCAAAGCGGTCAGATCCCGACCATCTCAATCTCTGACGATTAATACTGCGCTAAGCCTTCCATGCCGCCTGCAGGCGGCATGTCTATTACTGTACTTTAGTGGTGTTTCCTGAATTCGCTGACTACCTTTAACAACGTTGCTTGTTCCCCACGCGCGCCGAATTGGACTGTATCGGTGCTGAAACAGCAGTAGTTGATTCTGGAGTCAGGGATTGAACGTGATACTACGCCGGTTACTTATTACTCTCATCTTCGTCTGGCCTTCCTGGTCGCTTGCATCCGTCGAGCAGTTATCTGCATTGGTTGCGCAAGGCAAAACAACACAAGCGTATGTACTGGCACAGACTTTGTTATCTGAATGGGAAGGTGATCCTGCCTTTGATTTTCCGTACGCGGTTGCCGCGATTGATAGTGGCGAACTTGCCCAGGGTATGTTTGCGCTGGAGCGGTTGCTGATTGTAAACCCTCGGCAGCACGCTGCCCGGTTGGAGCTGGCACGGGCATTCTATCTGCAGGGTAACCATGTCAAAGCCCGCCAGCACTTTGAACAGGTGCTTGAGCAGGCACCGCCTCCTCAGGTGGAAGCCCATATACGTGCTTTTCTGTTGCGTATTTCTGAACATGAATCGGTTAGTCGCTTTACGATCATCAGCCGCCTGTCACTGCATGGTGGCTACGACGACAATATCAATGCTTCCCCCGACCGTCTTACCGGGCCGATCCGGCTCTCCCCTGATGCGCTGGGCCGTGGTGATGCCTTTACTGAATACCGGCTGACCAGTGATCTGCTGTATCGAAATTCAGACACACATCAATGGGCGGCCTCTGCTGCGCTGGAGCATCGTCAGTACCAGGATGAAGGTGAGCAGAACAATCTGGATGCGCAGCTGAAGCTGTATTCACGCTGGCTACAGGGCGCGGGTCGGTTCCAGCTGGGGGCGGGTGTGCAGCACTACCGGCTGGATGATCAGGGCTACCGTGATAGTTATCAGTTACTGGCGGACTGGAGTCATGCGCTGTCGGCACAGACCCGTTTCAGCACGGAGTTGTCGTACCACTGGCAGCGTTATCAACAGACGACATGGAAAGACAGCCGTTTGCTGACCGCCGGGCTAGGCCTGGTGCATCAATGGCAGGGAGGCTGGAGCCCAGCTCTGTTCAGTGGCGTATTTGCTGGGCGTGAGCGGCCGGATATTGATGATATTCGTGCTGCAGGCAATGTTGATCGTCGTCTGGCCGGTGGCTATGTTGGCGTGCGGCTGGTGCCGATGCCGTCCGTGAGCTGGACCAGCAGTCTGGTGAGCCAGCGCAGCCGCTATCGGGGGGATGACTGGCTTTATGATCAACGCCGGGATGATAAGTACTACGCGGCTTCAACCCGGCTGGAGTGGGCGTTTAATCGCCGCTGGGTGCTCTCTGTCGGTGCCAGTTACCACCGGAATGATTCCAGTATTGAGCTCTATGATTACAACCGCAAGCAGATAGATCTGGGCGTGCAATACAGATTTCAGGGGTTATAAATGGATATTAAGCGGTATGCCTTTTTACTCTGGCTGGCACTGGTGAGTCCGGTTCTCTGGGCCGATGAATCAGTGGGTAGAGTCATCCTCAGTTTTGGCAATAACAGCGCGACGGCGGCAGAGGGTCAGTCACGGGTATTGAAGCGTAAATCTCTGTTATATGCCGGTGATCGTCTTAAAACAGGGAAAGGAAGTCGCTTGCAAGTGCGCTTTAGTGATGGCTCTATGCTGGCCCTGAAAGCATCCACTTCGTTTAATATCCGCGAGTATCTGTTTGATCGGAGAGCCCCGGAGAAAGGCCGGGCGGTGTATAAACTGGTGTCCGGCGGGATGCGCACGATCAGTGGTCAGATTGGCAAAGCGAACCAGGAAAACTACCGACTGGAAACGGTAGTGGCGACCATTGGTATCCGTGGCACTGCCTATGAGGCGGCGTTTCAGCCAGAAGGCGGGCTCTGGGTTGGGGTCACTGAAGGTGCCATTTTTACCCGCAGCGCGATTCAGGGGCTGGAGATAGGCACCGGTGGCTATGCCGGTATTAACCTGGCCGGTGAAATTATGCCATTGCCGAGTCGACCTGCTGAGCTGGATGCTACGCCGGTGGCGCAGGCATCTGCCGGTGAGGCAGAACAGCAGAGTAATTCTGGCACGTCGCACAATAGTGAACAGGACAATGGTGAAGGTGGCGAAAGTAATACGGCAGTCATGCCTGAGCGTTGGACAGCCTCCGACGAAAGTGCGGTAGCACCATCCCTGAGTTCCGTCGCGGTTGAGCCGTCTGCGATGCTGGAGGCCGTTGCTGTGCCAGAGATTCCAGCGACAACGCTGGGTGATGAGTCTGCTATCGCGAGCCCGATAACTGAAAGTATCGACTCCGGTAGTGATGCGGGTAGTGACACTAGCTCGGATAATGGCAATGATGCGGGTACTGATACGGGCTCAGATAACGGCACTGATTCGGATAATGGCAGTGATGCGGATACTGATACGGGCTCGGATAACGGCACGGGTTCGGACAATGGCAGTGATGCGGGTACTGATACGGGCTCAGATAACGACACGGATTCGGATAATGGCAGTGATGCGGGTACTGATACGGGGTCGGATAACGGTACGGGTTCGGACAATGGCAATGATGCGAGTACTGATACGGGCTCAGATAACGGTACGGATTCGGATAATGGCAGTGATGCGGGTACGGGTTCGGACAACAGCACGGATTCGGGCTCTGATGCAGGGGTTGGCAACGATTCGGGGGATGGCACGGACAATGCTGACGGTACTAATGCCGATGGCACCATAGATGACTCGACTGGAAACAACGGAAACAACGGAAACAACGGAAACAACGGAAACAACGGAAACAACG
>CAJXNY010000063.1 GCA_913057435.1 uncultured Oceanospirillaceae bacterium | reverse complement strand
TGCACAGCGAGAAAACTCACTCAACTTACTGTCCGGGAATACTTGACCACTACAGTTGAATAAAGTGGCGCTAGAGATCCAGCACCGGCCTTTGTTCCGCAGGGAAGGCCAGTGCTGGGATAGCAAGGTGTGTTAGCGCCGTTGTTTAACGGTTATCTTTCTTGCTGAATTTTTTGTTTTTGTAACTGCGTTTTTTACGCGGCTTTGGTCGTTCCTGCTGGGACGGGAATTCGAAGTCGATCTTGCGCTGGTCCATATCAACCCGTACCACCCGGATATCTACGTTGTCACCCAGGCCGTAGCTGGTGTGATTACGCTCGCCGACCAGGCGCTGTTTAGCGGCGTCGAAGTTGAAGAAATCATCTTTCAGGGCGGAGATATGAATCAGCCCTTCCACCTGAATATTTTCAATCTCGATGAACAGACCAAAGCTGGTTACGCTGCTGATGACACCGGTAAAGGTGTCGCCAACAAAGTCCTGCATGTATTCACATTTCAGCCAGGCTTCGACATCCCAGCTGGCTTTGTCGGCACGGCGGGAGGCGTTGGAACAGTGTTCGGCCAGCTGTAGCATGGCGGCCATATCGTACGGGTAGTGGTGGCCTGGTTCCTGCAGCGGGGCATTTTTGATCCGGTTAACCGGATCGGTACCCATGCCGGTGACACGCTTGAAGATGCGACGGAAGGCACCACCACTTTCGGTCTGGCGGATGATGGAGCGGATCGCGCGGTGTACCAGCAGATCCGGGTAACGACGGATCGGTGAGGTGAAATGCGCATATGCGGAGTATGCCAGGCCGAAGTGGCCCTGGTTATCCGGGCTGTACTCTGCCTGGCTCAGTGAGCGCAGCATCATGGTACGGATAATATGGGCATCGCTGCGATCACCCAGGGTGCTGAGCAGGCGATCGTAGTGGATGGGCGTGGGCTTGTCGCCACCGGCCAGAGTCAGGCCGCGTTCGCTGAGGAATGCGCGCAGGTTTTTCAGTTTCTTTTCTTGCGGGCCATCATGCACACGGTACAGGGCAGGGATCTGCAGCTGTTCGAGGAAACCTGCTGTTGCCACGTTGGCGCAGAGCATAAACTCTTCGATCATCTTGTGGGCGTCGTTACGCACCACCGGGACAATCTTGTCGATCTTGCGATCTTCGGTAAATTTGAACTGCACTTCCTGCTTTTCAAAGTCGATAGAGCCGCGCTTGGTGCGGGCCTTACGCAGGGCAGCGTAGAGTTTGTGCAGCTCTTTAATATGCGGTACCACAACGGCGTGCTGTTCAGCGATCTGGCGGCCCTGGGCAGAGCCCGGCTCGCTCAGCAGCGTACCGACCTTGTTGTAGGTCAGCCGGGCGTGGGAATGAATGATTCCTTCCGAGAAACTGTAGTCGGTCATCTTGCCGCTACGGTTGATGCTCATCTCACACACCATCACCAGCCGGTCGACGTTCGGGTTCAAAGAACACAGGCCGTTAGACAGTGACTCGGGCAGCATCGGTACAACGTGACCTGGGAAGTAAACCGAGGTGCCGCGCTCGCGGGCCTCAATATCCAGCGCGCTGCCCGGGGCGACGTAGTGGGAGACATCAGCGATGGCAACCAGTAGCCGCCAGCCGCCTTTGCTTTTCTCACAGAAGACAGCGTCATCGAAATCACGGGCGTCTTCACCATCGATGGTCATAAACGGCAGTTTACGCAAATCGTTGCGGTGCTTTTTATCGGCGTCGGCGACTTTACTGCCCATGGCGTCGGCGGCTTTCACCGCATCGGCAGGCCAGCGGTGTGGGATGTCGTGGCTACGGATAGCTACGTCGATCTCCATGCCCGGTGCCATGGCATCGCCCAGCAGCTCGGTTACTTTGCCGCTGGCATTGTAGCGGTGGCAGGGGTATTCGGTGATTTCGACCGAAACATACTGGCCTTCTTTCGCGCCGTTAAGGTCGCTGGCTGCAATCTCGATCTCGTTGGCAATACGGCCGTTTTCCGGCAGTAAAAAGTATTCGCCATCCTCTACGCCGAGCCGGCCAACCAGATCGCTTGTGCCACGTTTAACTACCTTGACGATAGCGCCTTCCTGGCGGCCCCGACGGTCTATGCCGCTGACGCGTACCTGTACCTGGTCACCATCAAAGACCTGCAGCATCTGGCTGTTATGCAGAAACAGGTCGTCACCGGCTTTATCATCACGGGACAGAAAGCCGAAACCATCAGGGTGGCCGATAACCCGGCCACTGATCAGATCTTCTTCACGAATCGGGCTGTAACCGTGGCGGTGGTCGTAGGCGACCTGACCATCGCGTTCCATGGCGCGTAAACGGCGACGCAGGGCTTCCTTCTGCTCGCTGCCGGACAGCTCAAGCACACGGGCCAGCTGTTCGCGGTTCATTTTTTTGCCGCTGTCATTCAGTACATTCAGAATGAAGTCTCGATTAGGGATCGGATTACTGTATTTCTCTATATCAGAAGCGCTAATCGGCGTTTTTTGGGACGGACGCATGGGTACTCTCTCAAATACAGCCCGCGATCTGATCTTGCTGGCCCCTGATGTGTGTTGTCAGTACAGGTTAGATCGTGGTCAGCAAGGTATGCGGGCTGCTATCACTCAAGTCACTTGAGGATTCGTAATAGGTCAGCTTTCAGAATAAACCACCTGTATTGTCGCGGCAGGTGTGAAGCTGAATGCCAGTAATTTGTGCTGAAATTCTGAGACGGCTCTCTCAGGAACAGGGCGGTATGATTACTCAGTAACAAGTAAATTTGATGTAATCGTGCCGTCAGCGGGCTTGAATGTCAGGAACAGGACTGGAATTGAGGCTTTAGCGTGGACGGCTAAAGCTGATGCAGCGGTAATGGACTATTCAAGTCATATTATATCTCTGCTGGCCACTATACCGCGTTGCGGTATGTTGTCAATGTTGGCTGTTTTCTGCACACTCCGGCCAGCTGAAATCAGGGCGTTCAGTGGTATATTGGCGATGACGTCAGGGCCTGGGAGCAATCAGAGATGAAGGGAGTCATGGGCAGGAGGACTGTCAGATACTGCGTATGGATCAGTGTGCTTACTTTCTGGTTAGGGCTGTTACCGGCCGAGGCCGGAACGGATGTGCTTGAACTTTCCGAGCCGGTGGCACAAACGGATTTACGGCCTTACATGCAGTATAACTTTGTGGCTGAGGGCAGTGACGATACCCTCGCAGCACAGCTTGCAGAGGACAGTGGTTATCAGTTTTTTGATCAGGGCGGCACGGGTCTGGGCTATTCCACAAAAACATTGTGGGTGCGCTGGCAGGTGCGAAACACGACCGACCAGCCGTTGCGCTGGATATTAAACACTCGGTTGGCGATTGTTCATAACCTCACTCTGTTCAAACCATCGGTGGTGGGCTACCTGGCGGTGCAAACGGGTTCTCTATTCCCCTATAACAACCGTGATATAGCGACGGACATTCTGGCCTTTGCTCTGTTTACGCCACCTCACAGTGAACAGATATATTACCTGCGTATACAGAGTGACTTTGCACTGCGTTTTCCATTTCTTGTGCAATCTGAGGCGCGATATCAGCAGTTCACGTCTTCACATATCCACGTTTACAGCTTCTTTTTTGGTGTGATGATCGCCCAGGCGCTTTATAACCTGTTGCTGTTTTTTAATCTGCGAGACCTGAGTTATCTCTGGTATGTTGGTTTTGTGGTGTCTGCAACGTTAGCCCATGCGCTTTCGCTTGGATTGCTCGCGAAAATGTGGCCAGAATTTCTTCAGCCCTGGCAGTTTGCCATGCTTTATGTGTGCCTGAATGCCGCCGTGCTGTTTGCGATGCTATTTGCACGTGAGTTTCTTAACCTGCAGCGCCGTGCTGGCTGGGCTGCGAGGCTGTCGAAGGTTGCCATTGGCTGGGCACTGGTTCTGGTTTTTCTGTCGGTGTTTACCTTTGGAAGTGGTATTAGTCCACTGGTAAACATCAGTGCGCTGGTGATTAACCTGGCGGTTGTATTTTTCAGTTTAAGTGTCTGGAAAACCTATCGGCCAGCTCGTTTTCTGCTGATCGGCTGGCTGGGTATGCTATTGGGGGGGTCGACTATTTTATTGATGAATATGGGCCTGTTACCGATGAATGATCTGACCATGCAGGCGTTTCCGGTGGGGCTGATGGTGGATGCGATGGCGCTTTCGTTTGCCCTTGCGGATAGAGTTCGCCTGCTGCGTGAAGAGAAAGATCTGGCACAGCAGCAGTTAACGGAAGGTCTGATTGAGGCACGTGGCCGGCTTGAGCATCGAGTGGCGCAGCGCACCCGCCAGCTGGCGCAGGCCCGCAAGGAGGCAGAGCGGGCGATAACGGTGAAGAATCGCTACCTGCAGCTGATCAGTCATGACATTCGTTCGCCGTTGACCAGCCTGAAAATGTTGCAGGGCCTGATGGAACAATCGCCCGATAAACATGCTGAATTGTTGCAGCACTCGGGGCCACTGCTGGATCAGGTGGTGGGTATGATTGATCAGCTGAATCATATTCGTCATATTGATAGCCAGCAACCCTGGCGGCTGGAGCCAGAGCGGGTACCTCTGAAGTCCCTGGTGGAGAAGCGGCTTAAGACTCACCAACAGACACTGCAGGCCAAGCAATTACGGCTTGATACTCAAATTGAGGATGACGCTCTGGTATGGGCTGAGCTCTGGTTACTTGGTGGGGTGCTGGATAATCTGATTGGCAATGCGATCAAGTTCAGCCGCCAGGGGCAGACGATCAGGGTTTTGGGGCCGCGGCCGGGCTGTACGCTGACGGTGTGTGACCAGGGGGTTGGGATGGATACTCAAATGACGGCTCAGTTATTTAAGCAGCCGGTTTCCAGCCGTACGGGTACCGCAGGGGAGTCGGGGCAGGGCTACGGTCTGGTACTGTGTCGTGAAATAGTCGAAGCCCATGGCGGGCGGCTCTGGTGTGAATCGGCACCGGGCATGGGTAGTTGCTTCATGATTGAGTTACCGTCTGAAATGGATATTCGGTCTAAAAGTGCTGTGTCGGTGAGCTGATGTAGAACTTCTCTTTAGCGATGGTATGTGGTTACTATCGATAGCAGGAGATCGATTGAGTTTCAGGGAGTTGTAGATGACTGCAGTGTATCCGCTAAAGCGTGAAACACCACCGCGGCTGTTATTGGCTGATGATGATGAGATGGTTTTGCTGTTTATCGGTGAGGTATTGCGCCAATATTATCAGGTTGAGACTGCCGCCACGGCGAAGCAGGCACTGGATTATCTGGGGCAGCAGCAATTTGATCTGCTGTTACTGGACCTTTCTCTGCCGGATGAAGATGGCCTGGTGTTATTGCGTAAACTGAGTATGCATAACTCGTTGCCGGTCATCGTGATTTCGGGTCGCAGCGACGATGACAACCGGATTGCGGCGCTGGAACTTGGGGCTCGTGATTACCTGGTCAAACCATTTAATCCCCGTGAACTGGTGTTACGTATTGAAAAGTGCCTGACCTATTCCCAGCATTCTGAAGTGCGTGAGCCAGCTCCGCAGGCCCGCCTTGGCGACTGGTTGCTGGATATGGTGCGCCGTACGCTGGTGCATGGTGAAGAGGGTGAGGTGCACCTCACCCGAGCCGAATTTGACCTGCTCTCGGCACTGGTCCATGCAGACCAGGGGGTGCTCAGCCGGGATGAGTTGATGGATGCCATCAGCTATGGAGAGCAGCAGGCCAGTGACAGTTCGCTAACCGTCCTGGTGCATCGCTTGCGCCGCAAGCTGTCTCAGGGGCAGCCGGAGGCGAACTTTATTCAAACAGTTGCGGGTGTAGGCTATCGATTGTCATGCTAAATCCAATTGTTTATATCCTGTTAATATCTCGTTTACGCCAGGTTTAAGTTTTGTCCCTTCAGGTCCGGTAAGCTGAAGGCTGATGTAGCGTAACAATGCCCGTTACAGCTATAGCAGTACCTGTTGGTTTGGGTGGCGTCGGTGGTACATGGTGTAACACTGACGTCATCTCTTTTCTCGATTAACGCCTCCGTTTTACCTGCTTAAGAATTCTTTCACTCCGTTTTTCTTGTCGGCATTCGTCAGCTATTCAAGCACCGAAACTATCCCGCGTGGCTTCTGATCAGATTGTTACGGTTGCCAGTGGTGTTTTCTTTGACCACGTTGCTTATATTGCAATGTCACAGTGTAAATATATCAATATACGCAAGATTCGACTTTGTATAGAGTAGCTACCAATTCGCTCCGGCAGGGTTGCCGGGGAATCGAAAGAACCCGTTTTATGTGCAGGCTTTGTGGCCTGTACTGACTGAATCAAGTGGAAATGTCTGTCATGTCTAATAACTACTTCAATACCCTGCCACTGCGTGAGCAGCTGGAACAGCTGGCTAAGTGCCGTTTCATGGATATCTCTGAATTCCCGGATGGCGTTGAAGCCCTGAAAGGTAAGAAGATTGTTGTGATCGGTTGTGGTGCTCAGGGCCTGGCTCAGGGTATGAACCTGCGTGACAGTGGCTGTGATGTTTCCTACACCCTGCGTGCAGCGGCGATCGCTGAAAAGCGTCAGTCCTGGAAAAATGCAACTGAAAACGGTTTCACCGTGGGTACTTACGAAGAGCTGATCCCGACTGCCGACGTAGTATTGAACCTGACGCCAGACAAACAGCACACCGCTGTTGTTAACGCTGTAATGCCGCTGATGAAGCAGGATGCTTGTCTGTCTTACTCTCATGGTTTCAACATCGTTGAAGAAGGCATGAAGATCCGTGACGACCTGACCGTTATCATGGTTGCCCCTAAGTGCCCAGGGTCTGAAGTACGTAACGAATACGTACGTGGCTTCGGTGTACCTACACTGATTGCTGTACATGAAGACAACGACCCTAAAGGCGAAGGTCTGGCACTGGCTAAAGCTTACGCTGTGGGTACTGGCGGTCATAAAGCGGGCGTTCTGATGTCCTCTTTCATCGCGGAAGTTAAATCTGACCTGATGGGCGAGCAGACTATCCTGTGTGGCATGCTGCAGACCGGTTCCCTGTTGTGCTTCGACAAAATGGTTGAAGAAGGCATCGACCCAGGCTACGCATCCAAGCTGATTCAGTTCGGTTGGGAAACTGTGACTGAAGCACTGAAATACGGCGGCGTAACCAACATGCTGGATCGCCTGTCCAACCCGGCCAAGATCAAGGCATTCGATCTGGCTGAAGAGCTGAAAGTGATCATGCGTCCGCTGTACAACAAGCATCAGGACGACATCATCAATGGCACCTTCTCCCGTGTAATGATGGAAGACTGGGCGAACGATGATAAGAACCTGCTGGGCTGGCGTGCAGAAACCGCTGAAACAGCGTTCGAAAAGACTCCGGCTGGCGATGTAGAAATCACTGAGCAGGAATACTTCGATAAAGGCATCCTGATGGTTGCGATGGTTAAAGCCGGTGTTGAGCTGGCGTTTGAAACCATGACCGCTGCTGGCATCATCGCTGACTCTGCTTACTACGAGTCTCTGCATGAAACGCCACTGATCGCTAACACCATCGCCCGTAAGAAACTGTACGAGATGAACGCAACGATCTCTGATACAGCTGAGTACGGCTGCTACCTGTACAACCATGCATGTCTGCCACTGCTGGCTGACTTCATGAAAGACATCAAAACTGATGTTATCGGTAAAGGTCTGGAACTGTCCGACTCTGGCGTAGACAACGCTCGCCTGATCGAAGTGAACGCAGCACTGCGCGCTCACCCGGTTGAAGCGATCGGTAGCACGCTGCGCGGCCACATGGCTGACATGAAGAAAATCGTTTAAGACACCTTAAATGACCGCCGGGGTAAACAGCCGGGCGGGATAAGGTAAAGATAAGGCCAGGATGAATTTCCTGGCCTTTTTTTTAAGCTGAATTTGTACGGACGGGCCAGGCCCATGACTATTCGTTTAGAAGATTTAACCGTTAACTTCGATGAGCGCTTCCAGCTTGATAACATTAGCTGGCAGATTGAAGACAGCCAGCACTGGGTGATTACCGGAGCCAATGGTTCGGGCAAGTCCGCGCTGGCAGCAGTGCTGGCCGGTGCCGGTCAGCAGCTTTCTGGCCATCTGTCGGGTGTGCCTGCACGGGTAGGGCTGGTGTCGTTTGAGGCTCAGGCGGAGCTGATAGAGGCCGAGCTGAAAAAAGATGATGCCGATATCATGGATGTCGTATCCGAAGGCACCCCGGTGCGGGAGGTCCTGCTTAACGGTGAAACAGATCCGGCACTGGTGCACGAGCTGGTGGGTAAGTTCGGTCTGGAGAATTTGCTGGACAGAGCATTTCGTAAACTGTCGACCGGTGAATCACGCAAGATGATGCTGATCCGGGCATTGGCCAGCAACCCTGATCTGCTGGTGCTGGATGAGCCGTTCGATGGGCTGGATGTGGATACCCTGGCTATGTTGCAAGGCTACCTGGCCTCGCTGGTGGATACGGTGCCGATGGTGATGGTGCTGAATCGCTTTGATGAGTTTCCGGGCTTTATCACTCATATTGCCTATGTCGATAAAGGGCGGTTGGAACATCAGGTGGCCCGTGCTGATGAAACTGCTTACGGTGAGCTATATAAGCTGCTGCATCTGAAAACCACCGATCTGCAGGTGCCCGGTGCGGACCCGGAAACGGCAATCCCTGTACTGGACCCATCGCAGCCACTGGTGAAGCTCAATGGCATCAACATCAAATATGATGACAAGGCGATTATCAAAGATCTGCACTGGACCATCGAGCGCAATCAGCACTGGCAGCTCAGCGGCCCGAATGGCAGCGGTAAAACCGGCCTGCTGTCACTGATCACCGGCGATCACCCGCAGTGTTATGTGAACGATATTTTTGTGTTCGGTTTCAAGCGCGGCAGTGGCGAGAGTATCTGGCAGATCAAGCAGTTTATCGGCTATGTCTCTACGGCTCTACAGTGGGAATACCGGGTGGGCACAGGGCTGCGTAATGTGATTATCTCGGGCTTTTACGACAGTATTGGCCTGTACAGTAAGTGTACCGACCGCCAGCGCCAGATTGCAGATCAGTGGCTGGCCTTGCTGGGCATGAGTGACCGGGCGGATCAGCCTTTTAATAAGCTGTCTTACGGTGATCAGCGTCTGCTGCTGATCGCGCGGGCGATGGTAAAGCACCCCCCTTTGCTAATTCTGGATGAACCCTGTCTGGGGCTGGATGATATGAACCGCCAGCTGGTGCTGGCTTTGATCGAGAAAATCTGTGCCAGTAGTGAAACCTCTGTGCTTTATGTGAATCATCACCCGGAAGATCAGATCAGCGGCATTGATAACTATCTGGAACTGGATAAGCGCTAATCAGTACTGAGTTGGCCGTAAACTACGGCAGCACTGCTGGTGGCTGCCGTGGCTTGGTGGGGCAGTCAGGCAGCCGCTGGGGCGTACGGCTGTGGCTGACGTAGCAATGTGCTTAGCAGGATGGCGACCAGAAGCAGCGCAATACTGCTTTGTAAGATGAACGCCAGTTCAAGAGAGCCGCTGTTATCACGGATATAGCCCGTGAGCAGATTGGCCAGTGTACCGCCCAGGCCAAATGCCACCATGCAGATGCTGTTTATCTGCATGGTGGCGGTAGCGTTCCAGCGCTGGTTTAGCCAGCCCGCTGTAATTCCCCAGATGGGGAAGTACATCAGCCCATAGCCAACCCCTGCCAGTAGAACAAAGTCCGCCGGGTTATAGTTAAACGCGAGCAGCCCAACGGCGAAGCCACTGCAGATCACCAGCATGGCCATGACATGGCCATAACGGTCTGCCAGTTTGCCCCCCAGATACCCCGCTACCATGCCGGTGATACCTACGGTCGTCCAGGTGTAGCCGCCGAGGCTGGCGGGCAGTTGTAGTTCGGCCAGCCAGGTGTTGAGCCAGTTGGCAAAGGGCATGGTCGTGGCGCCCAGCAGGAGATAGATCAGGCAGGTGGTGCGTGCCCTGTGCTCACCCAGTATCTCGGCCAGCAGGCGGCGGGCAGGGATCGGGCTCTGTTCATTGGTGATACCTGTGTCATCTGTATTTGCAGCAGACTGCTGAGTCAGGTTACGCAGCATGGGCCAGGTGAACAGCAGCATAATTACGCCCACACTTCCCGCCAGTAACCAGCCGTTCTGCCAGCCCAGCAGAGGAACAATCAACAGAATAAGAAGGCCGTTCATGCCGTATCCCCAAGCGGTGCCGCTGGCTGCAGTGGACATCACTGTGGCCCGGCGCTTAGGGTCGGCGCAGCGGCTGATAATCTCGATGATCGAACCCCAGCTGATTGAGGCACAGGCGGCCATCAGGGTCAGTGCAGCGGTAATCAGTGTGGGGTCGGTGAGTTGCGACAGGGCAAACAGCAGGCTGGTGGTCAGGCTGCCGGTGATCAGCACCAGCCGCCGGGTGCCGATACGGTGGCCATACAGGCTTAACAGCATGGCGCCGGCCAGGTAGGAGAGCTGCGTCAGAGCACCAATCGTGGCCAGGTGCCAGTGGCTGATTGCGATACTCTCGCGCATCACTGGCACCAGTGCAGCAAACAGAAACATGCCGAAGCCGTGACTGATAATCTGATTCAAGCCAAAGACGGTGGCCATATACATAAACTGTCTCCATGTCTGCAGTGCAGGCTGATCTGGGTAAAAGTTGCCTCGCCTGCTATGGCGAGGGTAAAGGGTTTCATGCAGGTGAAGTTGTCTGTTTACGCCCTGGTCTGTGCTGATTCTGTGAAAATATTGCTGAGCAGCCGTGGACGAACAGATCATAAAAAATGCATTCTGCTGGCTTGCTTATGTTCAGTAAAACGATAAATATTGAGTGCTATCATCAATTAAATTGAAGGCTGTTTATGTCGGAATTACCGATCGCATTGCTGCGCACATTTGTGGTGGTGGCAGAAACCTTAAACCTGTCTGCAGCGGCCAGCCGGTTGCACAAGGCACCCTCGACGATCAGCATGCAGCTGAGCCGGCTGGAGTCGCGGGTGGCAACAACCTTGTTGGAGCGTGGGCAATATGGGGTTCGGCTGACGCCAGAAGGTGAAAGCCTCAAACTGCATGCTCATCAGCTGCTCAGCCTGCATGACCGTATCATCGGCACGTTCAAGCATGCGGATGTGGGAGGTTCAGTACGGTTTGGGACTCATGATCAGTATGCAACCCGGCTGCTTCCCTCCATTCTGGAAGCATTCGTGTTGGCTTACCCTCAGGCCAGGTTGGAGGTGGTTTCTGACCATCGTCCAGATTACTTGTTGGAGTTGATGGAGAAAAAGCAGCTGGATGTCGCGCTGGTTGAAATGCCACGGCTGTCAGAGGGAGGGGTGCGGTTATCACAGGATCAGCTGGTCTGGGTGCAGTCCGATAGGCTGACGGTGCATGATAAAGAATTGCTGCCGCTGGCGACATTTCCGCCAGGTTGCTATCACCGTAGCTGTGCATTGAAGGCGCTGGAGCAGTCTGGCCGCTCCTATCATATTGCGTTTACCAGCCAGAGCCGGGCCGGTGTACTGGCGGCTGTGCGGGCGGGGATTGGAGTGGGCGTTGTGCCACGCAGTATGGTGGAGGAAGGGATGGTGATCGTGGGTGATCAGCTACCTGCCCTGCCGGAAACCAATACTGCGCTATTTGTACAGCCACAAACTAATGAAGCAACTACTCGACTGGTGCAGACTATTGAGCAGAGCCTACAGTTTCATAAGCAGGCATAGAGGGCCTTGTCAGCCGCAGATTCAGGCTGGGTCAGATGTCAGACTACTGTTAACCATAGTGGTCAGAAACTGGGTGGCACGATCAAAGTCATCCTGTTCCAGGCGCTCCTTGCCAAGTAATAGCTGGATCTGGCTGGAAAAGTCGGCATAGGTCTGGGTGCTGGCCCAGATGAAAAAGAACAGGTGCTCCGGGTCGACCGGTTTTATCAGGCCTTCTTCTATCCAGCGCCGTATTAGCGCGGTGTCATGCTCGAACTGGGGCTTCAGGTGGCTAACCAGGTACTCTTTTAGGATAGGTGCGCCGTTGATGATTTCATTAGCGAATACCTTTGAGCTATTTGGGTAGTCCCGTGATAATTCCAGCTTGCCGCGAATGTAGTTCTCGATAACGGTGGTGGGCACTGCTTGCGGTGAAGCGTCGAAAGTCATCTTCTCTACCCACAGGTCCAGTACATCTTCTAATACCCGACGGTACAGTGCATCTTTAGATGGAAAGTAATAAATGATGTTCTGCTTGGATATTCCGGCGACCTGAGCGACAGCATCCATCGTCGTGCCGTTGAAGCCTTTGAGGGCAAAAACCTGTTCGGCGGCACGCAGTATCCGGCTTTCCTGGCGTTGCCGTGCAGCAGAGGGTTTACGCGGAATCTTTTCTGACATGAATTCGACTCGTGTTAGTGCAGGGGTTGCCAGGACTTTATCACAGCAGGGGGATACGGCCGAAGTTAGTTCCAGGGGGAGGGTTGGCGGGTGCAGGAAGTGGGTTCTGAGTATAGAAGGTATATTTTGTCATTTATTTCCAAAACCCTGTTGACCCCCACGCTCAGATGCGTAGAATGCGC
>CAJXNY010000062.1 GCA_913057435.1 uncultured Oceanospirillaceae bacterium | reverse complement strand
AGTCGAACTCGGGACCTACTGATTACAAGTCAGTTGCTCTACCAGCTGAGCTATATCGGCGTTTCGTTGCGTTCCGCTTCGAAGTGGTGCGTATATTAATGACCGCCCCGGGGTAGCGCAACCCCTTTACACAACTTTTTTTCAATTTTTATTGTCGGATAGGCCTTTCGAACTATCCCACTGATCTTGCTGGACATTTTCTGATCAAAAGGACCATTAACCTGAATAAAATACGACCAGTCATCCACCTTCAAAGGCACCAGCGCCGGCAATAACGCCATGCTTTTAAAGCGTTCGAGCTGAGCCCGCCCCTCGGTTCGACTCTCAAAGGTTCCGATAACGAACTGCAACCGACCGGATTCCATCTGACTCTCGGGCACCACCCCCGCCTGGTCCAGCTGGTCCAGCATACGTAAACGCGCCGCATCCCCGTCCGGCGCCATGATCACCAGCTGATGACCAATAACACGCGGCCTCGACTGCTGATTAATCAACGCATTCTGGCCCCGCTCACTGAAAAAATTCATGATCCGCTGGGCTGTCATCAAATTATCCGTTGCCCCGATCATAAAACAGGACACTGTCGGAGCAGGCGCCAGCGCCTCGAGCCCACGCCGCACCGGATCAACTCTGCTGATCAGTTCTGTAGCCGCTATTTCTGCCACCAGCTTAAGTCCCAGTTCATTTCCCTGCGATACTTCAACTGACTCGCTACGTGGCTGAGTCGTGGCATACCAGAACAGTACAATCGCATTCGCCAACATCAGAAACAGAAATAGCCAGCGCATCTAAGCAACCCCTGAAATTAATCCGTTATGTCCCGTTTAGCTGGCACTGCGCTGGCCAGCCCGTCCATTACCAGCTCGGCCCGGTAGCAACCACAGCCACTCAAACGATGGAATAACTCACCATCGCCACCGGTAATATAAAGCCGGACATCCGCGCCAAGCTTTGAGACGATTTTTTCCTGCAGCGCCTGAAACATCAGATTTACTCCCTGCTCAACCGCAGCAGAGGTATGAGTCCCGGGCGCACTACTGAAACAGGGGGCAGACGACTGATCAACCAGTACCTGCGCTGTATTATGCAACAGACTGGCCTTGAGCAACCGCAAACCCGGCATGATATACCCCCCCAGATGCTGGCCCTGAGCAGACAGGTAATCCACCGTGATCGCACTGCCACAATCCACAATACAGCACGCCTGCTGACAGTCTCGCCAGGCCGCCAGCATTACCATCCAGCGATCGACCCCCATTCGAGACGGGTCGGTATAACTGTTACGCACCTCGCCCTGAACCGTCTGGGTACGGGCAAAGCCGATTTCCAGCCCCGTCAGGCTCAGCAACTGCTGCGCCAGCGTGGTATCCACCTGCTCGCCAGCCACCGAGGAGGCACGAATAAACGCCACCCGCTCCGCCAGCCCGGCTGGCCAGTGATTCACCGAACGCTCAGCGGTCAGAAAACGCCCACGCTCAATAACCCGGCTGGTCGCATCCAGCAACCGCCATTTGATAAAAGTATTACCGGCATCCAGCTCCAGAATCATAACGGCCTCAGTGACACCTCGCCGCCATGGAACTGCTGCTCCCCTTCAGCATTCGCCAGTCGCAGAGCACCGCTATCAGTTACCCCCATACAGGCACCACTCTCAACCCGCGAACCCAGCATTACCTGCACAGGCTGCTGCTGCCAGGCATGATAACTTTCCCAGGCCGTGCGATAAGGCGCAAAACCCTGCTGGGCAAATTCAGCCAGCAACGGCACCAGCGTATTCAGAATCTGACCCAGGAGCGCATTACGCGAGACCACTTCGCCACCGAGCTGTTGCAAATCAGTCCATGGCTGATCAATCCCGGCGGATGCCGGGCCGGGCATATTCACATTCAAGCCGACTCCGATCACCACCTGACAGTCACCGGCCGGGTCACCAGCCATCTCCAGCAGAATACCGGCCAGTTTTTTACCCCGGCACAGCAGATCATTCGGCCACTTTAACTGCGGCGTCACGCCTGGCAGCGTCTCCACCGCCCGCGCCAGCGCCAGCCCCACCAGCAGCGACAGACCTTCGATGGACGATGCCCCCCCCTCAAAGCGCCATACCAGCGAAAAGTACAGGTTTCGCCCGAACGGACTGACCCACTCACGGCCACGCCGACCTCGCCCGGCCGTCTGCTGTTCGGTCACAAATAACGCACCATGGGCATTACCCTGCTGACAGGCCTGTAACGCCTGCTGGTTGGTCGAATCTGTCACCATGGTCAGATTCAACTGGTGCAACTGTGCCGCCACCGCGTCACTGAGTCCGGCACCAATCAGGCTTTCATCCAGCCTTTCCATCCCACCAGGCAATCGATAACCCCGCCCTTTAACGCTATAGATCTCCAGCCCAAGGCCTTCCAGTTTGCGGATCTGCTTCCAGATTGCACTGCGGCTGACACCCATCCGTTCACCCAGCTCAGAGCCAGAATGAAACTTCCCGTCCGCCAGAATATCCAGCAACTGCTGACTGCTCATTACGCTTGTTTCCGATCCAGTACAATAAAGCTGTAGTTATACGGGTTGCGCTCATCACTGGCGAACGTCTCTCGCCCCAGCTCCTGCCACTCGTCCATGTCAAAATCCGGGAACTGCGCATCCCCATCAACGTCTGCGTGCACCTGGGTCAGGTAAAGCCGATCACAGACTGCCAGCGCCTGGCCGTAGATCTGCGAACCACCAATCACCATTGCTTCGTCCTGGCCCTCTATCACACAGATATTTTCTGCCAGCTCACGCGCCGCCGCCAGGCTCTGCACCACACGAATCCCGTCACGCTGATAACTGCGATCCCGGCTGATCACGATATTGGTACGGCCAGGCAGAGGACGACCAATGGATTCATAGGTTTTACGCCCCATAATAATCGGCTTGGCCATCGTGACCTGCTTGAAATACTTCAGATCTTCCGGCAGATGCCAGGGCAGCTGATTATTAATTCCGATGGTACGGTTCTCAGCCTGGGCCACAATAATAGCCAGTCGCATTGCATAACCCTCTTTTATACCGATACCGCAGCACGAATAGCCGGGTGGGGATCGTAGTTCACCACTTCGAAGTCTTCGAACTGATAGTCAAAAATACTGTCTGGCTTACGCTTGATCAGCAGCTGCGGCAATGTCCGCGGCGTACGACTCAGCTGCTCCTGCACAATCGCCGGGTCGGCTATATGATCGTTATACAGATGCACATCGCCAAAGGTGTGAACGAAGTCGCCCACCTCCAGCCCGCACTGTTGCGCAATCATATGGGTCAGCAGCGCATAGGAGGCAATATTGAACGGCACCCCCAGCACATAGTCAGCACTGCGCTGATACAGCTGACAGCTCAGCTTGCCATTGGCCACATAAAACTGGAACAGAGTATGGCACGGTGGCAACGCCGCTTTACCCTTGCGCACGTTTTCCTGCGGCCCGACAGACTCATCCGGCAGGTCCGCCGGATTCCAGCCACTGATGATCAGCCGTCGCGAATCCGGGTTGCGCTTAAGCTGCGTCATCAGCTCGCTGATCTGATCAATCGTGGAGCCATCCGGACAGGCCCAGCTGCGCCACTGCTTGCCGTACACCGGCCCCAGATCACCATCGTCCAGCGCCCACTCATTCCAGATCCGCACACCACGGTCAGCCAGCCACTGGTTATTGGTATTGCCATCCAGGAACCATAACAGCTCATAGATAATCGACTTAAGGTGCACTTTTTTGGTTGTCAGTAACGGGAACCCCGCCGACAGATCAAAGCGCAACTGGCGACCAAACACCGAGCGGGTACCCGTGCCGGTACGGTCACCCTTATCGGTGCCGTTGTCGCGAATCTCGCGCATTAATTCCAGGTACTGCTGCATCACTCTCTCCACAAAGACGGCCTCAGACAGCCGGGTACTTCTGTGCTGCCATCATCGCTGGCAGTCATCCTTCATATACAGTCGAGCGCTCAGGCACCGACACGGTTGTCACGACGATAGGCCCACCACATCAACAGGGCTCCACCGATAATCATCGGCAAAGACAACAGCTGACCTTTGGTCAGCCAGCCAAAGGCGATAAAGCCAATATGGGCATCAGGCTCACGCACAAACTCCACCAGCGAACGGAACACCCCGTACAACACCAGAAACAGCCCCGACACTGTGGCCTGCGGCCGAGGTCTGGCCGAATACAGCCAGACCGCCATAAACAGCACCACCCCTTCCAGCGCCAGCTGATACAGCTGAGACGGATGGCGTGCCAGACCATCACCCGCACGAGGGAAAATCACCGCCCAGGGCAGGTCCGTCGGCCGTCCCCACAGTTCACCGCCAATAAAGTTACCCAGCCGCCCAGCACCTAAACCAATCGGCACCAGCGGGGCAACGAAGTCACCCATTTCAAAGAAGCTTTTCTGGTGCTTTCGGCCAAACAGAACAAAGACCAGTAGCACACCCAGCAGCCCGCCATGGAAAGACATGCCGCCTTCCCAGACCGCAAACAGCCAGAGCGGGTCCGCCAGAAACTGGTCAAAGTTATAGAACAGTACGTAACCGAAGCGGCCACCGAGCACGGCCCCCATCGCCCCCCAGAAAACAAAATCCGAGACCATCTCGGCGGTCCAGCCCGAGCCTGGCTGGCGGGCCCGGTACGCACCCAGCAGGTAGACTGCGCTGAACCCCACCAGATACATCAGGCCATACCAGTGAACCTGCAACGGCCCCAGCGAGATCGCGACCGGCTCTATATCATGTACCCACACGGGTCAGTTCCCCATCAGATTGGTAATTAGCAGCCGCGCCCCGACAATTACCAGGAACACCGCAAACATCTTCTTCAATTTTACCCCATCCAGGCTGTGCGCCAGCTTCGCACCCACTTTGGCAAACAACGTGCTGGTCACGACAATCCCGGCAAACGCTGGCAGGTAAACATAGCCCAGACTCCAGTCCGCCAGCGCTGGATGCTCCCAGCCACGCCAGACATTGGTCAACGCCCCGGCCAGCGCAATCGGCAGACCACAGGCCGCAGAGGTTGCGACTGCCTGCTGCATCGCCACCCGACGCCAGCTCAGATAAGGCACCGTCAGCGTGCCGCCGCCAATGCCGAAAATAGCAGATAAGCCGCCAATGGCCGATCCCGCCCCGGTTAGCCCGCCAGCCACGGCTTCTTTTTCACCGGCAGCCGGCTTCAGTGACAGCGCCATCTGTACCGCCACCGCCAGAACAAACAGGCCGAATACCAGCTGCAGTGTTGCCCCGCTAAGCTGACTGGCAATCACCGCGCCAGCCACGGCACCGATCACGATACCGCCGGTCAGCGGCCGGAACAGATCCCAGCGTACAGCACCGCGCTTATGGTGCGCCTGCATGGAACTGAGCGAGGTAATCACAATGGTCGCCAATGACGTTGCTACCGCACTGTGGGTCAGCACCTCGGGTGACATACCCTGCAGCTCAAAACTGAAAATCAGCACCGGGACGATCAATAGCCCGCCACCAATACCAAACAGGCCAGCCACAACGCCTGCCACCGAGCCCAGCACCAGATACAGCAACAGTGTGGTTAACATAGGGAATCCGCTCCTTCGTAGTGTCCGGCCAGCGGACAGATCAGGGGGGCTATAGTACCCCAGTATCCCTGCATCGCTGTACCCCAGATCAGGCTAAAACCCCGACAGGCGACGCCCACCCAAAGAGCAGGTACTATCCATAGACCCGATGACTGGAGCCTGTATGTGTATTATCGCCTTTGCCTGGCAGCTGCTGCCGGACTACCCACTGGTGTTAATCGCCAACCGGGATGAGTTTTACCCCCGCCCCAGCACCGCCATGACCCCCTGGCCTGACGCCCCGCAGATTATCGGTGGACGCGACCTGGAAGCGGGTGGCAGCTGGCTGGCCAGCCATGAAGACGGACGTTTCGCCGCCGTCACCAATCACCGGGACGGCCGCAACAAACTCCCGGCAGAACTGTCTCGAGGGAAACTGATCCGTGATTACCTGACCGGGACTGACAGCGCGGTCGATTTCTGCGCGCAACTCCAGCCAGAACTCTCCCGCTATGGCGGCTTTAATCTATTGCTGGGCGACCAGCACGGACTCTACTATCAGTCCAATCGCGGCGGTGACTTCCAGCCATTAGCACCGGGCATCTACGGCCTGAGCAATGCCCTGCTGGACAGCCCCTGGCCCAAAACCGACGCCCTGAAACAGCGGCTGGCCGATTATCTGGCGCAACACCCGCAGCCACAGAGCGAACAGCTGCTGCCGCTTTTATGGCAGCGCGACACCGCCGCGGACAGCCAGCTGCCAGATACCGGGGTACGCTACGCATGGGAAAAAATGCTCTCTGCCTGCTTTATCCAGGCCAGCGACCTCAACT
Source organism: uncultured Oceanospirillaceae bacterium (assembly GCA_913057435.1). Classification (GTDB taxonomy): domain Bacteria; phylum Pseudomonadota; class Gammaproteobacteria; order Pseudomonadales; family Balneatricaceae; genus Marinobacterium_C. The sequence goes on along the minus strand of CAJXNY010000062.1, from coordinate 7,486 downwards.
ACGGCACCCGCGCCAGCACGGCACTGGTACAGCATGGCAATGGACAACGCGGGTTAATGGAACAGACATTTACAGCACAGGGCGCAGCACAACGGTGCCACTTTGAACAGCAACTGGAACCAGTCGCTACAACAGAAAACTGCAGTTAACTCTGACCCTGACGAGGATCGGGCATATCAGGGCGGGACAGCTGTGCCAGCCCCCACTGAGCCAGGGTATCGTAAAGCACCTGCTGGATCTTGTCGGCATCATCCATATGTTTAACCTGGCGGTGCAGCTCACGCGCCTGCTCAAGGGTGACCTTGCGAATAACCGATTTAATCCGCGGCAGGTTGGTGGCATTCATCGACAAAACATCGTAACCCATCGCCATTAACAGCAGCGCACCGGCAGGTTCCGCCGCAATTTCGCCACAGATCGACACCTGGATACCGTCCTCTTTGTGTGCTTCACGGGCGATATAATCCAGCGCCCGCAGCACTGAGGGATGATAAGGCGCATAGAGATTGGCCACCCGCGGGTTATTACGATCCACCGCCAGCAGGTACTGCGTCAGGTCATTAGAGCCCACCGAGATAAAATCGACCCGCCGGGCAAAACGACGCACCTGATAAACCGCTGCCGGAACTTCAACCATTACGCCGATCTGCGGCCGCTCGATCACATAACCATCATCACGCAACTCATCTATCGCCTGATCAATCATCAGACAGGCAGCGTCCACCTCATGCACACTGGTGACCATGGGCAACATGATGCGCAGATTATTCAATCCTTCAGCCGCGCGCAGCATCGCCCGCACCTGCAGCAAGAAAATCTCGGGGTGATCCAGCGTCACCCGGATACCACGCCAGCCCAGAAACGGGTTCTCTTCGTTGATCGGGAAGTAAGGTAACGCCTTGTCACCGCCAATATCCAGCGTGCGCATAGTCACCGGGCGAGGGTGAAACGCCTCCAGCTGACGACGGTAAGTCTGAGTCTGCTCCTGTTCGCTGGGAAAGAAGTCGCGGATCATAAACGGGATCTCGGTGCGATACAGACCAATCCCCTCAGCCCCGCGCTCCAGCGAGCGCACCACATCTGCCACCAGCCCGGTATTCACCCATAACGGCATCCGATACCCGTCCAGCGTTTCAGCGGGCAGATCCCGCAGGGTAGCCAGCTCAACCGCCTCTTCCTCCTCCCCACGCAAGATCTCGCGATAGGCCTCACTCAGCTCCTCGGACGGATTGACATAAAGGCAGCCCGAATAGCCATCCAGAATCAGCTCCCGGCCATCCATTTTGGTATAGGGCAGATCAACCACCCCCATTACCGTCGGAATACCCATCGAACGGGCCAGAATCGCCGCATGGGAGTTGCCCGAACCATGCACCGACACCAGCCCGGACAGTTTTTCAGTCGGCACTTCACCGAGCATGGCGGGCGATAGCTCTTCGGCAATCAAAATAGTGTTGTCATGGAACTCAAGTTCGACCGGATGTGATTCCTGCAGGTACGCCAGAATACGCCGTCCCAGGTCGCGGATATCACTGGCTCGTTCACGCAGGTAAGGGTCTTCCATAGCGGAGAACATCCGCACATGCTCCTGGATCACATCACGCAGTGCGCCCTGAGCCCAGCTACCCTGCTCAATCCGCTGATGAACTTCACCGGCCAGCGCATTGTCATCCAGAATACGCAGGTACACATCAAACAGCGCCTGCTCTTCACTGCGCAAGTGGCGTGACAGGCTGCGCCCCACCACCTTGATATCCCGCCGTACCGACGCCAGCGCCTGATCAAACTGCTGTAATTCCTGCGCGATATCACGGGCGAGCTTATCCGGCACCGCACGTAGATCAGCCCGCGGGGCCATCACAACGGCATGGCCAACCGCCACACCGCTGGCACCAGAGACACCCTGGAAGCGCTTATCACGGCCTTTCTGACTATTTTGAGCACTACGGGTAATAGAGCCAGTTGCCTCAGCATGAGCGATTACGCCCGCCAGTTGAGCCGACAGAGTGACAAGGAATGCTTCTTCACTTTCATCAAACCGGCGGCGCTCCTGCTGTTGCACCACCAGCACCCCCAGCACAGCGCGCTGATGAATGATGGGCACACCCAGAAAAGCATGGAATTTTTCTTCGCCAGTATCTTTGAGAAAGCGGTAGGACGGATGCACCGTGGCATCCTCAAGATTGATGGGTTCGGCACGATCAGCCACCATCCCGACAATTCCTTTGCCCGGTGGCAGACGCACCCGACCAATCGCGGCAGGATTAAGCCCCTGGGTGGCCATCAGGCAGAAATGCTGTTCTTCATCCAGCAGGTAGACCGAGCAGACCTGGGTCCGCGTTGCCCGTTGAATCCGCCGCACAATCAGATCAAGCACCGCATCCAGATCTGGCGCGGCATTGACTTCCTGAACAATCTTGCGCAGCACGTCCAGCATCAGCAACGGTCCTCTCAGGTTACACAGCGATCAATTAACTCTCAGTTTCAACACTGATAAGGCTAGCCAGCTTTGGCGACAACTCACGCATCGCTTTACGATAGACCTCACGCTTAAACGAAACGACCTGCCCCAGCGGGTACCAGTAACTGACCCAGCCCCAGTCATCAAACTCAGGGGAGTCAGTATGGCTGATCGACACCGCGGTATCATCACTGAGCATACGCAACAGGAACCACTTCTGTTTCTGGCCAACACACAGCGGCAGAGAGTGACGCCGGATCATCCGCTTGGGCAGCCGATACCGCAGCCAGCCACGCGTGACCGCAACGATCTCAACATCGTCAGGTGTCAGGCCAACCTCCTCCTGCAGCTCACGAAACATCGCTTGCTGTGGGGACTCATCGTCATTAATGCCCCCCTGAGGAAACTGCCAGGCTTCTTGCCCAATACGGCGCGCCCAGAGAACCTGACCCAGCGAGTTCGCTAGAATAATCCCGACATTCGGCCGGAACCCGTCTGAATCAATCACATTAATCTTCCCGTACTCTTTTGGGCTATTGTTCCACACTTCTTTTGTCTTCATCAAATCAGCTGAATCCGGTCGGAAAACAAACAGATAGATCAGGCTATCTGCGCGTTGCACTGTTCCATATACGCAGGCTCAGCGCCACCAGTCAAGCCGCTGATTGCATTGCATTGATCTGCTCTCTATCCTGAGCCCCTTTCAACTGGATACATAGCATGCAGGAGTAGCACTTTGGCCCTGGCAATCTTTGACCTTGATAACACTCTGCTCGGCGGTGACAGCGACCTGAGCTGGGGTGAGTTCCTCTGCCAGCACAACTACGTTGATGCGGCCGAATATGACCGTCTCAACAATCTTTTTTACCAGCAGTACGAAGCTGGCGAGATGGATATTGCAGCGTTTTTACGCTTTGCCCTCGCCCCACTGGCAGCCAACGATACGGCAACCCTGGACCGCTGGCATCAGCAGTTTATGCAGGAACGCGTCATACCCATGATGCTGCCCAAAGCAGCCGCACTGCTGGAGAAACACCGCCAGCAGGGAGATTTTCTGCTGATCATTACTGCCACCAACCGCTTCGTGACCCAACCCATTGCAGACCTGCTGGGCGTCGATGCCATGCTGGCCACCGAGCCGGAACAACGTGACGGCCGTTACACCGGCGACGTTGCCGGGGTGCCCTGCTATCAGGCAGGCAAAGTCACCCGGCTACAGGACTGGCTGGAGCAACATCCGGAGCACAGCCTCAACGGTGCCAGCTTCTATAGCGACAGCCATAATGATCTGCCACTCCTGAAGCTGGTTGATTACCCGCACGCCGTGAACCCGGACCCGAAACTGCAGGCCGTCGCCGAGCAACTCAGCTGGCCCGTACTCAACCTGCGCTAAGCCCCTCTGACGGCAATACTGGCAGATATCAGCCCATGCGCCGGATCATATCAGGCTAAGGTCCGCCTTGGCCTGATAGCATCTGCACCGTATGATGCCCGCAAAAAACAGGATGCAAACGACAATGACGCAGCGACTGTTAGCACTTGTGTGCTTATTATCAGCCCTGGTCGCCCTCCCGGCCTTAGCCAACATCTGCCCACCTGCGGCAGACAGCACGCTCAGAGTTGGAGTGATTCAGTCCCCACCCTTTGTTATCAGGTCTGCCGATAAAGACTGGCACGGCATCTCGGTTGACCTGTGGCGCAGCGTGGCTGACCAGTTACAGTTGCCCTACGTCCTCTGTAGTCAGGACCAGACAGGCAAGCCTCTTATGGTTGCCAATGGCCTGAAAGAAGTACAGCAACAAAACCTCGACCTGGTTATCGGTGCGTTAACTGTCACCTCGGCGCGGGAGACTGCTGGCGATTTCAGCCTGCCATTTTTCCGCACCGGCCTGGCCATCGCCACCCGCCCCGATAGTCACGCATGGGATAAACTCTGGCAATGGGCCACCAAGCCCACCACGCTTGCCGTTGTCGCGTTTCTGGTGATCATGGCACCGCTGCTGGCCTTTCTGATTCGGCGGCTGGAACACAACCATGAACAGGAGCTGCTCGATGGCCCCCGGGGCCGCAGCTTCGCCATGACAGTCCTCTGGGTTACGCTACTATGCACCGGGCGTGCGGGGGCATTTGAGATGAAGAGTTTCAGCGGCCGGGTGCTGGCCACGGCACTGAGCTTCGCTGGCGTCACTGTGCTGGCCAGTCTGATTGCACTGGCAACGTCCAGCACAGTAATGTCCAACCTGGATAATCAGATCTCTGACATCAAAGCACTGACTCAACACCGGGTGGCGGTTATCAAAGGTACCAACGTGGAAAACTTTATGGCCCAGCGCGGCATCAAGAGCCAGCCCATGGCCAGCCTGGACAGCGCACTGCAGGCATTGATGGCTAACAAAGTAGACGCCGTTATCCACGACCGCCCAGCCCTGCAGTACGCCACCCTGCAACTGCCTGCCGACCAGCGCCCCAGGCTCCACCAGCAGCAGCTGAATGAAGAGTTTTACAGTTTCTATCTGCAGCCACAGAGCCCATTACGCGAGCCGATCAATCGCCAGCTACCTCGCCTGTTGATGGATAACGACTGGCAGCTGACAATGAACCGTTACCTGGGCGCGCAGTAAGCCCGTTCAGGCAACAATTTTACAGTCCCGGAACGCCTTGTTCAGGGCCTGCATAACATGGTGGCGGCTGACCAGTCCCACCAGCCTGTCGCCATCGACGACGGGATAAACCTTGGGTTTAACCCCCTGCATCCGCTGAGCCAGATCAACAATATTGTCGTGGCGGGTGACGGTCAGCGGCTCGTTATACATGATGTCCCGTACCAGAGTACGGTTGTCACAGTGGTAACTGCCATTGAGCAACAGCGGGATGCAGTCATGCTCTGACAGGAACCCAATCACCCGCTCCCGCGCATCCAGCACCGGCAAACCGGTATAACCGGAATCCAGAATCAGCTGCACGGCTTCAGGTAACACCATCTCAGCCCGCAGGGCGTGGGCGACCGGATACATAATTTCATTTACCAGGGTCATCATTACTCCTCCTGTACAGATACCCTCAGTGTGGTTCAGAACAGGCAGAAGCTCTAATCAAAGCGGCTAAACGGGGATTAACTTTCTGTCATGTTAACGCTGGCCTGATTCAGGAACAGCAACCAGCGTTAACGGTCATAGCGGGCTCAGGGGCAGGGGTTGGGATACTGCAAGTGAATGGCTTCAATGGCAGCCAGCAACTCACTGGACAATGCCAGCCGAACTGAGTCTGCTGCCTGTTCCAGCTGCGCGACCGACGTCGCACCGATGATCGTACTGGCCACAAAGGGCCGACTGCGGACAAACGCCAGCGCCATCTGTACCGGGTCAAGCCCATGCTGCTGTGCCAGCGCCACATACTGCTCAGTTGCCCGGACACCCGGTGCGGTCAGGTAGCGCTGGTAGTGCGGGAACAGTGCCAGTCTGGAGCCTGCTGGCCGTGCACCGCCCAGATACTTACCCGTCAACGTGCCAAACGCCAGTGGTGAGTAAGCCAGCAAATCAACCTGTTCACGCTGCATCACTTCCGCCAGCGCGATATCCGGCACCCGATGCAGCAGGCTATAGGGGTTCTGCACCGTAACCACCCTGGGCAGATTCAACTTTTCAGCATAGCGCAGGAAACTCATCAGCCCCCAGGGGGTTTCATTAGACAGGCCGATGTAACGGATTTTACCGGCATCAACCAGTGACTTGAGCACCGCCAGAGTTTCTTCGATCGGCGTGCCATCCTGCTCTGGCTGGTGTTCGTAACCCAGCTGACCAAAGTAGTTGCTGGCCCGATCCGGCCAGTGCAGCTGATAGAGATCGATATAATCAGTCTGCAACCGCTGCAGGCTGCCTTCTACAGCCGCTACCAGGTTCGCCTGATCAAAGTGGATATCAAGGCGCAGGTAACGCACCATCTCCGCCGGGCCTGCCGCTTTTGTCGCGACCACCACCTGATCACGGTTACCCCGCGCCTGCATCCAGTTACCAATGTACTGCTCACTTAGTCCCTGATTAACCGCCGAGGTCGGTACTGGGTACATCTCGGCCACATCGAGAAAGTTAATTCCCAGACCGTGAGCACAATCCAGCTGTGCATGGGATTCAGCTTCAGTATTCTGACCACCAAAGGTCATGGTGCCCAGACAGATTTCACTGACTTCAAGGTCACTATTGCCTAGCATCCGTGTCTGCATCGATTTGCTCCTGCGCTAAAAGAGGGGATAGAGAAAGGACAGCGAAGCGTGCAGCGAGCGCTGCACGCCAGGTATCACAGTATTCAGCCAGCAGCCAGAATACGGGCAAAGTAGGCTTTGAGGTAATCCGTTTCCGGGATTGCTGGGTGAATCGGGTGATCGGCACCCTGGTAACCGACGTGGAAGATCTGCGCAGTACGGTCCAGCTCACGGCTGTTAGCGCGGATCATATCCACCAGACTTTCGCGCTGGTAATGCATGGAGCAGGACGCCGACACCAGGACGCCACCTTTATTCAGCAACCGCATGGCCAGGTTATTGATCCGGGCATAGGCACGCTCACCGTTACGGATATCCTTTTTCTTCTGGATAAACGCCGGTGGGTCACACACCACAATATCAAATCGCTCACGCTCATCGACCAGCGCCTTACAGGCTTCAAACGCATCGCCGTGCAGGCCCGTAAAACGGCTCTCGCCATTATTGATGCGCGCATTCTCACGGGCCACATCCAGCGCATAGTGAGACGCATCGACACAGACAACCTCTTCAGCCCCAGAAGCCATCGCCTGGATGCCCCAGCCACCAACGTAGCTAAACAGATCCAGCACCCGCTTGCCTGGCGCCAGCTGGTTAACTTTGGCACGGCTTTCTCGGTGATCATAGAACCAGCCCGTCTTCTGCCCTTTGAGCAACGGCGCCATCAGATTCACGCCGTTCTCAATCAGTGGACACAGATCAGGAATCTCGCCATGTACAACATCTGTCTCTTATACACATCTGACGCTGCCGACGAAGAGGATAGT
>CAJXNY010000061.1 GCA_913057435.1 uncultured Oceanospirillaceae bacterium | reverse complement strand
TACGCATCTGAGCGTGGGGGTCAACAGGGTTTGGGAAATAAATGACAGAAAGATGAAATCACAACATCCAGTGCCAGCAGAAGCGCTCAGCCACCCTCCTTAACTCGGGATACCGCCTTCAGCCAGCCCGCGTAGAAACCATCCCTATCCGCTTTACTCATAACCGGGCTAAATGCTCGCGCACAACGCCAGTGGCCTTTCAGCTCATCCAGTGAGGCATACACCCCAGCCTGCAACCCGGCCAGCCAGGCAATCCCCTGTGCCGTGGTTTCAATAACGTCGGGTCGCTCAACCTGGGCATCCAGCACATCCGCCAGACACTGTAGCAACCAGTTATTCACAGCCATGCCGCCATCCACCCGTAACGTACCCAGCCGCACCCCGTCTGACTCCATCGCCTTCTGTAAGTCCTTAGTCTGATAACAGACCGACTGCAAACCAGCCGTGACAATCTCTTTAATACCGGTATCCCGGGTCAAACCGAAAATAGCGCCACGGGCATCCGGGTCCCAGTACGGGGCTCCCAGCCCGGTAAAGGCTGGTACCAGGTAAACCCCATGATCGGGATCGGTCTGGGTTGCCAGTAACTCAGTTTCGCCGGCACCGGCAATCAGCTTCAGTCCATCACGCAGCCACTGCACCGCCGCACCCGCCACAAAAATACTGCCCTCCAGCGCATAAGTCGGCTGACCTGCCAGCCGATAGGCCACCGTTGTCAGCAATCGACTGCGTGACTGCAAGATCTGGTCACCAGTATTAAGCATCACAAAGCAGCCGGTACCGTAGGTACTCTTCGCCATCCCAGGCTCGAAGCAGGTCTGGCCGAACAGCGCGGCCTGCTGATCACCGGCCATGGCACATACTGGTACGGCTGCGCCGAGATAATCCTCAGCCGTTTCACCGAACTCCGCAGCCGTATCCATCACTTCGGGCAGCAGGCTGGCTGGAATATCAAACAGTTCCAGTAGCTCATCGTCCCACTGCTGGCTGTGAATATTGAACAGTAAGGTACGGGAGGCGTTAGTGGCATCGGTACGATGCTGCTGACCATCCGTCAGACACCAGAGCAGCCAGCTGTCCACCGTGCCAAATGCCAGCTCACCGCGCATAGCCCGGTCACGCACACCAGGCACTTCATCCAGCAACCAGCTGATTTTGGTCGCCGAGAAGTAAGGATCCAGCAACAGGCCGGTTTTTTCAGCCACCCGAGGTTCCAGCCCCTGCGCTTTCATCGCCTGACACTGACCACTGGTGCGCCGGTCCTGCCAGACAATGGCGTTATAAACCGGCGCACCTGTTTTACGATCCCAGATCAGTGTCGTTTCCCGCTGGTTGGTAATACCGATCGCCGTCAACTGGCTGGCGTCGACCTGCTGCTGCAATAGCACCTCACGGCAACTATCCAGCACGGTCTGCCAGAGGTCTGCCGGGCTATGTTCCACCCAGCCATCCTGCGGAAAGTACTGAGGGAATTCCTGCTGCGCCACACCACAGATATCCCCTGCATGATTAAATAACAGCGCCCTGGAGCTCGTCGTGCCCTGATCAATTGCCAGTATGTAGTGATTCATCACTTAACCCTCATCCAACTCTGCGACACACGCCTGCTAATCTTAAGTCACAAACAGGAGGGCCGGGCGATGGAGAACCACATTTATCAGGTACTGGTTATTGGTGGTGGTATAAATGGGGTGGGCATTGCGCTGGATGCGGCCGGTCGTGGTCTGGATGTGATGTTATGTGAGATGAACGACCTCGGCTCTGCCACCTCTTCGCGCAGCAGCAAACTGATCCATGGCGGCCTGCGTTATCTGGAACATTACCAGTTCCGACTGGTACGTGAGGCACTGGCTGAACGTGAAGTGCTGTTAAAGAAAGCGCCTCATATCATCTGGCCACTGCGGTTTCGCCTGCCCCACCAGCCGCAACTACGTCCGGGCTGGGTGATCCGTGCAGGGCTGTTTCTCTATGATCATCTGAGCCATCGCACCACCCTGGCCGCCAGCCATGCACTCACTTTTACTGCCGACAGCCCGCTTCAACCACACCTGCGCCGGGGCTATGAATATTCCGATGGCTGGGTGGATGATGCCCGGCTGGTCATACTCAATGCCATGGCCGCCCGTGATAAAAGCGCCTGCATCCGGCCGCGGACCCGCTGTGTACAGGCTCAGCGTATTGACCATATCTGGCAGGTCACACTGGAAGACAGCAATAGCGGGCAGCAGTATCAGATACAGGCGCGCAGCCTGGTCAATGCCGCCGGCCCCTGGGTCAGCCAGCTGCTTGAACACAGCCTCCACCAGCCTGTACCACAACAGATCCGGCTGGTGAAAGGTAGCCACATCATCGTGCCGCGGCTACATTGCCAGCCCCACGCCTATATTCTGCAACATCAGGATAAGCGCATTGTGTTCGTGATCCCCTATGAAGATGACTTTTCACTGATCGGCACCACCGATGTTGAATACCAGGGGGATCCCGCCAGTGCCACTATCTCCACGGCCGAAATGGACTACCTGATCACCACCAGCAATCAGTATTTCCAGCAACAGCTCAGCACCGACGATATTGTCCACAGCTACGCTGGCGTTCGCCCCCTGCTGGATAACGCAGCAAACAGCGCCCAGACCGCCAGCCGGGACTATCAACTGACACTGGATGCACCTGCGCAGCAAGCCCCCCTCCTTTCAGTATTTGGCGGCAAAATTACCACCTATCGCAAACTGGCGCAGGCCGCCGTTGACCAGCTGGTTCCCGGCTTCCCGACAGCGGGCCCTGCCTGGACAGAACATGCCCACCTGCCCGGCGGAGACTTCGACAGCCAGCCTCAACTGCTGCAACAACTCAGCACCTGTTACCCCTGGTTGGCACCACAGGTATTACGTCGCTACGTGCGCAGTTACGGCACCCTGTGTACGAACTTTCTGCAGAACTGTGAGTCTGTCGAAGGAATGGGGATACATTTTGGTGCAGGTTTATATGAGCAAGAAGTTCGCTGGCTTCAGCAGGCCGAATGGGCTCAGACAACCGAGGATATTCTCTGGCGACGCAGCAAGCTGGGGCTACGCCTGAACCCTCAGCAGCAGCAGAGATTGACCCAGTTTCTGAGCAGGAATCAGCACCCAACAGACCGTTAATCCGGCTACCAACACATTCACCTGCCATTGACGCCCCTTCATGGATCAGGCAAATATAACGGGCAGGCCCATGGTTTTAAGGACACCACAGGTTCCGGTCTGTCGACGTTAACGGTAGTGCATCACTCTATTACAGCTTAATCAGAAGGTGCCTTATGACGATTCGAGTAGCGATAAATGGATTTGGCCGTATCGGCCGCAACATACTGCGTGCCCTGTATGAATCAGGGAAGCGCCAGCAGATACAGATCGTTGCCATCAACGACCTGTCAGACGCTGCCACCAACGCCCACCTGCTGAAATACGACTCGGTACACGGCATCTTTGCAGGTGACATTGAACTGGAAGACAAGGCCCTGCGGGTCAATAACGATCTGATCCGTATCTGCGCCGAGCGCGACCCAGCCCGCCTGCCCTGGGCCGAGCTGGACATTGATGTCGTATACGAATGTACCGGCCTGTTCACTCAGCGCAGCACAGCCGCTGCCCACCTGGAAGCAGGGGCCCGCAAAGTCATCATTTCAGCCCCCGCCAGCGACGCTGATGCCACCATTGTGTATGGCATCAACCACCAGAGCCTCAGCCCCAATCACCAGATCATCTCCAACGCATCCTGCACCACCAACTGTCTGGCACCGATCGCCCAGCCGCTACATAACGCACTGGGTATTGAACAGGGACTGATGACCACCATCCACGCCTACACCAACGATCAGCACCTGACCGATGTCGCCCACAGCGATCTGTACCGCGCCCGTAGCGCAACCCAGTCAATGATCCCAACCAAAACCGGTGCCGCTGCAGCTGTCGGGCTGGTGCTACCAGAACTGGCGGGCAAACTGGATGGTATGGCCGTACGCGTACCCACCGCCAATGTGTCACTGGTCGATCTGAGTTTTGTTGCCAGCCGGAATAGCAGCGTAGAAGAAGTGAATCAGGTTATTGCCGACGCTGCCAATGGCCCACTGCGCGGCATACTGACGGTCAACAGCCTGCCGCTGGTCTCCATTGATTTTAATCACAACCCTGCTTCATCCATCTTCGACAGCAGCCAGACCCGGGTCAACGACCGGCTGGTTAAGGTGATGGCCTGGTATGATAACGAATGGGGGTTTTCCAACCGCATGCTGGACACCACACTGGCGCTACCGCTCAGCCACTGACCCCTGCAATAATGACCGCTGCCCTGATCGTTTCAGGGCAGTGATCGCACCTCTCCCCTCCCTTGAAACCCTCCCTTGCTGATCGACGTCAACGGCCCACTCGTTACATTTTTCAAAAAGCCAGAATTGACAACTAAATGCAAATGACAACAATTCGCCACAACCTTTACATTTTTTACATGCCGCTATGGATGACCGGATGCCAATGAAATCTTCTACACTTCGACTTTCACCACTGTGTTTTGCTATCAGTGCTGCGTTAACCAGCCCCGCCTGGGCCGCTGAGACAGTCACAACACAGGAAACACTCACCATTGTGGGTGACTGGTTGCAGAACGCTCAGGAAGAACAGATTTTCAACCATGCCGGTGCACGCACCCTGGTCGACAGCGAAGATTTCAGTCGTGAAGGCAGCAGTAACATTCAGGATGCTCTGCGACTGGTGCCAGGGGTGTTTATCCCGGAAAACAGCGGTAACTCCGAAAGTCAGATGCGCATTGGCGTACGTGGCATGACCCCCCGTTTTTCTGCCCATACCAATGTACTGCTTGATGGTATCCCCCTGGCCGTTGCCCCTTATGGTATGCCGCACCTGTCCATTGCGCCGGCATTGCTGGGTAATCTGGACAGTATTGATGTGGTACGAAATGGCGGTTCAGTCCGCTATGGGCCACAGAATGTGGGTGGCATCATCAACCTGAATACCAAAGAAATCCCGGACGAGCTGACCGTCAGCACCCGATTAAAAGGTGCCTGGTGGTCTGATAGTGGCGCGGGTGGGGTCGGCCAGAAAAATGCAGACCTGTTTGTAGGTGACACCAACGGCGACCTTGGCTGGGCACTGATGTACTCCACTCAGCAGGGTGACAGCTTCCGTGAACACAGCGACAGCAATATTGATGACCTGATGTTCAAGTACAGCTACGCGGTGAGCGATACCGGCAAATTGAGCGGTCGACTGCACTACTATGATGCCGACAACGAAATGCCCGGCGGCCTGACTCAGGCCGAGTTTGACGCCGATCCTTTCCAGAGCGCCCGCCCACTGGATCGCTTCAAGGGCTACCGTAAAGAAGCCGTACTGCGCTATGAAGACAAGCTCTCGGCCAGCCAGTGGTTTGATATCACCGCCTACTACACCGACAGCATGCGTGAGTTTACCTACCTGAACCTGCGTAACGTTATCAACCCATCCAAAGGCACCACCTATTACCGCAAGCCCCGTTACTACGACACCTCAGCGGTTGAAGCACGCTATGGCCAGGCACTGGAACTGGGCGGCCTGACCCACGAGTTTTCACTCGGTTACCGCTACCTGGAAGAAAATGCCCGCGAAGAGCAGAACACGATTGCTATCGACGACACTCTGACGGTCATCGGTGCCGAAACAGCGCTGGCCAGCAAAACGGTAACCGGTGACACCCAGGCGCATGCACTGTACCTGGATGACCGCATCGTCTGGAATAACTTTGAGATCACCCCGGGTGTACGTTACGAGAACATCGACCTGGGTGTCGACAAGCCCAATGTCGCCGGTTACGACGCTCGCAGCAATGACAACAGTGAATGGCTGCCATCCCTGAACGTGCTGTACCACGTCAACGACAGCCTCAACCTGTTCGCCAACTACAACAGCTCGTTTGGCAGTGTGACGTTTAACGCCCTGAGCAAGAACGAAAACCTCACCCCGGAAAAAGCCCAGGTGGCTGAAATCGGCCTGAACCTGCTGCAGGACGACTGGCACGCCGAGGTCACCCTGTTCAACATTGACTTCGAAGATCGCCTGTTCAGCTCCTACGATCAGGACACCGGCAAGACATTGTTCTTCAATGCTGCCGAAAGCCGCCATCGCGGTATCGAACTGGCAGCCCAGTGGCAACTCGACACCCTGTATCCAGGTCTGTCAGCTAACGCCAGCTACACCTGGCTGGATGCTGAATTCACTGAAGGCGTAGACAGCAAAAACAACTCTCTGGCAGGTAAAGAGATGCCCTTTGCCCCTGAGCATGTAGCAACCCTGGGCCTGAGCTGGGATACCCAGCCATGGCTATTCAACGCCAGCGTCTACGCCCAGAGCGGTCAGTTCGCCGATGTCCTCAACAAAACCAGCGCGGATCTTGCCGACTGGGAAAATGAGCTGGGCTACAAAGGCAGCATCCCGGGCTACGGCTTCGTCAACGCCCGTGGCCAGTACAGCATCAGCCCGGATGGCTGGGTCGCCCTGGGAGTGAAGAACCTGTTTGATAAACGCTACTTCACCCGTGACGACACCCAGCTGGCCGGGCTGTTTGTCGGCAACCCACGCCAGGTGTACCTGGAAACCGCCTTTTCGTTCTGACACACACCACAACAGCGAGCACTCGCTCGCTGTTGTCTATTCACCCCCAGCCCAGAACCACCAACACAACCGATTCAGTCTGATGACCACTGAAGGCTTGTGGCTGGCTGCACTATCCGAAAATCACGCCTAACCACTCTATAAAGGGATACTCCACAGATGACCTACTCCGTTCCTGTGTCCGTCAGAGCCGAGCAGTACGCACTCCAGAGCCTGCTCAACTGCTACCTGCGTGAACACGCCTGCGTCCACCAGCAGATCGACTTCAGCGATCAGCCTGATCAGCAGCACTGGCCACTGGAACTCCATCGTAGCTGGCGTCAGCACGGTGGCCACCTGTTACGGATCGATCTGCCACAACAGGCCCGCAGCCTCAGCCTGCTGGTCGACAGCAACGACTTCAGCGCCAACCTGCGCTACCTGACCCAATGCTATGGCGGCGAGCCTCTACAGGCATTACCGTTTGCGACCGTCACCCGACAGCTGGTGCAAGAGCTGTGTCTCCACTTTGGTCAACCGCTGAATGAAGAACTACTGGGCCAGATCGATAACAGCCGCGACTTTATCGGGCTGTTACTTCAGCAGGCTCCCTATTGCCAGACTACCCAAACCGATGCCGTGGACGCCTACATCAGCAGTGAACAGCAGATGAGTCTGGGCCATGCCTTCCATCCCGCGCCGAAGGCTCGGGTCGGCTTTGATCCACAGCAGCTACAGCACTATTCACCCGAGTTTGGCAGCGCATTCCAGCTGCATTATTTTGCCGTTGCCCCGGCCCTGTTTCAGCAGGCTGATAACGGCCAGATCAGTGCTGCCCAGATGATCAACCAGGACCTGCCCCAGGCCCTGGATATTCCACCAGGCTTCCAGCCGATCCCTTGCCACCCATGGCAGGCCGGTTATATCCGCTCACTGGCACCGGTGCAGCAACTGCTGGCTGACGGCCAGCTGCTGGACCTTGGCCCGCAGGGCAAACCGTTTTACGCCACCTCATCCGTGCGCACCCTGTACAGCCCGGACAGCCAGCACTTCTACAAAGGCTCACTACATATACGACTGACCAACTGCCTGCGTAAAAACGCTGTCTATGAACTGGAAACTGCACTTTATCTATCCCAGCTGCTGGAACAGCAACAGCTGCCTCAGGTGTTCCCCGATCTGCAATTACTACTTGAGCCTGGCTGGAGTACCGTCAACCCACAGCTGGCCAACAGCGAGCAGAACATCCTGGTGCAGGAAGCCTTTGCCATGATCTTCCGCGCCAACTTCAGCACCGAGAATCTGGCCAGCTATAGTCCGGCCGTGGCAGGCAGTCTGTTCTCAGAAAACCCTTTTGGACCCAACCGGGCTCGCACCCTGATTGGCCAGTACGCCCGCCGCCACGACCTCGCCTTTAACAGCGCGGCACTGCGATGGTTCCAGCACTACGCCGAACGCCTGTGTCAGCCAGTACTCTATGCATACTTCGAGCGCGGGCTGATCTTTGAGCCTCACCTGCAGAACGTACTGCTGGGTATGCAGGGCGACGTCCCTGGTAAAGTTATCCTGCGCGATATGGAAGGCACCAAACTGGTACGCGAAGCCTGGCCGCTGGACACAGACACTGCACTGTCAGCCCAGGGCCAGAAAGCGATGCGCTACAGCCGGGAAAAAGGCTGGCAGCGGGTGGCCTATTGCCTGTTTATCAACAACCTGTTCCAGGCCATTTTCTATATTGCTGGCGGCGACCCTATCCTGAAACATCAGCTGCGGGCTGTGCTGGGTGAAGTGCTGCAGGATTACCTGCAACGGTTCCCATCCAGCCATGCCAGCGAGGTACTGTCCGGGGTGCTGGCCGGTGCGCCATTGCCCAACAAAACTAACCTGCTGATCCGGGTACAGAAACAGGCCGACAAAGAAGCAGGCTATGTCCCGCTGAGCAATCCGATTGTAGCTCCTCTGTGTGCCACGGCGGAGGTCAGCAACGCATGAATAGCCTGGCCTCAGCCCCAACTCACTTACCCTTACAGCACTGGCTGCAACAGACCGAACAGCAGCAGGCCCTCGAACAGGTGCAGCTCAGTCCCCAGGATATCCTGACACAGGCTGACCGGGCTGCCGCCAGCTGCCGGGTCAAACTGCTCAATGCCATGCTGCGCGAAGGGCTGGCGCAACGTCAGCAGAACCGGCTGTCACTGGCTGGCCAGCAGTTTCAGCTACAGGATTTCAACACCGATACTCAGGACCAGCTACGCCACTGTGCCGTAATCCTTGATCACCAGCAGCAGCCCGTGTCACTGACCCGGTTGTTTGGCCTGCTGATCGACCATAGCAGCCCGCAACGTATTGCCCAGCTGAGCGATTCCCTGCGACAGAGTCTGTTTAACAGCACTCTGGCACTGGCCTGGCGCACGCGCTGGGGTCAGCAATTGCAGCAACAGGGCCAGCCGGGCGCAAGCTTCTGGCAATGGCTTACCACCGTACCGCTGCACCAGCATTACAGCCTGCTGGAGCAATGGGCAGCGATCGGCCACCCCAGCCATCCGATTGATCGCAGTAAACCCCAGCTGTCACTGACCGAAATTTTACAGTACTCACCTGACTTCGAAGGGGGGGCCGCCCTGCAGCTGGCGGCACTGGCCCGCAGTGCTCTGCAACAGGAATCAGACCGGGGCCTGGATGCGCTTGAATACTGGCAGCAGAACTTCCCGGCGTTGACGACACAGTGGCAGGCAGCCCTGACAAAAGAAGGACTGAACCCGGCCAGCTACCTGCCGATTCCTCTGCACCCCTGGCAACGGAATAACATCCTGCCACAACGCTTTGCGGCTCAGCTGCAGAGCCGCCAGCTGGTCATCCTCTCTGGGCTGGAAATCCCCAGCAGGGCCAGCCTGTCATTTCGCACCATGCTGCCAGAGCAGCCCGGCACACCGTACCTGAAAGTCCCCGTAGCCATTCATATGACCAGCGCCGTCCGCCTGCTCTCCACCCGGTCCGCCCATATGGGCCCACGGATGAGCCGACTGCTGGGTCAGCTGCTGGAACGTTTCAGTACACTCAAGGACCACTTCGGTTTTATGGCCGAAACCCTCGGCGTTCATTACCACAATACTGAGCAGCCCGATGATCAGCTGGCCGCCAACCTGTCCTACCTGTGCCGGGAAAATCTGGCCTGCCAGGTCGCCGACGACGAGGTTGCCATTCCCGGTGCGGCATTGCTGAGCGAGACTCCAGCGGGTAACCCGTTGTGGGTTGAATTACTGCAGCAACAGGGCCAGGACAGCCCGGCCGGTGCCCAGCAGTTACTGGCCCGGTTTGCTCACATCTGCTGCCAGGGCCCGCTGCAACTGTACCTGCTCACCGGTCTGGGGCTGGAGGTCCACCAGCAGAACTCAGTGCTGGTATTCAGCAAGGATGGACAGCTCAAACGCCTGATCGCCCGTGACTTTGGTGCGTTTCGTATCTACCGCGCCCGGTTTGAACAGACCGGCTGTGAACTGGTGGTGCATCATGACCGTCGACTGATCTGTGATGACGCCCGCAGTGCCCGCAACCGGCTGGTGCATTCCCTGCTGATCAGCCAGCTGGGGGAACTGATCCGCGCCATCAGCCAGTATTACGGCTGCCCAGACGCCCCACTGTGGCTGGAGGTGCGCCACGCTATCGAACAGCTGGGCCAGCAGCTACAGGGACAGGTTGAAGAAGACTGGTTACAGCAGGAGCTGCATGGCTTTATCCATGATAACTGGCAGATGAAAGCCCTGCTGACCATGATGCTGACCGAGGACGACAGCTATCATTACACCGAACTGACCAACCCGCTGAGCCGTTGTGATGCACGCTGAGCACTGGCAACGCTGGGTATGGCTGCTCTGGCTGACGCAGCTGCTGACCATTGGTGCGATGGAGATGAGTGGCCCGTTCTGGCCACTCTACTTTAGCCAGCTGGAACAGGTACCTGACAGCTGGGCCAGCAGCGCGGCCGCGCTGGCCTACATCCTGCCGCTGGCCGGGGCCATGATCAGCGCGCCCTTCTGGGGCCGCCTCGGCGACCGGGTCGGGCATAAATACATGATCCTGCGAGCTCTGACATTCCTGACCCTGAGCCAGCTGCTGCTGAGCCAGCTGCAGGACCCGCTCGCCATTTTGCTGATCCGACTACTGCAGGGGCTGGGAGCGGGGTCTATTGCCGCCACCCAGGCCTATGCCAGCAAACTGAGTCCCGACAATAAACGTGGTTTCGTGTTCAGCAAGATCCAGAGTGCAACGGCGGCGGGCAGCCTGCTCGGGCCACTGCTGGGCGGCTACTGGCTGGAAACCATCAGTATGGATATGCTGTTCCTGCGCGCCGGAGGGCTGTTTTTGCTGATCCTGGCAGGGCTGGCAACCTGCCTGCCTCGCGACAGAATCGGCCCCCCGGCGAAAAAGCAAAAAAAAGCGACGGCCATCGCCTCAGAGCCACTGCCAATGCTATCACCCGGCCTCCTGCTGACCGCAATCACCCTGGCGCAACTGGCCAAACGAATGCCCCACAGTTTCTATGCGCTCTATACCAGCCAGGTGCTGGGACTGGGGACGTTTATGACCGGGGTGCTATATGCCGGAACCGGCCTGGGCGTACTGCTCAGTTCACCAGTGTGGGGGCCGCTTTACGACCGTTGCAATCAGCCACAGCGCCGCCGGTTACTGGCCCTGGTCGCAGCGACTGCCATGCTGTTAATGCTGCTGCAAACCCGTTGCGACAGTTTCGCTCAGGCCTTTGCCGTGCGCGTTGGCTGGGGGATCTGTCTGGGGGCCTTGCTGCCACTGCTGTTTGCTCAGCTCAGCGCGCTGGGCAACACCGCCAGCATGGGTAAGCGGATTGGTGTTGGCCACAGCGCGACCAAGCTGGGCGCCTTACTGGGCATCGGCATCGGTGCTCTGCTGTTCAGTCTGAACGGTTATCAAGCCGGGTTCATCGGCACCGGGCTGATTTATCTGGCGCTGCTACTGTTGCTCGCTCTTCCATTCAGCCAGCCTCAGCCCGCTGCCAGTACCGCATCACCCCACAGCTAACGGAGCCGCCAGGCTTAGTGAACGGTACACACCATGCAGGGGTCGAAGCTGCGCACGATATGCTGCACCGCGACCGGCTCCTGTTCTCCCGCTCTGACCGGAGTACCTGCCAGCGCCTGTTCCAGCGCGCCGGGCACGCCGTTGTGATCACGGGGGCTGAAATTCCAGGTGGTCGGCGCGATCACCTGGTAATTTTCGATCCTGCCGCCCCGGACTGACACCCAGTGACCCAGACTGCCACGAGCGGCCTCCATCATTCCCACCCCGGATGCCACATCCGGCAGCCTCCCGTGGTGACAGAACACTCCCTTCAAGTCGATCTCTTTTACCCAGCGCTGCATCATCGGCACCACCAGCGCCAGCTCCAGTAATCGCGCCAGCATCCGATTACGAACATTACCGCCGCTACGCTCGATCAGGTCCACAACCAGCGGGTGACCGTTAATAAACTGCCGTGCCAGTGCGCCAGTTTCCACCACCTCACCACCGAGCCGGGGCGCTTTGCACCAGCTGTAGCCGTCAGGGTTATCCAGTGAGGGTTCGGTTACGCCGTTACTCGGGTGCTGCGGCTGACCACCCTGCAGCATCCAGCTGTGGGACAGATCTTCACGAATCAGCGCACTATCCAGCGATTGTACCGGGCCGCCCCGGCGTCGTACCCCCGGGCTGAATTGACGCGTTCCCTCAATCCGGTAGCTGCCATAACTCATAAAGTTGTCACAGCCATTGCCCAGCGTCTCCAGCTGCAGCTGGTCACTGAGGTATATAAAGGTGCGCAGGTCACTGCTGCGCCAGTCGCCCTGATCAGCAAAGTTACGTAACGCCGCTTCGCTGTCCAGTGCGCTGATAAAGTCCAGATCCGCGCCAAATAGCCTGGTTTCCAGAAAACGTCGAAAGCCCGCCAGAATCGCCAGTAGCCGCAGTCGCTCCTGGGCCTGTACCGGCTTGGCTGTACCACCGGGCTGAATGCTCAGGCTGTGCGGCCACTTGCCCGCCAGCAAGCCCATCATATGCAGAAACTCAGCCCGGGCTGGCAACACTTCACGCACCGCGTCGCCCTGGATTGCTTTAAAGCGCTGCTGCACCGGCGCAAACCAGCTTTCGTTGCGGTATACCTCACGGGCAAAGTCCGGCATAAAAAACAGATAAAAGTGAGTCAGCAGATCTGCCAGGTTCTCATTGGCCAGCACCAGGCTGATACAGCGGTCACCATTCGGCGGCGGTGTCAGCTGCATGGCATCCGCCAGTGCCCAGGCCGAAGCGACTGACTGGCTGACCGAACAGATACCGCAGATACGCGGTGTATACACCAGCGCATCCAGCGCCGGTTTGCCCTGCAGGATCTGCTCAAAGCCCCGAAACAGTGGCGAGTTGACCTGAGCGCTGCGCACCTGAATACCGGCGATATCCAGGCTGACTTCCAGATCTCCCTCTACCCGATTAAACGGACCAACCAGAATACGACTCATAGCTGCAACTATCCTTTTTTATGGGGGTGAATCGTCGGTGGATAAATCAGATTTTCAGAGGTGGCATTTTTTTTCAGTCGCTCCGGTGTCGCCGCTTTGGACAGCGACGCCAGTGCGACAAACCAGGCTTTGGGCATATCTGTGGGCAAACCTACCGGTATACCTGCCACTTTCGGGGTTTCGCTAAAACTGCGTCGCGGCTCTTCAAACTCAGGTGCCGTACAATTGATACAGGCATACCCCCCTCGAGTACAGGAGCCCTCACCATTCCAGGGGCGGATATTACAGTCGGCATGAGCCTGGGTGCCCAGGCAGCCCATATTTTCCATCATGCAGCCCTGATCACCAGGCTGCTCAGCACTGGCTTTATATTCGTAGAACTCGTTGCGGCTACAGCCATGGTGAACCAGGTGGTCGGCATAGTTACGCGGCCGACCAAACTCGTCTACCCGCTCAGCGCTGAACTCACCCAGCGCCAGCTCGATCAGTGCTTCTGTCACCCAGTTGGGATGAGTCGGACAACCAGCCACGTTGATCACCCGCTCACCGGCATCGCTGCGGTACTCATCTCCCAGCAAGCCACCGCTGATCTCGCCTTCATACTGCAGCCCGGTGGCCTCGGTTATGTTGGCTCCGGCGGCCGAAATTCCGCCATAAGCGGCACAGCTGCCGACCGCGACAGTGTAGCGAGCGCGGGCTGCCAGCTGCTGCACCCAGTCGATCATCGGCACATCAGTGCCACCCATCACATGAAATCGGCCCGTGCCGTTTGGGCCGCGCAGCATTGAGCCTTCAACACAAAGAATATCCAGCGCGACCTCACCGGCCACCAGCGCATCAAGCAGCGTCAGCACTTCACTGCCGGTCTGCTCGCTTAACGACGGGTGCCAGAGTAAATGAATACCCGCCGCTTCAAGTGTCGTAATCAGGTCCGGGCCTTCGGCATTAAGCAGCGACATGGTACAGCCACCACAGCCTGCTGACTGTAACCAGAGCAGATTCATAGATCCTCCTCTTGCAGCTGCATTTTAGGCAGCTCGATATGCGCACAGGCCCCACAGTCAGGTCGGTTCTCGACCGTCAGCTCGCCACCGTGTTCGCTGAGGATGCCATCTGTCTCTTATACACATCTCCGAGCCCACGAGACCGAG
>CAJXNY010000060.1 GCA_913057435.1 uncultured Oceanospirillaceae bacterium | reverse complement strand
CCTCTTCGTCGGCAGCGTCAGATGTGTATAAGAGACAGACCCCAACCCATCCCTGCCGATGCAGAAATCACCATTATCGGTGCCGGCCTGGCTGGCTTATGCACCGCCTGGTCCCTGGCCCAGCGCGGGCGTAAAGTCCGCGTTCTGGAACGCGCACCTCAGCTTGCCAGCAATGGCTCCGGCAATCGTCAGGGCGCGCTGTACGCCAAGCCCACCCTGGAAGCCACCAAGCAGTCTCGCCTACATTTGTGCGGCATGCTATACAGCCAGCGCTGGCTCAACCAGCTGGACCCACAACGCAGCGTCTGGGATGACTGTGGTGTTATGCTGACCGCCCAGAGCGATAAAGTCAGCCATCGCTTCGATCAGATCATTCGCGCTGGCCATATTCCTGGCGAACTGCTTCAGCCACTCAGCCCGGCCCTGGCCGGTGAGGTTGCGGGGCTTGAAATCAAACAGCCTGCCCTGTTCTACCCGGATGCAGGCTGGGTTAACCCGGTTGCACTGTGCCAGAAGCTGGCCAGCCACCCACTGATAGAGCTGCACTGTGACTGGCCAGTCGAACAACTAAGCTATAATATCGATTCACATAAATGGCAGCTGCAAGGTATCCAGCGCACGCTCTGCACCGATGTTGTTATCGTCTGCTGCGCCGCTGACAGCCTGCGCTTTACCCAGAGCGCTGACCTGCCATTGAAACCGATCCGTGGCCAGGTTACCCATGCAACAGTACCCACCGAGCTGCCAACATTAAAGACCGTGGTCTGTGCTGACGGCTATATATCCCCGCCACTGGGTGATCAGTACTGTTTTGGCGCGACCTTCGGACTTAAAGACAGTGACACAGAACTGCGCAATACCGATGTGCAATACAACCTGACTAAACTGGCCGTGGCATTACCGCAGCTCTCTGCTGCACTGAGCTATCAGCCATTGACCGAAGGCCGTGTCAGCTGGCGCTGTGCCAGCAACGATTACATGCCTGTCGTAGGCGAGCTGGCAGAGACCGAAGCCTTTATGAGCCAGTATGCAAAACTGAGCAAGGACGCCCGCTGGCAGTTTGATAACCAGCCACCGGCTCGTTATCAAAAACTATTTATCAATGTCGGTCATGGATCAAAAGGCCTGATCACCTGTCCTATAAGTGGAGAGATACTGGCTGCACAAATCTGCCAGGAACCACTACCGGTAGACAAAAATGTCAGTAACGCAGTGGACCCCTGCCGTTTTTTAGTGAAGAAACTGATAAAACAGACGCTATAAACTGCAACAGTTCATTTCAGCTAGCGTAATGCGGATACAGGAGAGACAGGGAGTGACAGGCATCCAGACCGATACAGGCGCTCAGCTGCAGGGAGATTGATTATGGGATTTATTGTTTTTGACCATGGCTACCGGATTAAAACACCGATTGAGACGCTGTACCCACCACGTGGTGTTGAGCAGCTATCAGAGATTGCTCCCAAATCCCACCTGCGCGGTACCGAAGAGCAGGTACACTCTCAGTCACCTCGCTTTGAAGTACCGGAGTGGGAAGAAGCAAACAAGCGCAGTAAAGCCGCTCAGGCTTATAGCAATACCAATGAACAGGCTCCACCCACTGAAGAAGCGCCACGGCTGCTAGCGTCACAGATTATGAGCCACCCGGTCCATACCATTGGGTCAGGGGCCACCGTGGTTCGCACCTGGCAGCGTATGCAGACACTGGGAATACATTACATTGTCGTGGTTGCTGACAAAGATCAACGGCCGTTAGGGGTTATCTCTGATCGAGATTTGCTGCGGCACGGCATTGAGTCGTTTGAGCCAATCGAAGCGCTCTATTCAAGAAAGCTGATCGCTGCCCGCCCTGACACCGAAGTGCGCCGGGTCGCTGTTACATTTATCGAACGTGAAATCAGTTGCATGCCGATTGTCAGTGACGAGGATAAAGTTGTCGGAATTATCTGCCGAACCGATCTGATGCGGTTATTGATTACCGGTCCGAATATGCAACGCTGGGCCTGAGGCTACTCAGGCCGGATAGTTTCCCTGTCCGAACTTTCCCCTCTACCACCAAACCAGCCAATGATCAGCCTGGCCACACCCTTGATTGCGCGCCATAGTTTTGGCAATAGCCAGACCAGCATAATCACAAACAGCACAAGGCCAACCAGGAACAATGCCGGATTATAAAGCGCTGCCCAGAGTCCGCCCAGCACCAGCAGATCTTCGCTAATTGAGGCAACCCAGTTAGAAAACGGCTCCGGCGAGGTATTAATCATCACCCGGCTGCCCGCTTTAAGTGCATGGCTGCCTGCCGCCAGGGTTCCTCCCATCAGGCCTGCGGCAATCTCAACCGCCGGGCTGATATCACCCACCGCTGCAGCTGCCAGCATCGCACCAGCCGGTATGCGAACAAAGGTATGCAGGCCGTCCCAGCTGGTATCGACCCCAGGTACTTTATCAGCGAAAAATTCAACACAGTACATAAACCCGGCAGCCATCAACACCATCGGGTCGGCAACAACCTGTAGCTCAGCAGGTAACTGAATATGGCCCAGATTACTCATCAGACCCAGCATCAGTACCGCCGCATAAAGATTGATACCACTGGCCCAGCCAACCCCCATAGTGATGGCGATCAGGCTGATCAGTGAGTCAAGTGAATCCATTGCATACCTCCTCTGTCGAAGCAGGAGGCATCAACAGTTAACACAAATCAAGTCGTTCCCTTGCCACAATATTGCATTGCCCTGACTCCTGACTGAACAGTATCACCGCCTTACTCTGACGTAACAACTGGCGCACCTGATCACTGCGGCCAGGCAGATTGACTTCCTGCTCACCATAATCGGTACCATCACGGGTAACAAACTCTTCAATCAGCGCTGCCAGGGTATCAGCCGATAACTGCTGCCAGGGAATTTCAATGGTTTCGATCAGTTCAAGATTTTCCACCAGCGATCTCCTTCAACATCAGCGGTAAGATTGGCCGGGCAATGCTGCATTCGCCGTCGCCAGGCTTCGGTGCGTAGCCGTGCTTGCTCTGCATCCTCAGTGAGCACTGCACTGGCTACATCCAACCCTCGGTGGTAACCGCCATGACCCAGCCGTAGTGCCATATAATGGTTAGCGATCTGGTCGCCCTGCAGCTGGATACGGCGCTGGCTGGATTTACTGAACCAGCCAATAAACTGCGCACTATCGGCCACGCTTGCGGGGCTGGCCTGCCAGTTCTCAGACTGCATACGGTATTCATCCCAGTCCAGCACCCGTGGTTTTACCCAGGGAGGACCAATCGGCTCCAGCAGCCCCAGAATCAGCGAGGCTGGCACCTCCCAGCGATAGGCGGCGTTCACTGCCGCCTGCAATTTACCTTCATCTTCGGCCGAGTACTGGCATGGCTCAGGCGCACGGTTCAATACTGGCATACAACCCTGCAATACAAGGCAAATGGGCAACAATGCGAATAATGGTTTCATAGCTCAACCCCATATTGTCGAAGCAGATCCAGCAACTCTACTTCCGTGAGTACAGGTACGGACAGGGCCTGCGCCTTTTCCAGTTTGGAGCCAGCCGCCTCACCGGCCACCAGCATATGAGTCTTGCTGGAGACACTGCTTGATACCTTAGCCCCCAGCGCCTGCAGATAACCTTTAGCATCATTACGCTTCAATTGCTGTAAAGTGCCGGTCAGTGCCCAGGTCTGCCCTTCCAGAGGCGCGCTCTGCAACTGAACCTCATCACGCTGGCTACTGTCAGGTACAGATTCCCAGTGCAGCTGGTAATCACGTAGTTGCTGCGCCAGCGCCAGCGCATGCTGGCACCAGTCAGGATCAGCGCTGGCCTGTAAAATACTGGCAATCGCTTTCTTACTCAGTTTTTCGACTAAGCGTAACTGTAACTCATCAGCCGCCAGTAACGATTCAAGAGTACCAAAATGTGCCGCCAGACGAGTCGCGGATGTTTTCGCGACACCAGGAATTTCCAACCGTATTAACAATTGAGCCAGACTGACCGAGCCGACCAGCGCCGGGGCCAGCTGACCACTCTGTTCAAGCTCAACCCCCTGCGCCAGCAGATCATCAATCACAGTAGCGTTATGCGGATCCAGAAAGAAATGAACAATCTCCTGCGCCACTTCATGGCCGATATCCGGTAGCCACATCAGAAGATCTGCGGATACCCGGCGAATCGTACTGAAACAGCCAAAACTTTTTGCCAGCACACGGGCTGTTTCTTCTCCCACATCAGGAATACCCAGCGCATAGATAAACCGCGCCAGTAATATCCGCTTACGACTGTCTAGCACATCCAGCAGTTTCTGAGCGGACAGTTCCGCAAAACCTTCCAGTGGCACCAGTTGCTCCACCGTCAGACGGTACAAATCTGCCGGGCTTCGTACCAGCCCCTGATCCACCAGCAGCTCGATGCTCTTTTCACCCAGACCATCAATATCCATCGCTTTACGCGAAACGTAGTGGATGATGGCCTGCTGCAACTGGGCGTTACAGCTGAGCCGGCCCACGCAGCGCCACGCCGCCCCTTCAACCTGCTCAACTTTCCCGCCCCGACTATGCCTGGCCAGTTGCACGCGCTCCGTTTCAGCCCCACAGACTGGACAAGCCTCTGGCGCTTGCACCCGCTGTGAATCAGCAGGCCGACGCTCCACCAGCACCCGCACGACCTGGGGGATAACATCTCCGGCCCGTCGAATAACCACGGTGTCCCCTGCGCGGACATCCAACCGGGCAATCTCGTCCATATTGTGCAGGGTCGCATTGGAAACCGTCACCCCACCTACAAATACAGGCTCAAGACGGGCAACCGGGGTGATCGCACCGGTACGACCGACCTGGAATTCAATGGCATTAACCCTGGTCAGCTCCTCCTGAGCCGGGAACTTATGGGCGATGGCCCAGCGCGGCGCACGGGCAACAAAGCCAAGCCGCTGCTGATACGACAGCTGATTAACCTTAAAAACGATACCATCGATCTCATAAGGTAAGCGGTCACGCTCAGCAGACAGGTAGTCATAATAGGCAAGGCAGCCTTCAGCATTATCTGCACTGCTCATATGCCTGTTAATTTTGAAACCCCAGCGCTGTAACTGCTGCAAAATGGCGATATGTTCAGCTGGCAACTCACCGCCTTCAACCAGCCCGACACTGTAGGCACACATCTCCAGACCTCGCTGAGCGGTAACCCGCGAGTCCAGCTGCCGTAAGCTGCCGGCTGCCGCATTACGCGGGTTGGCAAAAGGCTTTTCATCACGCTGACGCGCGGCCACATTCAACGCTTCAAACTGCTGCCGAGGTATGTAGATTTCGCCTCGCACTTCCAGTCGGGGAGGATAACCTTCACCCAGCAAAGTCAGCGGAATGGTCGCTATGGTGCGTACATTCTGGGTAATATTTTCCCCAGTGGTACCATCGCCCCGGGTCGCCCCCTGTACCAGCACACCCTTTTCATAAATCAGCGATACGGCAATACCATCAAGCTTAGGCTCACAGGCAAACTCCAGCGTTGCAGGCGCCGCCGTGCCCAGCCGGTCACGGATACGCCGCTCAAACTCATGCATATCTTCAGCATTGAAAGCATTATCCAGTGAAAGCATCGGTACTTCGTGCTGCACCTGACTGAAACTGCCTAACGGCGTCGCCCCGACCCGCTGTGTTGGCGAGTCTGCGCTAATCAGTTCAGGGGATTGCTGTTCCAGCCGTTGAAGCTGTTGAAACAGACGGTCATATTCAGCATCCGGTATCTGTGGTTCATCCAGCACATAGTAGCGGTAATTATGGGTGTTAAGTTCGTCACGCAGAGACTGTAACTGCTGTTCGATGGTCACGATGAACATCTCTCACATAGGGTAAAACGGGGGGAGGAGAAAGGACGCCGCCAGCTCAGCCCGAGCGGCGACGCAGATTGCGCATTTCAAAATCACGTACGCGCTGGCGGTAATGTTCCTGAGTCTGCGGGCGCATTAACAGGCGATTATCGTCGACCAGCTCGCCTTTCATATGGCTGGCAACCGTTTCTGCGGTGGCCAGCATACATTGCAGGGCGTTCATCACTTCACGAGGCTCTTCCATTGACATAAAGAAAGAAACCGCACGTGTATTAAGTGTTTCTATCGTGGAAATATCAAACACACCTGTGCCCGTGGCATTGGCCATGCTGAACTGTACAGCACCAGAATCAATACCATCTTCGAAGCGATGGAAGATATCCATCTCACCAAAGCGCATCCCGCATGCCAGCACCAGTTGTAGTAGCAGCTTGCCATCAAAGCCCTCAGGGCCATTCGCGACGACGGTCATTACCAGTACATTGGTTGGGTCCGGCTGCTGACGTAAACTACCACCCTGAACCATCATCTCGGAACGGCTATCAGTCGGGTCCGAAGTTGGTTCGATGACAGAGGCAGAGTTTTCTATGCCAACAGCTTCGTCAGTACCCGGGGCAGTAGCAACGTCCTGCTCAGGGTTAACAACCACCGTAACCTCTTCCACTACCTCAACGGATGCCGGGGCACGCTTTTTCTCAGGAAATGCTATTACAGTTTCAGTCCGCTCAGCGGTTTCACGTGCTGCAGAAAAAGAAACGACCGACTGCACAGGCCGTGCTTGTGGAGTAAATTCAGCGGGCAGATCAAGCTCAATGTCCGTATCGTGCGACTCTGCACTATTGAACATAAGGTGATCACCCGCGGTTTCCTGAATCGACGAATGTTCACTGATGTCACTGATAAAGCTAGCTTCATCCACCGACGCGGCATCTTCAGTTTCAGGCGTGACAATCACTAAAGACGGCGCTGACTCACGCAGGTTCGGCTCATCAGGCATACTCAGCGTTTCCGCACCATGGGCCGGTTCTGCAGTAATAGATTCCAGCGCTTCATCCTCAGCCTCAACACCACGCATTAACGGGTCGTCAGAAACATCGTCATCATGGAAGTAAATAGGCTTAACGGATTCAGTTGACTGCACGCAAGCGATCGGATTCACATCTGCGTCAGGCAAAGGCCGTAGCAATGGATCAGCGCGTGGTACAACCACTTCATCAACACACCTCGTATCAACGGATGTCTCAGAGCCGGTGTTAGCGGTTGTCAGTCCCTCATCTCCAGGAACCGGGTCGGCCTCGGTTGCCATCTCGGACGCTAGCGCGGCAGAACGTTTCTGGCGTGACTGCTCAATCGCCTCAAACAGTGCAGCGCTGGTCATAATTTCTTCTTCAACCACAATCGCTGCCTGCCCGTCAGAAGGCACGGAGCTAACCAGATCTACAGCAGTTTCGGGCACGACAGAAGAAGTCACACGAGGCTCGATTGGCTGCTGTGTATCAGCCAGCTCGATATATTCGACAGCGTCAGTAACGGACTGAGGCAGTTCCCCATCATCAGGTAGCGCCAGACCACTTATATCAAGCGTTGGTTCACATCGTTCAGATAACTCTGGATCTGCGGCTAATACAGCTGCCGGCGCAACCGAAGCTGCAGCCACAGTTGCAATCATCGGCACAACCGACATTTCAGACTGAGCCGATGGTTCAGAACCCACGGGGGTTCCAGTAACAATACAACCTGCCATCGGCGCGTCAGCAGTCACAGGGGCATTATCACCCTGTAACCCGTCACACAAACGCCGTACCCCGCCGTTAGGTAATTCTGGATTGATCTCATCAACTACCGGTTCTGCCACATCGGCAGGTAGTTTCTGAATATCCATCCGCAGCTGATTGCGGGTCCCCCTCATCCTACGCCAACCGTCTATAACGATTAACAGAACGACCACGGCCCCACCAATTATTAGCCATTCGCGCAGACCGATTTCCATACGATCAACTATTTCTCATTAAATAAGGTCAAAAGATAGGTGCCACTATAAAACGTGCAGGACACAAAAGAAACGCTATGTCCGGCTTTGCGGTCTGTTAACACACCAAAAACAGTCAAAACTTACACTGAGACTACTGTACAACCTGATCAATTACCAATTTCAGCGTGCCATTTTCTGCTTTTACTCTGATCGGCGACAGACTACCGAATAGATCTCCAGCCGTTGCTTCAGGCTGGCCAGACATAGACACCTTGGCATTTACTTCAACAGTATCGGCTGAAGACAGACGTGCTTCCGGCATCATCGCCAGTGAATCATCCAGCACGACTGCCGTCGGCAGATCGGCGGCCGTCAGCCGTACTGCCGCCAGAGGCATACGCCCCCCTACCGGGCGTGCAAAAACAAACACAACCTGATCAGGTTTGACTCGCGCTTTAAGCTCGTCGCTCAGACTAACCTGAACATTAAGTCGGGCGACCGGTGCTACGGCAGTGGGAGCAACGGTAATGCCTTGTACTGCCAAAGCCTGTCGTGCTTTTTCAATACCCGCCGTCAATGAAGCAGAAGCTTCACCCGTCGCTCCCGCCAACGCCTTGTTCCAGTAATCCAGTGCCTGCTGATAACGCTGTTGTTCAAACGCATCAATACCCAGCAGTCCCAGAGTTGTAATTTCACCCGGCGCAACCTGCAGGGTTCTATCAATATGGCTCCGCAATTCAGCATCGATGGTGTTACCAAGGGCGAAGTACTTTGCCTGAGCATACTGGCCCATCACGCCGGGGTACTGCGGCGCATCTCTGGACAACGTATCCAGCACTTCTGTCAGAGCCTGCGCACCTTCAGCATAACGCCCCATATTCAGATAGGTTGTCGCCAGCATGTACCAGCCCTCAGGATTATCGGGTCGAACCCGCAATTCATCCTGCAAGCTGGTGATCGCTTCTTCGATCGTCGGTGTACGACCATCTTTACGCATATCAACACGCTGCTGTGCAACTTCAAGCGCTTCGTAGCTTCCCAGCGTACTGTACAGCCCCATTGCGGTAGTGACGGTAATCAGTGCCAGTAATGCAACGGTCACCAGCTGGCGGCCACCAACGGTGGCTTCACGCGCGGCCTCGGCTTCAACAACATCACCCAGCAGGTTTTTCTCCAGCTCCAGTTTCAGCAAAGCGAAAGCAGCATCATCCAGAACGCCATTGTCACGCTCACGTGACAGCTCAGCCAGACGTTCTTTGAAGATGTCGATATTCTGTTGTTTGCGGTCTTCGGCAATTACCGGCTTTTCCTGCGCCCGCTTCGCACGCACAAATGGCAGAAAGATAAAAAACAGGGCGATCAGGGACAAAGCGCCGATGCCGATCCATAAATTATTCATTGATCGCCATCCTGTTTCAACATTGCATTGAGTCGCTGAGCATCAGCCTCACTCAGGCTGGCGTCCTGAGCTTTTTCTGAGCAGGCATCAGCGACTTCAGCTTGCGGTTTACGCTTACGCCGGGAGATCAGCACAATGACGAGGGCACCAAACGCCAGTAAAACAAAGGGGCCATACCAGAGTACCCAGGTACTGGCTGTTTTACGGGGTTTGTAAAGTACGAACTCACCATAGCGGGCCACCATGAAGTCGATGATTTCATCATCGCTCTGATCTTCGCCCAGCATACGATGAATTTCGGTCCGCAGGTCTTTGGCAATGGGTGAGTTAGAATCAGCCAGATTCTGGTTTTGACACTTGGGGCAACGCAGCTCATCTGTCAGCTGCTGAAACCGCACCCGGCTGGCTTCGTCCTTGAATTCATAGGTATCAATAGCGGCGAAAGCCTGTAACGGCAGCAGCAACGCAAATAGCACTAACCAGCGCTTCATGACGCCGCCTCACTCTGTAATGATGCCATAACACCTTTTAGCTGCTGCCAGACACGCTCATCCACCACCCCGACATGCTTGTAACGAATCACACCCTTAGCATCCAGAATATAGGTTTCAGGCGCACCATAGACACCCAGATCAAGCCCGAGTGAGCCTTTATCATCATAGATATTGATGACGTAGGGGTTCAGGTACTTTTCCAGCCAGACGTTCGCCTTGTTGCGCTCATCCTTGTAGTTAACACCGATAATTTTGACGCCTTCCTGAGTCGCCATACGATTCAGCTGAGCATGCTCCGCTTTACAGGAGGGGCACCAGGTCGCCCAGACATTGAGTAACACCGGCTCATCAAACTTGAGATCGGCTTCGGTCAGCATCCGCTGTGGATCTTGTAGCGAGCTGAGCTGAAAACTCGGCATCGGCTTATCAATCAGCGCCGATGGCAGCTCGGTCGGGTCCAGTTGCAGGCCCCGCCATAACAAAACTCCCAAAGCAAAAAACAGCACTAGCGGAATAAAAACTATATAACGGCGCATCGATTCTCTCCGATTCAGGCTGCTGCTGGAGCGCTTGGCATGGCTGCTTTGTTCGCGGCAGCCTGTTTACGTTTACGGCGGTAACGTGGATCTGTCGCTGCCAGAACCCCACCAAAGGTCATAAATAGGCCACCCAGCCATAACCAGCGTACAAAAGGCTTACTTTGCACCCGTACCGCCCATGCCCCATCGGCAAGTGGCTCACCCAGCGCAACATACAAATCGCCAAATAAACCAGGATCTATCGCCGCTTCAGTCATGACATTACCCCGCGCCAGGTACATCCGTTTTTCGGGATGTAAAACAGTGTAAGGTTCACCGTTTTTAAAGACTTGGATCTGACCACGGTCGGCACGATAGTTAGGCCCCTGAACCGGTGCCGAACCATCAAACTGGAAAGTGTAGTCACGGAATTCAACCTGCTCACCGGGTGCCATACGCAAGTCCCGCTCTTCGGTATACACAGAGACCAGTGCAATACCGACCAATGTCACCGCCACCCCAAGGTGTGCCAGCTGCATGCCGTAGTAGCTGCGCGGCAGCTTACGCATGCCAGCCCAGAGCGACTCACGCATAGCCGTTTTCGTATAGAGGTCACGCAGTGCTGCAACGCTCAACCAGAACGCCAGCACCATCGCTACGGCAACACCCAGCTCAAAGCCATCGCCATAAATCATCGGAAAAGCAACGCCCGCCACAACACTGATCAGGGCAGGCAACGCCAGCTGGCGCATCAACAAGGTGAATTCGGTGCGTTTCCAGCGACTGATTGCGCCGGCAGCCATCAACAGCACCAGCATTGACATCAGCGGTATAAACAGCGCATTAAAATACGGTGGGCCAACAGAGATTTTACCCATGCCCAGCGCATCAATAACCAGCGGGTACAAGGTACCTAACAGCACCATCATAGCAGTAACCGTCAGCAGTACATTGTTGGCCAGCAGGAATGTTTCTCGGGACAGCAGCTCAAAGCTGGATTCGCTTTTTACCTGACCGGCACGCATGGCATACAGGAACAGTGAGCTGCCGATAGTAACCGTCAGGAAGGCGAGGATGAAGAAGCCGCGCTCCGGGTCGGATGCAAAAGCATGCACAGAGGTCAGGACGCCAGAGCGCACCAGAAAGGTTCCCAGCAGACTGAGTGAGAAAGTAAAAATGGCCAGCAAAACTGTCCAGCTTTTAAATACACCACGCTTTTCGGTCACAGCCAGGCTGTGAATCAGTGCAGTACCTACCAGCCACGGCATAAATGAAGCGTTTTCGACCGGATCCCAGAACCACCAGCCGCCCCAGCCAAGCTCGTAATAAGCCCACCAGCTACCGGTAGTGATACCGACGGTCAGAAACGCCCAGGCAATACTGGTCCAGGGACGTGACCAGCGGGCCCAGGCAGCATCTAACTGGCCACTTAACAGCGCTGCAATCGCAAAGGCAAACGCTACTGAAAATCCTACGTACCCCATGTATAGCAACGGCGGATGAATAATCAGACCAATGTCCTGCAGCAACGGATTAAGGTCGCTTCCTTCGGTCGGGCTGGTCGGTAACAAGCGATCAAAGGGTGATGATGTCATCAGCATAAACAGCATGAATCCGACACCGATCATGCCCATAACTGACAGTACCCTAGCCACAATATCCAGCGGCAGGTTGTCACTTTTTACCGCCACAGCCCAGGTCCAGCCACCCAGAATCAGCACCCACAGCAGCAGTGAACCCTCGTGACCACCCCAGATTGCACTGACCTTGTAGTAGATCGGCAGTGCGGTATTCGAGTTACTGGCGACATAGCTGACCGAGAAGTCATCATGGACGAAGGCATAACCCAGACAGAACATGCTGATACACAGGAACAAAAACATACCCGTGGCTAACGGCCGGGCAAACCCCATCCATAACGTGTTGTTACGTAGTGTCCCAGCCAGCGGCACCACCGCCAGCAACGCTGACAGACATAATGCCAAAATCAGGGAAAACTCACCAAGTTCTGGAATCATTTGTTAAATACCTCAGCTTCAGGGGTTGGCATCTTGCCTGCCGCTTCCAATGCGTCAGCTACTTCCGGTGGCATATAGTTTTCATCATGTTTAGCCAGTACTTCAACAGCCTGGAAGACCCCCTGAGCATCCATTTTACCCTGCGCTACAATCCCTTGCCCCTCACGAAACAGGTCTGGCAGGATACCGGTAAACTCAACCGTGACCGTGGACTCGTAATCGGTCATGTCGAAATACACGGTCAGGCTCTCCTGATCACGCTTAACGCTGCCATCAACTACCATGCCACCGGCACGGATGCGGGTATCGATCGGTGCTTCACCAGCGGCAATCTGCTTCGGCGAATAAAACAGATTGATGTTCTGACTGAGGGCAAACATGGTCAGCCCCACGGCAACCGAGACCCCAATAACAATAAACATAACAAGAAACAGGCGTTGTTTACGTTTAGGATTCATCAGTTACTACTCTCCCGGCGCAAACGGCGCACCAGATCGGTTATCAATTGTTTACGGGCCATCAGGGGCTCCACCAAATTAATCGCCACAATGACCAGCGCAATGCCATAACTGAGCCAGACATACAGTCCATGACCACCCATGGCCAGAAAATCGCTAAAATTATCAAAACTCACAGCTCACCTCACACCTTGTCCAGCAATGCCCGCACCCAGCTGGCACGACGCTCGCGACGCAAAATTTCATTCCGTACTCGCAGCATCAGAGAAACAGCAAAGAAGCAGTAAAACCCAATCACCATCACTAACAGCGGTAGCCACATCTCGGTCGGCATGGCTGGTTTTTCTGTCAGGGTGAACGTCGCTGGCTGATGCAAAGTGTTCCACCAGTCAACGGAGTATTTGATAATAGGAATATTAACCAGTCCAACCAGAGCCAGTACCGAAGTTGCCTGAGAAGCAGTGGTATCACTCTCCATCGCCGAATGCAGTGCAATGACGCCCAGATAGAGGAACAGTAACACCAGCATTGACGTTAAGCGGGCATCCCAGACCCACCAGGCCCCCCAGGTCGGTTTACCCCAGATGGCTCCGGTAGCCAGAGCGAGTATGGCAATAGTGGCACCGATAGGTGCGCAGGATTTTGCCACCATATCAGCCACTTTCATCTTCCAGATTAGCCCGATGGCACCCGCGATAGCCATCAGCATATAGCAGGACTGAGCCAGAATAGCCGCTGGCACATGGATATAAATAATCCGGAAGCTGTTGCCCTGCTGGTAATCAGCCGGCGCATAAACCAGCGACCATAGGGTCCCCGCCACCAGCAGGAACAGAGTTCCCACTCCGAACCAGGGTAATAAACGCCCCATAAATTCATAGCACCAGCGCGGTGACGCTAACTGGTAGAACCAACGCGGTAACCAACTTTTTTTCTCAGCCATAACAATGTATTCGCTTACTTATCCGCTGACAGAAATACGAAGTGCGGCGGCAATTGCCAAAGGTGCTAACGCGACCCCCAGTGCCAGCATTGCACCTAATAAAGACAGGTAGCCCCCCAATGGAAGACCCGTAACAGCGGCCTGCACCGCACCTGCACCAAAAATCAGAACCGGTATATATAACGGCAATACTAACAACGAGATGAGTACGCCACCTTTACGTAACCCCACTGTCAGTGCTGCACCGATCGCCCCCACCAGACTCAGGGTTGGTGTGCCCAATAACAGACTGAGCACCAGCCCGCTCATCCCTTCAGTGGGCAGAAACAGCATCACCCCCAGCAGGGGTGCCATCAGTGTTAATGGCAGCCCGGTCATCGCCCAGTGTGCTAATACCTTTGCCAGCACCACCAAAAATAGCGGCTGCGGGCTAAGCAAGGTTTGCTCCAGAGTGCCGTCATCAAAATCAGACCGAAACAGACTGTCCATGGACAGCAACGTAGCCAACAGCGCACCAACCCAGACAACACCTGGCGCAATCTGTTCCAAAAACGTCGGCTCTGGGCTGATACCTAACGGGAACAGACTGGCAACCATCAAAAAGAAAACCAGCGGATTCAGCAAATCACTGCGTCGCCGAAATGCCAGCATCAGGTCCCGTTTCATTACCGCCCAGAACAGCCCAGCCATACCCGGCTGCGCAGGGACTACACCAGCATTAGATGCGGGTTGATTCATTAAGTTTCGCCCTGCAGGTTCAGGTTAATTCGACGCAAGCGCTCACCCAGCGACAACTCATGGTGGGTCGTCAGAATAACAGACCCTCCCTGGTCGGCATGCTGTTGAATCAATCGTTCTTTCTGAGCAACTCCCTGCTTATCAATGGCGGTAAACGGCTCATCAAGTATCCATAAGGGTGCGTCACTGAGATACAATCGCGCCAGGCTGACCCGACGGTTCTGCCCTGCTGACAAGGTATGACAGGGCGCATCTTCATAACCCCGCAAGCCAACCTGTTCAAGGGCTGACATAATACGCCCAGTCGCAATCGAGGGATGCATAGCCGCGTACCATTGCAGGTTTTCCAGGGGCGTAAGGATCGCTTTGACTCCCGGCTGATGGCCGAAATACAACAGAGAACGGTTAAACGACTCTCGAGTCTGGGCTCGAGGTTCGCCACGCCAGAGGATCTCACCCTCATAGTTACCGGTCAGACCGCTAAGAATGCGTAACAATGTTGTTTTACCACTGCCATTGGCACCCTCAATCTGCAGCACATCGCCAGCATTCAGGGAAAAATTCAGATTATCAAACAATACGCGATCATCGCGCTCGCAATACAGCTGTATAACTTCAAGTAAAGGCTCAGACAACGATCACCTCCCGCCAGCCAGCGGGCGAAAAGACTTTAATTTTCACGGCAACCGCCGACTGTATAAGGAGGCAATTATATACAAATTCGGGTTCGGTGTAGCATTACGAGAACATTACCGACTTATGGAGTAGAAAACGTTGATCCCTGGCACCTCGATTTCAACCAGCAGCCCATCCATACCAAACGTTCAGTCGGTAGATCTGAGCAAGATATTACCGGAAAATAAACCGGTACAAGTTAAGGTCATCGACAGTCGTCCAGCCCCGGATCAAAGCGGTAATCAACGCCTGACCCTGCAGGTGGGCAAGCAGACCGTACAGGTGGATAGCAAACAGCCGGTCCCTGCGGGCACGGCACTCGAAGCCACCCGCACCGCTAATAGTAACGTCGAGCTACGTCCGACTCAGCCTCAGGCGAACAGTAACCGGCCTGCCCCGGCAATAACTGCCCAGCCCGTCGCCCAGCTGCCCGATAAAGTTCAGATCCGCCCCAGCACCCCTGACAGCGGCCCAGTCATTACACGACCGACGACAGGCACCGTCGTCAGTAGCAAACCTGCGACTTCTGCTCCAACGTCAACGGCATCAACGGCATCAACGGCATCAACGGCATCAACGGCATCAACGGCATCAACGGCATCAACGGCATCAACGGCAT
>CAJXNY010000059.1 GCA_913057435.1 uncultured Oceanospirillaceae bacterium | reverse complement strand
TCTGGCGGTTACTCTACCACCTAAGTTGGTGTCCGGGATTATTAGACCACTACAGCAGCGGATTAAGCCGTTCAGTGGAGGTGACGGGATTCTTAAGGGGCGAGCCCCTTAAGGCGCCAGCAGGCAAGACGAAACTCGCAGGCTGGCGCAGGTATTAGCCCGCGATAGCGCATGACAGTTGGGTATGTGCTGGCGGTAACGGACTCAACTCGTATAGTCCGTTTCTTCCTGCAAACTGAAGCTGACTTCACTGTCAGGCTTTTCCTCGCTGACCGGGGTATCGCCTTCGAGTTTGATCATCAGGCGCAAATCGTTGGCGGAGTCGGCGTGTTTAAGGGCGATTTCATAATCGATTTCACCGTCCTGGTACAGATCAAACAGGGCCTGGTCGAAGGTTTTCATCCCCACATTGGCGGACTTCTTCATCACCTCTTTGATTTCCTGCACATTACCCTGGCGGATCAGGTCCGCTACCCGTGGAGTGTTGATCAGCACCTCAATCGCGGCGCGGCGGCCTTTACCATCGGCAGCGGGCAGCAGTTGCTGGGCGACGATGGCTTTGAGGTTGAGGGACAGGTCCATCCACAGCTGGTCATGCTGATTGGAGGGGAAAAAGTTGATAATCCGGTCCAGCGCCTGGTTGGCGTTGTTGGCGTGCAGGGTGGCCATGCACAGGTGGCCGGTTTCGGCGAAGTTCAGCCCGTAGCGCATGGTTTCGGTGCTGCGGATCTCACCCATCAGAATCACATCCGGGGCCTGACGCAGGGTGTTTTTCAGCGCCACTTCAAACGATTCGGTGTCGATGCCCACTTCGCGCTGGGTGATGATGCTCTGCTGGTGGTTGTGGATGTACTCGATCGGGTCTTCCACGGTGATGATATGGCCACGGTGGTTGCGGTTACGGTAGTCGATCATCGACGCCAGCGAGGTCGACTTACCGGTGGAGGTACCGCCTACAAAGAGTACCAGGCCGCGCTGGGTCATCGACAGATCGGCCAGAATCTGCGGCAGGTTCAGCTCTTCCAGCGTCGGGATCGTGGTGTGGATCCGTCGCAGCACCATGCCCGGTGAATTACGCTGGGAGAAGGCAGAGACGCGAAAACGGCCCAGCTCCGCCGCGCCGATGGCGAAGTTGCATTCGCGGGTGTCTTCAAACTCGGCCAGCTGCTTTTCGTTCATGGTGCTGTGGACCAGCGCTTTGGCCTGGTCGGGGGTCAGGGTTTCACGGGTCAGCGGCTTGATGGTGCCATCGACCTTGATCGCCGGGCGGGCGCCTGCGGTGATAAACATGTCCGAGGCATCACGGTCGATCATTACTTTGAGTAGCTGGGTAAAATCCATAGTGTTGTCTTATCGGCCTATTTAAATTTTGCAGGACTGGCAGCTTTTTCACGGGCCTGTTCAGCGGTGATCAGACCCTGGTCGAGCAGCTCGGCCAGACATTGATCCAGCGTATTCATACCCAGGTTAGAGCCGGTCTCGATGGCGCTGAACATCTGTGCCACTTTGTCTTCACGGATCAGGTTACGGATCGCTGAGGTGCCCAGCATGATTTCATGGGCGGCGATCCGGCCACCGCCAACTTTTTTCAGCAGGCTCTGGGAAATAACCCCCTGCAGGGACTCCGATAACATGGAACGGACCATGCCTTTCTCCTCTGCCGGGAACACATCGATAATACGGTCGATGGTTTTTGCCGCTGAGGTGGTGTGCAGGGTGCCGAACACCAGATGGCCGGTTTCGGCGGCGGTCAGGGCCAGCCGGATGGTTTCCAGGTCACGCATCTCGCCCACCAGAATGATGTCCGGGTCTTCACGCAGGGCAGAGCGCAAGGCGTTACTGAAACTGTGCGTGTCACGGTGTACCTCACGCTGGTTGACCAGTGCTTTCTTGCTTTCGTGAACGAACTCGATCGGGTCTTCGATGGTCAGAATGTGGTCGGCGCGGGTGCGGTTGATATAATCGACCATGGCCGCCAGGGTGGTACTTTTACCGGAACCGGTGGGGCCGGTTACCAGTACGATACCGCGGGGTTTATCGGCCAGCATCCGGAAGGTTTCACCCAGTCCCAGCTGCTCCATGGTCAGAATGGTGCTGGGAATGGTACGGAATACCGCTGCGCTGCCCCGATTCTGATTGAAGGCGTTAACACGAAAACGGGCCAGACCCGGGACTTCGAAGGAAAAATCGCATTCCAGATTTTCCTCGTACTCCTTGCGCTGG
The DNA here is from genome assembly GCA_913057435.1 of uncultured Oceanospirillaceae bacterium. Taxonomy (GTDB): domain Bacteria; phylum Pseudomonadota; class Gammaproteobacteria; order Pseudomonadales; family Balneatricaceae; genus Marinobacterium_C. The sequence continues at coordinate 20,521 of CAJXNY010000059.1, read as the reverse complement.
TTGTCGTTCATAATGTCGTAGATCAGTGCCTTGATCTGCTTTTCATCCATCGACGGCAGTTTGATGCGGCGAATATCACCGTCCACCCGGATGACCGGTGGCATCCCCGCGGTCAGATGCAGATCCGAAGCACCCTGCTGGGCGGTAAATGTTAAAAGTTCGGTAATATCCATGGCTTACCTGTTCTGGCCGCTTCTATGATGGCTCCACTTTGTAGCAGAATAGCGGTTCCAATCCAATCGCCGATCAATCTGGATATGATATGAGTACGATAGCTTCCAATCTTGAGACCGTTTGCCAGCAAGTGCAGATGGCGGTGGCCCAGGCCGGTCGTCCTGAGAATGCAGTGACCCTGCTGGCGGTGAGTAAAACTCGCCCGGCGGCGGACCTGCGAGCAGCCTATGCTGAAGGCCAGCGCGATTTTGGCGAAAACTATCTGCAGGAAAGTCTGGAAAAGATAGACGCACTGGCCGACCTGCCACTGTGCTGGCATTTTATCGGCCCGATCCAGTCCAATAAAACCCGCCCTGTCGCCGAGCATTTCCACTGGGTACATTCGGTGGAGCGGGAGAAAATTGGCCGTCGGCTGGCTGAACAGCGCCCCGCCGGGATGCCACCACTGAATATCTGTCTGCAGGTTAATATTAGCGGTGAAGCGAGCAAGTCCGGCTGCCTGCCGGAAGATGTACCTGCGCTGGCAGCGGCACTGACACAGCAACCCGCGCTGGTGGTGCGTGGCCTGATGGCGATTCCGCAGGCAACGGATGATGAAGCCGAGCAGCGGGCGGTGTTTGGTCGCATGCAGCAGCTGTTGTGTGACTTACAGACGGATCATCCGCAGATGGATACCCTGTCGATGGGGATGTCGGGTGATATGACCGCCGCGATCGCTGCAGGCTCGACCATGGTGCGTATTGGCACGGCGATTTTTGGCGCACGGGATTACTCTGCCTGAGCGCCTAAAAATAAGCATCCATAAAACTGAATTGAAATAATCGCCTGACCACTGAGGGTCCGGTGTCTGAATGAGGATTTGATGTGACTGATTTTCCGACTCTGGCGTTTATTGGTGCCGGTAATATGGCCCGTGCCATTATGGGTGGCCTGCTGGCCAACGGTTACCCGGCAGCACAGATCTGGGCCAGTGAGCCTGATCTCAGCAAACTGACGGATCTGGCCGAGCAGGGATTGCAGATCACCAGTGATAATAACGTAGCAGTAGCGGCGGCCGATGCGGTGATTCTGGCGGTTAAACCGCAGGTGATGAAACAGGTGGTGACGCCGATGGCTGATGCCGTGCAGGCGAAACAGCCGCTGATCATTTCCGTGGCGGCCGGTATCTCGGCTGAGTCGCTGGTCAGCTGGCTCGGTGGTGATGTGGCGCTGGTGCGCTGTATGCCAAATACCCCGGCACTGGTTCAGCAGGGGGCCAGTGGCCTGTTTGCGAATGCACAGGTGAGTGCGCAGCAGCGTAGCCAGGCGGAGCAGGTGATGCAGGCCACCGGGATTGCGTTGTGGGTGAACAGTGAGGCCGAGCTGGATGCAGTGACAGCGGTCTCCGGCAGTGGCCCGGCCTATTACTTCCTGGTAATGGAAGCGATGATCGATGCAGGGATGAAACTGGGTCTGTCGGAAGACGTTGCGACCCAGCTGACACTGCAAACCGCGCAGGGTGCGGCCACGATGGCAGCGGCCAGTGAGTTCTCAGCGGCTGAGCTGCGTCGTCGGGTGACCTCACCCAATGGCACCACGGAGCGGGCGATCAACAGCTATGAAGACGCCGGGTTACGGCAGATCTTTATGGATGGCATGCAGGCCTGTAGCGACCGTTCTGAAGAACTGGGTCGTGAACTGGGCGACGGCTGACCTTTTTTGTAAAGCAGATTGGCTAGTGGCGGTATAAAATATCGCCGCTAGCCTCTATACTTTTCGCAAATCAAGCGCTTATACAGGATGTCATATGGGACAGGATCCGATCTCCCTGATCATCAACACATTCGGCAGTCTTTACGCCTTCCTGGTGATCATGCGGTTCTTGCTGCAGTTGTCACAGGCCGACTATTACAATCCGATCTCTCAGGCGGTGGTACGGGCGACGGCATTGCCGATGGCACCGCTGCAGAAAATACTGCCGCGCATGGGCCGCTGGGATCTGTCAGCACTGCTGCTGGCGGTGCTGGTGAAATTTGCCACGTTTATACTGCTGGTACTGGCGTCCTCTAATCAGGGTTTCCCTGATATGGTGGCGCTGGCACTGGTCTCCGTGCTGGGCGTAGTGGATATGATCCTTACCGTCTATTTCTGGGCGGTGATGGGCAGTGTGATTATCAGCTGGGTGGCCCCTGGCAGCTATCACCCGGCGCCACAGTTGCTGTTGCAGCTGACTGAGCCGCTGTTTGCGCTGGTGCGCAAGGTGATTCCACCACTGGGTGGGCTGGATCTGTCGCCGATCGTTATCTTCCTGGCGATCCAGATTATCCAGGCGCAGCTGAGTATGCTGGCACCGTTTTGAGTTATTACCGCTGGCAGGATGAAGACCTGCTGCTAAGTTGTCACCTGCAGCCCAAGGCCTCAAAAGATGAGTTCTGCGGTCTGCACGGTGACAGCCTGAAAATACGCATTACCGCACCGCCTGTTGACGGCAAAGCCAATGCGCATCTGATTAAATTTCTGGCCAAACAGTTTGGTGTTGCCAAGGGCGCGATCACCATCGTCAGTGGCGAACTGGGACGACAGAAGCGGATCAGAATTGCGGCACCCGGCCGTCTGCCCGAGGCGTTGACCCTGGAGCGAGACTGACGTGTTTACCTTTGATCTGCTGTTACAGCCCTGTCCGTTACTGTTTTACGAAATGTGATGCTCGACGCGCATAACTGTTAACTCTGTTTGTCTTACTGTTTTGTCGAGTATGTCTGATGTCTCACGAATTCCCTGCCGATTCGGTTGGCCTGGTCCAGCCGCAAACTCTGCACTTTGATCAGCCACTGGCGCTGGCCTGTGGCCGCACGCTTAACTGCTATGACCTGGTGATCGAAACCTACGGCACCCTTAATGCTGACCGTTCCAATGCGATTCTGATCTGCCATGCCCTGTCGGGTCACCACCATGTCGCGGGTTATCACAGCCCGGACGATAAAAAACCGGGCTGGTGGGACAGTGCGATTGGCCCCGGCAAGCCCATTGATACCAACAAATTCTTTGTGATCGGGCTGAACAACCTGGGTGGCTGCCATGGCTCCACCGGGCCCAACAGCACCAGCCCGGATACCGGTAAACCCTATGGCCCTGATTTCCCCATTGTCACGGTGAAAGACTGGGTTAACAGTCAGGTACGGCTGGCGGATCATTTTGGCATTGAACAGTGGGCGGCGATTGTTGGCGGCAGCCTGGGGGGAATGCAGGCGCTGCAGTGGTCGATCGATTTCCCTGAACGTTTACGCCATTGCCTGGTGATCGCCTCCGCGCCGAAACTGTCGGCGCAGAATATCGCCTTTAACGAAGTGGCTCGCCAGGCGATCAGCCGGGATATCGAGTTTCACGATGGCCACTACTATGGTGAAGAAACCGTGCCACGCACCGGGCTGATGCTGGCACGGATGCTGGGTCACATTACCTATCTGTCAGCGGATGGGATGCGTGAAAAATTTGGCCGTGAGCTGCGCTCCGGCAATCTCAGTTTCGACTTTACCCCGCAGTTTGAGGTCGAGTCCTACCTGCGTTATCAGGGCGAACGGTTCTCCACCGAATTTGATGCCAACACCTACCTGCTGATGACCAAGGCGCTGGACTACTACGACCCGGCGGCGGAATACGGTGATTGTCTGGCCACAGCGGTGAAGCAGACTCGCTGTAAATTCTTTGTGGCGGCGTTTACTACGGACTGGCGCTTTGCGCCGGATCGCTCCCGCGAGATCGTCGATGCCTTGATTGATGCAGGCAAAAAAGTCAGCTATGCCGAGATCGAGGCGGACCATGGTCACGATGCGTTTCTGATTCCAATTCCCCGCTACATGGAAGTGTTTCGCGCTTACATGACGCAGGTGGATGCTGATGTTCCTGCGCTGTCGACAGAGGGGGGCTACTGAGATGCGGGCTGATCTGGAAATTATTGATGAATGGGTAAAGCCGGGTAGCCGGGTGCTGGATCTGGGCTGTGGTGAGGGCGAGCTGCTGCAGCACCTGATGCTGAACAAGGCCGTCACGGGCTATGGCCTGGAGATCAATCCGGGCAATATTACCGCCTGCCTGGAAAAAGGTGTGTCGGTGATCGAGAAGAATATTGATGAGGGCCTGGCGACGCTGCGGGATAACAGCTTCGATACGGTGATTATGACTCAGGCGCTACAGGTGATGGAACGGCCGGATCTGATTGTCGATGAAATGCTGCGTATCGGTAAAGAGTGCATCGTCACTTTCCCCAACTTTGGCCACTGGCGGGCGCGGGGTTATCTGGCGTTTCGTGGCAAAATGCCGGTGTCGAAATTCCTGCCCTATACTTGGTACAACACGCCGAACATTCACTTCTGTACCTTCAAGGATTTCGAGCGGCTCTGTGTCCAGCGAAATATCTACATTCAGGACCGTACTGTAGTGGATCACTCGCACCGTGATCATTGGTGGACCCGCCTGTGGCCCAATATGCTGGGTGAGATTGCCATCTACCGTATAACTCGATAAGGATCAGGACTGCTTTATGACTACATTTATCCGACGTACCGGCCAGACCCTGCTGGCCAGCCTGGCGCTGGCGCTGAGCTGTGCCGCCAGTGCTGCCCAGTTTGTTGAATACGATAACTACGAAATCCACTACAACGCCTTTAACAGCAGCTTTGTGAAACCGGAGATCGCCCAGCAGAACAATCTGGTACGCGGTAAACGCCGGGCGCTGGTCAATGTCTCGGTACTGAAAAAGCAGGATGACGGCTCACTGAAGGCTGTCAATGCGCTGGTGTCTGGCAAGGCAACCAACCTGATCAGTCAGGAGCAACAGATGAAGTTCAACAAGATCGACGAAGGTAAAGCGATCTACTACATCGGCTCGTTTGGCTTTACCGATGCTCAGGTAATGCGTATTGCGCTGGATGTGCAGCCCGACCCGAACAAGCCGGCGTATACCATCAGCTTTGAGCAGAAGTTCTATATGGACTGAGGCCTGATGGGTTCCTGAAAACGCCGCTGCCAATCGTTGTCAGCGGCGTTTTCGTTTATGCTGTGGCGATCTGAAACAGGTGAGAGAAAGATGATTAACAGGATTGTTCTGGCCAGTGGTAACAAAGGTAAATTGCGTGAGTTCAGCCAGGTGCTGGGCCAGTGGCATATCGAGGTGCTGCCGCAGTCCGAGTTTGCGGTCAGCGATGCCGATGAAACCGGTCTCAGCTTTGTTGAAAACGCGATTCTTAAAGCCCGTCATGCGGCAAAGCTGACTGGCCTGCCTGCGCTGGCGGATGACTCCGGGCTGGAAGTGGACGCTCTGCAGGGCGCACCGGGCATCTACTCAGCCCGTTACAGTGGTGAAGGTGCCACCGATGCCAGCAACAACGCCAAGCTGCTGGCAGCATTGCAGGACGTGCCTGAGGCCCAGCGTACGGCGCGCTTTCGCTGCGTACTGGCGTTTATGCGTCACGCCGAAGACCCAACGCCGCTGATCTGCCAGGGTGCCTGGGAGGGTGTGATCCTGCCAGAGAGTTGCGGTGACAATGGCTTTGGCTATGACCCGCTGTTCCTGATTCCTGAGCTGGGCAAGGCGTCCGCCCAGCTGCCATCCGAGCAGAAAAACCAGCTCAGTCATCGTGGTCAGGCCGTGAAAGAGCTGATTGCGCGTATAGAGCCCTACCTGAAGTAAGCCTGCCTGACACAACCCGAGCGCCAGACCATGGCGCTCATCAGCCAAACGGTGCCGTACCTGTGATTCCGCTGTCGCTCTATATCCATATCCCCTGGTGTGTACGCAAGTGCCCCTACTGTGATTTCAACTCCCATCAGGCCGGTGAAACAGTCCCGGAAGACGAGTACATTGCTGCGCTGATGGCTGACCTGGAGCAGGAGTTGCAGCTGACGGATGTGCGTCAGTGCCAGTCGATTTTTATCGGCGGCGGTACCCCGAGCCTGTTTTCGGCGCAGGCGATGCACCAGATCATGGACGGTGTACGGGCGCGGCTGAGCCTGGTGGATGATTGCGAGATCACCATGGAGGCCAATCCGGGCACGTTTGAACAGGCCCGGTTTGCCGGGTTTCGAGCAGCGGGGATCAACCGTCTGTCACTGGGGGTGCAGAGTTTTGATGATAGCTGCCTGAGTGCGCTGGGCCGTATCCACAGTGCCGGGGACGCCCAGCTGGCGTTTGAGAAAGCCCGCGAGATTGGCTTTGATAATATTAATATCGACCTGATGCACGGGTTGCCGGGACAGACCCAGGATCTGGCGCGGGGGGATCTGCTCAAAGCCATTGCGCTAGGGCCGGAGCACCTGTCCTGGTATCAGCTGACCATCGAGCCCAATACTGAATTCCATGCCCGGCCCCCGAGCCTGCCGGTGGATGAAACCCTGTGGGATATTCAGGAAATGGGCTGGCAGCTGCTGGCCAATGCGGGTTACCGCCAGTATGAAATCTCCGGTTACGCCCAGCCCGGTCGGCGGGCACGGCATAACCTGAACTACTGGCAGTTTGGTGACTATATCGGTATCGGTGCCGGGGCCCATGGCAAAGTGACGGACCGCCGTGGTGAGGTGGTGCGGCGCTGGAAGCTACGCCAGCCCAAAGCCTATATGGCGGCGCTGGATAAAGTCAGTGGCGCGCAGGTAGTGGCAGCTGAAGATCTGCCGTTCGAGTTTATGATGAATGTACTGCGCCTGTATGAGGGCGTGCCCAGCACCATGTTTAGTGAACGTACCGGCCTGCCGCTGGCGGTGATGGAGCCGTTGCTGCAACAGGCGCGTCAGCGCGGCATGTTGATAGAAGATATCACTACGCTGGCACCGACCCCGCAGGGTCGGCTGTTTCTCAATGATCTGCTGGAGATCTTTCTGGCCGGTTAAACCGGGCTAAAAGATCAGAGCTGGAAGCGTTGCACCATCTGGTTCAGTTCACTGATCTCGCGGCGGATCTCATTGGTGGCCGCCACCACCTTGCTGGTATCGTCGCGGGTATGGCCAGCGACCCCGGAAATATTGACGACGCGCTCATCAATATCCACCGCCACCAGGTTTTGCTGCTCAGAGGCTGCGGCGATCTGGCTGTTCATGGTCGAGATGGTTTCTGTCGCACTGACAATCTCGGCCAGAGTGGTTTCGGCAGTCCGCGACAGCTCACAGCTATGCTCGGCCAGTTCGGTGCTTTCCTGCATGGAGCTGACGGCCTGTCGTGCCTGTTCCTGAAGGCGCTCGATAATGCTCTGAATCTCCTGAGTGGAACTCTGAGTGCGCTGTGCCAGGGTACGCACCTCATCGGCGACCACCGTAAACCCACGGCCCTGATCTCCCGCGCGGGCAGCTTCGATGGCAGCGTTAAGTGCCAGCAGGTTGGTCTGACCGGCAATGGCGTTGATCACCGAGGTCACGTTACCCACTTCACGGGTAGCATCTTCCAGCTCTTGTAAGGTATTGGCCGTGGTCTTCAGGGTGGTCAGCAGTCGTTCTGTGCTATCTCCGGCTGCATGTACCACCTGGCCACCATTGCGGGCGGCCTGATCAGTGCTCTGAGCGGCCTGTTCTGCCTGGGCGGCGTTGCTGGCGACATCCTGTACAGTGCTGGTCATTTCGTTCATCGCGGTGGCGATCAGCTCAATATCGTCATACTGGCGACCAACACCCTGGGCTGCGTCGTCGGTGGCGACGGTGACATGGCTGACATGCTGCTCGGTATTCAGCGCAGTCTGCTGCACGGTACGCATCAGCTCACTGATGTGCTCCAGCATGGCATTGAAGCTGCTAAACAGCTGGCCCACTTCGTTATCGGTATGGCTGATGGTAAAGCGATGGCGGAAGTCACCGTCACCCACCTGAGACATACGTCGATTCAGTCGGCTCATATTCGCCACCAGGGTATGCAGGCCAAATACTCGGCCCAGGATCACCAGTACCACAATCAGGACCACGCAGGCAAAGGCCAGTAGCAACTGGAACTGGGTGGTATCGGTGGAGGCGCGGGTCATCATCACCACGGCTTTATTCATCTCTTTGAGCAGTATCGGGGATTGCTGATGAATCTGTCGCAGGCGGTTGTTCTCTGGCTGGTTGGCGTAATCGAGTACCAGCGGTTTGTAGCGTTGCCACAGCGTACCGACATGGTTGAGCTGAGCGATGATGGTTCGGTCGGTCAGGGCGTTCATATTCTGCTGCGGGTCGCCATTGAGGATGGCGTTATGGGAGTTTTCAAACAGCCTGATAGTCTGTTGCAGCTGGCTACGCTGTTCAATGTTGGCGGCGACCAGCATGGTCTCTTTGGCGATGCGCTGGCTGAGCATTCGCTGGCGACCGGCAATGTTAATGGTCTGCGGGTCGATGGCCATGCTCAGGTACAGCGAGACACCGGAGGCAGTCGCCAGCAGGAAGATTATGGTGTAGGACAGCAGGAACTGCTGGTTGATGGTTTTACAACCAACGAGGCGCAGGCAGCGATCGATAAAGGTAGATAGGGCAGCGTTCATAAGGCCTCCTGCAACCGCGCGGCGGTGACGTCTGAGGGGCCATCGCGGGGCGGATGGCCGAGGCGGCCAACATTAACAATTTTGACCTATAAGAGCCAGTCTGTGACCGCTATTTGAATGAACGATTGATTTGCATCAGGGATGCAGGGCCGGTTGTCTCAGCCGGCCCCGGCGATGTCAGGAAGTCATATCTTGAATCGCTGTACTAGCTGGTTAAGTATCTGAATTTCATCACGTATCTGTTCCGTAGCCACCACCACTTTGCCCGTGTCGTGTTTGGTGTTACTGGCCATATCAGAGATATTGACCACCCGCTGGTCTATATCCAGCACTACCTGGCTCTGTTGTTCTGACGCGGTGGCGATCTGGCTGTTCATGCTGGATATGGTATCGGTTGAGATAACAATATCGCTCAGGGTTTCCGCGGCGGAAAGCGACATCTCACTGCTGTGAACGGCCAGTTCAGTGCTCTGACTCATTGAGCTGACAGCTTCATCCGCCTGCTTTTGCAGCTGCTCGATAATGGTCTGAATTTCCTGGGTAGAAGTCTGGGTACGTTGTGCCAGAGTGCGGACTTCGTCGGCGACCACGGCAAAGCCCCGGCCCTGATCACCCGCACGGGCGGCCTCAATTGCGGCATTCAGGGCCAGCAGATTGGTCTGCTCGGCGATACCGTTGATCACGGAGGTGACGTTGCCGACATCCTGGGTCGCCTGGGCCAGCCCGTTCAGAGTGGCTTCGGTCGTCCGCAGGGTGGACAGCATGCGCTCAGTGCTGCTGCCTGCTTCGGTCACGACCTGGCCGCCATTACGGGCCTGCAGGTCAGTGTTACGCGCAGCGCTTTCAGCTTCGGCGGCATTGCTGGCGACTGCCTGTACCGAGCTGGTCATCTCTTTCATTGCCGTGGCAATCAGTTCGATATCCTCATACTGGCGGCGTACGCCATGTTCGGCATCTTCGGTGGCTGCGACCACGTTACCGACATGACTTTCAGTGTTGCTGACCGTCTGTTGGACCTGGCGCATCAGGTCGCTGACATGGTCCAGCATGCTGTTGAAGTTGCTGTACAGCTGGCCGACTTCGTTATCGGTGTGGCTGATCTGAAAGCGGTGGGTGAATTTACCGTCGCCAACCTCATTCATCCGCCGGTTCAGCCGGTCGACGTTATGCATCAGGGTATAGAGGCCAAAAATACGCCCCAGCACCACCAGCATCAGGATGAAAACAATACAGCCCACGGCCAGCTGTAACTGGAATCGTTCGGTTTTATGGGCGGTGCGGGTGATCATGCCGATGGTATTGTCGAGCTGAACCTGTAACTCATCGGCCTGTTGCTGCAGCTGGCGCAGGCTCTGAGCGGAAGGCTGCTGAATATGGCCAAGCAGGCTGGCTTTATAAGGCTGCCAGAGTTGTTCAGCCCGCTGCATCTGCTGAATGATCACCGACTGCTCTATGCGGTTAATATGCTCTGCAGGCGCGCCGTTCATTAATGCACGGTGGCTGCGCTCATACAGCGCCAGGGTGTCTTCCAGCTGCGAGCGTTGAGCGGCACCGGCGGCGACCAGCAGGGCTTCCTTGGTCAGCTGCTGAGTGAGCATACGCTGGCGCCCGGCCAGGTCCATCGTCTGAGGGCTGATCGCCATGCTCAGGTAGAGCGATACACCGGTGGCTGCGGCCAGGATAAAGATAAAGGCGTAGGACAGCAGAAATTGCTGGTTAACGGTTTTGCAGCCAATCAGCCGTAAACAGCGATCGACAAAGCTAACAATAGCGGCGTACATGTACTGCGCTCCTGCAGAAGAGATAACAACCCTGTTATATGTGCTTGCGGGTATATGCTGTGTCTGGCCCTGATCCGTGCACAGCCTTGCGACTATACACTGCTTCTATAGGGGATTCGCACGACCACAGGACTAATGGATGCGGCCGTGGACTCCTTTGTGGGACGATCAGAGGGTGAGTTGCTGTGCTGCTTGCTGGCGGATTTTTTCAATGGCGACCGGCAGCTGGCTCAGGCACTGTACCTGCTGGTGGGGGGCGTGGCCGCCAGGCCATGTTTCGCCTTTGAGGTTGACCCAGATCGACCAGACACCGCTGTTGTGAGCCCCTTCAATGTCGGCGACCGGATTGTCGCCGATATGGACCACCTGGCTGGGCTTGAGGCCGGTGTGTTCAAGCATTTTGTGGAACATCAGCGGATGTGGTTTTTCGGTGCCAACGCCATCGGCGTTGAACTGGAAATCAAAGTGCCCACCCAGTCCGGTGCGATGAATGTCGGCGTTACCATTGCTCAGCGCGCCAATCTGGTAACCCTGTTGCTTGAGCTGGTCGAGGATATCCAGCGCATGGTTAAAGAAGCTGACCCGCTGGCGCGCTGCCAGGAACACTTCGAAGGCCGCATCGACCAGCGCTGGAATCTGTTCGGCACTGTAACCTGCCTGCTGCAAGCCGCTTTCCAGCATCTGGCGCCGAATCAGCGTTACGCTATGGCTGATTTCAGGCCGGGCCAGCAGGGCCTGGCGGCGCAGCTCGGTCAGGTCAGCCAGTTCAAAGCGCTGGGTAAAGAGTGGAGCGTTGTCCTGCAGCCACTGCATCAGGGTCAGGTTAGCCTGATGCACCACCGGATCAACCGCCCACAGCGTATCGTCCAGATCAAAGGTGATGCACTTAATCATCGTCGTTACCTCGTTGTGCCCTGGGATGGGCCTTTTCATACACGGACATCAGGTGCTGAAAGTCCAGGTGGGTGTAGATCTGGGTGGTGGAGATATCTTCATGGCCCAGCAGGTCCTGTACGGCACGCAGATCACCGCTGGATTCCAGCAGATGGCTGGCAAAGCTGTGACGCAACTTATGCGGATGAACCTTACCGCTGATGCCCTGATGACGGCCCCAGTGGTCCAGCCGTAGTTGCACTGAGCGTTCACCCAGGCGTTTGCCACGGTTGGAAACGAACAGGGCCCGCTCTTCAATATTGGCCAGTTGTGGCCGTCGTTCAAGCCAGATTTGTAATGCTTCGATGGCTTTTCGCCCCACGGGCAGCAACCGTTCTTTGCGGCCTTTGCCGGTCACCCGCATGCTGGCGTCGGCGAGGTCGATGTCGCCCATGCTTAATCCGGTCAGTTCCGACAGGCGTAAACCGCTGGAGTAGAACAGTTCCATAATGGCTCTGTCGCGGGCCACCAGTGGGCTGCCATCATCGGGGATTTGTAGCAGCTGGCCGATGTTATCCACATCCAGCGGTTCAGGCAGTTTGCGCGGGGCTTTGGGGGCTTGTACGCCCAGTGCCGGATTATGGCTGACCAGTCCTTCGCGGTGGAGAAACTTGAAAAAGGTGCGCAGGGTGGATAACACGCGGGCAATACTGCGGCTGGACAGTTCGTCACGGCGCAGTTCGGCGCTAAAGCGGCGGATATCGGCGGTTTGCAGTTCGGCAAAGGTGGCCGGGCTGAACACCGCCATAAATTGCTGCAGTTTGATCAGGTCACGCTGGTAGCTATCCAGCGTATGGGGTGAGAGCTGACGCTCACTGGCCAGATAACGCAGAAAGCGCTCGAGCCAGTGCTGATTACCGTCAGCGCTCAACGGCTCAGGTCCGGGACAGAGCGCGGTGCAGAACCGAGCTTAAAACTTCGCCCACGTAGCTCAGAAACAGGGTGCCCTGACTACTCTGGAAGTATTGCGGGTCGTAGCTGCCGACAGCCAGCAGGCCAATGGTCTGGCCGCGTACCAGCGGCACAACAGCGGCAGAGGCGATCCGGTGTGAATCCTGTTCAAACAGGAACTGGGTCTGAGGGGACTCCAGCTGACCACAGGACACCAGGTTGCTTTCTACCAGCATATCGACCGGTTCGGCATCTTCGCGGCGTATTACCCGGATATTGTTGCTGTCGAGTTCAGTGTCGTTGAACAGTAGCAGAGCGGTGTTGTCGCCATGGAAGTCCTGACACAGGCTTTCGTCAACGGCTACGGCGATATCGTCCAGGCTCTCCGCGTCCAGCAGATTGAGCACCATCCGTTTGGTTTTCTCGAATTGCATGTCGTTGTGGCGAGCGATCTCGATCAGCTCACTCAGGTGACCGTTGAGCTGGCGGGTTTTGTCGCGCAGCACCGAGGTCTGACGCTCAACCAGTGACACTGCCGCGCCACTTTGGTGAGGTACGTAGAGCTTCTCCAGCAGGCCCAGGTGGCGGCTAAAAAAGTCTGGGTGATCGGCCAGGTAGTCGGCGATCTGCTGTTCACTGATCGTCTCTTCCGGGGCGGCTTCAAGGGCAGCACTCTGCTCGCTCATAAAAAAATCTGTCCTTCAAAAACGGTCGTTGCGGGGCCGGTCATAATCACGGACTGGCCTTTTCCTGGCCACTGGATCTCAAGATCCCCGCCTGGCAGGTGCACGGTAACACAGTCGTCCAGCAATCCTTGCAGGCGACCGGCGACAATGGCACCGCAGGCACCGGTACCGCAAGCGCGGGTTTCACCTGCACCACGCTCGTAAACGCGCAGGTTAACCTCGTTGCGATTGATAATCTGCATAAAGCCGATATTGGCGCGGGCCGGGAAACGCGGGTGGGACTCCAGTGCTGGGCCCAGTGTGGCTACCGGCGCGTGCTCTACATCATCGACGATCAGTACGCCATGAGGATTGCCCATGCTGACTACCCCCAGTGTGAACGCCTCACCGTCAACGTCAATTGAATAACGGTCCGCTTCGGCGTCGGCGCTAAAAGGCACCTCGGCCGGGACCAGTACTGGTGCCCCCATGTCGACTTCAATCTGGCGATCTTCACGCAGGTTCAGTACCGCGATACCTTTGGCGGTTTCTACCCGAATCTGATTTTTATGCACCAGATTCTTGTCGCGCACAAATTTGGCGAAACAGCGGGCACCGTTGCCACAGTGCTCGACTTCACTGCCATCGGCATTGTAAATCCGGTAGCTGAAGTCCATGTCGGGCAATGTCGGTGGTTCAACGATCAATAGCTGGTCGAAACCGACGCCGGTGTGGCGGTCAGCCAGTTTTTTCACTATCCGTTCGTTGATCTTTACCCGCTGGGTGACCAGATCAAGTACTACGAAGTCGTTGCCAAGGCCGTGCATTTTGGTAAAACGAACCAGCATATCGACTCCGTTAGTGGTCTTTGGGCAGTGATTTTTCGCCACGGATCAGATCATGTAACGTTTCGCGCTTGCGAATCAGATGAATCTGATTGTCGTCCACCATCACCTCAGCCGCCCGTGGACGAGTGTTGTAGTTGGAGGCCATGGTAAAGCCGTAGGCACCGGCTGAGCAGACGGCCAGCAGGTCGCCTTCGGCCAGGTTCAGGGCGCGGTCTTTACCCAAGAAGTCGCCGGTTTCACACACCGGGCCGACCAGATCCCACTGCTGCGTCTCGCCTTCGCGGACTTCAACCGGGATGATTTCCTGATAGGCACTGTACAGCGCCGGGCGGATCAGGTCGTTCATGGCACCATCAATGATGGCGAAATTCTTATCACCCGTTGGCTTGAGGAACTCGACTTTCGTCAGCATCACACCAGCATTGGCCACGATCGAGCGGCCCGGCTCCATAATCAGCGCCAGTTCGCGTCCGGCCAGCTTTTCACGCACAGCAGAGACAAAATCAGCGGTGCTCGGTGGCTGCTCATCGGTGTAACACACGCCCAGGCCACCACCGATATCCAGATGCTGGATCTGAATGCCGTCTTCGCTCAGCTGATCAACCAGTGCCAGCAGGCGGTCCAGTGCATCCAGGAACGGTGCGATCTCGGTCAGCTGGCTGCCGATATGGCAATCCATACCGTTAACGCTGACGTTATCCAGTGCCGCGGCCGCGTTATAGATGCGGCGGGCTTCGTCGATGGCGATACCAAACTTGTTCTCTTTCAGCCCGGTGGAGATGTAAGGGTGGGTACCGGCGTCAACGTCCGGGTTCACCCGGAAGCTGATCGGCGCCACTTTGCCCATCTCGGCGGCCACGCTGTTGATGCGCGCCAGCTCGGGTTCTGATTCGATGTTGATACAGTGGACGCCCACGTCCAGTGCGCGGCGGATTTCATCCGGGCGCTTAGCCACGCCAGAGAAGACGATCCGGCTGGCGTCACCACCGGCCTGCAGTACGCGCTCCAGCTCACCGATAGAGACAATATCGAAACCAGCACCCAGGCGGGCCAGGATGTTCAGCACTGCCAGGTTGGAGTTGGCTTTGACGGCATAGCAGACCATGCCCTTATGGCCTTCCAGTGCCTGTGCGTAGCCCATATAGGCACGCTCAATGGCATCGCGGGAGTAAACATACAGCGGTGTGCCGTGCTGTTCAGCGATACGGTGCAGTGCGACCTCTTCACAGTGAAGGCGGCCATTTCGATATTCAAAGTTATCCATCAGTGTTTCCGGTTCTTATGATTGTGACGACTGCGACGTTTCCGTCGGCAATTGCAGGGGGCCTTTCTGGCCACACCCGACCAGTAACAGTGCACTGGCCAGCAGAGCGATAGCGAGCTTATTCACATCCATGGCCCTGTTTAATAAGGGAGAAACGCAGAAGTATACCGCTGTAACGGGGCGGGAGTACATTTGCGTGATGGTTTTTCTGCACCATCGTAGACAGACCATGTGTCTGGTTTGCGCTTGTTTTATACTGCGGCCTCGATTTTTTAATCTGCAGTTGCACAGCAAGGGGCATAAACATGAATGAATCTGAGTTTAATCAGCGGGTAGATGCCACGCTGGAAGCGATTGAAGAGCGTCTGGATGAGGCGGAAACGGATCTGGATTTTCTGATCAGCGGCGGTGTGCTGACCATTATCTGTGAGAACAAAAGCCAGCTGATTCTGACCCGTCAGGCACCGATCTCCCAGCTCTGGCTGGCGACCCGCACCGGCGGTTACCATTTTGATTACGATGCCGCACAGCAGGGCTGGGTACGCGATGCTGATGGCACTGCGCTGGCAGCTTTTCTGGCGCAGGAATTCAGTGCTCAGGCCGGTGAAACTCTGAGTTTTGATATCTGACCTGGCGTCTGATTGACTGAGCCGCTCATCCCCTCAGGAGCCTGGCATGGGGTATTGATGAGCACTGGCGCCTGACCTGAGCACTTCGCCAGTCTCAGTGTGCTTTCGCACAGTCCTCACAATGCCCATACAGCGTCAGCTCATGGCTATGCATCTGATAGCCTTCCGGTGCCAGTTCCGCCAGTTTGCCTGGGCAGGCATATAACGTGGTTACCCCACCACAGGCCGTACATTTGAAATGATGGTGATGAGGTTGCTCGGCCAGTTCGAAGCGGGGGCTGTCGCCGGGAATCATCACCTGGTTGACCTCGTCTGCATCCTGCAGTGCCTGCAGGTTACGATAGACAGTGGCGATACCCAGCCTGGGGGCTGCCTGCTGTGCCAGCTGATGAATCTCCTGGGGCAGTAGCGGGCGACCGGCCTGGGCGATGGCGTCCCGGATAGCGTTGCGCTGGCGGCTGTTGCGAATCATGTTCGGTTTCCTTGCATGGGCGGTGGAATCTGTTTTAATGATAATGAGTTATCATTATCGGTTCAATTCTGTTCGGAGTACGCTGTTCATGATCCGTAAAAACCCCCGTGGCGATCTGCCACAGGTTCACCCCTCTGCCTTCGTTGACCCTACCGCCATTCTCTGTGGCAAGGTGGTGGTGCATGAAAATGTCTTTATCGGCCCTTATGCGGTGATCCGGGCCGATGAAGTAGATGAAGGTGGCGAGATGGAGGCGATCGAGATCGGTGCCCATTCCAATATTCAGGACGGCGTGGTTATCCACTCCAAATCCGGCGCAGCAGTCACCATTGGCCAGCGTACCTCTATTGCGCACCGCGCTATTGTGCACGGCCCCTGCCGTGTTGGCGATGAGGTGTTTATTGGTTTTAACAGCGTGCTGTTCAACACCGTGGTGGGTGCCGGGTCGGTGGTGCGCCATAACGCGGTGGTGGATGGCTGTGATCTGCCCGCCGGGTTCCATGTGCCGTCGACCATGCGCCTGAGTGCGGATTCCGATCTGGACAGTATCCCTCGGGTAACGCCACGGGCGGCTGAGTTCTCTGAAGATGTGGCCCGTACCAATAACTGGCTGGTACAGGGCTACCAGCGTATTCGCAATGAACTCTGAGGGTATCGCCGTGCAACAGGCAGA
The DNA here is from genome assembly GCA_913057435.1 of uncultured Oceanospirillaceae bacterium. GTDB lineage: Bacteria > Pseudomonadota > Gammaproteobacteria > Pseudomonadales > Balneatricaceae > Marinobacterium_C. The sequence continues at coordinate 3,720 of CAJXNY010000059.1, read as the reverse complement.
TCTGATTATTAAAAGTGGCCAGCTGGTCACACCATCCGGTGTTTATAACGGCGACGTTGTTTGTAAGGGCGGCAAAATTGTCGCGCTTAATGCTCATGGCTGGCGTGCGGATCAGGTGATTAACGCTGCTGGCCTGCATGTGCTGCCGGGCGTGATCGACAGCCAGGTACACTTTCGTGAGCCCGGGCTGGAGCACAAGGAAACCCTGGAGGCGGGCACCCGTGGTGCGGTGCTGGGCGGTGTCACCGGCATTTTCGAGATGCCCAACACCCACCCGCTGACCCTGGATGCCGATGATCTGGGCGACAAACTGCAGCGCATGGAAGAGGGCGCCTGGTGTAACTATGCCTTTTATATGGGTGGCTCAGCAGACAATGTGGACCAGCTGGCGGCGCTGGAGCAGTTGCCGGGCTGTGCCGGGGTGAAAGTGTTTATGGGCAGCTCCTTTGGCTCGTTACTGGCCGATGACGATGAGCTGCTGGAAAAAATTCTGCTGGCAGGCAAGCGCCGGATGGCGGTGCATGCCGAAGATGAACAACGGCTGCGTGCACGCAAGGAAACTATCTGCCAGTCCGGCAACGTAGAAGATCACCCGAACTGGCGTGATGTGGAAAGCGCTCTCAACGCCACCCGGCGGATTCTGCGGCTGGCGGAAAAAACCGGTCGTCGCCTGCACCTTTTACATATCACCAGCGCCGAAGAGATGGCGTTGCTGGCCCAGCACAAATCGCGGGTAACGGTGGAAGTGACCCCGCACCACCTGACCATGGAAGCGCCTGATTGCTACCAGCGCCTGGGCAGCCTGGCGCAGATGAACCCGCCGGTCCGCTCCCGCCGCCATCAGGATGCACTCTGGCAGGGTATCCGTGACGGTGTAGTGGATGTAATCGGCAGCGACCATGCCCCCCACACGCTGGAAGAGAAAGCCCGCCCCTGGCCGGAGTCGCCAAGCGGCATGACCGGTGTACAGACCCTGCTGCCGGTGATGCTGAACCACCTGAATGCCGGACGGTTGAGCCTGCAGCGACTGGTGGACCTGACCAGCGCAGGCCCGGCCCGTATCTTCGGGCTGGAAGGTAAAGGACGGATTGCCCTGGGCTTTGATGCCGACCTCACCCTGGTCGACCTGGCGGCGAAGCGCCAGATCAGCAACGACCAGATCGCCAGCGTCGCAGGCTGGAGCCCTTACGACGGCATGGACATCACCGGCTGGCCGATAGCCACCGTGATCGGCGGCCACTGTGTGATGCGCGAGGATGAACTGCAGGGTGCGCCTGTTGGGCGGGCATTTCGTTTTCTGGATGCGACCAGGGCTGAGTAAGGCGAAGTTTACAGGGTGGGCAATGCGCAGCGTGCCCACCGATACCCGGAACCAAAATCAATGCTCAGGATAAGCAGTTGGCACTTGTAATCAGGCCGACTTCGGAAGCGCCAGTAACGGATACCGCGCTTCTGTGGAGGTAGCGAGGATTGTTAAGGGGGCGAGCCCCCTTGGCGTCTGACCTGCTGAAAATCTGGCACTGGACTATCCGTGATAGTGCAGTGTCAGACTCAGGTTATCGGCCAGCTCCGGCCTGAAATGATGGGCACGCTTCGCTTTGACCATCCTGCGATACTGAGCATCACGGGCCAGCACATCCAGAATAATATACTTTCCGCTCAGCTCACCGGCTTCAATATTGGGGTTCAGCACCTCCACCGAGGTGACTGGCGGCAGGTCCGGGCGCAGATCATTAATCAGTGCCAGTAACAGCCTAGGTGCTTCAGCAAACAGCCGCTTGAACACAGAGTCGTTTTTTGGATCAAGCAGTGGGGCAGACACAATGGGTGCGCCTGAAAGTCGGCCGGCGGCTGGCGATGTCCCGAGTCTGGCACAGGGCAACTGGATAACACCCCCGTTCATCCTGAGCGCGAAGTAGTCGAAGGGCGTGTGAAGCCATAGCCTGGCTATGTATTGCCACGCGGAGCGTGGATACGAGGAAATACTAGCTGGCGGCATACAGCTGCCGTGCCTGCGCCTGGCCCTTTACCCAGCGCCGACCAATATTCTCCGCATACTGCTGCAGTCGGGCCACCGAGCCCACAGCCTGCTGAAATCGCAGCCCGGCAGGTAGCATCGTACGTTGCCACTGAGCAGGCTCAATACACAGTCGCTGCAGAATGGGCGGTGTCTGCGCAGCAATCGCTCCACGTTTATCGGCCCGGGCACAACGTCCCGTCCAGTCTACCAGGCTCAGGTAATCCCGCAGAGCAAATGGCACGGATACTGCCGAATCTACATCCGTCTGCCGCGCCGACAGCGGTTTAAGTACTGGTAATGGCGTGCTCTGCCTGGTCTTACCCCGTTGCCTGATACGCTGCTGAATTGAAGTAAAATCAGACGCTTCTGGCGTTTGCGCCATTCTCGCCCGTAACGGGTTCAGATCGACATAGGCCATACAGGTCAGTAGTGCCTGCTCATCCAGCAACGCCTGGCATTTGAACCGCCCCTCCCAGAAGCGCCCGGTGCAGCCATCTTCCTGATTTGCCTGGCGGGCCACCGACTCATTCAGGCAACGCATAAACCAGCTGATATCTGACAGCCGTTGCCGCCAGTCGGCAGCGTACTCCGCCACCCGCGCCAGCTCGGCGGCACTTAATGCCTCCTGTTGCAGATAACGCTGCACCAATGGCGGGCCACTGAACAGCATCAGCCAGCGTTGCAGCACCTCATCATCAGACCAGCTCTGCGCCTGCGTTTCATTTACACACAGCACCAGATGGTAATGGTTAGACATAATGGCATAGGCACAGATATCAATGGCAAACACCTGCTCCAGTAACGTAAGGCGCTCCAGAATCCACTGCCGCCGATGCTCAAAACAGTTACCTGTCAGCCGATCCTGGCCACACAGGAAGGCGCGACGGACACAGCGGGAAATACAGTGGTAATAAGGGGTGTCCAGCAGGCTGATCTGCTCACGGCGGGCACGGGTCATCAGAGTAGTTCCAGTCAGATGAGGTCGATACAGCAGGCGGGGTCAGAAAACAAAAAAACCGCTACCCCGAAAGGTAGCGGTTTTTGAAAACTCAAGGTCAGGTCCAGAATCGACGATCAGCCGTCAATGATCCCGACCCAGGTTCTAGTACGTTTTATACAAGATCCAGGTCCGCGCCCAGATCCGCAGTAGCAACCCCTACCAGGTTCACTGCAACATCACCATCAGTACCGCCCTGGAACACGTAACTTCCCGTTGTTCCACTGATATCGTAATCAAAGGCAACGGTATTACCGTCGGTAACCTCAGCTCCCAGGTATGTTATTGCAGCGGCCAGTGCGTCAGCGGTGCTAATAAGTACCGCACCGGAACCGCTATCAAACGTAGCAATCCCGGCAGCAATATCCATCGTACCGATGGTTACACTGCCCTGAGTGACATCGCTTCCATCCTGTGTTGCGACATTGCTGGCCACCGTAGTGGATGATAAGTCCAGCTTGTCGGTGTCGGCCTGGAAGTTGGTGATGGTGTCAGGGGTGGTTGGGATTGAGTCAGCACTTACTGCAACAACAGCATCAGTCGTATCAGCTTTATCCGCTGACTGATCATCAGTTCCAGCAACAACAGCATCAGTCGTATTAGCCTTGGTTGCTGACTGATCATCAGTTCCTGCCGTTACTTCAGTGGCAGCATCAGTCGTATCAGCTTTATCCGCTGACTGATCATCAGTTCCAGCAACAAC
>CAJXNY010000058.1 GCA_913057435.1 uncultured Oceanospirillaceae bacterium | reverse complement strand
CCAGCGACCAATAGATTAACAGTCTACTGCTCTACCAACTGAGCTATCGAGGAACATCTCTCAACCGAGGACGCGAATATTAAGGACGAGCCCGCAGATCGTCAAGCGCTTTTTTAAATAAATATAGATAGTTAGCGAGTTTCTCATAAATCGAACACAGAACAGCCAGCCACCCGAACCCGACTGTTTAAAAACCGTTCAATATCAGATAAATAGCCACTACATAGCACCTGGTTCTCTCACCATAATGTTAACGTCTGCCACTCAGACAGGCTTGATCGCACATAATTCCATCAATTTACGCCACCCCGGCGCATTACCCACACAGAAGGTGCAGTTCAGCGCCCCATTGCTTTGGGCTATACTGCGCGCCCTTAAAACGACGCTAATGAAAAATGCCGGTGAGCATGATGGCCGACGTCCGCGGGAAAGCGATCCTTACCTGCGCCCTGGTGCCTCTCATGGTTTGAAAGCCGCCGAACAAGAGAACCGATATGACCACCCTGATCGGAAAAGACGCCCCTCTGGAAGAGTCCATCAGCCGTATGCGCGCTGGCCTTGCACAACTGGGTTTTGAAATAGAAGAGGCACACTGGCTAAACCCGGTGCCTGATGTATGGTCGGTCCACATCCGCGACCGCCACTGCCCCATGCTGTTTACCAACGGCAAGGGCGCTACCCGCGACGCTGCACTGGCCAGTGCGCTGGGCGAATTTTTCGAACGCCTGAGTTGTAACTACTTTTTTGCCGACTACTATCTGGGCCAGTCGTTCAGCAATGGTCGCTTTGTTCACTATCCCCAGGAGCGCTGGTTCCCAATCGCCGAGAACCAGCTGCCCAACGGCCTTCTCGACGGCCCGTCGCTGCAGCACTACAGCATTAACGGTGAACTGGCCCCCCACCTGCTGGCCGACATCAATGCAGGCAACCCGGCACGGGGTATCTGCGCGCTGCCGTTTGAGCGCCAGGCAAATGGTGAAACCGTCTGGTTTCCGGTCAACATTATTGGCAATCTTTATGTCAGCAACGGCATGTCTGCGGGCAACACCTGCTGGGAAGCACGGGTGCAAGCGCTGTCGGAGATTTTCGAGCGTCATATAAAGAACACCATTCTCAGCTCCGGCATCACCCTGCCCCGCATCCCGGATGCGATCGTTAACCGCCACACCACCAGTGCCAATGCCATTCAGGCGCTACGTGACCAGGGGTTTGTGATTATCGTTAACGACGCCTCCCTGGGCGGTAAGTTCCCGCTGGTCAACGTGACACTGATGAACCCGGAGGACGGCGGCTGTTATGCAGCCTTCGGCGCCCATCCAAAGTTCGAAGTTGCGCTGGAGCGCACCGTGACTGAGCTGCTGCAGGGCCGCGCGCTGGACCAGCTGACCGAATTCCCGGCACCGAGCTTTGATATCGCCGAAGTGGCCGACCCGCTGAACCTGGAAACCCACTTTATCGACTCCAGTGGCGTGGTCGCCTGGGATCTGTTCAGCAATACGCCCGACTACAGCTTTACCGAATGGAATGTAGAGGGCGATTCAAAAGCCGAGTTCGATCACCTGTGCCGCCGTATTCACTCAGTGGATATGGACATTTATATTGCCGATTACGAGCATCTGGGTTTTTACAGTTGCCGAATTATTGTGCCGGGCATGTCCGAGATCTACCCGGTGGATGATCTGATCTGGCACAACAACAATACCGGCATATCCATGCGCGATTACTGTCTGCGCCTGGGTAACCTGACCCGCCACGAGAGTGAACTGTTACTCGAACAGCTGGAAGAACAAGGGCTGGATGATCAGCAGCGAGTAGCTGAGCTGATTGGCATCGCCGCCGATACCGGCAGCGCGTTTGAAACATTACGGGTGGGTGAGCTGAAAGGCTTGCTGGCACTGATGTTGAATGATCTGGAGAGTGCGCTGGAATGGAGCGAGTGGACTCTGCACTTTGGTCAGCTCCATCCTGTCCGAATGAAGCTGCATCGCTGCCTAAATCAGTGCATCAATTTTGCACTGGATGAAGACCGCCCGCTGGATCAATACCAGCACGTACTGGCAGAGCTGCATGGCGAAGAACGCCTGGCACGCTGCCTGAGCATGATCAGCGGTGAAAACGTCTTCAGCGAATTCCCCGATGATGATGGCAGCCTGGAGCAGTTCGGCAAACATAGCGCCCTGCTCAAAGCTTACCAGCGCCTGCACCAGGCCAAGCAACAGCACGTCTGAGACTCTCCCCCGGTCAGCCAGCAGCTGAGCGGGGGCTTTCCAGCCTGTTACGTGGCCCGGTTAAATCGTTTTCTGACGATAGAACCGTGCCAGCACCCGGCTCAGACCACAGGCATCTGCTGCACCAGCCAGCTCACGGATAGAGTGCATGCCAAACTGTGGCACCCCGATATCCAGCGTCTTAACACCGATCTCCGCCGCGGTAATCGGCCCGATCGTACTGCCACAACCCATATCACAGCGCACCGCAAACGCTTGCACCGGCACCCCTTCTTCCTGCGCCATACGGCGGTAAAGTGAGCTGGTATCACTATTGGTGGCATAACGCTGATTAGCATTGAGCTTGATTACGGCACCCGCATTGAGCAAGGGCCCATGGTTTTCATCATGCTTCTGGGTAAAGTTAGGGTGTACACCATGGGCGTTATCCGCTGAGATCATCATCGAGCGAGCCAGCGCACGATGCCGCTTTTCCGGGTACGGCAGCAAGCGCTCCAGCATGTTTTTGAGCATCGGCCCCTGTGCGCCCTCAGCACTCATACTGCCAACCTCTTCATGATCATTGCACACCAGCAGAGCGCCCTGATCAGAGTCAGCATGTAACAGCGCCTGCAAGCCGATGTAACAGCTCAGCAGATTATCCAGCCGAGCCGAAGCGATAAACTCATCATGCAAACCCACCATGGCTGGCGGCTGGGTATCATAGAAACACAGCTCGTAATCCAGCACTTCATCAACATCGGAAATACCCTGACGCGTCAGCTGCTGAGCCAGCAACTGGCGGAAATCAGGCTTCTGTTCAGCCTGCCCCAGAATCGGCGGCAGGTAAGTCTGCGCATTGATACTGCGACTGCTGTTTGCTTCGCGGTCCAGGTGAATCGCCAGGCTAGGAATATAGGCGACCGGCTTCTCAAAATCGAGCAGCGCCGAGGTCAGAGTGCCATCCCAATTGGTATAATTCACCCGCCCAGCCAGGGACAGATCACGGTCAAACCAGGGATTCAATAACACGCCGCCATACACTTCAACGCCAAGCTGGAAGTAGCCTTTTTTCAGGATTTCCGGATTTGGCTTCACTTTAAGGCAGGGCGAATCTGTATGGGCGCCCACCATCCGGAAGCCCGTCTCTTCCAGCGGCTCAGCGACCGGCATGGTCCAGGCAATGATTGACGAACCATTACGCAGCGTAAAATAACGACCGCCCGCTTGCGGTGCCCAGTGATCAGCTTCTTTAAGCTGGGTAAAACCGGCCAGTTCCAGGCTATGCACCATCGCCTGTACCGCATGAAATGGCGTTACTGATCCCTGCAAGAAATCGAGCAAGCCACTATTGAAAGTCTGTTGTTGCATAAACGGCTTACTCCTTGGCTGCGGTTACCGCTAAAAGTTTCACTTTAAAAATAAGGGTAGAGTTCGGTGGAATCGTGTTACTGGGGCTGCGCGCACCATAGGCCATATCAGCCGGGATATAAAGCATCCACTCATCACCCACCTGCATCTGCATCAGTGCGCGAGTCCAGCCACGGATGACCTGGTTAACCTGAAACGTTGCAGGCTCGCCTCGCTGCCAGGTACTGTCAAAAACAGTGCCGTCCACCAGGGTGCCCTCATAGTGCACCTGCACCCGGTCCAGCGCACCAGGCCTTGCGCCACGGCCCTCAGTCAACACCTTGTATTGCAGCCCACCGGGCAATTCTTTAATGCCAGGACGGATACTGTTCTCATGCAAAAACTGCTCACCAGCCTGACTGTTCTCATCCTGCAGCGCCTTCGCCAGCGACGCCTGGTGGCGCAATTCCAGCTCGGTATTATCACCACATCCTGCCAGCGCTCCCGCCAGCATCAGCGCCCCGACTACCTGCTTCAATATGTTAATGACCTGTGCCCTCTGCCTGGTTACCTGTGAACAAATTCAATACTCAACCAGCTTACCGGAGCCCGGTTAACTAACTGAATATTCATTACCGTTGCCTTACAACCTTGCGGGTTGATTTTACATCAGTCGCCCGCATGTCTACACTCGACTGAATCTGATCCGCTGGAACTGCCCATGGAATCAGGGGTCGAAAGGAAAGCGGGATACATTGAACCGGTGTATTTTTGCTGTAAGGGTAGCTATGTAAGCTGCGTTTCCTGACACGGACTTTATCTACTATTCGAGCTGTCGCTGATACTTATGCTGAGATTATTCAAACCACGCCTGCACGCTATTGCACTCACCGGTCTGTTAACAGGCCTTTCCCCTGTGGCGTCAGCAGCGCTGACCCTTGAATCAGAGCCCGTTCACAAACAGACAGCCCTCGACATTGTCGCGGGTCTGCAGGGCGGCCATTATGCCCGTAAAGTGTTGAATGACCAGCTTGCCAGTGATCTGCTTGCCGCTTATCTGGATGATCTTGACCCTGGTCGGGTCTACTTTATCCAGCCAGATATTGAACGCTACAACGCGTTTCGCACCCAGCTGGACGACGATTTCAAACGGGGTGATGTTAAACGCGCCTATGAAATCTACAACCACTATCTGACGCTGACCGAACAACATATCAATTTTAATCTCAACCTGCTCGAAGACGAGCTGCAGAGTTTTCGCTTTGATATCGACGAGTCTATTGATACCGATCGTAGCGATAACGCATGGCTGGCCAACGATGCCGAGCGTCAGCAACTGTGGCGCAAACGACTGAAAAGCGCCCTGTTAAACCTGAAGTTGTCCGACAAAAGCCTGGAAGAGGCCCGTGACACGCTGCTCAAACGTTATCGCAGCCAGCTCGACCGCCTGTCGCAAACCAACAGCGAAGATGTGTTCCAGCGTTATACGAATGCGCTGACCGAGCTCTACGACCCCCACACCCAGTATTTCTCACCACGCCGGTCGGAAAACTTTCAGATCAATATGAGCCTGTCACTTGAAGGCATCGGTGCCGTCCTGCAACGGGAGAACGAACACACCAAAATCGTCCGCCTGGTGCCCTCCGGTCCTGCTGACAAAACCGGTCAACTGAAAGCCGGCGATATGATTGTCGGCGTTGGCCAGGATGATAACGGTGAGGTCGAAGACGTTGTTGGCTGGCGTCTGGATGAAGTCGTTCAGCTGATCCGCGGGCCTAAAGGCAGCACTGTGCGACTGGAGATCATTCCCGCAGATGCCGATGAAGGCAGCCCACGCAAGGTGATCGAAATTGTCCGCAACCAGGTCAAACTGGAAGAACAGGCCGCACAGAAAAAAGTGATCGACCTTAAGTATCAGGGTCAGGACCTGAAACTTGGCGTGATCGAAATCCCGACCTTCTACATTGACTTTGCTGCTTTGCAGAATGGCGATAAAGACTACAAAAGCACCACCCGTGATGTCGCCCAGCTGATCAAAGAATTGAAGCAGGAAAAGGTTCAGGGGCTGGTAATCGATCTGCGTAACAACGGCGGCGGCTCGCTGCGTGAAGCCAATGAGATGGTTGGCCTGTTTATCAACCGGGGTCCGACGGTACAGATACAGGATGCCAATGGCCGTATCGATATCCTTGGTGATCGCGATAAGAGCGTGGCCTACGATGGCCCCGTCGCCGTACTGGTTAACCGTCTGTCAGCCTCTGCTTCAGAAATCTTCGCCGGTGCCATGCAGGACTACCAGCGCGGCATCATTGTCGGCGGCCAGACCTTCGGCAAAGGCACCGTTCAGGCACTGCAGCCACTGGATCACGGCCAGCTGAAGCTCACCCACGCCAAGTTCTACCGCATTTCAGGCGAAAGCACCCAGCACAAAGGTGTCGTGCCAGATATCGCCTTCCCGACCCTCTACGACACAGAAGAGATCGGCGAAAGCGCGCTGGATGGTGCCCTGCCCTGGGATAAAGTCCGCCCCGTGCGGCATGGTCGGTTTGTGGGCTTCAAACCATTCCTCAATACGCTGGAAGAGCGCCATAACGTGCGAACTGCCAGCGACCCCGACTTCAGCTTTATGCGTGAGCAGGTTTCTCGTCTGGAAGCCATGCGCGGCGATACCGAACTCTCGCTCAATGAGGCCACGTTGAAGCAGGAACGCGATGAAGCTGAAGCCTGGCAGCTGGCGGCTGAAAACCGTCGCCGCGAAGCCAAGCAGCAAACACCAATTGAGAAGCTATCTCAGCTGGATGACGAGCGGGAAAAGGACGCTCAGGGCCGTGCAATCAGCCCGGAGTCTGAAGCCATTGTTGCAGAGACCGGCTACATTCTGATGGATATGGTGCAGTTGACACTCAAGTATGCAGCAGCGAAAAAGTAACTTATGATCTGCATATCTAAGAGCAAATTAAGGAAGGCGGGCCAGTGCGCAAGGTAATGATGGGAGTGTTTATCCTGCTGATATTGGGTCTACTGGGTAGCGGCGGATATTATTTTATCTATCCAATGGTAGTAAAGCAGTCGGCCGATAATGCCAAGGAATTTGAAGGTGCAGGTAAGGCCCTTGGGGCTCAAGACATTTTTGAAGACACAGAAGGTGTACTAGGCGCCCAACAAAAACCTGCCACCTTTGCGGACGACAAGCTGAGCCCTTCGCAGAAAGTCATTCGCGGCCTGATGGATGACCGTGAAGTACTGATTAAGGGCAATAAAACGCTGGAGCGAAAAATTGATGAGCTGAAATCTGAAATTTCGTCTCTGGAGCACTACCGCGACACCAATGAGCGTTTCGCCCCCCTTAATGCAGCCGAAGAGAAAGCGGTAGTTGAGAGTATGGTTAAACGCTTCCTTATTGATAGTGAAGATGCCGTGCGCTTCAGCAATATGCAGATCGAAATCATGGCAGCGGCGGCAGCGAAGGAATATAGCCAGTTTGTTGGCCGTAACCGGCTGATTCTGACCGACGAAGAACGCACCAAAATGGTTGAAGAACAGCTGACACCCTTCGCATTCTGTATCGGTGACGGGGTTGATGTAGCCGCCAATAACAACCGTGAACTGCGTGCAGTGTCTTATTATATGCGTTCAGAAGATGCCAGCCGTATTACACCCATCCTGCTGGGCGATCTCAAGGCGGTACTCAAGCCTTGTCGTACCGAGCTATTTGCAGACCTGAGCATGACATTGACAGATCAGTAACACCCGACGGCCACCGCTGCACTGGCAGCGGAGGTCGTTACCTCACCTCTGTTCTTTTACCTCTCTGCCCCTCCCAGACAAACCTTTATTACTACCGACACTGGCACCTGAAAACAGCTAAATAGCCGTTTCTACTCGCTTTATTACTAATCGATCCGACGAAAGTCTGTCTTTTTCAAGCATTGTTACGTATAATCCGCGCACTCTGAATTTTTTGTACTCAGGTGCTTTGTCGGCTTTGCTGGCCTGAGAACACTTAACTTAACAGACCCTGCGGACCGACACTGCAGGTTACGCGGTCAGAAATCTTGGCCGTAGCTATAGGACATTTACATGAGCGAAAGCTTTGCTGAACTGTTTGAAGAATCCCTTCAGAATCTAGACATGACTCCAGGCACCCTGGTAATGGGTGAAGTTGTCGATATCGACAGCGACTGGGTTACTGTTAACGCTGGCCTGAAATCCGAAGCCGTTATCCCGCGCGTTCAGTTCCTGAACGATGCGAACGAGCTGGAAATTCAGATTGGCGACCAGGTTAAAGTTGCGCTGGAAGCAGTAGAAGATGGTTTCGGTGAAACTCGTCTGTCTCGCGAAAAAGCTAAGCGCGCTGAAGCATGGGAAGTTCTGAAGCAGAAATTCGATGACGAAGAAGTTGTTAAAGGCTTCATCAGCGGTAAAGTCAAAGGCGGCTTCACTGTTAGCATCAATAACATCCAGGGCTTCCTGCCAGGCTCTCTGGTTGACGTGCGTCCAGTACGCGACGTTGATCACCTGGAAGGCAAAGAGCTGGAATTCAAGCTGATCAAGCTGGATCCTAAGCGTAACAACGTTGTTGTTTCCCGTCGTGCCGTTCTGCAAGAAGCGAACAGTGCACAGCGTGAAGAACTGCTGGGTTCTCTGGAAGAAGGCCAGGTTGTTAAGGGTTACGTTAAGAACCTGACCAACTACGGTGCATTCATCGATCTGGGTGGTGTTGACGGTCTGCTGCATATCACTGATATGGCGTGGAAGCGTATCTCTCACCCATCCGAGATGCTGAACCCTGGCGACGAGATCTCTGTTAAGATCATCAAGTTCGACAAAGAAACAGGTCGTATCTCTCTGGGTCTGAAACAGCTGTCTGAAGATCCATGGGCTGCGATCAAACAGCGTTACCCATCCGGTACTAAGGTACAGGCGCGTGTCACTAACCTGACTGACTACGGCTGCTTCGCATCTATCGAAGACGGCGTTGAAGGTCTGGTACACGTTTCTGAAATGTCCTGGACTAACAAAAACATCCACCCATCCAAGGTCGTTCAGATCGGTGATGAAGTGGAAGTTATGATCCTGGATGTTGACGAAGAACGTCGTCGTATCTCCCTGGGTATCAAGCAGTGCACTGGCAATCCTTGGGTTACTTTCGCTGAGAAATTCGCAGCGAACGACAAGGTTGTTGGCACGATCAAAACCATCACTGACTTCGGTATCTTTGTCGGTCTGGAAAATGATCTGGACGGCCTGGTACACATGTCTGACATCACATGGGAAGCGGATGCTGAAGCTGCCCTGCGTCAGTTCAAGAAAGGCGAAGAAGTTGAAGCCGTTATCCTGTCTATCGATGCAGAGAAAGAGCGTATCTCTCTGGGCATCAAACAGCTGGAAAGCGACCCGTTTGCAGAGTACGTAACTGCTAACGAGAAAGGCACTATCGTAAACGGTAAAGTAATCGCCGTTGACGCACGTGCTGCAACTATCGAGCTGGCTGAAGGCATCGAAGCGACACTGAAAGCATCTGAAATCGCTGCAGAGCGTACAGAAGACGCGACTACTGTCCTGAACGTTGGCGATGCTGTTGAAGCTAAGATCATGGGCGTAGACCGCCGTAACCGCTCTATCACCCTGTCCATCCGTGCGAAGGACCAGGCTGAAGAGAAAGCGGCTATCAGCGCTGTACGTAACCAGGAAGTTGAGACCAAAGGTCCAACAACCATCGGTGACCTGATCAAAGCACAGATGGCTAACCAGAAAGGCTAAGCCTGACTGACCTGCTGTTACAAAAAAGGAGCGCTGATGCGCTCCTTTTTTTGTGCCTGAAATTCAGCAAATAACATCATTTGATAGGTTCATTGTCGTCAGCAAGCTGACTCCTACGAGCGATCAGGTCTGGCACTCTGTATGGCGTAGGAGCGAGCTTGCTCGCGATAGATAGCAGGCCTGCACGCAAGTACAGGCACATACCAGGGGAATATTCAGGAAGGCTTTTTCTTACGCAGCGGTGCAAAACCCTGCTCGCCCGCATCTGCTGGCTTTTTACGCTGACGGTTGGCTACTTTCTTTCCTTCAGGGCCTTTAGGTTTAGCCGACTGAGCAGCGCCCTTCCCTTTCGCCGGGCCTGCTTTGGCCACAGGCTTCAGCGGCTTCTTCGGCTTCAAACCTTTAAACTTGCCTTCAAACCCTTCCAGCACACTGAAGCTCAGTTTCTGTTGCAGAAACGCTTCAATCCGCTTAAAGCTCTGCCAGTCTTTCGGCCCTACCAGCGAAATCGCATCGCCTTTGGAACCCGCCCGCCCGGTCCGGCCAATACGGTGCACGTACTCTTCAGTATGCTTGGGCATATCAAAGTTAAAGACGTGGCTGACATGCAACAAGTCCAGACCACGAGAGGCTACATCCGTCGTGACCAGCAGCTGCTTACGGCCACGACTGAACTCATCCATAATCCGGTTACGCTCAGCCTGGTTCATCTCACCGCTGAGTGCCACGGTGCTGTATCCCTCACCTTTTAGCAGGTCAGCCAGACGGTCAGTATCAGCACGGGTCGCCGTGAAGACGATTGCCTGACGAGGCTGTGCCTCTTTCAGCATCGCCAGCAACTGAGCCTGTTTATGATCCAGGTGATCACTCAGATAGAAACGCTGAGCAATATCAGTATGCTGATCATTGCCGGCACCCACCGCCACACGGGTTGGCGATTTGAGCAGTTCCTGTGCCAGCACGTTCATATCGGCATGGTCCAGAGTCGCCGAGAACATCAGCGTCTGACGGCGGCGATGGTCTGCAGCAGCATTAATCTGACGCAGCTGATCGGCAAAGCCCAGGTCCAGCATGCGGTCGGCTTCATCCATCACCAGCAGCTCCAGACCGTTCAGAAACAGGCTGCGCTCATCCAGATGGTTTACCAGTCGGCCTGGCGTGGCAATAATCACATCGGGATTGCGGCTCAACGCCTTCACCTGATCGTTATAGTTCTCACCGCCTACAATACGTGCCGTGGTATAGCGCGTCCCAAGCACCACAGTACGCAGCTGCGCATATACCTGGTTGGCCAGCTCGCGGGTGGGGGTTAACACCAGCACCCGTGGGTCATTACGGTTCAGCGCTTTGTTACGCAGCATCCGGTGCAGTGCAGGTAACAGGAAGGCCAGCGTTTTACCCGAACCTGTACGCGAAGATGCAATCAGATCATGACCCAGCAGCGCCACCGGAATGGCACGTTGCTGAATTTCTGTCGGTTCCGTCAGATCCAGATGAGAGATACTTTTGAGCAGGCGGCTATCAAGGCCCAGGCTATCAAACGACAAGGTAAAACTCCGAAAATCAGATTAAGCGCTCATTCTACCTGTTTTCACCTGCGCTGGCCTGCCTGCACTGCAACCACTGTCTATACTGGCAGAAAGCCTGTGCCTACAACTTTGGTACAATTACGTCTGAGCCTGTCAGATAGCGGGGAAAGTCTTATGCCACATGCAGATCAATGGCTACTGGATACCGAACAGCAGATCACCCCGCTAGCCCGCTGGCAGAAAGCTGTTGATCTGACTGCCCAGTTGTTCAACACCCCCGTTTGCCTGATTGTACAGCGACGCAATCAGGGGCATCAGATCGCCGTCGCCTCCCAGCACAAAGCAAACCCTTATAGCGCCGGGGCTCTGCTGTCTGCCTGCACCGAAGCACTCAGCAACCAGGCACTGACCCGTAACAGCCTGCTGTACTTTGCCAACAAAGGGCAGCACCCCGACTGGCTGACACAGAGCATGCAACCCAGCCCACTATTCGCCTCATTCCTGGCTACCCCTGCCTACTGGCCAGACGGCAAAAGCTTTGGCACGCTGTGCCTGCTGGACTTTGCCCCCACCCACTACAGTAATACCCTGCTGGCGCTGATAAATCAGCAGAAAGAAAGCATCGAAACTGACCTGTTACTGGTGCAACAGTACGATCAGATCCGCCAGCTGGCCGCCTGCGATGATCAGACAGGGCTGACCAACCTGCCCGGGTTTCTCGCCATGGCCACACAGCGAGTCAACCTGGCCCGGCATAACCGGGAAGCACTGGGGCTGGTCTATCTGCAGCTCAACGGCCTGAACCGGTTACGTGAACAACAGGGCACAGCGCTGGCCGCAACGGTGCTGAAAGGCGTTGCTCACACCTTACAGTTACATATTCGCGACAATGATCTGGCCGCCCGGGTAGACGACAACGCGTTTGCCATCCTCACCCGGTTGAAAAGCCCGGCAGCGCTGAAACAGATTGGCCAGCGGATCACATGCAGCCTGCCAGATATTATTGCCGCCAGTGACACCGAACAACGCTGCTGGCTGAGCTACAGCACTCAGCTGATCAATAACTTCAATCAACCCTTCGAGTTCTGGCTCGACCAGGCCCATAACACCGCCGCCCAGTGCTCGGAACCGCCGTCGCTTATCGCTCCCTGAGCCAGCGCTCACAGACAAAAAAACCGGGCCCAAAGGCCCGGTCAAATCATCGTAGATCAAGCGCTAGCGTTATAGCGCGCTTACTCAGGACTCTGGCAGTTTAAAGGTCCAGACACTGCCACCCTGATTCAGATGCTTAATTCGTTTAGCCACTTCACCACCCCACAGCGGTACTGCACCACCCCAGCCGGAAACAACTGAGATGTACTGCTCACCACCCATCTCCCAGGTGATTGGTGAACCGACAATGCCGGAACCGGTGTTGAACTTGTATTTCATCTCACCGGTTTTGGCATCAAATGCCATCAGGTAGCCTTCCGGGTTCCCCATGAAGACCAGGTTTCCAGCGGTGGACAGCACGCCGCCCCACAGTGGTGCGTAGTTTTTATAGCGCCATTTCTCTTCACCGGTTTTCGGATCGATTGCGCGCAGCACGCCGATGTAATCTTCATTCAATGATTTGATCGTGAAGCCAGCACCCAGGTAAGCCGCGCCTTTTTTGTAGGATACCGGCTCGTTCCAGATATCCATCGCCCACTCATTGGACGGTACATAGAACAGGCCACTGTCTTTGCTGTAGGAGACCGGCATCCAGTTTTTACCCCCCAGGAAGGACGGTACGGCACGAATCGATGTACCTTTTTTACCATTAGCAGACGCAGCCGGATTGCCTGGACGGTGCGCTTCGCTGTAGATCGGCCGACCGTTTTTATCCAGTCCTTTGGCCCAGGTGATCTCATCGACAAACGGGAAGCCGCGGATAAACTCACCGTTTTCACGGTTCAGTACGTAGAAGAAACCGTTACGGTCAGCGGTACCTGCCGCCTTGATGGTTTTACCATTGGCTTTGTAATCAAACGATACAACTTCGTTTACGCCATCGTAATCCCAGCCATCATTTGGCGTGGTCTGGAAGTGCCAGACGATCTTGCCGGTATCCGGGTTAATCGCCAGACGGGAGGAGGAGAACAGGTTATCACCCGGGCGCAGGTGGGAGTTCCAGGGCGCCGGGTTACCGGTGCCGAAGAACAGCAGGTTAACGTCTGGATCATAGGTGCCGCCCAGCCATGGCGCTGCACCACCGGTTTTCCACAGATCGCCCGGCCATGTTTTACCTGGCGCGCCACCGGAAATGCCGTTTTCGGTTTTCTTGCCATCTTTCCAGATATAGCCCATGTGGCCTTCAACCGTTGGCCGGCTCCAGGCCAGCTTGCCGGTTTTGGCATCGTAGGCTTCAACTTTGCCCACCACGCCAAATTCACCGCCGGAGACCCCGGTAATCACTTTGCCGTTCACCAGCAACGGTGCGGCGGTCAGCGAGTAACCGGCTTTGTAGTCAGCGACTTTCTTCTTCCAGACCACCTTGCCGGTTTTCGCATTCAGCGCGATCAGCTTGGCATCCAGGCTGCCGAAGATGACCAGATCACCGAACAGTGCCACACCACGGTTGATAACATCACAACAGGGCATAATGCCATCGGGCAGGCGGGCATCGTACTGCCACAGCTCATCACCGGTTTTCACATCGATGGCGAATACTCGGGAATAAGAGCCCGTGACGTACATAACGCCATCTTTCACCATCGGCTGGGACTCTTGTCCGCGCTGTTTTTCACCGCCGAAGGAGAAAGACCAGACCGGACGCAGATCTTTTACTGTATCCGTGTTCACCCGTTTCAGCGGGCTGAAGCGCTGACCTTTAGGGCCCAGACCATTGGACACCACATCATCGGTGGTCATCTGGTCATTCAGAATATCTTTATCGGTCACTCCTGCCCAGGACATACCTGCCACTGACATGCCTGCGACCAACGCGGTGATGGCGAAGCCCGTACCACGGCCAAATTTACTCATCACTGTCTCCTCGACGAATTTTTATTGTTATCGGGCGAACGCCCAACCTGTACCTCATTCTTGTGAATTCACACCGCGGGTAACATTGATCAGCGGGGTCAATTTTTTCCTCCCTTGGTAGTACGACCCCTACAACCCTGCCGTAGCCAAAGCCGATATCCCTTAGCGCGGACGAAAAAAAGCCCCGCACCAGGGCGAGGCAACGAGCATGTTGCCAGCACGTTAAAACGCGGCGTCCTCGTAACGTGGGTATAAGTGCACCACGGAACGGGCAAATTCTGCGCGGCTCAGGCGGATTTCAGCAAACCGGCCAGGCAATGGCATGGCCATCAATTCAATCATACTCAGGCCCTGCTCAGCAGCACTCCGAAAGGTGCTATCGAGCCAGGCCAGATAATCCTGCATCTGGGCTGTCGCCGCCCGGTCCTGCACAATCGGGCCATGGCCGGGCACCAGCTGGCGATAGGGAATCGCCTCAATACGGGCCATATCCTGCTGCCAGACATCCAGTCCGGGAGTATGCGGGGTGGTCAGTGCGCGCTGGTAAAACACCATATCGGAGGCAAACAGCACCCCGGTCGACTCATCCAGCATCAGCAGATCAGCACCGCTGTGGCCGGTCATCGGGTAAAACCGGAACCGGTGACTACCCAGTGTCAGGGTGTCCATCTCCAGCGGCTTGTGGGGCAGCTGCACATCAGTATCGCGCATCCAGTCACCCACCAGTCGGTACATATTGTCGGCAAAAGCCCCGCCCTGCTGGGCAATCTTCTGGCCGGTGCCCGGCAGCGCCCAGATCGTGCTATCCGCAAAGGCCTGATTACCGAGGAAATGGTCCGGATGATGATGGCTGTTCAGCACATGCACAATCGGCTGATCAGTAATCTTCGCAATCGCCGCCCGTAGCGCCTTGCCGTATCGGTGGGAGGGCCCAGTATCAAACACCACCACCCCCTGCTCTGTCACCACAAAGCCGGTATTTACAATATTGCCGCCATTTTTGCGGCTGAAATCCTGCATTTTTCCCTGCAGCACCCAGGTGCCGGGGGCGATCTGCTGCGGTGCCAGCTGGTAGTCAAACGTCTGCGCTGCCGTACACAGGCTGGCCAGCGAAAGTCCCAGCCCAGCCAGTGACAGCATCCAGGATCGTACTGTTGGTCTCAACATCACCGCCTCCTTACAGGGCCTGCTCAAATTCGTTGCCGCTGTTATCGCGCAGCCACAACTGGTGCTGGCCCGTGCTGTTGCTCAGATCAAAGGTAAACACCGGATTTTCGCTGACCGGCGGATACAGCTGCATCTTCACCACCGCCTCCCCTGCGCTGTCACGCAGCTCCAGCTGCTCAAGAAAGAACTCAGGGATATTATTCACCAGCCCGGTATCCATCGGATGGATCACTTTAAAGCGATAACGGCTGCTGCCTTCACTGCCAAATCGACGGCTGGCGACCTCGCCCAGATGGCTCTCCCAGTAAGGGTCAGCATTGCCAGTACTGGGTGCAGTACAACCACCTCCAGCCGCTTCCAGCTGCACACCGCCCACATGCCAGACGCCATCACGAGTCAGCACGGCGGCCCGTACCGGCGTGGCCTGCTGCACTTTAATCCGCAGCGACACCCGTGGTTTAACC
The DNA here is from genome assembly GCA_913057435.1 of uncultured Oceanospirillaceae bacterium. GTDB lineage: Bacteria > Pseudomonadota > Gammaproteobacteria > Pseudomonadales > Balneatricaceae > Marinobacterium_C. The sequence continues at coordinate 8,813 of CAJXNY010000058.1, read as the reverse complement.
TTGTCGCCAGGATACCAGGTAAAGATATGCTGGATCGGATTGAAGTCTGCCCAGGCAATGACCTTGTCGATCTCACTGCCCAGCGCGCTGGCGTCTACCGTAATCGGTACCTGGGTCGGGTCTTCGGCAAACGGCGGTGCGCTCACCTGTACTCGCGCATCAAACTGCCAGGGCATCTGGCCGAGGAAAATCTGCCGATTGTAGTCCCACATCGGCGAGTTCAGCGGGTCAGCCTGTGCTGTATTCGTAGCCGCTCCTGTCGCTCCACTGCTTAACAGTGATGCCGCCAGCAGCATGGTACCGAGCACAGCACTCATCGTCCGTTTAGCCATATCCCTCTCCTGATTATCGGGGTCTGATGAACAGGCCTACACGCTAGTCCAGCGCCTGGTACAACCCCGGTTTTTCGTAGGTCAGCCCATAGTTCTGATAGATCTTTTCCATCTCACCGCTGCGAACCAGGCCATCCACCACCTCTTCCACCGCGTAACCCAGCTGGCGATAGGTCTGCTTGACCGCCATGCCCAGGTCCCATTTCTGCTTACCCATCATCGGGAAGCCGTTTTCACCGACTTTGTAGCGGCTGTCACCATTCTGGTGCAGTTGCCAGTCCACCTCGGCACGCATACCCATCACCGCATCAACCTTGCCGTTTTTCATCGCCGTAAAGGCGGCTGGCATGGAGGGGTAATGGTGGGTGTTTTTCCGCAGCCGACCGGCAAACGCCGAGGTCAGATAGAACGCAGGCAGGCTGTCGACTTCGGTGCCAATGGGGTGATACTGAAACACCGCCACGGTACTGACTTCATCGATTTTCTGACTGTCGTAAGCAATGCGCCAGCTTTCACGTTGATAGGGGCCAAACAGTACCACCTGCTCATTGGTCAGCTCACCTGTCGACTCCTGCATATAGGCGTAGTCACGGTCATAGGGTACCCGCATCATCACATCGGCGAGGGTTTTACGGGCCAATGGAGTATCCGGGTCTTTATCCAGATAGTGGCCTTTCCAGACATGGTTACGCAGATCATCACCCAGATTCTCATCAGGGGTGATCCAGTGCACCTGGAACTTGACACCCAGCGCGCTGGCAATCCGTTTACCGACATCAATATCGACCCCGGCAGGCTGGCTATCCTGTTCAAAGGAGTACGGCGGGAAGTCACGATAAGCGCCGATTCGAATGTAACCGGTATCGATCACTTCATCGTAATAACGTGCCTCCACCTGCCCGGCCGCAGCCAGGCAGAGTGTCGCTAGCGCCAGCTGGCGCTTACATCTCTTCACGACGGGACTCGACATAACTGCGAATCGCCCAGAGTGCTTCCTGACTCAGATAATCCGCCATCTTCGGCATGTACACCGCACCATCACGCACCGCACCGTTACGCACCCGATACTGGAACCATTCATCACCATCGAAATCCGATTCCAGCTCACGCAGATCAGGAGCGATACCACCGGAGATCGCTTCCAGACCGTGGCAGCGGGCACAGTTCTGGGTGTAGGCCGAGGAGCCAATTTCGACCGCTTTGTCATATTCGGCTGACGGTTTGCGGTACGGGTTCTCATCCACCCATTCTTCACCCAGGGCAGTCAATCCTTCGGTTGCCACGGCTTGCGGCGTTACATCACCATGTGCCCAGGCCTGACCGACCAGCACTACACCCAGTAACGTCGCGGCTGAAAGGCCTGCAAGATTCTTTTTATTTACCATCAGGAAGCACCCGTTATTGTTATTCAAATCTGTTTAGCAGTATTGCTTTGTGCAGAACCTGAACCTGCGGCAACAGCATGTACCGATCAGGTTCTGCAGCACATGTAACGATGATAGGCAGAGCAAGCGGTGGCCGAAATCGTACTTTGGCGGTCAACAGTTAGTTCGTTGGTAGTAGTTTTACCGGGGGCTAAGCCTTTGTTATTCGGCGCTCTGATGTAGCAGCGCGCTCCTACACTGAACAATACTTCGTAGGAGCCAGCTTGCTGGCGATCACTCTCGTTCCCATGTTCCATGTGGGAATGCATAGTCAGGGGCATGACGAAGCCTGTTAAGATGACCACCTGCCAGTCCGCAATGGGCTATCGCAGCCAGGTCATACCGGTTTCTGATTATGGCCTTGCCTGCTGGCGCGCCAGATGGCTATTTCCGTGCCATTCACAGTCGGCGACTTTTAAGAGCGTCGTAACCTGCAGGTTTGTACTGCGCTACGCGAAATGGTAATTGGCATACCTGTGAGGCAGCTGTCCCACAACAAATCTGATCGCGAGCAAGCTCGCTCCTACGCCGGGTAATACACCGTAGGAGCCAGCTTGCTCGCGATGCCCTTCCCGTCTTATTTAACGCTGAATACCCCTTTCATGCCCTTCACTTCCAGCCCGTCCATCACGAATTCGAACTCACCGGATTTGATCGGCACAAAGTAAATCTCGGCTTCAGCGGCGTCTTCAAATTCCAGTTCGGTCAGGCTTCCGGCTTTAATTTCCATCCCCCCTGCTTCTACTTTTCGCAGGTAAATAGAGGCGAAGAATTCCGGGGCCTGCAGGGCGTATTCTTTCTGGCCGTTGGAGATGATCGCCAGTTTATAAGCGGTGCCGGTTTCCAATTCGTAGCGTTTGTGCGACATCGAATAATCCGACTCATCACTGCCCATTACCAGGTCCGGCAGTTTTTGCGGGCGGCGGGTCAGATCGCCTTTGGCCTGCGCCACAGCAGACAGGGTCAGAAGGGAGATCAGGCCCGCACAGGCCAGCGGCTTTAACAGTTTCATAACGCGCCTCGTATTAACGACAATAAGTAGAACCCCCATGCTAACCAGCGCCCATACATTCAATATACGACTTGAGCACTGACTGCCTACGACTTTGCACCCAGCGCCTTCGGCCTGGCGAGCGCTCAAACCTCATTAAAAAACCCGCTTTGCACCCTGCCGACTACGACTTCGGTACTGGTTGATCAGTACCTTTTTCATATACCCCCCACCCGCCAGGCAGCCTAAGCTGGGGCTAAAACCAGAATAAGAACAACACTATGCTGCGACCTTTAATTACGCTGACGGGCTTACTGCTCAGCACCGCTGCCCTGGCAGCCAGGCCACCGCTAACGGTGGATATTACCTATCTGCAGTACCAGCCCGACCGTGGCCCGGTACTCTCCAACATCCTGCCGGAACCGGCTGACAGCGGCCTGCGCGGCAGCGAGCTGGCGATTAAAGACAGCAACACCACCGGACGTTTTCTGAATCAGCGCTATCAACTACACCCTTATCAGGCGGCCTCCAGTACAGTGATGCTGGACCAGGCCCGCCAGGCGTTTACAGCGGGTCAGCGACTGTTTGTTGCCAATATGCCCGCTGCCGCCCTGCAACAATTGAGCAACCAGCTGGGTGAACAGGCACTGATTTTTAACGCAGGCAGCCCGGCCAACGCCCTGCGCAAAAGCTGTAAATCCAACCTGCTGCACACCCTGCCCAGCCGGGCGATGCTGGCCGATGCACTGGGCCAGTGGCTGAAAGCCAAACGGCTGCAGCGCTGGCTGCTGATTCGCGGCCAGCAGCCGGAAGATATTCGCTACGCCGAGTCTATCCAGCGCGCAGCCAAACGCTTCGGGGCAAAAGTTGTCGCCGAGAAAGTCTGGAGTTTTGATACGGACTTGCGCCGCACGGCACAGAAAGAGCTGCCGCTGTTTACCCAGGGTGAGGACTACGATGTGGTCGTGGTGGCCGATGAACGGGGCGACTTTGGCGAATATGTGCCGTTCAATACCTGGCTGCCAAGGCCAGTGGTCGGCACCCAGGGGCTGACCCCTGTTGCCTGGCACCGGGTGGTCGAACAGTGGGGTGCGGCCCAGCTGCAATCGCGTTTCGACAAACTGACCGGCCGCTGGATGACCAGCACCGATTACGCCAGCTGGGCCGCCGTGCGTTCAATTGCCGAAGCCGTCACCCGCACCGGCAGCACCGATAGCCAAACCCTGACAGCCTACCTGCGTGGAGATCAGTTCCAGCTGGCCGCGTTTAAAGGCCGCAAACTAAGCTTCCGCCCCTGGAGCGGCCAGCTGCGCCAGCCTATTCCACTGGTACACCCGCGTGCGCTGGTGTCCCAATCCCCTCAGCCCGGTTTTCTTCACCCGACCAATGAACTGGACACCCTGGGCTTCGACAAACCTGAAGTGCGCTGTGCACCCTGACCTGCAAGGAACCAACCATGACACCTAAACCTCTCTGCCTTGCGCTGTCGCTGATACTACCGCTGGCGTTCACCAGCCTGAACAGCCATGCCGCCACCGCCTGGGTTTCCAATGAGAAAGACAACACCCTGTCGCTGATCGACCTGGACAGCATGACCGTCACCGAGACGCTTGAAGTCGGCGAACGGCCACGGGGCATCACCCCCTCCAGAGATGGCAGCAAGCTGTATATCTGCGCCTCAGACTCCGACACCGTGCAGATCATGGATGTAAAAACCCGCCAGATCATCGCCGAACTCCCCTCCGGTGAAGACCCGGAACAGTTCGCTCTGCACCCCAATGACCACCACCTGTATATTGCCAACGAAGATGACGCGCTGGTCACCGTGGTCGATACTCAGACTGAAGAGGTTCTGGCGCAGATTGATGTGGGCGTCGAGCCCGAGGGGATGGCCATTAGCCCGGATGGTCGCTGGGCGATCAACACCAGCGAAACCACCAATATGCTGCACTGGATCGATACCACCACCTTTGAACTGGTCGATAACACCCTGGTGGATCAGCGCCCCCGCCATGTGGAATTCAGCAAAGATGGTAAAACTGTCTGGGCCTCTTCAGAGATCGGCGGCACGGTAGCAGTGATCGACACCGACAGCCGGGCAATCAGCCATAAGCTGACGTTTAAAATCCGTGGCGTACACCCGGACAAAGTCCAGCCGGTGGGAATCAAACTGACCGACGATGGCCGTTATGCATTTGTTGCCCTGGGTCCAGCCAACCATATCGCCGTGGTGGATGCGAAAACCTTTGAAATCCTCGACTACCTGCTGGTTGGCCGCCGGGTCTGGCATATGGCGTTTAATGCCGATCAAAGCCTGATGCTGACCACCAATGGCGTCAGCGGTGATGTGTCGGTGATTGATGTAAACGCGCTGAAAGTCACCAAGTCGATCAAAGTAGGCCGCTACCCCTGGGGTGTGGTGGTGCTGCCCTGATGAGTATCTGTGCGCAACATCTCAACTTTCACTATGGCAAACGCCAGGCGCTGACCGATGTCAGCTTTCAGCTCACTGCGGGGGGCTTTAACGCCCTGCTGGGACCTAACGGTGCCGGTAAAAGTACCCTGTTCGCCCTGCTGACCCGGCTTTATGCCCTGCAGCAGGGCGAAATTCAGATCAACGATCAGAGCCTGCGCCAGCACCCGGCCGCCGTGATGCGCCAGCTCGGTGTGGTCTTCCAGCAAAGCACTCTGGACCTCGATTTAACCGTGGCGCAAAACCTGCGTTACCATGGTCGTCTGCATGGTATGGCAGGCCCGTTGCTGCAACAGCGCATCAGCGAGGAACTAGAACGCATGGCCATGGCCGACCGGCTCAACGATACCGTGCGTAGCCTCAATGGCGGCCACCGTCGGCGGCTGGAAATCGCCCGCGCCCTGCTGCATCAACCCAGTGTGCTGCTACTGGACGAACCCACCGTCGGGCTGGACCCACAAACCCGCCAGGCGCTAACCCGGCATGTGCGCCAGCTGTGTCAGCAGCAACAGCTGACCGTACTCTGGGCCACCCACCTGATCGACGAGATCGACCTCAATGACCGGGTTCTGCTACTACACAAAGGCCAGTTGCTGGCCGATGCCCAGGGCGGCGCGCTCTGTGCGGCCCAGCAATGCCACAATCTGGCCGATCTGTTCACCACCATCACCGGCCAGGAGGTCGCATGATATCCGCCCAGACCCAGCAATACTGGTACTGTTTTCAGGGCATCCTCAGCCGCGAGTTTCTGCGCTTTATCAGCCAGCGCAGCCGCTTTTTCAGCGCCCTGGTGCGCCCGCTGCTCTGGCTGGTGGTGTTCGCCGCCGGGTTTCGGGCCGCGCTGGGCATCGCTATTATCGAACCCTACGAAACTTACATCACCTACGAGGTGTATATCGCGCCGGGCCTGTGCTGCATGATTCTGCTGTTTAACGGCATGCAAAGCAGCCTGGGGATGGTGTACGACCGGGAGATGGGCAGTATGCGGGTGCTGCTGATGAGCCCGCTACCGCGGCCTTTTTTACTCTGCTGCAAACTGCTGTCGATTGCGCTGATTTCACTGGCGCAGGTATACGCCTTCTTGCTGGCCGCCCGGCTGGTCGGGGTTGAGCCACCGCTGGCAGGCTACTTTACCGTACTGCCCGCGCTGGTACTGGTCGCCCTGCTGCTCGGCGCACTGGGGCTGTTTATCTCCACCTGGATCCGCCAGCTGGAGAACTTCGCCGGGGTGATGAACTTCGTCATCTTTCCGATGTTCTTCCTCAGCTCCGCCCTCTACCCACTGTGGAAGATGCAGGAGTCCAGCGAATGGCTGTACTGGCTGTGCCAGCTCAACCCCTTCACCCACGCCGTCGAGCTGGTGCGCCACGCGCTCTATCTCAAACTGGCACTGCAGCCGCTGGCGATTACTCTGGTATGTACGCTGGTGTTCAGTTTGCTGGCGATTAACGGCTTTAATCCGCAGCGTGGGGCCAAGGTACGCTGAAAATCAGGCATAAAAAAACCCACTATCCAGACTGGATAGTGGGTTTTTTAGTGCTAGCTATTAATGCATTAAAGCAATGGGTCCTCCGACTGAGCGATCAGTGTTACCAGCGAGATCGTTGTATCATCAACAAACTCAAAGGTTTCGACCTGTTTGCTTTCGTCAGTACGAGCGCCATATAACGTAATGCTATCACCGCTCAGTACATTCCCATCCCACAACTGCACGACCAGGTTATCGCCGCTGCTCACCAATTTCACACCGGTGGGCAATACATCTTCACCGAAGATTATCCGGTCATGGCCCCCTTCCTCATAAACCGAGTCCTGACCATCGCCCCGGTTAAAGTAGTAATCATCCTCAGCGCTGCGCCCCCTCAGGGTGTCATTACCACTGTTGCCATAATAGGCATTGTGGTAACCGTCTAACCCTTTCAACGTTGTATTGTGTACGAAATGGTCGTAATCATGGTTCTCCATCACCATGTCCGACAACGCCACTTCACTGCCGTCGGCAAACACCAGCCGCTCAACCAGGTAGCCCGCCTCGCTGGCTCCGCCGGTCAGGATCAGCTGATCACCGGTTGCTTCACCATTTTCATACAGTTTTACAATCACGTTACGCTGGTCATCAGAGTCATGCCCGAGCACCCGGAACAGCCGGACATCGCTCTGGCTTATCCCGTCACCAAAACGAATCTGGTCAATAACACCCTCGGCATTATCCACTTCATTCACGGTATCCTGACCATCGCCCCGGTTGAACACGTAGGTATCCGCTTCGGTGGAGCCGTACAGGTGGTCATCGCCGGTACCGCCCTCGAACACGTTCTGCCAGCCGGTACCGCCAACCAGGCTCTGCACTCCCTCACCACCATGCTGGTACAGGGGAGATTCCAGCAGGTCATTCAGCGCAACTTCGCTGCCATCTGCAAATTCAAACAGCTCAACCCGCACATCGGTGTTATTTAGCCCGCTGGAGATTGTCAGTTGATCATCAGTAAAGACGCCGTCCTGCTTCAGCCGTATAACAAGGGACTCACCGACACCGGTCACCAGCAGGTCTTCTTTGCTGATACCTTCGCCAAAGGTAATCCGGTCGTTACCACCCAGATCACTCAGTGTGTCCTGACCATCACTTCGCGCAAAGTAGTATTCGTCCGCCAGGTTACCGCCATGGAGCACGTCAGCCCCTTTGCCACCGTCAAAGATGGCGGACCAGTTATAATCACTCTTGAAGGTGTCATTGCCATCACCTCCATGGAACTCCAGTGGTTGAGCCAGCAGATCGGTAATCAGGCGGGTTTCACCGTTACTGAATTCCAGTACTTCTACCCGGCGACTAGCATCACTCAGCCCTTTGGAAATATTGATGCCCTCGTCCGTTGGCTCACCATCGTCCAACAAACGAATATACAGCGCTGACGACAGTCCATTCGTGTTGCGGTTATTGCTGGACAGATACACGTCTTCCGGGGCAATCCCCTCGCCAAAGATAATTCGATCGACATCGATACCATCAGTATCCGCCACCTCGTACAGGGTATCCCACCCATCACCACGGCTGAAGTAGTAACTATCAGACCCGGCACCTCCGTAAAGTCTGTCCGTACCCGCCTCTCCATACAGATGGTCATCGCCACCATTACCGTTCAGCCTGTCGTTACCCTCGCCTCCATAAAGGGTATCTGTCTTGCTATGGCCGTTCAGGGTATCAGTACCACCGTAACCGTAAATGATGTTCTCTCGATCATCTCCCCCCGTCAGAGCACTGTCATTATTGTCCGTACCATAGGTCGATAGCGGCCCTTCCAGCAAGGTAGACAACAGAACTTCACTGCCATCGGCAAAGACCAGCACTTCGATCTGTTTGCTCGCTGTGTTCAATGCATTCTGCAGGGTAATCTGATCCCCTGTCAGTTCACCGGCATCCAGTAACTGCAGAATAATCTCGTCATTGGTCGGGGTCAGGCGCACATCAGCAGCACTAACCCCCTCACCAAAGATTATCCGGTCATGACCCCCTTCCTCATAAACCGAGTCCTGACCATCACCCCGGTTAAAGTAGTAATCATCCTCAGCGCTGCGCCCCCTCAGGGTGTCATTAC
>CAJXNY010000057.1 GCA_913057435.1 uncultured Oceanospirillaceae bacterium | reverse complement strand
CGATCAGAGCAAAATTTGTTTGAGCGCAGCGAGTTTATTTTGCTCAGCGGATGGCACAGGGCAGAATCGGAAATAGCGGTTCTGTGGAGGTTAACGGGGGTTGCCAGGGGGACGAGTCCCCCTGGCACGCCGACAGGCAAGACCCCAACTATCAACAACCGCAAAACATGTCCGCGATAGCGCAGCACAAGACTAGGCTCCCAGCTCGACGCGACGGGACGTCGCTACTACGCCAAATCAGTGCGCATAACTATCAGCTGGCACCGCTAACCTGCCGACTCTGAGACGCCCGGTTATAACCCGTGACAGCAGCGATCAGAGCAAAATTCACTTGATCAAAACGAGTTCATTTGGATTAACAGAAAGCCAGGGTTAATGCAGGAAAGCCTGATATCACGTGGAGTAGATTGGAGGATGACTGGCATACTTATTCGAGACTATAACAGCTTTTTTATACCCGAATAACGCTGAGATTTATGACGCCACATTAAAGGGCAAAACCGACACTTAATTAAGCACCGTAATCAAAAAATCCAACCATAACCCAGATCAAAAACGCTTTAATATCACGCTTAAACACTTACTATATTATATTAAAAACTCGATAACCTGGCAGAAAATCAACGTATTGAAACGCCTTCAATTTCTATTACTGAATTAGCATTACTTCGTTCGATAATTTTAATCAAAGCCGACTGAATAACCTCATTTTCTCTGACGTCAGTGTCGCTTGAAAACCGTTGTTCCTGAACCTCTGAACCTTCTTCCAGCGCAAACTGAACAACCACCTCTGTTGCACAATCAACACTTTCGCCAAAATACGCTAACGTAATTTTAGGGTAACCTTTGCAACCCTTTTTAACCTGTTTGGCGATTCGTTTTTTAGCTTTATCCACGTTCATAAAACATCCTGTCATGACTAAAAGTGATAAAAATAACGCTGCAAGAAGCAGTGGCATAGCCACCCGCTTCTTGAGGCGTTACAAGTCAAAGCTTAAGCAGCTTAAACAGGTGTAACTTTATTTGCACAAGGACCTTTCTGACCCTGGCCAACTTCGAATTCAACGGCCTGGCCATCATTCAAAGTTGCATAGCCACCACCAGCCTGAATTTCAGAGTGATGAACAAACAGATCTTTGCCACCATCTTCAGGAGTGATGAAGCCGAAACCTTTATCGGCATTGAACCACTTAACTGTACCTTTACTCATTTTCTTTACTCATCATTGTTGGTGAAATATAAAAATTACATCCGAATTCACCCGTTCGAATATAAATCGCAAAAGGCGCACTTCAATGAAGTGCGCCTTTCTAGAGTCAGGTCACTCAGCTGGTCATAGCTCGTCAATCTGACGGCGAATGTCTTCCAGCTTACGTGCAACCACCGTTTCCAGGTGGTCCAGTTCTTCCAGCAGCTGTTCTTTCTTGGTCTGCGAGTCTTTCTCATCGCTGACCAGTATTTCCAGTTCAGCCAGCGCATTCAGAAAATACGTGGACGGCTCCGTGGTAGCGCGGTAAGGCACCAGACCGTCGCTGACCGGAACCGTTTTCTGAGCTCGCTTGAACTTGAATTTTTTGCTTTTAGAGAACCATTCGCCCTGGTGGCGGTGGAAGTAGATCTTGAGGATATCAGTGTCACCTTCCGTCCGGTAGGTGTACTTCTCTATATCGTAAACATCCTCAATTCCCATCTCCTTGAGGATTTCGAACTTGTCAGTCGCCATGCTCGATTCGTCTCCGCACTTCGTCGCGTTGTGTTAACTATTCAGGTGCGAGTGTATACCGGTTAACCACAACTTTCCGCACAATTTCAGACTTTTTTAACCAATGGCAACCCTAACGACCGAATGCCCGACTGGCGGGGGGTTCAGCGCTGAAGGCCTGCTGTAAAAACTCCACCAGCAAGCGTACTTTTGGGGCCAGGTGGCGGCTTTTTGGATACAGCGCCCAGACCGCCGCATCGCGGATTTCCAGCGCCGGTAATAAAGGCTGTAGCTCACCACGGGCCAGATACCCGGCCACGTAATAATCAGGCAGCTGAGCAATACCCAGTCCTTTAAGGGCAGCATCCAGCACCGCCAGCCCGGAGTTGGCGCGCCAGCGTCCCCGTACCCGTAAGTCGCGTACGCCGTCTTCGGTCTGAATGCGCCATTGCTCATTGGAACCAATCAGGCACTGGTGGGCCACCAGCGCCGACACAGAATCGGGTTCGCCATGGCGCTGCAGGTAATCCGGCGAAGCGACGATATGTTCACGCCGAGCACAGAGCCGCCGCCCCACCAGCGCCGAGTCCCGTAACATGCCCATGCGGATCGCCAGGTCATAACCATCGCGCACCAGATCAACGGTGCGATTACTTAAATGCAGATCCAGCTCCAGCCCTGGGTAATGACGCATAAAATCGTTGATCAGCGGGGCCACATAGCGCTCACCAAACACCGTGCCGCAACTGAGCCGCAGCAGGCCCGTGGGTTCCGACTGGTAATCACGCACCTGCTGCTCCGCCTGGCCAAAGCCGTCCAGCAACAACTGGCACTGCTCAAAATAGGCCTTGCCCACTTCCGTTGGGCGCACACTACGAGTGGTACGAAACAGCAGCTGAGCCCCCAGGCTGTTTTCCAGCCGGCTGATGCTGCGACTGATATGGGACACCGATACCTGTAACTCACGGGCCGCCGCTGACAGCGTGCCAAGCCGTACTACCTGAACAAAGGCTTCGATACCTTCCCAACGATTCACCTTGATTGTTGCTCCTGTGCAAAAGTGTCTGTTCAGGAACACTATATCGCCGATGGCAGACCATGCACTAGACTGTGCACAACACAAATTATTAGCACGAGGAAACACCATGAAATCACGCGCCGCTGTCGCCTGGGCTGCAGGTAAACCACTGGAGATCGTCGAGGTTGACGTTCAGGGCCCACAGGCTGGCGAAGTGCTGGTACGCATGGTTGCGACCGGCGTCTGCCACACGGACGCTTTCACCCTGTCCGGCGATGACCCAGAGGGCATCTTCCCGGCGATTCTGGGCCACGAAGGCGGTGGTGTGGTTGAAGAGGTGGGCCCTGGTGTCACCAGCGTCAAACCTGGCGACCACGTTATCCCGCTGTACACCCCGGAATGTGGTGAGTGCAAGTTCTGTAAGTCTGGCAAAACCAACCTGTGTCAGGCGATTCGCGCCACCCAGGGTAAAGGCCTGATGCCAGATGGCACCAGCCGTTTCTCCTACAAGGGCCAGCCGATCTTCCACTACATGGGCACCTCGACGTTCTCTGAATACAGCGTGATGCCTGAGATCGCGGTGGCCAAGATCAACAAGGAAGCGCCACTGGATAAGGTCTGCCTGCTGGGTTGTGGTGTGACCACCGGCATCGGTGCAGTCCTGAACACGGCTAAAGTTGAGCCCGGTTCTACCGTGGCGGTATTCGGCCTGGGCGGTATTGGCCTGAGCACCATTCAGGGTGCGGTACTGGCGAAAGCCGAGCGCATCATCGCCATTGATATCAACGAAGACAAGTTCGAGATGGCCCGTATGCTCGGTGCCACCGATTTCATTAACCCGCGCAACTACAGCGACCCGATCCAGGATGTGATCGTCGAGCTGACTGACGGCGGTGTTGATTACTCCTTTGAGTGTATCGGTAACCCGGATCTGATGCGTTCCGCACTGGAATGCTGCCATAAAGGCTGGGGCGAGTCCGTGATCATCGGCGTGGCTGGTGCGGGTAAAGAGATCAGCACCCGTCCCTTCCAGCTGGTCACCGGTCGAGTCTGGCGTGGTACCGCCTTTGGTGGCGTTAAAGGCCGCAGCGAGCTGCCAGGTTACGTTGAGCAGTACATCAACGGTGAGATCAAGATTGATGATTTCGTGACCCACACCATGGGGCTGGAAGATATCAACAAAGCCTTCGACCTGATGCACGAAGGCAAGAGCATCCGTTCCGTGGTGCTGTTCTGATTTAGTCCTCAGGCCCGCCATGTGCGGGCCTTGTTTTAAGGAGTAGTTATGTCCCTGGAACTGATCAGCCAGAACAAAGCCTTTGGCGGCTGGCTCAAGCGTTACCGTCACACCTCAAGCACATTGAACTGCGACATGGTGTTCGCCGTTTATCTGCCCCCTCAGGCAGAAGAACAGGCCGTACCCTTTCTGTACTGGCTGTCCGGCCTGACCTGCACCGATGAGAACTTCAGCCAGAAAGCCGGGGCGTTTCGTAAAGCCGCCGAACTGGGTCTGGCGATCATCTGCCCGGATACCAGCCCCCGAGGCACGGATTTCGACGGTGAGCACGACAGCTATGATTTTGGCTCCGGCGCGGGGTTCTATATCAATGCCACTCAGGCCCCCTGGAACCAGCACTACCAGATGTACAGCTATGTCAGCGACGAGCTGCCTGCGCTGGTTGAAGAAGTGTTCCCGTTCAATGGCAAACGCAGCATCAGCGGCCACTCCATGGGCGGCCATGGCGCACTGATCTGCGCACTGAAAAACCCGGACCGCTACCAGTCGGTCAGCGCTTTTTCGCCGATCACCAACCCGATGGAATGTCCGTGGGGCCAGAAAGCTTTCACCGGTTATCTGGGTGATGAGCGCCAGGACTGGCAGCAGTGGGACACCTGTTTCCTGATCCGGCGCAGCAAGCAGAAACTGCCAATGCTGGTTGATCAGGGTACCGATGATGACTTCCTCAGCGAACAGCTGAAACCGGAAGCGCTGACCCACGCCTGCACCAACGCCGAATACCCGATGCAACTGCGGATGCAGCCGGGTTACGACCACAGCTACTTCTTTATCAGCAGCTTTATCGACGACCATCTGAAGTTCCACGCCGGTCATCTAAGCCCGTAAGCGCTGCCAGGCCCGGATAACCGGGCCTTTATACTTCGACAACCCAGTCCGCTCTAAACCGGGGCGGTGAAAATTCACCCGGATAGCCCCCAGGGTTGGCAACAACCCGCGTTCCCTGACAGCTAAGATCAACCGGGTCATGCACATGGCCATGAATCCACAACGCCATGCGCCCCATCAGATGCTCCAGCGCTGAAGCGAACGCTGGTGATAATGAGTCACCCCGAAACTGTGGCGGAATGCTGCTCGCCAGCGGGGCATGATGACTGACAACCACTGTTGGTCCCGCAAACGGCTTTGCTAATGCCTGCTCCAGCCAGTGAACAGCATCCTGATGCAGTTGCCGCGCATCAGCAGGCGAGAACATCACCCCATTCGCCTTTTCAATCACCCTGAAGTCCAGCAGATGCTGTGCCGCAATCGACATCGCCGCATCGGCAGTCAGATCCGATATACCGGCATACAGTGCAAAATCGGTCCACAATGTGGTGCCCAGAAAACGTACACCCTGTAGTTCCACACTGTCATTGTCCAGCAGGTGCACTCCCCACTGCTGAGCCACGTCCGCCAGCTCTCTGCGCCGCGCCAGCAGTTCACCACCGTAAAACTCATGGTTACCTGCAACATAGACTACCGGCACATCCGAAAACTGCCGGCCTGCCCACTCAACCCCCTGAGCGGCACGGTGTATATCACCGGCAAGCACAACAACATCGGCATCCACGCCTGGCAACGCTGGTCGCTCATCAACACACTCAAGATGCATATCCGACAGAACCCTTATGCGCATCACATTCCCCTGTTTTAACCATTGTCTGGGCACTGCCAGCATACGGGCACGCATTCGCTGCAACAACCGACCCCGCAGTCTGCTTCATCGGCTGCCTGTACTATGCTTGAAGGTACATATTCCTGGATTGTAACGATGCGTGACTCGTATCGTCAGGCGGTAATCAAACATGGCTGTACCTTCAGGCGTTCTCTCCAATCAGCCTCCGCTGGCACTCTGGTCACTGCTGTTGTGCCTGCTGCTTTCCCTGAGCAGCCATGCGCAGACACCGACACCAGCAACCACAAGCGAAACGCACGTCATCTGGCAACTCAAGCTGCAAGGCGTCATCGGTCCCGCCAGCAGTGACCTGCTGATCCGTACCATCGACGAAGCGGAACAGGCCCCGGTGCATCTGTTACTGGTCACTCTGGACACCCCCGGCGGGCTGATGAGCAGTATGCGGGCAATGATCCATCGTATTCTGGCCTCCCGTGTGCCGGTGGTGATCTATGTCCATCCCAAAGGTGCCCGTGCCGCCAGCGCCGGTACTTACCTGCTGTACGCCAGCCACCTGGCAGCGATGTCACCGGCCACCAATCTGGGGGCCGCCACACCCATTCAGATGGGCATGCCTGCCCGGCCCGGTGCACCGCCAGGTGAAAAAGATAACCGCACCGCACCGCAACCCTCCGCGCTGGAAAAGAAAGTGATCAACGATGCCGTGGCCCATATTCGCGGTCTGGCTGAACTCTATGGCCGCAACGCCGACTGGGCTGAACAGGCGGTACGGGAAGGGGTCAGCCTGGACGCCCATGCGGCACTGGCGCAATCGGTGGTCGAAGTGGTCGCCAATGATGTCGCTGATCTGCTGAGTCAGATCGAAGGCCGCAGCGTCCAGCTTCACAACCAGAGTGTGATCCTTCACCCTGCCGGGCTGGAGATTGTGGTGCTGGAACTGGACTGGCGCTATGAGTTTCTCAGCACCATCACCAACCCCAACGTTGCCTATATCCTGATGCTGATCGGCTTCTATGGCCTGCTGCTTGAGTTCTATAACCCCGGCGTGGGTCTGCCTGGCGTGGTGGGTGCGATCAGCCTGTTAACCGCCCTCTACGCCCTGCAACTGCTGCCCATTAACTACGCCGGGCTGGCGCTGATTTTACTGGGGCTTGGGCTGATGATGGCCGAAGCCTTTTCGCCCAGCTTCGGCATTCTCGGGCTTGGCGGGCTGGTCGCCTTTGTACTGGGCTCCATTTTGCTGATGGATACCGAAGTACCTGATTTTCAGATCGCCCTGCCGCTGGTCGCCGCCTTCAGCCTGCTCAGCGGGCTGGTCTGTATTCTGCTGCTGACCATGGCCCTGAAATCCCGCCACACCCCGGTCGCCAGCGGGGTGGCGATGCTGATCGGCGAAACCGCGATGACCATCGGCCCGGTGCATACGCAGGGCAAAGTGCAGCTGCACGGTGAAATCTGGTTCGCCCGCAGCAGCACCCCGATCGCCCCGCACCAGCCGGTCATTGTCAGCAAAATCGATGGCCTGATTCTGGATGTATCGCCCACCCTTGCCCGTGCTCACCCGGAGGAACGTTAATGCTCAGTCTTTATTTCACCATCGCCTTCAGTGTCATGGCCCTTGGGCTGCTGCTCAGCACCTTTCGTATCCTGCGTGAATATGAACGCGGGGTGATTTTCCTGTTAGGCCGCTTCTATCGCATCAAAGGGCCGGGGCTCATTGTGGTCATCCCGCTGATACAGAGCATCGTGCGGGTGGATATCCGCACCGTGACCCTGGATGTGCCAACCCAGGATGTGATCACCCGTGATAACGTCTCGGTCAAGGTCAATGCGGTGGTCTATTACCGGGTGGTGGACTCGCAGAAAGCGATTATCCATGTCGCTGATTTCCACAACGCCACCAGCCAGCTGGCGCAAACCACGCTGCGTTCGGTGCTGGGTCAGCACGAGCTGGATGAACTGCTGGCCTCACGGGACACGCTGAACCTGGATATTCAGACCATCCTCGATCAGCAGACCGATGACTGGGGAATAAAAGTCAGCAACGTGGAGATCAAACATGTGGACCTGGATGAGTCGATGGTGCGGGCGATTGCCAAACAGGCCGAAGCCGAACGGGACCGGCGGGCCAAGGTGATTCACGCACTGGGGGAACAGGAAGCCGCCGAGCAGTTACGTGAAGCCGCCCGCATCCTCAGTGAACAGCCTCAGGCCCTGCAACTGCGTTACCTGCAAACCCTGACTGAGATCGCCGGAGAAAACAGTAATACCATTGTGTTCCCGCTGGCCAGTGAACTGATCGGGATGCTGAGGAGCAAAGATTAAAGTCTCATCAGGCAGAACACGCCCGACCCTGCGCAGATTCCTTCGCTATCCGCAGCTCGCTGTCTGCAGCAGCGATCAGCTCACTCAGCGAGCCCTCGCTATATTCAACCAGCCCAACATTGATGCTGATCTGGATATTTTCCGCGCCAAAGGTGACCCGTGTTTGCGCGGCCCGCTCACAGACCCGACTCAACAGCTGCGCTGCCTGAGCATGGTCCAGCCCTTCAAGCAGCAGACAGAACTCATCGCCACCGATTCGCGCGACCAGGAAACGGCGCAGGTAGCTACGCAGATGATCGGCAACCGCTTTAAGAACCACATCACCGCCATCGTAGCCCCAGCAAGCATTGATCTGTTTGAACTGGTTCAGCTCAAGCACGGCCAGCGTCACGGGAACCTCCGCCTGCGCCGCCCGCTGCAGCACCCGCTCGCCCTTCTCGAACAGCGCACAGCGGTTGCAGACACCGGTTAACGGATCAACACTGGCAGCCCGGCGAGCTTTACGCTGTAACTCGACAGCATTCAGGTTTTGTATGACACGGCTATGCAGCTGTGCATAACTGAATGGCACGGGCAAAAAATCGTTGGCACCGCTGTGAATACACTGCGCAGCCAGCGATTCACAACCACTGGCAGACAGGGCAATAATCACCAGATCAGGCCGGTCCAGCTCACAACGGATGGTTTGTACCAACGCCATCGCGCTCATTCCCGGCATAACGTGGTCAGTAATCAGTAGCTGAATGTCCGACTGAGTACGCACAACCTGCAGAGCCTGCTCAGCATCAGGGGCTTCAACCACTGCATAGTTGTAACGCTCCAGCTGGACGCGCAGCCGGGCGCGCTCATCACCACAGGCATGTGCCAGCAATACCCGGACAAACCGGTTTCGATACAGCCGGTTTATCAACTCAACGGCCGTCTGAGCATAGGTTTCCAGCCCGGTTACCACCGTATCGACGACACCGCAATCGAGTAATCTCTGATAGCTTTCGTCATCCGTAGAGGCGCATAACACCAGCGTTGGGACACCCTGCTCCAGCATCAACTCAACGGCTTCCCCTGAGGGCGCATCGGGTAGCGTCTGGGCGACGACGGCAAGAAACAGATCAGCCTCTTCCAGCTCAAGCTGCGCTTTTGCCTGCTCCATCGTGCCACACATGACTGCCTCAATCGGTAGTGTTTGCTGACTGATCAGGCAGTTAAGGGCTTCGAAAACCTGAGGGCACTCTTCAACAACCAGTATTTTCATATCGACAGTTTTCCCTGCGTCATTGCCGTGAGTCATCAGTATGGTTGTTATTTGTACAGTTCACCAAATAGTCCAAAAGCGAAGCATCACTCAATAATCAGGCGTAAAAAAGGGCAGCCCGGCCAACGCCATAACTGCCCTCCAGCACTGCAGGTTTACGGCTGCGTGTTGCGGTCTACCCAGATGGTTTTATCTATGGTCCCTGGCAGCTCAACCGTTCCCGGATCAAACTGCGGCACCTGGCCACGTTTTAACTGTGCTTCATAGTCACCGGTCAGCTTCACTACCACACCCGACAACAGTAACAGTGCCACCAGATTAACCACCGCCATCAGGCCCATCGCCGCATCAGCACTGTTCCAGACGATTCCAACCTTCTCCCAGGCACCCCACATCACCATCGCCAGCACCAGGCAGCGCGTCAGCAACAGTCCCGCCCGAGGTGTTTTATTGCCCATCAGGTACACCACATTGTTCTCTGCATACATGTAGTTACCGATGATTGAGGTAAAGGCGAAAAACAGAATAGCGATCGCAATAATCGCACTACCGTAGCCACCCAGATTGGCATCCAGCGCCTGCTGCGTCAGCTCGACCCCCGAGACACCACTGCCAGGCTCATACACACCGGACAACAGGATAATAAACGCCGTACAGGAGCAGACTACAATGGTGTCGATAAACACCCCCAGCGACTGCACAAAACCCTGTGACGCTGGATGATGTGGCATCGGCGTGGCACAGGCTGCTGCGTTCGGAGCGGACCCCATCCCTGCTTCGTTGGAGAACAGGCCACGTTTAACACCATTCATCAGCGCAACCGTCAGGCCGCCAATCAGACCACCGGCCGCCTGATCAAAGCCAAAAGCACTGCTAATAATCTGGCCGAAGACCACCGGCACCTGATCCAGGTTCATCGCCATAATGGCCAGCGCAATCGCCAGATAGATCAGCGCCATCGCAGGCACCAGCTTCTCCGCAACATGGGCGATAGAACGTACACCGCCGAAAATCACCACCCCGGCCAGTACCGTGACAACCGCCCCGGTGAGCAAGGTATCAATACCAAATGCCGTATGCATAGCACGGGCAATGGAGTTGGCCTGCACGGCATTAAAGACAAAACCAAAGGCAATAATCAGCAAGACAGCAAACACCATGCCCAGCCAGCGCTGACCCAGCCCACGTTCGATGTAGTACGCCGGGCCCCCACGGTAGTTACCATTGGCATCTTTCACCTTATACAGCTGGGCCAGCGCGCTTTCGGCATAACCCGTCGCCATCCCCAGCAGCGCTGTCACCCACATCCAGAAGATCGCCCCGGCGCCACCGAGATAGATGGCCACCGCAACCCCCGCCAGGTTACCCGTCCCTACCCGGGAGGCCAGCGAGGTACACAGCGCCTGAAACGGCGAGATACCGCTGGCATCCTCACGCTGGCCGGAAAGTACGATCGAAAACATATGGCCAAGCTTGCGAACCTGCAGCAGCCGCAGCCGCACCGTAAACAGCACGCCCATTCCCAGCAGTAACGGGATCAGCACCTGACCCCACAGCAGACCATTCAGAAAATCAATTACAGCCGTCAAAATCTGACCCTCAATAGATACAACACCCGGCGGCGCTTCAGGCTAAAACGCACCCTCTGGTTGCACTCCGCCCGGCAAACGCGCGCAGCGTAGCACAGGCCCGCCTTTGTTACACTTTAGTCTAATAATGCGGATCACAGATCTATCAGGCAGGGGTCGCTGCCATAAAAAAACCCCGCCGTAGCGAGGTTCGTCAGAGCTCAGCAACAGCTGATTGAATCAGTTCAGATTCAACACATCCTGCATGCTGTAGACACCGTTATCTTTCTCTTTCAGCCAGTTTGCTGCACGTACCGCCCCTTTGGCAAAGGTCATCCGGGAGCTGGCCTTATGGGTGATCTCGACCCGCTCGCCCTCGGTGCCAAACAGTACGGTATGATCACCGACTACATCACCGGCACGCACCGTAGCAAAGCCGATCTCTTTCTGCGGACGGGCACCGGTCTGACCTTCGCGGCCATAGACGGCACACTCGTTCAGATCGCGGCCCAGTGCATCGGCCAGCACTTCACCCATGCTCAGCGCAGTGCCGGACGGGGAATCCACTTTATGGCGATGGTGCGCTTCAATCACTTCCACATCGTAGTCATCGCCCAGTGCCTGAGCGGCCATGTGCAGCAATTTGAAGCACAGGTTCACACCCACACTCATGTTGGAAGCGAACACCAGCGACATTTTGTCACCGTAGCTGCTCAGCTTTTCCCGTTCGGCATCGGTCAGGCCAGTAGTACCGATCACCATCTGCTTGCCATGTTCCGCACAGAACGCCAGGTTCTGCAGCGTGGTGGCCGGGGAGGTAAAGTCGATCAGCAGATCAAAGTCATCCTTTGCTTCTGCCAGTGAGCCAACCACTGCCACGCCCTGACGGCCAACGCCCGCCAGCTCGCCTGCATCAACCCCGATCAGGCTGCTGCCTGGCTCAACAATCGCCGCGCCCAGGGTCACACCCTCAGCCTGGACAACCGCTTCAATATTGGTTTTACCCATACGACCGGCGGCGCCGATCACTGCAATTCTGCTCATCTGTTCTGCTTCCTGTGCTATCAGGCCGGATCAGCCACATCGGCGTCCGGGGTAACAATATGCTGGTCCATATCCAGTGCCGGTTTGGCACAATCGGGACGGCCGACGATTTTGGCAGGTACGCCCACCACGGTGGTATGGGCAGGTACATCTTCCAGTACCACCGAGCCGCCACCGACTTTAGCGCCACGACCCACTTCGATATTGCCGAAAATTTTCGCCCCGGCGGCAATCAGCACCCCTTCACGAATTTTCGGATGGCGATCACCGCACTCTTTACCCGTACCGCCCAGGGTAACGTTCTGCAGGATAGAGACATCATCTTCAATCACACAGGTCTCGCCGATCACAATGCCAGTGGCATGATCAAACATCACCCCACGACCGATCTTCGCCGCCGGGTGAATATCCACCTGAAACACCGAACTGATCCGGCTCTGCAGATACAGCGCCATGGACTGACGACCATGGCACCACATGCAATGCGCGACCCGCCAGGATTGCAGGGCATGGAAACCCTTGAGGTACAGTAAAACCGTGGATAACCGGCTGATCGCAGGGTCACGGGTACGTACTGCTTCCAGATCCCGACAGGCCGACTGGATAATTTTGCACTCACTGCTCAGCGCATTCTCCATCAGCTCACGCAGAGTAACCGCAGGCATCACGTCATCCGCCAGCTTTACCGACAACAGGTAAGACAGCGCACTGGCAAGGTTAGAATGGGCAATAATCGTGGAATGGAAGTAACTGGCAAGAAAGGGTTCACGCTCCGCTTCCTCGCGCGCTTCGGCCTGAATTTCTTTCCAGAGCGCATCCGCATCTACAACGCTGGAACTCATGATGGGTACCTTCTGTGTGCTATCTGAACAACAGGGAGGCAATAGCCTCCCTGTTCAGATCTGATCTTAGCGCTGAAAGCCGATCAGGTCATATCTTCGAAGAATTTCTTTACCGAATTAAAGAAGCCGCTCTTCTTCGGGCTGTGCTTGTCATTGCCCTGATCCATCTCCTGCTCAAACTCACGCAGCAGTTCTTTCTGGCGTTTGCTCAACTTGACTGGCGTCTCGACCACAGCACGTACCAGCAGATCACCGGTAGAACCACCCCGTACCGGGCTGATGCCCTTACCACGCAAGCGGAACAGTTTGCCGGTCTGGGTTTCGGCTGGCACTTTCAGCTTCACCCGGCCATCCAGCGTCGGCACTTCCAGCTCACCACCCAGGGCGGCATCGACAAAACTGATCGGCACTTCGCAGAACAGGTGCTTGCCGTCGCGCTCGAAGATCGCATGTTCAAGCACATTCACCTGTACATACAGATCACCGGCCGGACCACCGTTGGCACCCGCTTCGCCTTCGCCGGTCAGGCGAATGCGGTCACCGGTATCCACACCCGGTGGGATCTTGACGGACAGGGTCTTGGTTTTTTCTGTGCGGCCATGGCCATGGCAGGCATTACAGGGATCACTGATGATCTTGCCTTCGCCACGACAGGTCGGACAGGTCTGCTGAACCGAGAAGAAGCCCTGCTGCATCCGTACCTGACCGACACCGCCACAGGTGCTACAGGTTTTCGGCTGGGTACCGGCTTTAGCACCGGAGCCATCACAGACCTCAC
Source organism: uncultured Oceanospirillaceae bacterium (assembly GCA_913057435.1). Classification (GTDB taxonomy): domain Bacteria; phylum Pseudomonadota; class Gammaproteobacteria; order Pseudomonadales; family Balneatricaceae; genus Marinobacterium_C. Next base: position 11,371 of record CAJXNY010000057.1, on the reverse strand, counting down.
AGCCAACCAGGGTTGGCACCTTGATCGTCGTGCTGACACCGCGTACGGCATCTTCCAGCGGCATGTCCAGGTTGTAGCGCAGATCAGCGCCACGCTGCACTGAGCTGCGACGACGACCGCCACCACCACCGCCGCCACCAAAGATATCGCCGAAGACATCACCGAAAATATCACCGAAGCCATTATCCTGACCACCGTGGCCATGGCCGCCCTGACCATGCACACCGGCATGACCGTACTGATCGTAAGCGGCCTTTTTCTGGTTATCAGACAGTACTTCGTAGGCTTCGTTAACTTCTTTGAAGGCATCTTCAGACGCCGCATCATCCGGATTACGGTCCGGGTGATGTTTCATCGCCATACGGCGGAAAGCTTTTTTGATATCTCGATCAGAAGCGTCGCGTGCGACACCCAGTACTTCGTAATAATCTCGTTGCGACATGACTCAGGCCCGTTTCCCCCAGCGCGGTGCTGCGGGTAGTTAACTTGCATCAGGTGGTTATCGGTCAGCAGCAACAGCGGGCTGCCGACTGATAACCAGCCGATGCCGGATACGACAACGCGGGCCAGGGGCCCGCGATCACTGAACAGACCAGACAGCCAGGCTGCCCGGTCTCAGAAGAGGTTAAGTCGACTTATTTTTTGTCGTCTTTCACTTCTTCAAACTCAGCGTCAACGGCGTCATCAGCTTTACCGTTTGGCTGTGCTTCTTCAGCCTGGCCTTCGTCAGCCTGCTGAGCTGCAGCATCCGCGTACATCTTCTCGGCAACACCGGAGATCGCTTCAGTCAGGGCAGTGGTTTTAGCATCAATCGCGTCTTTATCGTCCGCTTTCAGTACTTCTTCCAGTGCTTCGATTGCCGCGGTGATGTTCGCTTTCTCATCATCCGTCGCTTTGTCGCCGGCTTCTTCCATGGTCTTCTTCGCAGAGTGAACCATCGCATCACCCTGGTTACGGGCCTGGCTCAGTTCTTCGAATTTTTTATCTTCTTCAGCGTTCGCTTCAGCGTCACGTACCATCTGCTCGATCTCATCATCGCTCAGGCCGGAAGAGGCTTTGATGATGATGGACTGTTCTTTGCCAGTCGCTTTGTCTTTAGCCGATACGTTCAGGATACCGTTGGCATCCAGGTCGAAGGTCACTTCGATCTGTGGGATGCCACGCTGTGCCGGTGGGATATCAGCCAGGTCGAAACGACCCAGAGATTTGTTGGTAGAGGCCTGCTTACGCTCACCCTGTACAACGTGGATGGTTACCGCAGTCTGGTTGTCATCCGCGGTAGAGAAGATCTGTGACTTCTTGGTCGGGATGGTGGTGTTTTTGTCGATAACCGGGGTCGCAACGCCACCCATGGTTTCGATACCCAGCGTCAGTGGTGTTACGTCCAGCAGCAGCACGTCTTTCACGTCACCGGCCAGTACCGCGCCCTGGATAGAAGCACCCATGGCAACCGCTTCATCAGGGTTCACATCTTTACGTGGCTCTTTACCAAAGAACTTGGTGACCTGCTCCTGAACCATTGGCATACGGGTCTGACCGCCGACCAGGATGACTTCGTCGATTTCAGAGAGAGACAGATCAGAATCCTGCAGCGCCATGCGGCAAGGTTCCAGAGAGCGCATTACCAGTTCTTCAACCAGAGATTCCAGCTTGGCACGGGTAATTTTAACGTTCAGGTGTTTAGGACCGGTTGCATCTGCAGTGATGTACGGCAGGTTTACATCAGTCTGCTGCGCTGACGACAGCTCAACTTTGGCTTTCTCAGCGGCTTCTTTCAGACGCTGCAGGGCCAGTGGGTCGTTGTGCAGATCGATACCAGATTCTTTCTTGAATTCAGCTGCCAGGAATTCGATCAGACGCAGGTCGAAATCTTCACCACCCAGGAACGTATCACCGTTGGTCGCCAGTACTTCGAACTGATGTTCGCCATCAACTTCAGCGATCTCGATGATGGAGATATCGAACGTACCACCACCCAGGTCGTATACCGCGATGGTTTTATCACCCTGAGCTTTGTCCAGGCCGTACGCCAGTGCAGCAGCCGTTGGCTCATTGATGATACGTTTAACGTCCAGACCCGCAATCTTGCCAGCGTCTTTAGTTGCCTGACGCTGTGCATCGTTGAAGTAAGCCGGTACGGTTACAACCGCTTCGGTTACCGCTTCACCCAGGTAGTCTTCTGCTGTTTTCTTCATTTTCTTCAGAATTTCAGCAGAAATCTGAGGTGCGGCCATCTTGTTGCCTTTCACCTCAACCCACGCATCGCCATTGTCGGCTTCAACGATGGAGTACGGCACCATTTTGATGTCTTTCTGTACTACATCATCTTTGAAACGACGACCGATCAGACGCTTGATTGCAAACAGCGTGTTAGTCGGGTTAGTAACCGCCTGACGTTTAGCTGGCTGACCCACCAGGATCTCATCATCGGTGTAAGCGATGATGGAAGGAGTGGTGCGATCGCCTTCAGCGTTCTCGATTACTTTTGCTTTCTCGCCGTCCAGGATTGCCACACAAGAGTTAGTGGTACCCAGATCGATGCCGATGATTCTACCCATTGTATACTCCGAATTCTGTTTGCCCGCTTTGGGGCTAAAATCTTTTAAAAACGCTTTGTATGGCTATATTGGTGCTTAAGATGCCAATTCAAGAGCTGTTCTGAATTTTTTTGCTCGCAGTTTACTGCGCTACCATTACCATGGCCGGACGTAACAGACGACCGCTCAGGGTATAGCCTTTCTGCATCGCAGCAACCACGCAGCCTGACGCCACGCCTTCACCGCCGGGCACCATGGACATCGCCTGGTGTACTTCCGGGTTAAACGCATCACCCGCCTGCGGGTTCACCGGCTCAACCTGGAACTTCGCCAGCGAGCTGATGAACATATTCAGGGTCATCTCAACGCCTTCACGCAGCGGTTTAACGGCAGCGTCTTCAGCGTCAGAGGCTTCCAGCGCACGCTCCAGATTATCGACAATCTGCAGCATTTCGTTGGCAAACTTCTCCAGCGCAAACTTGTGCGCTTTCTCCACATCCTGCTCCGCACGGCGACGTACATTCTGCGCTTCAGCCTGAGCCCGCAACGCAGCATCTTTAAACTCCGCAACCTGCGTGGCTTCAGCCTGGGCAGTAGCCAGTTGCTGCATCAGCTCAGCGATATCCAGCTGCATGCCTTCATCCGTTACCGTCTCTTCAACGACAACCTGCTCTGCTGTATTTTCCATGTCTGGTGCCACGTTTTCTGCCTGAGTTTTTTCTTCGTTCGCCATCTGAAACCTCTTCAAAACCGGTCGCTTACAAGTACGCCCTCGTCGTAGGCGCTGTTACGTTGCCTTCTTATATGGGGCTGGCCTGGATGGATTCAAGCATCCCCCGGAAAATTTTTTCAGCCAGCACCATGTCACCGAACCCCGCGTCATCACTGGCCTGCAAAACACTGTATAGACATCCAGTCAATGAGCGCGACAAAACAGCAATTGCCAGCCTCCGGCTTTTCGCTTATATATACAAACTACTGTATAAATTCACAGGTACAGAGCAACCCCTATGCTGACTCAGATAATCATTCGAAACTACGCCATTGTCGAAGCTCTGGAGCTGGATCTGCGCCAGGGCATGACCGTTGTCAGCGGTGAAACCGGTGCCGGTAAATCCATCATGCTGGATGCCCTGGGGCTGACCCTGGGCGCCCGCGCTGACAGCGATGCGGTGCGCGACGGTGCTGAGCGCGCCGAGATTATCGCCACCTTTGATCTGCGCGATATCCCCGATGCCCGCCAGTGGCTCAACAGCCATGATCTGGACTGCGAAGACGAGTGTATTCTCAAACGGGTGATTACCCGCGAAGGCCGCTCACGCAGCTATATCAATGGCCAGCCCAGTCCGCTGGCATTACTGCGGGAACTGGGCGGTTATCTGATTGATATTCATGGCCAGCACGAACATCAGCGGCTACTGAAAAAAGACCACCATCGCAGCCTGCTGGACGATTTTGCCGGCCAGCGTAAACTGGCCAGTCAGGTGCGCCAGCGCTACCAGCAATGGCACCGCCTGACCCGCCAGTTACGCGAACAGACCGAACTGAGCCGGGAACAGAGCGCCCGCGTGCAGCTACTGAGTTACCAGATTGAAGAACTGGACCAGCTGGCGCTGGCTGAAGGCGAACTGGAACAACTGGCGCAGGAACAGAAAACCCTGGCCAACGCCAGCGAGATACTGGCCGGTGGTCACCAGTTGCTGGGCCTCACCTGCGAGGGTGACGGCCAGCATTGCCTGAAGCAGCTCAACCACTGCCAGAGCCTGCTGACCGACCTGAGCGCTCAGACCGACGCCCTCGGCCCAGTGATCGAGCTGCTCAGCAGTGCTCAGATCCAGGTAGAAGAAGCCGGTAGCGAGCTACGCCATTATCTTGACCGGGTCGAACTCAACCCCGAGCGTCAGCAGCAGGTCGAAGAACGGCTGTCGCTGTTCCATGAAGTCGCCCGCAAACACCGGATTAAGCCGAAAGAAATCGCTGATTTCCACACTCGACTGCAGCAGGAACTGAACGCCCTGCAACGCAATGATGATGAGCTGGAGCAGCTGGCCGAACAGGCAGAGTACGCCCGCGACCGCTACCAGCAGCTCGCCGACCGACTCAGTGCCGCTCGCCAGCGCGCAGCGGGTAAATTAAGTAAAGCGGTGGACAAGCAGCTGCACAGCCTGGGCATGATCGCTGCCCACTTTGAGATCGCCCTGCGCCCCTTACAGGCCGAACAGCAGGGTCTGCATGGTCTGGAAGAAACCGAATTTCTGATCAGCGCCAACAAAGGTCAGCAGGCCCGCCCCCTGGCTAAAGTCGCCTCTGGCGGCGAGTTATCGCGGATCAGCCTGGCCATTCAGGTAATCACCGCCCAGACCAGTACCACGCCGACACTGATCTTCGATGAAGTGGATGTGGGGATTGGCGGCGCGATTGCCGAAGTGGTGGGTCGTCTGTTACGCGAACTGGGGGAGCGCACCCAGATTCTATGCGTCACCCATCAGCCTCAGGTCGCGTCCCAGGGCCATCAGCATCTGTTTGTCAGTAAACAGGCGAAACGCAATCAGACCCTGACCCGCATCGCTCAGCTGGATACCGATCAGCGTGTCCATGAAGTGGCACGTATGCTCGGTGGCATCGATATTACCGAGCGTTCCATCGAACACGCTCGCGAAATGCTGAACATTCTCAGCGCCCCACAACCCGCCCAGTTACACGGCTGAGGCCCTAACTCACAGACATAAAAAAGCCAGCCCCGAGGCTGGCTTTTTCTATTCAGAGTTCAGTCCGATGGACCAGCGGCAGCGTTTACTTATCCGCCGTGTCTTTCGACACACCGTACAGGTACAACGTACGCTCCGTGATGGTGAAGCCCATCTTTTCAGAAATTTCTTCCAGCAATGCATCCAGTCGTGGGTCGTTAAACTCACGTACCCGGCCGGTTTTCATGCATACCATATGATCATGATGATCATCGCGCGACAATTCGAATACAGAATGACCGCCTTCAAAATGGTGACGCGAAACCAGACCCGCCGCTTCAAACTGAGTCAGCACTCGGTACACAGTTGCCAGACCAACGTCTTCGCCCTGCTCCATCAACTGCTTATAAATATCTTCTGCACTAAAATGATCGCCTTCACCAGCCCGTTCCAGGATCTGATAAATCTTCACTCGTGGCAGTGTAACTTTCAGGCCTGCTTTACGCAGCTCTTGGTTTTCGAGCGCCATGATAATTCTCTATGCTGTTCGTGACTCGAAGTGTAGAATCCATTATCTGTGTTTCGACCCCACATTGGAAGCCAGTCACAGATGATAAAAACGTTCACTTCAGTTGCTATTCTCACACTTGTTCTTACAGGATGTTCCGGCTTCCCTGGTGTGTACAAAATCGACATCCCGCAGGGTAATATTGTTACCCAGGAGATGGTCGACAAGCTGCGCCCTGGCATGACCAAAAAGCAGGTCCGTTTCGTGATGGGCACCCCGCTGGTTGAAGACAGCTTCAACGCTGACCGCTGGGACTACGTCTACACCCTGAAAGACACCGACGGCAGTTTCACCCGCGAGCGCCTTACCCTGCAATTCACCGATGACCGCCTGTCAGGTCTGGGTGGAGATTTCCGCCCTGGCGGTGCAAGCGAACCCGCACAATAACCAACGCTTTATTCTCCGCGCGCTGCTTCAGTATCCTTCTGAGCTTTCATTTTGGCAGCGCGTTTAGCCCGAGCTTCTTTCGGGTCAGCAATCAGCGGGCGGTAGATTTCAACCCGCTGACCCGCTGTCATCACTGCATCCTTAGGATTGCGAATCCCTTTGCCGAAAATCCCCATCGGCGTGGTATCCGGATCAATCTGCGGGAACAGCTCAATAATACCTGACTTTATTACTGCGTCATACGCTGAACAGCCGTCTTCGACCTGCAATGTAATAATTTTCTGCTCATCCGGCAGGGCAAATGCCACTTCTACTTCAATCATGCCTAAGCTCCATACACCTGGTCAGCACGGCTGACAAACACATCAACCATATTACTGGCCACCTGCTCAAACAGCTTACCAATCGCCAGCGCCGTCAGCTTGCCGCCGATCTCAAATTCAAGATGTAGCACCACCTTGCAGGCCTCATCACTGAGCGGGATAAATCGCCACTCGCCCTGCAGACGACTGAACGGCCCCTCTTCCAGCTGCAGTGTCATCCGCCCGGGGCGTTCCAGCTGGTTACGGGTGGAGAACTGATATTTGAGGCCACCTTTGGCCAGATGCAGCGTGGCCACCAGCTCGTCGTCCGTCCGGCTGATCACTTCAGTGCGAACGCAGCCGGGTAAAAATTCCGCGTAGCGCTCTACCCGGTCTACCAGGTCAAACATCTGCTCCGCACTGTGTAAAACCAGCGCACTGCGGTCTACCTGTGTCATAGTCTTTCCTATCGTTTACGACACCTCAGGCTTTGAGGTTCTGCAAAAACACAACCCCAATCGCCACTGGCGCGACAAATCTGATCAGCAGATACCATACCTTAAACAGCACAGAATTGCTGATCGCCAACTCACTGCGCAACGCGCTACGCTTCACCTGCCAGCCTACAAACAGCGCCACCAGGATTCCCCCCAGCGGCAGCAATATATTGGCCGTAACATAATCCAGCAGGTTATAAATATTGCGATCAAACAGCTCAATACCACTGAGCACATTAAAGGAACCCAGCGCCACCGTCCCCAGCAGCCAGACCGCGGCCCCCAATAAAGCACAGGACTGTATACGGCCGATTTCCAGATGCTCTACCAGAAACGCCACCGCTGGCTCCATCAGCGAAATAGCCGAAGTAATCGCCGCCAGCGCCACCAGACCGAAGAACAGCAGCCCGATCACCTGGCCACCCGGCATATGATCAAACGCCACCGGCAGGGTAATAAACATCAGCCCGGGGCCGACAGCAGGGTCAACGCCGGTGGAGAAAACAATTGGATAGATAATCAGACTGGCCACCAGCGCCACCACTGTATCCAGCGCAGCCACCGTCAGCACCGCGCCGCTGATCGACGCATTTCTGGGCATATAAGAGCCATACACCATGATCGCGCCCATCCCCAGTGACAGGGTGAAAAAGGCATGCCCCAGGGCGGCCAGTGCCCCCTCCCAGCTCAGCTGGCGAGTTTCAAAACTGAACAGAAAACTCCAGGCCTGGCTAAAGTAGCCGCTGGTTGCAGAATAGCCGAGCAGCACCACCAGCAGTGCAAACAGCGCCGGCATAATTAGCCGGGTCGCCCGCTCCAGGCCCTGCACCACTCCGGCGGCAAGAATACTCATCACCACCAGCACAAACAGACTGTGCCAGCCAAACATGGTGCGCGGGTCGGCCAGCAGGCTGTTAAACCGCTCACTGGCCTGCACATGGCCAATATCAATCAGTTCACCCCGACTACTGGCCAGCACATACTCCAGCACCCAGCCGGCCACCACGGAGTAAAATGAGAAGATCAGCACCCCGGCCAGCACGCCCATACCGCCAGCAACCTGCCAGCGCTCACTGCGGCCAGACTCGCGGGCCAGTGCAGCCACCGCGTTAACCGGGCTCAGCCTGGCTCGACGGCCAATCAGCACTTCCGCCATCATCAGCGGCACGCCCACGGTCAGGATGCAGCCGAGATACAGCAACACAAAGGCACCGCCGCCATGCTGGCCAACGATATAGGGGAACTTCCAGATATTACCCAGCCCTACAGCGGAACCCGTGGCGGCAAAAATAAATACCCACCGGCTCGCCCAGCTGCCATGAAGAGTCTGTGCTATCGACATTCCTAATCGCCATCTTATGGTCCGCGGGAGCGCGCATTTTTGCCATTCCTGCCGCAGATTACAACCGAAAAGCGTCAACCCGGGCTGCCACCGGCCCCTGCTATGGCAGAAATCAAAGCCACGACACAGCCCGGTCAGGCTCACCAGCCAACAGCCAGGCCACGGCAGTCGCAGCAGCCAGTAGTGACTAACACTTTCCTTAATCGCCCCTCAGGCTTATAATCCCGCGCTATGGCAAAAAAGAAGAAATCCAGTAACAACAGCAGTTCCATCTGTCAGAACCGCAAAGCACGCCACGAGTATCAGATTGATACAAAATTCGAGGCGGGCATGGTGCTGACCGGATGGGAAGTCAAAAGTCTGCGTGATGGCCGGGCTCAACTGGCTGACTCTTACGTGGTGTTGAAAAATGACGAGGCCTGGCTGGTCGCGGCACATTTCACCCCACTGAAGACCGCCTGCGCCCATGTGGTGGCCGACCCGACCCGTGATCGCAAACTGCTCCTTAACCGTCGTGAAATTGAGCGCCTGCAACTGGCGATTCATGCCAAAGGCTTTACCTGTGTTGCTCTGTCCATGTATTGGAAAGGCAGCAACATCAAGTGCGAGATCGCGCTGGTGAAAGGTAAGAAGCTGCATGATAAACGCGCTTCGGAAAAAGAGCGTGACTGGTCACGCGAAAAACAGCGTACCCTGTCAGCTAATCAATAAAAGCTGAAAAATAAAGCAGTTACAGCATTCTTCTTTGTTGTCGTTCAGGCTATACTAGCCTGACTAGTGGGGGTGATTTGGCTTCGACGCCGATTACAAAACCTCTCGGTGCATGTCGTGTTTGTAGTGAAACACGTTAATCCATCACTACACAGTTATAGTTGCAAACGACGATAACTACGCTCTAGCAGCTTAAGGGCCGCTAGCATTGCTCCTACAGGTGTCTGTAACTTTAGGATTTTGCAATGTCATTTGAGACAGAATCGCCTGGAAGCTTCGCCTTAAGACGAAGGGTTAAAACTTAAAAAGGCTCGCCCTAAACACCCTGACTCTCGGGTCGTGCTGGGTTAACTCAATAGAGAAGTCTAAGCATGTAGAGCTGGAGGCGGAGGATTGGCGGACGCGGGTTCGATCCCCGCCACCTCCACCAATTTTAACCTTTGAAATCAAAAGGTTAGAGCAAGACAGTTAGAAAGTGTCCACATTGTGACCACCTTTTAACAACAGATGGATGGCCATCCACTGACAAAGATGCCGACCTTGAGTCGGTTTTTTTGTGCCTGATCAACTCAGAAAGCATCACCAGCACAAAGCCAACGTCAGATAAGCCCGCATATCAAACTGCCCTGCAGGACGATTTAACCAAACTGTTAAAGAACGGTAGAGACTCAGGCGTTAACGCCTCGAACATGGTTAGACAGTATGAACAGCTCAGACCTCAACTTACTAACCGCTTCATCAGTTGGCCGAATCCGCATAAGTCGAAATTCAGCAGCATTCAGAAACTTTCGATAGTCCCGGCAATTCGACGAACAGTAATCAGGCACCCGACGCTTAAAGGGCCCTTCGATCTCTACACCGCAGACCGTACAGAGAACAATTTTCATAACGCACCACATTAGTTACGCAGACAATACAGGTACAACTAAAGACGATCAGGCCGCAGCCCTACCCGCAAGCCGTCGCTTTGTTAAACCGTCATCAATGAGCTGATAGAGGCCCTGAAGGTCTATCCCCCGCGACTGGTAATAACGCTTAATGTCTTTGAACATTCCCGACACTTTCAGATAACGCCATGCCTTTTGGGTCTTCATACCCTGACGAGCAACGATAGAGAGCCAGTTACCCAGAGCGAGAGCTACATTCTTTTCATTGCCTTCACCTGGCTTCTTGTATGCACGCTTGTAACTTTTACCGCTATGGCACTGGTTGAAATCAACATCTTCCGCCAGCATCTGCCAAACAGGATCGATCAGGTCATCATCGTAACGGAGCTTGAATAACCTCATTGCATAGCGCCAGAGCGCCCCCAAGTGTTCAAATGCAGATTCGTAGCTTGTCATTTCGCAGCCAGAACCGCGTTCAAACTGTCGTAGAACAGTATGGTGAAACCGCATTTCTAAACGCCGGACACCTTCCGATTTATCAAAACCACCCTGATCAGCCATACAGAACGAATCAACAGGTACAGCATCACCCGACCAGACAGCATTCCAGAAATGCAGCTTGTCATGCTTCACAGCCTCTTTGAGCTTGTCATAAAACGACATCTGAACAGAGGTAACCGACCCGACAGTAACTGTTTCTCGATCCCCATACGTAGCAGCAACAGAGGCCAGATCGAATTCAGCAGTATCTATACCGTCATAAGCTACGCGACGAGTTGAGCGGGCCTTTAGACGCCCCAAGAAGTCATCAGGTTCCCAGCCCTGCACATCAGCAGCAAGGTGCAAAGACACACCAGAACGTTCTACAGCGTCACCGAACCACACAGCGATAGCATCCATAAGACACTGAGCATCAGCAACAGAGTTATAGAGTAAAAACTGTGGTGAAAGCTCAACTTTGATATGAGAACCAAAAACATCGATTTTCTGGCGTTGGTTTTTAATGAATACGATCACACCAAGGTCAGAATTCTGAAGCCTGTATTTGTAACCTGACTGGCCACCAGAACCGACAGAGAAGTCATACCCATGAACATGAATTTTCTGGAACGACTTCAGAGCAAGCTGATACGACTCATGCAAACCATGCAGTACTGACTGATCAAGCATAAGCCTGTAAAGCTGGCGGACCGTATCCACCGTAGACGAAATGACATTAACACTAGACAAATCAAACATAAGACAAGACTTATCATTAACAAAATACCTTCCATGATCATCATGCTGAAAATGACCATGATCAAAATAAGAACCAAAACGATCGAAACATTCCATTATTCGCCACCTTCGTTGAAATCGTGTTGCCTGTGGATATTTATTAACATTATTGACACGTGTTACAGCTGTCTCTTATACACATCTCCGAGCCCACGAGACCGAGGCTGATCTCGTA
>CAJXNY010000056.1 GCA_913057435.1 uncultured Oceanospirillaceae bacterium | reverse complement strand
TGGCGGAACGGACGAGACTCGAACTCGCGACCCCCTGCGTGACAGGCAGGTATTCTAACCAACTGAACTACCGCTCCAGTGTTTCATCACTAAGGCATTGCCCTGTAATGAGGTGCGCATTTTACGGCTTTTCGATTACTTGTCAAATATTTGTGACAACTTTTTTTCAAAAAAATTTGAACATAATCAATCGGATACTTTTTATTCAGCAGAGCACCATCATGCGCCTGGCGACGGCCAGTCGCACACCCTGCTCCGCCGCATCTTTATTGTGTGTCACAACAGCCCTGGCCGGTTTTTCAATCATCCCTTTCGTCCCGTTCAGCCAGCAGATAGAGTAAGGTCCGTACCCTGCAACGCAACGCGATTAGACTCTTAACTATGCCTGAAAATACTTTTAGCCACCCGGTGGCCGATGCGCTTGACCGTTTTATCACCCGCCAGCTGGCGTTACAGCCGGAGCCACCCCGCGTCCCCTGGGATAGCGAATGGCCTTCGCAATGCTACCTGACAGATACCCCGCAAGACGGCGAACTGACAGCCTGGCGGCCGGTAAAACAGCAAGCGCCACAGGATATGTTCGAGCGACTGAGCGAAGCCCTGGGGCTGAATATTCACCCCGATGTGGTGACGTTTTACAGCCGCTACTGGTCAGACCCACTGCCCGCCCACAGCGAAGAGGGTCAGCTCAGCCTGTTACAGCTGTGGAACCCGGCTGATATGGAACGCCTGCGCGGCAATCTGATTGGTCATGCGGTGGCCAAGCATAAACAGAAGCAGCCGATGACACTGTTCATTGCGACCACAGAACCGGACGGTGAGTATTTTCTGAGCGTAAACAATGATGATGGTAGCGTCTGGCTGGAGCAGCCAGGCAAAAAGCCGCTACGTCAGTTGGCCAACTCACTGGCTGAACTGATTGATCGCCTGACCCCTGAACCTGTTAAAGATCTGGAGTAACACATGCGCAAGATACTGCTAAGCGCCGCGATTGCCGCAACCGCCCTGCTGACGGGCTGTGGTGGTATCCCATCACAGACGCTGTCTCTCAACCCTGACGTGAAAGTACTGCGCCAGCTACCCACAGCGCCGGTCAATATCCAGGTGCAGGACCTGCGCCAGACCCCCGTGGTCGGCGACCGTATCGACCGGCTGGGCAACCGCGCCCCTATCCTGCTGACCAACAGCACCGATATGCTAGGCACCGCCGTACAAAAGGCCCTCAGTAGTACCGGCATCAACACCTTCGGCCCAGGCGGCCATGAGATGACGGTGATGCTGGACACCCTGTCTTATGATGCCAAGGCCGAAGCGGTAAAACAGATCATCGCGCTGAACATGCAGATGCGGGTCAAGGTCGAACGCAACGGCCGCAGTTACACCGGCCAGTACGCCACTAAACGCTCAGAAGAGTTTGTCCGCACCCCGACACCGGCTGATAACGAAGAACTGATCAATGCGCTGGTGCAGGAAACCCTGACCCGCGCCATGAACGATCCACGGCTGCTGGAGTTTTTCCAGTTTAACTGAGCCGTCACCCACCCTCAGGCCACAACGGCCTGAGGGAGTACCTGCCCCTTCAGGCCAGGCACTTCACGTCGTTACCAGCCCACCGTGTACGACAGTAACCGGCTAATCTGACACAACGGCCTGCCAGACTCCTGCTGCCACTGGTTAAATGCGTCTTGCACTTTGAGCAGGTCACGCTTTGCTGTGGGCCGCTTATCAACAATGTCCTGTGCCTTCAGCGCTGCGACCACATCATCGGTCAGCAAAAACGTATCCTTGCCCACCATGCGCAGGAACGACGCACCGGAGTTACCTCCCAGATGCGCGCCCTCTTTCTTCAGCAAGGCCCACAAGCCGATAATATCGCCACTGGGCCACTGCGCCAGAAACTGGGCAAAACTGCCTTCTTTCGCCGCCAGTTCGGTCACCATCAAAGCATTGAGCCGGGTCGATTTAATCTTGCCAAAGTGACGAATGATCTGGTCATTCATCATCAACCGCTCCAGCTGCTCATCACTCATCAGCGCGACCTTTTCCGGCACAAAGCCAAAAAACGCCTGCTCGAACGCTGGCCATTTACTGTCCACCAGCGAATGTTTAAGCCCGGCGCGAAACACCCGCCGGGCCAGATCGGAGAACAGTCGATCATCACTTACCGCCATCAGCTCAGCCGTGCTGAGTGGCACTGGCAACAGCGCCTCGATATCCTGTCCGGCACAGTGTTGCTGCACATGTTCATAGAGCCAGTTAAACGACTTCATTCAGCCTCAATCCTCAGGCGTAAACTGCAACGAGGCCGAATTCACGCAATAGCGTAACCCGGTCGGTTGTGGGCCATCGGCAAACACATGACCCAGATGTGAAGCACACCGGGCGCAGGCAATCTCCGTGCGGCGCATACCATGGCTGCTATCCACATGTTCAACCACGGCCTGAGCTGCCGCAGGTTGCCAGAAGCTGGGCCAGCCACTGCCTGAGTCATATTTGGTTGCCGAGGCAAAGAGTGCCTCACCACAGCAGGTGCAGCGATATGAACCCGCGGCATGGTTGTGGTAATACTCGCCAGTAAACGCGGGTTCCGTCCCCTTTTCTCGGCAGATACGAAACTGCTCCGGGGTCAGGGTGGCGCGCCACTCATCTTCAGTTCGGGAAATCTCTGTGTTATCACTCACTCTCAGTACTCCTTCGTTGTGCACCCGCTAATACCCGCCTGACCAGCACGGCTCCAGGCTCTTTCACATCAATCTGCAAAGGGCGTATGATTGGGCCTCTTTTTATGCCCATACCGGGCATGTGGACTGTGAAAAAAGAACACGCAGGCCATCGACACCCAGGACGCGAACCATGCCAGTAATCCGCAAATCGAACAAGCTGATCAACGTCTGCTACGACATCCGCGGGCCGGTTCTTCAGGAAGCCAAACGCCTCGAAGATGAAGGCCATCGAATTCTCAAACTGAACATCGGCAACCCGGCCCCCTGGGGACTATTCGCCCCGGAAGAGATTGTTCAGGACGTTATCTACAACCTGCCAGAATCCCAGGGTTACGGTGATTCCAAAGGTCTGTTTGCGGCCCGCAAGGCAATTATGCAGGAATGCCAGCGTACCGGCATTGCTGGCGTCTCTATTGAAGATATATACGTCGGTAATGGCGTTTCAGAGCTGATCGTGATGGCCATGCAGGGCCTGCTCAACGACACCGACGAAATGCTGATCCCGGCCCCAGATTATCCATTATGGACAGCGGCTGTCAGCCTGTCCGGTGGCAACCCGGTCCACTACCGCTGTATCGAAGAGGAAAACTGGATTCCAGACCTCGATGATATTCGCAGCAAGATCACTGAACGTACCCGTGGCATCGTGATTATTAATCCGAACAACCCCACCGGTGCGGTGTATCCCGATCACATTCTGGAAGGCCTGCTGGAGATCGCCCGCCAGCATAACCTGATCGTGTTTGCTGACGAGATTTACGACAAAATCCTCTACAACGAAGCACAACACACACCGCTGGGCTCACTGGCTGACGATGTGCTGTGTATCTCGTTTAACGGCCTGTCAAAAACCTACCGTGCAGCGGGTTTCCGGGTTGGCTGGATGATTCTGAGCGGCCCTAAACACCATGCCCGCGACTATATAGAAGGGCTGGATATGCTGGCCAATATGCGCCTGTCGCCCAATGTGCCGGTGCAGCATGCCATTCAGACCGCACTGGGCGGTTACCAGAGCATCAACGAGCTGATCACCCCCGGCGGCCGCCTGCATGAACAGATGGAACTGGCCTGGCGGATGCTGAACGACATTCCTGGGGTCAGCTGTACCAAACCCGAAGGAGCGCTCTACCTGTTCCCGAAACTGGACCCGGACATGTTCCCGATCCACAACGACGAAAAGCTGGCGCTGGATCTGCTGCAGCAGCAAAAAGTACTGGTCGTCCAGGGTTCCGGCTTTAATATGCCAGACACTCAGCATTTCCGTATCGTCTCTCTGCCACGAGCCGATGAGCTGGAAGACGCCATCCTGCGGATCGGCCAGTTCCTGAAAACCTATCAGCAATAAAACGCCAGACGACAGCCACCCCGGCATTGAACTTTTGGGGTGGCTGTCACACAACCTTCAAAAAACTGACATATGCTTATTCCCATCACCCAACGAAAGGATGGTCGAAAAAACCATGTTTATAAAAGTCAGAAAGAACTGCGGCATCTACATGGAACACAACGGTGTTGAAAAGCGCACGCTGGTTCCCGTCACCTCCAACTTCCTTATCAACCTGAACCATGTCGCCGAAGTTTCCTTTTATAGCATCAAGGAAACCACGGTACGGTTTGATCTGGAACATCACGAGTTCAACGTTCCCCCGCATACGCGTATTATTCACCTGCAGATGAGCTACCTGTTCAGCAGCTACAAAGACAGTATCAACGGCAACAAAGGCCGGCTGGTCGACCGCTGCTACTACAAACTGTACTTTCTGCCGGAAGAGATGGGTCAGTACGACGTACTGCGCAGCCAGCTCGAAGGCCTGGTGATCAATCAGGACTGATCCGCCAGCTTTGCCGGTGTCGGTTTAACCGACCCGGCACAACAATCTGTCACTTTCTCCTCTAAATACTTGCAAACACGCTCATCACTTCCTAAAACTTCAGGCACGCCGACAAAAGTTCCAGCCCGCTGCTGAAGCAGATGCCGGATCAGGACTCGCCCATGGAGCACACAGCCAGGGCACCATACTTGCACCAACCGCACTTCCAAAGGAGTGGCTATGCACGTTGAAGATCTTCTCTCTCAGACCCACCGACTGCCGAACGTTCCTCAAGCCGTTCGCCAGCTTATCCAGCAATTGAACAACCCCGACGCTGATTACGCTGAAATAGCCGCCAAGGTCAGCGAAGACCAGACCCTCTCTCTGCGCGTATTGCGCATGGTGAACTCAGCGCATTTTGGCCTGTCCCGCAAAGTATCTTCCATCGACGATGCCGTGGTGATGATGGGTATGGATCGACTGAAAACACTGGTCATCGCCTCGGGTCTGGCCGGCTCAGTCAGTGATGTAGAAGGAATGAATCTGCAACAATTCTGGGATGAGTCGTTCCGGGTCGCCATTGTCGCCAATTATCTGGCCGAGCGCACCGATCAGGTCAACGCAGACATCGCCTTCACAGCGGGCCTGATTCACAATATTGGCCGTCTGCTGCTACACCTTGCCGCGCCCGAAAAGGCTATGGCTATCCAGCAACTGATCGAAGAAAGCGGTAGCAGCCGTAGCGAGGCTGAGATGAAAATCCTTGGCTTCACCACCCCTCAGGCAGGCCAGGCACTGATGGATATGTGGAAGTTTCCACCGGAACTGGGTGAAGCGATCGCTCAGCATAAAAACCCACACGGCTTTGAAGAACCGTCCTATATTGCAGCGGTTATCAATCTGGCCTGCGTCGTCAACGCTGCGGCCCGTGATGACTGGACACTGGAAGAACTCTACAAGAACTTCCCGCTGGAGGTTGCTATCCTGGCAGGCCTGCCGCTGGAAATACGTAGCAGCCTGGAAGAGATGCTGACACTGGAGTTCACCTGCGATACCTCTGAAGCACCCGCCTGAATACTTCCGGTTAATACATACAAAGGCCAGCATATTAAGCTGGCCTTCTTTATTACCCCTGACACACTTCAAACAGACCTAACTATCGTCCGCTGACGGTTCCTGTTCATCCTGTGAGATCTGCACGGCAGCGATCGCCGCCAACTGGTCATCCACATCATTTGCCGCTCGGTGACGACGCAACTGGCTACGTGAGATAAACCGGTACTGTATCAGCTGTGCATCGCTAAGCAGCACTTCCAGCCCACGTAATTCAAACTCAGGCGTCATACCTGCCGCGTCGAATAAACGTGTAATCCAGAAACGATCAAATTCACGGGCATCGCTATACACTGCTTTACCTGCCAGCGCCTTATTCAGCCGCTGCGCAGCCGCCACGGCAGACAGGCCATCCGCTGCCAGGTCATTGATATCGATGCCATGTAACTCTTCAGCAAACTCATCCCAGTAGGTCCAACCATCCACTGTGGCCGGATTAATCAGGAATGCATCCTGCTCACCACTTAACCCATCTTTCCAGGCTACTTCAATCGGGTAAGATTGGGGCCCCAGGCCGCTAGCCTCAAGATCTATACAAATCAAATCCACTACAATTCCCTCTTGAACAGCATCACCTTCAATCCTTTTTCCGGCTCATGCTCGGGAAAATCATCCGGATTGGCCAGACGGGCCTCAAACCGGAATCCCGGACATTCCTGCTGCATTAACGCTAAAATAAAATCAGTTCCTACGGCCGGGTCATTATGACATGCCAATACCCGCCCCCCTTCCGCCACCAGATCAGGCAACCGTCGTACCACCTTGCGGTAGTCCTTTTCAGCAATAAAACTGCCTGGCTGAAAACTTGGCGGATCAATCACCACAATACCGTATGGGCCTGGCTGACGGATACGCTTCCATGAATTAAAAATATCATGCCCCAGCCAGCTGGCCTGTCCCTTCTCAAAGTCATTCAGCCGATGATTTTCCCGGCCAATGGCGAGCATGTTTTTTGCCATATCAACATTCACCACATGCTCGGCACCACCGGCCAGGGCGGCAACCGAAAAACTGCAGGTGTAAGCAAACAGATTTAACACCCGCTGACCGGCGGCATTATCACGCAACCACTGACGCCCCATCCGCATATCCAGAAACAGACCGCTGTTCTGATTCTTCTGCGGTTGGACCTGATAGTACAGACCAAGTTCCGTGGCCACCTGCATATCCGCCACATCACCCCAGATCACCTGATTGACGGCTTCGCGTCCACGACTGCGCTGTTGCACTACCAGCGCTTCTATCTGGGTGAACTGCTTCAGACCGGCGCACAGCGAATCCAGCCAGCTATCATCTACAGCGCTATATAAACGAACAACAGCAACCGGTGAGAACCAGTCAATCACCAGATGCTCAAAACCCTCAAAGCAATGGCCCCGGCCATGGAACAGGCGACGCGTCTCATTACCGGCATTCGCCAGCTGCTGGGCTACACAATCAAAAACTATCTGCATCAAACACAAATCCTGAGGGAGCAGGCAAAGCCTGTAACACGGCTATTATCAGTCCGTAACGTACAATTAAGCGTAAATGATCGAAAAAAATGAACTATGAGCTCTTCTTTTTCTACGTTTTTTCGGGCCCAAAAGCTGCCAGACTTACAGCCTCGAAAAGACCTGTAAGGCACCGTTTAACGGCACCCGGAAACGAGAGCACTATTCTCGCAGTTTCATCGACGTGACGGTAGCCCCGGCGTTGCTGAAACCGGCGGTTTCAGCAATGTCCGAACAGGCCCGGAAACTCTTATTTATTGTGAGGTTAACAGCAGATGATGCGAATCGGACTCTTTCTACTCACCAACCTGGCCGTGCTTCTGGTCGCCAGCCTTACACTCAAGCTTCTGGGCGTAGAACACTACCTCTCCGGCACAGGCATGAACTATGGCAGCCTGCTTATCTTCTGTGCGGTGTTTGGTTTTGTTGGCTCATTTATCTCACTGTTTATGTCCAAATTTATGGCCAAACGCAGCACCGGGACCGTACTCATTGAACAACCGGGGAGCGCCGAAGAGCAGTGGCTGCTGAACACCGTCGCTGAACTGTCGAAACAGGCCGGTATCAAAATGCCGCAGGTGGGTATATTCCCATCGGAGCAGGCTAACGCCTTCGCCACCGGCTGGAATAAGAACGATGCGCTGGTCGCCGTAAGTTCCGGCCTGCTGCAGCGTTTTCGTCAGGAAGAGATCCGTGCAGTCATGGCCCATGAGATTGGCCATGTCGCCAACGGCGATATGGTGACATTGGCACTGGTGCAGGGCGTGGTGAACACCTTTGTGATGTTCTTTGCCCGTATCGCAGCGATGGTGGTGGATAACTTTCTTAAAAGCAATGACGAAGAAGAAGCCAGTTCGGGCCCGGGCATCGGTTATATGATCACGACCTTTATCTTCGAGATCCTGTTCGGCGTACTGGCCTCGGTCGTGGTCGCCTGGTTCTCCCGTCGCCGTGAATACCGTGCCGATGAAGTGGGCGCTCAGCTGTCCAGCAACCACGCCATGATCGGAGCCTTGCAGCGCCTGAAGGCAGAGTACGAAATGCCAGATCAGCTACAGGGCCAGTTGACGGCGTTCGGTATTCGCAGCCAGAAGAAAACCGGCTTTATGGAATACTTCTCCAGTCATCCGCCACTGGATGAGCGTATTGAAGCACTGAGTCGTATGAACCGCTAAAATAACCGGCTCAACAGAGCATAAAAAACGGGACGCCAGGCGTCCCGTTTTTTTATGCTCGCCAAAGGCAGTCAGTGATTACAGACTGTTGGCCTGCTTGTACATTGCCATCAAGGCATCGGGACGCTTTTTCTTGTTGCCTTTATTCAGGACAAAAACAACCGTCTGGCCATCAGGACCAGCACCGATCTGGGTGAAACGGTACGCCGCTTCACCCGTTGTACGCACCGCTTCCATATCCGCCAGAGTACTGAATACGTACAGACGACCATCTTCGCCACGCAACTCCCCGTAGAAGCTGTCAGCCGCTGCCAGCTTGCCCTGGTACATATCAACCCCGGCAATACCCTCAGCTTTTTTCTTATCCTGGCTGCGCAGACCAAACACCAGTGTTTCACCGTGTGGGCCGCCCCCAATAAACACTTTACGGTAGGAGGTTTCACCGACGCTAAGGAAGCTGTGATACGTTTTGAAATCATCAAAAACGTAGTAGCGACCTTCATGCTCTACTTCATACAGATCCTGATTGTTTACCTCAGGCGCAGCAGCAGCAGTGGATTTAGGTTCATTGCTCTGGCAACCCGCCAGAGAGAACAGAGCGGCAGTGATCAGAACACTGGAAAGCAGTTTTTTCATCGCAAGCCTCATGTCATCGCGTTGTCATTATGCGGGCAGGTTAGCCAGCAAAGATGACAGAAACATGTCAGCGATCACAAAAAGCTGACAGCTTTGCGAAGCTGTCAGCCCCTTCAGGCTCTGCTGTCAGAGATCAGCAACGTGATACAGCACCTGATCATGGTAGCCGGTAATCACCGGAATCAGGCCGCTGAACTGATGGTTAGTCGCCGCATCACCGCTATCGGCGATCAGCGGCCGGTTATCCAGCGCGTTGAGCTTGGTTTTGGTGGCAATCACCCAGGTATTTTCTTTGCCCAGCCGTTGCAGCAACGGCACACTCAACTGCTGATTACCGCGACCGATGATATGCCCCTGGCCACCAATCAGGGTAATAATCAGCCGAGTTTCATGGCCCTCGGTCAGGGTCAGCAACTGCGCAGCGGTACAGTCAGCGGCGATCACCTCGCCGTTTTCCACCACATCCACCCCCAGCAGGGTATTCTCCAGCTGCAGCTGATCCATCACCGCCTGTACGGTCGAGCCAGAGCCCATGATGTAGCGCACATCATCGTCCATCAGCTCGATCACATGGGCGGCAATATCATCCAGCACCAGTTCTTCCGTTTCTTTGCCGCCGCCCTGCTTCACCGCCTGCATATAACGATGCTCCTGAGGCACCCGCAACTCGCCATAATAACGCGCCCGTACAGTGCCCTGACGGAAGGCATCCTCATCGATATCACGCACTTCCTGCTCGCTCAGCGTCACCAGCTCGCCTTTCACCAGCATGGCCACCACTTCACCGGCCGCCCGTGGCGTTACCGCATAGACACCCGAATGAATTTTCACCCCGGCAGGCACACCCAGCACCGGCACCCGATCATCCAGTACATGGCAGATATTACGTGCCGTACCATCGCCCCCGGCAAACATGATCAGATCTACGCCAGCCTCAACCATCGCCAGTGCGGCCCGCTCGGTATCCTCAGCCGAGGTCGCCCCCGTGGTAATTTCACCAATCACAGTGGGCTCAAAACCCGCTGCACGCGCAGCATGTTCGCCCATCTCGCCCGGCCAGGTCACCAGCTCTACCGGCAATCCCGCCAGCGGTGCCAGCGCCTGCGCTGTGCGTAAACCCGCTTTGGGTTCTGCCCCACGGGCCAGCGCCAGCTGGGCCGTTTCTGCGCCGTCACTGCCCTTTAACGCCACACTGCCGCCCAGTCCTGCCAGCGGGTTAATAATCAATCCAAGTCTGAACATTTAATACGCTACCTCAGCCAGATAATCCCGATAACCGGTTTCCAGCAGGCATTGCTGATAAACAAAGCCCGCTAATACCAATCTGGCGTCCTCATCCAGATCAAAAAACTCCACCCCATACTGGTAATCATTACTGCGGGCGGGCGCATTACGAATAATCGACGGCACCATCACCACCTGATCAAACCCCGCCACACGTAGCCGCAGAGTCAGATACAGCCGCTCACCCAGTCCCCCTAATGGCTGCTTACTAAGCAGATTCGCCCCGGTCAGACTCAGGTTCTGGCACAACAGCGTACGTGGCCACTGACCAGAACTGTCCAGCACTCCCTCAGCAAACTCATCTGCCGAAGCCACCAGGCTGACCGGCACCCGGGTATGCTGGCGGATACGCTTGTGGGTCAGTTCAGCGGGATATTCCAAGTGCCAATGAGCAAAAGGCGCCTCGTAGCTGCATAAGAGTGGCGCACTGAAACCACAGATCGAGGTGCCAGTGATCAGGCGGACTGTTATGCGTGTACCCGCCTCGAGAGTAAGCGGCTTTCCTGCCCTTAACGGGCAGGCCACCATCACACTGCCACCGTCCTGGTAACCCAGCAGCTGGCTACCCAGGCGCTCTTTTATCCCCGGGCATTCAAGCTGAAGTCGAGTACCCACCGGCGGCTTAATCGTTGTTAACGTCATTGCGGAGCGCTCAACCGCTAGCGCATTCTTCATTTACTCGTCCAGTACCGAATCTTGCAGGAGTGTGGGGTGCTGCTGTTCAGGCTTCCAGCCGGAAGCCCGCAGCACCAAAGAGATCCGCCTGCGCCTGAGAGTTCGTCCGAACACTGAGCGTCGAAAGTTCACGACGTACAGGGTACTGCTTTCGGAGTTGATCAAAGGCGCTGGCCTGTGCCGCAGCAGGCAGGTGCAGGGTCCGCCGCAGGGCACGATCATCGCGGTATGGATCGTAACACAGCCGTATAAGGTCAAGAAGTTCAGCCGCTGCGGTCAGTTCAACGGCGGCAACCGATGAGGGCGGTAAAAACTCCACCAGCGCACGCTCAGGCTGCAGCCCCTGGCTCTGACACCAGGCCTCATACAGCATCCAGCTGCCACGGATTTTGCCATCCAGGCTATAGCCAGCAATATGCGGCGTGGCAATCTCACAGTACCTCGCCAGTTCTGCATTTACCTGAGGCTCATGCTCCCATACATCCAGAATCAAAGTCAGGTCAGGCCGTTGCGGCATCAGCGCCAGCAACGCCTGGTTATCAATCGCCGGGCCACGGCCCGCATTGAGCAAAATCGCCCCGGGTTTAAGACACGCCAGCCGCTGCGCATTTAACAGATGCAGGCTGGGGTGCGCCCCATCGCGCACCAATGGCGTATGCATACAGATAATATCGGCCTGCGCCAGAACCTGGTCCAGCTCGACAAAGCCCGCTTCCTGCGCAGCCCGTGGCGGATCATTCAGCAACAGCTTAAGGCCCAGCGCTGACAACCGCTGTGCCAGCCGCCCACCGACATTCCCCACGCCGATAATGCCGATCGTTTTATCCTGCAGCCGGAAGCCCTGCTGGGCTGCCTGATGGCTCAGGGCGCTAAGCACATAATCCACCACCGCATCGGCATTACAGCCGGGCGCCGCACTGAAAGCGATACCGTTCTCAGCTAACCAGCCCGTATCTACATGATCGGTGCCGATGGTGGCCGTACCCACAAATTTTACCCGGCTGCCGCTGAGCAGCGCCTGGTCTACTTTACTGACCGAGCGCACCAGCAAAATATCCGCATCGCGGACCTGATCAGCACTCAGGCTGCGGCCTGGCACCCGACGGACCTCCCCCAGGTGGCCGAACAGCGGCTCGACCGCAGGCATGTTTTCGTCAGCAATAATTAATAATTGGGAATTTGTCACCAGTTTCTCTCTCCGGGTCTTTACAAACAGCCCTGGATCAGGCTCAATGCGCCGATTATAAAGGAATGGCGATTCAACGCGTTAACATTGCAGCCAGCACGGTGTGCCCGGCGGCACATCAGCGATCAGTTTA
Source organism: uncultured Oceanospirillaceae bacterium (assembly GCA_913057435.1). Taxonomy (GTDB): domain Bacteria; phylum Pseudomonadota; class Gammaproteobacteria; order Pseudomonadales; family Balneatricaceae; genus Marinobacterium_C. The sequence continues at coordinate 13,279 of CAJXNY010000056.1, read as the reverse complement.
ATCCGCAGTACGCCATTTAATATCGCTTCAACCCCCTCTGTGTGTGGTAATCAATCCTTGATAGTACGCTGGCATAAGGATCAGAACTATTTCATCGTTCGCCTGTACCAAGATCTCGTCGGCGACTGGGTTATTACCCAGTGCTGGGGTCATAGCAGCGGCGAAGATGAAGGCTGTGTCAGCCACACCGTTGCCGACTCTTATGAGCAGGCCTGCCTGCTGTTAGAAGAGATAAAACGTCAGCAATTGCAGGATGGCTTTGACCGACTGCCCGACCGCGAAGAGCAATTACCGCTAAATTTCTGATAGCGTTGATATTTTGCTGCATTGCCACAAATTTCAATCGATACCTTAGTACCCTGCCTAATACGACCAAAGCATAAGCTCTTTCTCTTCCGTCCCCCTGCTATATTCTCCAAAAGAATAACAATAAAAAATGTGCGCTAAATAATAAACGCGCTAAAAAGGGGTTTAGCATGAAAGGATCTCCAGCCGCGCTATTTACGCGAGGAGCGGTCGTCGCTGCTATCATCAGCAGCCTGTGCACAGCACTGTTTATCAACCAGACCGGCGCACCCACCACTGAAACGGTGGTGCTGGTATCAATGGTGGCAATCATCGGCTTTATCAGCCATTTTCTCATGGCCACTCTGCCCACTCACACTGCACTGAAACAGCTGATGGAAGGCAATCTGCCCGCTGAAAGCTGGCTCTCCAGACAACTGGAGTCACTGCTGGATAACTGCAAAGCAGGCAGTGAGGTCGGGCAACGGCTGTCAAAATCGTCCAACAAGAACGCCATCGCCTCCGCCGAGGTATCCCATGCGGCCGACAACCTGAAAGGTCAGCTCGACACCCAGGTTATTGAGATCGCCCAGATCGCCGAAAATCTGGAAGAGATCACCGAGACGGTACAACAGTCCGCCGAACAGGCGGCCTGCGCCGCCCAGGCCGCCGCCGATGCCAAGCGCACCGGCGCTGAAGGCCGCTCGGCACTGGAAACCGCAGTCACCGGTGTGCGTCAGCTCAGTGATAAAACCGATCAGACTCTGCAGCTGATCGGCGAGCTGAACGAGAAGTCGGCCAAAATTCAGGATGTCACCCAGGTAATCGAAGAGATCGCCGACCAGACCAACCTGCTGGCCCTGAACGCCGCCATCGAGGCCGCCCGTGCCGGTGACCATGGCCGCGGCTTTGCCGTCGTTGCTGATGAGGTGCGCCAGCTGGCTTCCCGCACCGCCAACGCCACCGGTGAAGTAGAAGAGATCGTCGACCAGATCCGGGCCCAGACCGGCCAGGTCGTTAGCCATATTGAAGCGCTGGCAGGTGATGCCAACAAAGGCAGCGAAGCCATTCGGCTGGTCGGCGAGCAGCTCGGCGATATCTCTGATAAGTCATCCGACCTGGAACAGCAGATCAGCACCATCGCCGATGGCGCAGGCCATAACCAGCAAAACCTGGAACTGATCTTTCGCTCTATTCAGCGCATTCAGCAAGAAATGCAGGCCAGCGACAAAGAAGTAGACCAGCTGGCGGGCCAGGCAACTCAATTAATGGAAGTCGCAGAGCGCTCCAGCGCCGTACTGGCTGAGTTCACCGAAGATAACTACCACCAGGCCTTCTTCAAAATTGCCCGCGAGGCAGCCGACCAGGTGGGTGAAGCCTTCGCCCGGGGCGTCAGCCAGAGTCAACTCAGCGACAGTCAGCTGTTCGATCGCAACTACCAGCCGATCGAAAACACCCTGCCGCAGAAATACACCACCGGTTTTGATAAATTTACCGACAGCTGCCTGCCGGGCATTCAGGAACCGGTATTACAGCGCAACAAACCGCTGATCTATGCCATCGTCACCGACACCAACGGCTATGTCCCCACCCATAACAGCGCCTGTAACCACCCGCCCACCGGCAAGCAGGACATTGATCTGCTCAAGAGCCGAGGCAAACGTATCTTTAACGACCGTACCGGTAGCCGCTGCGGCAAGCACACCTACAACATGCTGCTACAAACCTATAAACGCGATACCGGCGAAGTCGTCCATGACCTCTCCGTCCCCATCTATGTCAACGAGCGCCACTGGGGTGCCTTCCGCATCGGCTACCTGCCGCAATAGCGTATCAGTTAACGAATACAACTTTAGACCGGTTGGCAGCGCTGCCAACCGGCTTTATATTGTTGTTCATTAATAAAAAGTGGTACCCAGCCAGTGCGGTTTACATAACCAGCGCACGGATATAACGGGATACCACCCGCTACCATATAAGTCGGCCGTTTAGCGCCAGGGGACAAGAAACAGCTATGAGTAAATTTGATTTTGCACCAATGCCAGATGCCAGTGGTTTTTTCGGTGAGTACGGCGGCCAGATCATCCCGCCTGAACTGAAAGTCATCATGGACGACATCAACGACGCCTATGAAGAGATCCGCCAGCTGCCAGGCTTCCAGCAGGAACTGGCCGAGCTGTTCGCCGATTACGTTGGCCGCCCCAGCCCGATCTTTCACGCCGCCCGCCTGAGCGAACAGCTCGGTGGCGCACAGCTGTATCTCAAGCGTGAAGACCTCAACCACACCGGCGCGCACAAAATAAACCACTGCCTGGGTGAAGCGCTGCTGGCCAAACACATGGGTAAAACCAAAGTGATCGCCGAAACCGGTGCCGGCCAGCACGGCGTTGCGCTGGCCACGGCTTGCGCCCTGGTGGGCATCCCCTGTGAAATTCACATGGGCCAGGTCGATATCGAAAAAGAACACCCCAACGTTACCAAAATGAAAATCTTGGGCTGCAAACTGGTGCCAGTCACCCGTGGCACCGCCACCCTCAAAGACGCCGTCGACAGCGCCTTCGAGGAATACCTGAAAAACCCGCAGGAATACATCTACGCCATCGGCTCCGTGGTTGGCCCGCACCCGTTCCCGAAAATGGTGCGTGATTTCCAGAGCATCATCGGCACCGAAGCCCGTCAGCAGTTCCAGAACAAACACAACCAGCTGCCGGACTACGTTACCGCCTGTGTTGGTGGCGGCTCCAACGCCATGGGCATGTTCACCGCCTTCCTCGATGATGACGGCGTCGAACTGGTCGGCGTTGAGCCTGCGGGCAAAGGTCTGGACACCAAAGACCACTCCGCCACCCTCACCCTGGGCAAGCCAAGCGAACTGCACGGCATGAAATGCTACGTACTGGAAACTGAAGACGGCGAACCGATGCCCGTCCACTCAATCGCCTCCGGCCTGGACTACCCAGGCGTCGGCCCCCAGCACAGCTACCTCAAAGACCTGGGCCGGGCGCAGTATGACTCCGTCACCGATGAAGAATGCCTCAACGCCTTCATGACCCTGTCCCGCGTGGAAGGCATCATCCCGGCACTGGAAAGCGCCCACGCCGTCGCCTGGGCCATGCGCAAAGCGCCAACACTGGGCAAAGATCAGAAAATCCTGATCAACCTGTCCGGCCGGGGCGACAAAGATGCCGATTACGTCAGTGAGAAGCTCGGTTTATAACGCCAGCAAGATATAGAAAGAAAAAACGCCCTGTTTTCATAGCCTTATGAGCAGGGCGTTTTTCTATACCTGTTTCAGAACACTCTAATACTGTCTTTAAAATCGCACGGAAATCGCACGCTTATCGCACGCAGAGTTCCAGCCTGCTCACACAAGCCCGGCGAACTGGCAACAGCACTACACACAACACCGACCACAACCACAAATCAGCACCACAGAAGATAAATAGAAAAGAAAGAAAGCATAAGTAAGAGATACACATACGCGTGCGCACCTGTGCGCGCATAGGCGCTGGGAAAAAATCTCAAACTCATATCGGAAAAAGGTAATACCAGTTGCAGATTAACGAAATTGAATTTAGCGCCTTGATTTACAAGAGGTTTTAACAGGTCAGAGATGGTTACAACGAGGTAATCAATTAGTTGCATATTACTTTTATAGATAGTTATTACTCTATAAATAAAACATCTTTACTTTCAATAAGATAACTAAACATAACCTTTTGAATAACTCTTCATCACCTTTATGCGGTTACATTTAAACTCGATGTTTTTCAATGAGTTATGATCATATAAACAAGACCATCACCGATGTAACCAACTCCCGATCATTTATCCCTGCACATATATTTTTCAGGTAGAGTCGAACTTGGCTGTAACGACCTCAAGAAGCCTCTGAGAGTGCATGAAACTGCATGAGTACATTGCGCCTTGTTTCACCTGAAGCACCGTGTAATCAGGGCTCTGGGCCGTGACGAACTAATGCAAAGAAAACAGCATCATAAGTGGACCGCAGGCGGGGAGGGATGAGCGCGGTTGTTTGGGTTTGGTGGGTTTTATTGATTTGAGAGGGAATTCAGATATGGCAATGACGAAGTGTAAGGAATGCAAGGCGGAAGTATCGACAAAGGCAAAGCTATGTCCTCAGTGTGGGGTGAAGAACCCGGGCATCACTGCCAAGGAGTCAATGCTAGGGTTACTGATCGTCGCGGCGATCGGCTGGGGCGTTGTTAGCCTCAGCTCTAGCGATGAAGCATCAACCGAAGTCCCAGCTATGACAGATGCACAGTGCCAGGCTGATCTCCAATGCTGGGGCAATAAGCACACCGCCGCCGTAGGAATCGTCTGTGATGATCATGTTGAAAAGCTGGCGCAGTTTAGTTTCGAGTGGACAGACGGGGCGCTCGAGCCGAAGTTCAGCCACTTTCGCTGGAAAGACCAGGCCAAGGGCCTGTTGACGTATGTCGGGGATAGCCTGAAGCTGCAGAACGGTTTTGGCGCCTGGGGCAACTACGTTTATGAGTGTGATTTTGACCCGGTAAACCGGCAAGTTATGGCGGTCAGAGCCGAGCCGGGGCAGATATAAAAAAGGCCGGGGAATCCGGCCTTTATCAATTAATACAGTAGGTTATGTGGTAAAATTCTTGCGAAGCTCTTTTTATTTAAAGGGCTGAATTTCTGTTATCTTCAGCGATTTGTTCGATCACATAGGGGTCGAATTTCACCACTTCCTCTCCCATAAAATCATTCACTTCCTCAAACCGGGATTGCAGCGGTACCAGCTCGTTTCGGGCGAACACCTTGGCTGCTTTCTCCACATCGCCAAACCCTCCCGTGTTGTTGGGAATAATGCCCATTAGCTGGGGCGGTACCCGGTGAGCGGCCAGCATATCGTCACGGGTAACATTTTTGATATTGAACAGGTCATCTTTAGCTGCGACCTCACTGATCGGGATGACCTGCAGGCCGTCTTTCTTACCGCTGGGTGAGTACATAAACAAGTTACGGAAATTCCCCGGGCCTTTGCTATCTTTCAGCGCCTGGCGCAGATTATTCACATCATCTTCATTCTGCGCAGGATCAGTCATATAGAGAATGAAACCGGCGTGCGACCCGTTCAGGTAATACTTACGCCGAAACAATGTGGCCGACTCATTCAACCAGGCACTGTTTAGAGCGCTGAGGTATTCAGGTAAACCGTAGATTTCCTGGTTAATATCAGGCTCCATCAGATGGAAAACACTATTGGTTTTGAATTCGTGCTCCTCTCCCCACCCCCGCACAAACCAGTATGTATCGAGATCCAGCCCGCGACGGGTATATTTTGCCAGTGATGGCTCCAGCTTCATCGACCGCCCCAGCATGCTCTGCTGTTTCTCCATATAAGCATTCCCGAACACAACAAAATCCAGCACCCAGCGCCGGAACGCCTGCCGGGTCAGTAGTCGGTGTGGGATAAAAGAACTGGTCAGCACGTTGGTCTTAAAGTAAATCGGGCTACTCTGGTGTGTTGCAGCACGAAACGACTTAGCCAGCCCGTCAAAGTTCACGGGGGTTTCGTACCATTTCTGCATCCGGTAGCACTCGATGTAGTCGATGATCTCCCGCTTATCGAGTACAGGTACAGGGTCGCCGAATGCAAAGGCCTCAATACCCGCCTCTTTTGTGGTTTGTTCGCTCATCAGTAAATCTCCATCATACTTTCACCGGTACCTGCAGAGGCTTCGCCGGTTTCAAGGGGGGCTTTGTCCAGGGCGTGCATTACTGCCCAGGCCAGATCGGCATGGCCAGTCGTGCCGTTGCGCCCTGCAACGTAAGTAACGTGGCGGCCACTGGCCGTAGTGGTTTTCCGGATTGCAATAAATGACTGGGCGATATCAACATGGCCCGCATCGAACTCAAGCAAGCCCTTGCTGATAATGTTGTACGCCTTCATCACCAGTGAACCTTTCACTTCAGGGCTGTACTGGTATGAAACTGCTGCTGGGAAGAATTTGCGTACCAGCTGATAGACAGAGCTGCCGATCCCGGTGGTATCGATGCCGACATGCACCACGTTATAGCGTTTAGTCAGCTGCCGGATCTGTTCGGCCTGGTCCTCATAGTCCAAGCCACGCAGCTGCTGGCGCTCGATCACTCGGTATTTTCCACCAGGCTTCTCTGGTGGCAGGATGACAGCCAGACCAGCGTTATCACCGGTTTCCGATTCTCCGTTCGGGTCATACCCAACCCATACCGGCGCATTGCCCACCGGGCGGGCGGCAAACGGTTTAAAGTCATCCCAGATTTCCCAGCTATCAACCATGCAGCGCTGCATCATCATCATGCCGAACAGACTGGCGTTGTCGTCGACAAACTCGCACATCAGCAGGTTCTGGAACTCAGGTTCGCTGTACTCCAGCCGCAGCTGGTCGATATCGAACAGGTTACAGCCCTGAGCCAATGCATCCTCAACGGTAACGATGTTTCTCCACTGGCCATCCTCACAGAGGCGACCACCTTTCAAGGCCTGGTGGCTGATATCAATATCTACCTTGTCTGCCTTCGCCCGGCCCTTATTGAACAGTTCACCCGACCAGTACGGATAGGCTTCATGGCTCAGGCTGGATGGTGTGCTGATATAGGTCTGGCGCCACTTTTTGTGCATCGCCATCCCAGAGGCGACTTTTCGCAGCTCCTGGAACTTGTAGGTCCAGAAGTACTCATCAAAGTAAAGGTTTCCGTGATACGACTGCGCTGTACGGGCATTGGTACCCAAGAAGTAAAACGTGGCCCCGTTAGGCAGCACGATCGGGTCGCCGGTCAGCTCAATACCAGCTTCTTTGGCAAACGCAACGATGTACTGCCTGAACATATGGGCCTGCGCTTTCGATGCAGAGAGGAAAATCTGATTGCGCCCTGTCTCCATCCCATCCAGGCACGCTTCTCGGGAACAATAGTATGTAGCGCCGATCTGCCTGGACTTGAGGAGATTGCGGATTCGATGCTTCTTGCCTGCCCGATACCAGTGTTTCTGGTAACCGAACATCTCTTCCAGGAAGATCGCCTGCAGCTTCTCCAGCTGCTCCTCTGTGTACTCGTTTTTACCTTTTTTCTTCCGTGGACCAGCATTACGGTTGGCTACATTGGGGTTCAAGTCCCCTTCATGTCCGCCTGGCTGTTCATAGCGACGTACCCGAGCGAGCCGTTCTACCTGCCTTCCGAGCAGGTCGATCTCTTTGAAATCTTTCCCTTCCTTTGGGTCTTTCAAAATCAGCTGGATCAGTCTAGCCTCTAGCGTACTCTCCACACGCTCAATCGGCTGGGCCGCATCCCACTCATCACGCTTTTTCCAGCTATGAACGGTCGCGGGCTTCTCGCCCAGCATTTCGGCGATGCGGGCCACGCGAAAGCCCTGCCAGTACATCAGCCTGGCAGTGCGGCGGGGATCCTGATCTGACGTTTCAACCTGTGCATTCATGTCGCCAGATTAACGGCCCGGCCCCCACTCTCCTCTCCCTGCCCTGTGTAGCCAGCGCTCATACATACCCGGCTGATTGAGTCATACCGGCCATCAGCACACCCTAATGCCATCACAGACCATGAACGATTTCAGGGCGTTGCTCTGAGTGTCAGAGAGGACAAAAGCGATGGCCAGCAAGGCGAAGAAAAGTAAGTTTTTCCGCATTGGCGTAGAAGGCGACACCACCGACGGCCGCGAGATTCAGACCGAGTGGCTGGAGCAGATGGCGAATAACTTCAACCCCGAGAAGTATGGTTGCCGACTCAACTGCGAGCATATCCGTGGGCTAATGCCTGATGGCCCGTTCGGTGCCTACGGTGACGTGCTGGCACTGAAGACAGAAACCATCGAAATTGAAGGTGAGAAGAAACTCGCCCTGATGGCCCAGATCTCCCCGAATGATGACCTGCTGGCGCTGAACAAAAAGCGCAAGAAGGTTTACACCTCCATGGAGATCGACTTCAACTTTGCTAAAACTGGCGAATGCTACCTGCAGGGACTTGCAATCACCGATTCCCCAGCATCCCTCAGCACCGAGATGCTGAAGTTTGCCGCCAACGCCTCTGATAACCCGTTCCAGTATCGCAAGCAAAAACCGGAGAACGTATTCAGCGCTGCGCTGGAAATCGAACTCGAATTTGAAGACAGCACATCACTGCTGGATCGCGTGAAATCCATGTTCACTGCATCCGCAGCCCAGCAGAGTGAGAAAGACACCGACAGCAACGCAGCAATCATTGCGATAGCTGGAGAAGTCGCCAACCTGCAGGAACAGTTCAGCCAGCAGGGTAACGGCTCTGGTAACAGCGAAAAGATACAGCAGCTGAGCGCCAGCCTGAAATCAACACAGTCAGAACTGGCCAGCCTGACCCAGCAGCTGGAAGGCGTCCCAAATTTCAATAGACGCCCACCTGCATCAGGGGGCGCCGGAGAGCAACAGGTTACTGACTGCTAAGACCGCCTCAACCCGCTGAACAAAAAGCACTGCCCCTCAAGATCAGGAGATTATTTAAATGCGTAATGACACCCGCCAAAAATTCGACAAGTACTGTGCTCAGGTGGCACAGGTCAACGGCGTACAGAATGTGGCTACCAAATTCACAGCATCTCCAACCGTCGAGCAAAAACTGGAACAACATATTCAGGAAAGCTCTTCATTCCTCACCCAGGTGAACAGCTACGGTGTTGATGAGCAGTCAGGGGAAAAGGTGGGGCTGTCAATAGGCTCTACCATCGCAGGCCGAACAGACACTACAAAGGAGTCTCGCCAGACACGAGATCCCGGTGACACTGATTGCACTACCTATGAGTGCAAGCAGACCAACTTCGATACCCATCTGCGGTACGCAAAGATTGATGCCTGGGCCAAGTTCCCGACTTTTCAGATCCTCACCCGTGACATGATCCTGAAACAGCAGGGGCTGGACCGAATCATGATCGGCTGGAATGGTGAAGTAGCCGCTGTAAAAACGGATCGTGATACGAACCCAATGTTGCAAGATGTGAACATCGGCTGGATGGCAAAACTGCAGAAAGAAGCCTCTGCTCGCTACATGATAGAGGGTGAAACTGCAGGCGAAATCCGTGTAGGCAAAGGCAATGCTGACCAGGGCTTCGGCGACTACGCAAATATGGACTCACTGATCCACGATATGCGCTCCAGCTTGCTGGCACCGTGGCACGCCCGTAACAACATGTTTACAGCGATCTGTGGTTCCCAACTTGTTGATGATAAGTATTTCCCGCTTATCGAAACTCATGGATCTACACCAACAGAAGCACAAGCGCTGGACATGATGATCAGCAACAAGAAAATGGGCGGCCTGCGCGTTGCCGAAGTACCTTTCTTCCCGGACCGCAGCGTCATGATCACACTGCTGGGCAAAAGTGGCGAGTCCAATCTCTCTATCTACCATCAGAATGGGACGCGCCGTCGCCATATCAAAGACAATCCAGAGCGCGATCGTGTCGAAAACTACGAGAGTGTAAATGAATCCTACGTAATCGAAGACCTGACCGCTTGCTGTGCCGCAGTGAATATCAAGCTGTGGGATGCTGTCGATGGTAAGTGGTACTAAGGAGTCGCTATGACACTCTCACCCGCCAAACGTCACATGATGCGCATCCAGGCTGCTGAAGAAGCAGCCAGTGCTGCTGACTCCAACCTGCGCCCGAACGCCAGTCAGTATGAGCTGATGCAGGCCCAGCTGTATGAAGACACCCGCCGCCTGAAAGGCATTGAATCAATGAAAAAACGGGCAGAGATCAAACTCGAACTGCTGGACGCTTACGCGCCCTATGTAACCGGCGTGCTGGAATCAGATGCGGGTGCCTCTGATGACGTACTGATGACTGTCATGCTCTGGCGTATCGATGCGGGCGATTACATCGGCGCATTAGATATTGGCGATTATGCGCTGCGCCATAGCTTGACGATGCCCGATAAGTTCCAACGTTCCACCGCCTGCCTAATGGCTGAAGAGTTTGCTGACGCTGCCCTGAAAGGGGCTGAAGTGCCTGCAGAAACCCTGTGCTGCATCGAACAGCTGACCGCATCAAAAGATATGCCTGATCAAGTTGTTGCCAAGCTGCATAAAGCGCTGGGCACCGTGCTGATGGAGTCAGACCCCGCCACCGCGCTGCTGCATCTGCAGTCAGCACTGGCCAATAACGATAACTGCGGCGTGAAAACCATGATTAAAAAGCTACAGAAACAGCTGTCAGCAGATCAACCAGATTAGCCCTGACGGGCTTCACCGAGCGTCCCACGCGCCGGGCGGCAGGTGCGCCGAAGCAGGGTTTACTCCAGCAGACGCGCACCTCCACCGCCCACTAAAATGGATACTGTTATGTCTGGATTTGTCGCTAACAGCCCCACGATTACAGAAACCGATGTCAGTAATACTTCGTTCTATCCGGCCATATCACCCACGGAATGCCGCGAGGTGATGCGTATTGATGGCAGCATCACAGCCGAAAGACTGCGCCATGCGCTGATCAATGCAATGACAGAAGCCAATGACAACCTGTCACTGTGGATGCACACCCAACAAGCCCAAGGCTATGCCAGCCTGACTGATGTACCTGCTGACCAGATAGATGGTGTCAGCATCAACATCCAGCTGTATCAACGCGCCGTGTACAACTGGGCAAAAGCTGAAATAACCGAACGTTACCGCGACTACGACAGCACATTGAAAGCCAGTCAACGGGCAGAGACTCTGGACGAAACAATCGACCACTACCGCCGTGAAGCGATTATCGCTATCCGTGCAATCAGTGGCCGCCAGCGCACCACCATCGAGCTGATCTGATGACGACTGAACGCACTGTCCGAGCCCAGCAAGGCGACACTGTGGATGCAATCTGCTGGCGCTACTACAAAGCCACCGCAGGGATCACTGAAGCCGTATACAACGCAAACCCGGGGCTGGCCGACCATGGCCCGATACTGCCCCACGGCCTGCAAGTGCAGCTGCCCCTCATAGAAGAAGCAAAGCCGGTACGCACGGAAATCGCCCTCTGGGATTAAAGGAGTAACACGATGGCAGAACCAACCAGTACCACCGCTGCAGCTGGCTCCCTGTTGGTCAGCCTTGGCCTGGCATCCCTGCTGCCGGGCATAGATGGAAACGCTCTGATCGGTGCATTTGCAGGTGCCACCTTGTTTGTGCTGTCAGCAAACGAATATTCACTGCTTACCCGGCTGGGGTATATGGCCGTCAGTTTAGTGATGGGCTACCTGAGCGCCCCGGAGATCACCGCCCGGCTACCGATTGAGGAAACCGGTGTTGCTGCATTTATCGCGGGCCTGTCGTGCGTTTACCTTGGTTTGAAGCTGCAGGACCAGATCAAAGCCATCAATCTGACTGAACTGATCGAGAGGATGAAGCCATGATCGATCTGCTCTACATACTCTGCTGCATCGCCATCGTCGCCCGGTTGATCATGTTCAACCGGGGTCAGTGCCACTACAAACGCCACATCTCATTTATCGCCTGGCTACTGATTGTAAGCACCGGTTCGCTTGCAATCGCCTTGCTGACTGGCATCACCCACGCCCAGCAGCTGCCTGTCCTGTTATCCCCCGCCCTGCAGCTACTTGCTGTGCTGGTGTTCCGTAGCGGCGGGAATGTAGCCCATCTATTCACCCCAATCAGGATTCAACAATGGACATCATCCTCCGTCAGGGCGACAGCGGCCCGGAAGTAACCACGCTGCAGGAACGCCTTACCCGCGCCGGATTTACCGTTATTGCCGATGGCCAGTTCGGCCCCGCCACCCATGCCGCTGTTATTGCCCTGCAGGACAAAACAGGCCTGGTGATAGATGGCATTGCAGGCCCTAAAGTGCAGGCCGCACTGCTGGGCCATGAAACCGGCCGCTTACTTACTCAGGCCGACATCGAACGGGCAGCAGACCAGCTGGGCGTACCGATCGCCGCTGTCCATGCAGTTAAAAACGTGGAAAGCAAAGGCACCGGCTACCTGACCGATGGCTCTGTAGTAATTCTGTATGAGCGCCATGTAATGCGCCGCCGTCTGCTGAAGCATGGCTATTCACGCGATCAGGTGCGCGAACTGTGCAACCGCTACCCCGGTCTGATCAACAGCAAACCCGGTGGCTATCGTGGTTATGACGCCGAGCACTACCGCCTGCGCAATGCCCAGAGCATCCATTCAAGCTGTGCACTGGAGTCCTGCAGCTGGGGTCTGTTTCAGATTATGGGGTTCCACTGGGAACACCTGGACTACGGCAGCATCGACGAGTTCGTAACCGCCATGCAGGAAAACGAGGGCAACCAGCTGGATGCGTTCGTGCGCTTTGTTAAAGCCGATAAGGTGCTGCTGGACGCCCTGCAGGCGCAGGACTGGGCCGCCTTTGCCCGTCGCTACAACGGCCCGGGCTATAAGAAAAACCACTATGACACCCGTCTGGCAGAAGCGTTTACACAGTATGAGGCGGTTGCATGAACCGCCTGCTGCTGACTGCAGGCATCATGCTGGCCCTGCTGGCTGCCAACGGGTGGCAGTACCAGCAGGTGCAGGCACAAACAGCCCGCGCCGCCCGTGCGGAGCTGTCCGCCCGTGATCGGCTGGCAAAAATCAATCAGCTGCAACAGCTGGCGGCCAACCGCCATCAGGCAGAACAGAAACTGGCCCGGGCCCAGCGGCAGTTACAGGCCCGACTGGGAGCCAGGGAACTCAGAATAAGGGAGTTGGAACGTGAAAATCAGCAATACCGCAATTGGGCTGTTGCCCGTCTGCCTGACGTTACTCAGCGGCTGCGCCAGCGCCCCGCCCTTACCGGAGCCGGTAATTATCAGCAGTGGCTCCTGTCCCAATCTGACCCATTGCCAGCTGCCAGCAACAGCCCCGATTCAGAACGGCGACCTGAACACTGATATAGAACGCATCGAAGCGGCATGGGCCAGCTGTGCTGCCCCTGTCTCTTATACACATCTCCGAGCCCACGAGACCGAGGCTGATCTCGTAT
>CAJXNY010000055.1 GCA_913057435.1 uncultured Oceanospirillaceae bacterium | reverse complement strand
CCGCATGCAGGGTGTTGTGGGGGCTGGAGGCTAGACACCTCCGGCTACCCGATTAGGTCTTTTCAAGTGCGCTTTGGGCACCAGCATTTTTAACCTCAATTCCACTAAGATCTGTTTTATCAATTATCTCAAAAAACTCTACATCATTCGGAATATATTCACTAATAAACGCTCTATAATGTAGCTTGCGCTCATCGCTCATCTTCATTCCAAATACGACTTGGCTCAACATGCCTGGAAAATCAAACAGTCCAAAGCTTTCTTCAATGTAACGCCATTCTTTTTCGTATTCCCATACAGGAGTTTTAGTGCTTATGGTTGCTCTAAAAGGAAAAGATTAGGACATCCATAAAAATCAACGATTGTGGGAACGATGCCAGTATATGGCTCGCGGTCAGAACCCGCTGCTACCAGCCCCGTAGCAGCGACCTCTGATCGCGACTGGCCAGATTATTTTTATGGGTGCTGAGATGGACACCTCGCCAATCAGACGCTATGACATCAGCACGGAAAAACTTGACCAGACAATCATAAACTCGATCGCAAGTACTGGACATTGGCGAGGTGTCCATATATGTCCTGTAATTTTTCTTATAGGGTCTTATGGGTGTCCTGTAATTTTGCTAGATACCTCCGACTACCCGATTATGCACTAGATTTTACTATGTTTAGTTACTTGCCGTTTTGCCAATTTGCCTACGGGCCTAAGCTCATAGGTAACAGCGTGTTTCATCTCAGAGTACTCTCTCATTCTTTTGAAGTCATGTAGAAAAAACATTAACTGAGTATTTTGCTTTGAAAATTCTTTCGACACATCTTTGTCAGCTTCTTCTCCGACATATACATTGAATTTTACTCCGGGAACAAAAAACGAAAAATGGCCTTCACTTACTAAACCCCCTGACGGCAAAGACATAAAAGGGGTAATTTCAGATCCACTATTTGTGTCAACGTAGACTGTAATATAGATATCATTAGGTGGATCACCTCCTAAAAGGTAATTTTCTATCTGAGTTGAATACTCGGGAGAAAGCCCGCCTTCCAAATAATCTATATCGGCGTTTTTCCAGCCTGTTGCGGTAACCCTCCAAATGATACTCAGTGCATAATACTTGTATTTTTCTGAGTCAATATTTTCTAAATCCTTCGGATGGTAATACGGCTGTGTATTGAATTTTCCGCTTAACTCTGAATTCATTAGCTTTTGCTGAAGAATAAAGCGAAAGCTATTTCGAAAGCATTCGTTAGCGATTACTCTTTCACCGTTTTTACTAAATCTATCCTCGCACTGGGAGCATAGGAAATATTTTACAATTTGTTTGTTCGCATACAACACCGTGCCATCTGACTGGCTTGCCCAAACGGGGGCAGGATCATGTGGAAAGTAGCTTTTCATTACAGCCTTATACAAAGCACGAGGAAGGAGATGGCTCCTTTGTAGCGGGCGCTCGATCTTACAAAGGCCGCAGCCTGCTAAGCTCATGAAAATTTCCTCGTTTCTGCATAGCGCCCCATTAAGAGGCAAATGATGGTTGGCTAAAATAGACGACGAAGGAGCAAATAGCCAACTGTTATTTGTCCTTTTTTAATGGCTTGTTAGCAATCTATGAGCTGAACCTAGATGCTATCTCTATTTTATTTACTAAGTAACCTAAAATACCAACGCCGCCATCCCAATCGAACTTGTCTATTAGCTCTAAGACTCTTTGCGCTCTGGCTTTTTGTTCACCGCTAGTAGTAGTTGAATTAACAATTTCATTATATTTTTCTACAACATCATTAATGCCATGACGATGAGACTTACATGTCATTATGTATGCTTCAAGAACTGCCCCGTAATTGTTGGAAATTAATTCTTCGGCTCCACTTTTAGAATGAAGATGTTCAAATAATGCCGCTGGAGTCATTTCTTCATTTACAAAAGATTTATATAGATCAGGCTCTTTAACTTTTAAAACGATTAGATAACATAGGAATAGTGGATAAAGTTCGTAGTCGTTAGGAGTTGTTCTAATAGCTAAGCTTAACAAAGAGCAACTATGTTCTTGTTCTCTTAAAGTAAGATTATATATTTCAAAAAACTCAGAAAAAATACCTAAGGCTTGACGCCCCTCATATTGTGATTCTCTTCCCGTCTTCTTTGAAAAATAGCTATTGAAGTCAAATTTCTTAAATAACGCTCTAACAAAAAGACCTTTTTCTGGAGGCGGCAAAAGGTAATCAAAATCTATAAACCTTCTTAAATATCCGTTTACATTTAGGTCTTGTCCGTACACGGCCTTAATAGAGTGTCCAAGTTGAGTTTTATCTGCACCTAATACAAATACTATATTACTCACATTGAAGAAATGTTTCGCTTTCTCAAGCACTTCAATTGAAAAGTTTGGTCTACATCGATCTAATTCATCAATAATAAATACTAACGGCTTGGGGTCTTCTTTAGATGAAATACTTGTGGCTAGCTCCTGTAGTGAATCTCTAAAAGCAGACAAAGTCTTTTTTGATTTCTCATAACTTTCTAATTCTTCTTTTGCGATTGACTCAGCAAAACCTGCAAGAGCTTGTTCTGTTATTTTATCAAGATCTAGAGCACCTGCTGTTGCAACTTTTGCTGTAACAGGAACAGTTCTTTTTAGTAAAGTTACTCCGAGCCCTTTAGCCTTATCTAGGTACTCTTTTGTCTTAGAGATATCTTCAGGTGTAGATAGTTCGTCAATTCCAGAGCTGATTTCACCAATAATTGAAACTAGTGCATCATCTGTAAAATCATTTTCCCAAGCATTAAAATATATAGTTGGTACAGCACTATCTTTAAGATGTTGTTCCCACATCCTTAGGAAAGTAGTTTTTCCTTGTCCCCAAGGAGCATCTAAACAAACAACCATAGGATCTTGAGCTGAGAGAACGAATTGAGTAAGAACTTCTGCGCTTTCCAGCCTATTTAATTCATCATTTAAAAATGGGCTACCAGGCTCAACTACTAATTCACGATTCTTAATAATCACTCTGACTCCTTGAGATTGCTAACAAATAATCGGTTATGTAAATAACACAATCATCGATATAGCCGTCTGTTGAACGGGCAACGGAGGCTACTAAGGAATTTGCTTTTTAACATACGGATCTCCCTGTCCATTCATCGGCTTTCCATATACAGCTAAACGGCCACTAACGATGCCAGACTGCACGGCTGATCGCTTTTCTACGTGGTAAACACGGGTAATGCTGCTATTTTTACGCTGGTTTTTATCTGTTGGCAAGGTCATTTTTCAGGTCATACCTGATGCATTGATTATTCGCACGCTTCATTGCAATCAGCTGCTGTCCGATACCGGTTCCGCCGCGACAATGGCATCCATAAGACGCGACAGGGAGCGACGGAATTACTAACCGATTTACAATGGAATCAGGAACATCAACAGCACTCTCTAAAACAACATCCAAATATTATTGAACACTTGATTCCGAAGTGCAGCCTGGTGTTTGATAGTTACTGCCCATGTGGGCAGTAACCCGTAGGAGTGCGTAAAACCACGAAGTTTTTTACATCCTGAAACTGAAGACGCTACGCCAAGGTGCTTCCAACACCCTGACGCAGCTAACCACAATAGACTTTATCGGAGTCCAAAATGGCTGATTATCATCATACGTCAGAGTTCCCCTCGCCTAAAAGTTTTTCTTTTAGTTTTCCTGCACTTACGAGTGTTCTGTTTTTCCGTGCCTGTGATCTGGCCTGGCACCCTGTGCCGTGGCTGAGTAGCGGCAGATTGTCTGTAGAATCTGAGCCTTACCGCCGCCTTTTCTGGCCGGTGTCGCGCTGTGCTGCGCGTTGTTTTTTCCCTGATATGCGCGGTGTTGCCGGTGCAGGTGGGTGGCTGTTGTTGTCACCGCTATGGCTGTTCGCTATGCGGCTGCAAGGGCGGTTGCTGAAGCGGTAGTTCGGCGCGCTGCCGGATGATGTTTCACAGCCCCCAGCGGGCCTTCGGGTCCGCTTTATGACCAGGCTGCAAACCGATCGCTCACTAACGGATGCTTTACCACAGGGAAAAATACGATGCTGATCCTATCTATACGCCAGGGTGATATCACCACCATTACCACCCCAGACGGGGCAATACTGTCTATTGTCATGCTGGATGATGATCGAAACTACGACGGGATGCGCATGGGCATCTCAGCCCCGCAGGATTACCGAATTTTACGCCATGGCCTGCGCAACCAGCTGCTGAAGAAACTGCGTGATGTGCCTGTTTTTGAAGTGTGCAGTGCACTGCATCAAACCCAGATGATCGCGGCAGATGATTACACCGCTGCCACGCAGTTCTATGAGCAGCTTTACCCCACTAGCTGTGCCATTGTCGCGCAGCTGGTGCAGGATGCGGTTCAGCAGCCCTGGTTTTCCCGGCTGGAAACCTTGTGGCTGCAGGATAATACCTTGCCGTTAGGGGTGGCTGAGGGGTGGCAGTGTTACTTGGGTGGGCCAGGCAAAGCCTGCCCATCAGTTACCACAATGTGCAGAAAACATGGAATGATGGGCACGTAGATAAAGGCAGCAGCCGATCTGCTATTGATAGCCAACCAGCAGCTCATGACCGATCACGTCATCAATCATCTGGTAAGGGATTTTGTAGGTCGCCCCCTGGTACTTGATTTCGGCATAGTCGTAACACATTTTGATAATGGTGCAGTTAACGACGTTGTTGCCATCAGTCACCCGGACAATGTTGTGGTTGCGCAGAATTACGGCCATAAAAACCTCAGTGCTGTTGCTGGCTGGCCTGAGCAACTGAGAAATCTGAGCTGATAAAAAGCGGACAAAGCGACTGCTGTTGACAGTGACTGGTATTTACCGGGTGAGGTTGTTCTGAATCCAGTAAAAGAAGTGAATAACGGGCTGCTGTTACGAGAATCTTGATGCCAGATTTTTATACACTGCATCTTTGTCTCGTTTTCCAATAGCCAACACGTACACTACGACTTCATCATCGATGACTTCATAAGCTAAACGATAGCCCGCTGTACGCAGTTTGATCTTATAAACTGAGTCATAACCACGGAGTTTAGATGAAGGAACATGCGGATTTTCGAGACGTTCTTTAAGTTTCTTTTTGAACTGACTTTGAATGGGTGGCGCTAACTTGCCCCACTCTTTCTTTGCAGCAGGTAGAAATTTAAGCTTATAAGTCATCGATATCTACTTCCACCGCTTCAGACAGCTCATCACGACGACTTTCAACTAACTTTGCAAGCTCGTAGTCATCGAGCATATCCATCAGAAATTCATAAG
Source organism: uncultured Oceanospirillaceae bacterium (assembly GCA_913057435.1). GTDB lineage: Bacteria > Pseudomonadota > Gammaproteobacteria > Pseudomonadales > Balneatricaceae > Marinobacterium_C. The sequence continues at coordinate 20,506 of CAJXNY010000055.1, read as the reverse complement.
TTTCTGCTGGGACAAGATAAGCCGCAGGCTTATTGTGGTTTAGAATAGCAATAACAGAACCATCAGCTTCGTTTAACAAAGCTGTTGGATTTTTCTTTAACTCAGAAATACTCGCTGAACAATCAGCTAAAACCTGTCTCATAGCAACACCAATTAAGCACTTAAATAAGCGCTAATTTTAGACCTTATTATGAGTCTTATCTAGTAAATTCTGATTGCAGCATACGCCTCAATAAGGGGTGGCTGAGGGATAGCGGTGTTACTTGGGTGGGCCAGGCAAAGTCTGCCCATCAATTACCACAATGCACAGCAAACATGGAATGATGGGCACGGATATAAAGGCAGCAGCCGATCAACTATTGATAGCCAACCAGCAATTCGTGACCGATCACTTCATCAATCATCTGATAAGGGATTTTGTAGGTCGCCCCCTGGTACTTGATCTCGGCATAGTCGTAACACATTTTGACAATGGTGCAGTTAACGACTTTGTTGCCATCAGTCACACGGACGATGTTGTGGTTGCGAAGAATTACGGCCATAAAAACCTCAGTGCTGTTGCTGATTTTCACAGGATTTCGATGCGGGAAATCGCTGTGCTATTCCAGCCTTATTGCCACGTCACCCCGCCTATTAACGAACGGGGTTAGCCGGAAAGGCTTTCAAGAAAATCCGTTTTAAAACCTGACACTGAACAGACGGGCCAGCCGTTATCCAGAGGCATCAGAGCGGGGGATGCTATCACCGATAGTATTCGGTGTCTTTGGCCTGGGCTCCTCGATCTTATACCCAGGCTATGAGGTTATCTGCCCGTCGGGAATGGCTTTGGCCGTTGCTGACTGGCCTGATCACCTGAGATATCTGAGCTGGCTCTGCACAGCATATTACCCATCAGGCCAGTCAGAGAAATAGCTACACCGAGTGATGATCACTAGTCACGGCGTTACGCACGATGCCCTGCGCGCACAAAAAAACCCGCCGGGGCGGGTTGATTTCACAGAGAGTCAATTTATGCAATCTTCTGAGTGTTCTGCTGTTCAGCGGGGCCTGCCATACGGCCAGAGTCTGCACCTCCAGGAGCCTGAATATCCAGCAGACGCGCAAAACGTTTTGCAAGCGCTGGCTGGCTTTTCAGCACGCGGGCTTTCGCTTCTTCAAACGTTGGCTCTTTGCGAGCACCTGTAGCTGTCTTGGGGTTCATAGCTGTCTCCTGTTAATACCTGAAGGTTACTCAACTTCCGTAGGCTGGTCAATTTCCACACGGCGTACCATGGCATTGTTACGCGGATCAAATGGGTCTGAGTCTTCGTAACCAAACTGCCGGTAATAATCTTTAACCCCTTCATAGGGTTCTTGCACGCCGATATATTCTGCCCCTAGCGCTACTGCGTATTGCTCCAGCCAAGTGTCGACGATTGGGAAGACGAGCCCTTTCAAGGGATGTGCTTTATCGCCATTTGCTTCAAGGAAGTTCACCCGCACAACCAGCTTACCAGCGGACACTTTTCCTAACGCCAGTCCCGTTAGTATTTCATCAGCCCAGATCGCCATATCTACACGATCAACCTCATCGCGCCGGTAAAGCATCATAATTTCATACCAGTCCCAACCGATACCTTGCCCTTCAGCATGACACCACTGTGTCTGACTCTCCAACGCCAGATGATCAATCTCACGAATCTGTACATTACGGGCATCCAGTGCTGGTAGCTGACACACTGTCTCGGATATCAGCTGCCGAAGTTCACGGTATTTTTGACTGTTCATCAGGCCATCGGGTTCCAAGTTATGGCGGCGAAGATACCAGATCAGCTATGGGAAATCACTGCTGCAAGGCAGCTGTACACCCCTCCCAACCCTGACATCCACCCTCGCAATAATGCGAGTCCAGCTTCTGTTACAAATCAGTCAGTTAGCAAAAACACTCCGCTAATGGCTCGCATTTTTGACCGATTACCCCGGAAAAACAGGCCCCCTATCCCGAGCGATAACCCCGAGCTAAGCCTAAGCCACTGATTTTACTAACAACACACAAACAGTGGCATATAACGTGTTTGCATTCTCTCCTGTATACCGACCCTGACTACAAACCCGGATACCGCCGTATAAGGTGCGATTGCGGGTAAGAGGATCACCATGCAGATGTGGTACACCCTGTTGTTGTCACTGCTACTCCTGATGCTGGGCGCTGCAAGTCCGGCCAGGGCTGATCTCCTGGAAACACTGCTGATGCCTGGTGAGCTGATCGAGGGCCACGCCGAGTATGAAACCGACTGTGACCAGTGCCACGAGTCTTTCAGCAAAAAATCCCAGCGCCACCTCTGCCTGGACTGCCACGAAGCGGTGGCAGCGGATATCACCGCGCACACGGGTTACCACGGCCAGCTGGCCAACGCGGATACCGTCACCTGTCATACCTGCCACACCGATCATAAAGGCCGCGATGCCGATATTGTGCAGTTCAATGCCAGCAGCTTCGACCACACGCAAACAGACTTTGTTCTCAAAGGTAAACACAGCGCTGTTGCCTGTCGCAGCTGCCATCAGCCGGATGAGAAGTTTCGTGATGCCGCTGATCAGTGCATCGATTGCCATAAAGACACCGACCCTCATCAGGGCAACCTGGGGGAGGCGTGTGCCGACTGCCACACTGAAAGCAGCTGGCAGGAAACCGAGTTCGACCACGATAAAACGGACTTCCCCCTCAAAGATAAACACCAGGAGACCAACTGCAGCAGCTGCCACCCCGATGATCAATATGAAGCGGTCTCCAGCCGCTGCGTCAGCTGCCACCTGGTCAACGATATCCATGCAGGCAAACGCGGTGACAAATGCGAAGACTGCCACTCCACCCAGGGCTGGGACAAAAGCCGTTTTGACCATGACACCGCCACGGATTTTAAACTTGAAGGGGCGCACAGCAAGGTTAGCTGTGAACAGTGCCATCGCGATCCGGTATACGACAAAGCACCGCCCGACACCTGCATTGGCTGCCATAAAAACGATGATCGGCATAACGGACGCAATGGCAAGAAATGTAACGATTGCCACACCGCCAACAACTGGAGCCGCATCCGCTTTGACCATGACAGTGCGACCGATTTCCCCCTCAACGGCAAGCATGCCGATGCCCGCTGTGAGAGCTGTCATAAAGGTGAACTAAGCCAGCAACTGGAAGGCACCTGTATCAGCTGCCATCGCGGCGAAGATGTCCACGCCGGCCAGCTGGGTACCCAGTGTGAGCAGTGCCATAACGAGACTGCCTTCAGCGCCAGTATCCGTTTCGACCATGATCTCAGCAAATTTCCGCTCATCGGCCAGCATGCCGTTGTCAGCTGTGACGAATGCCACCCCGGCCAGACCTTTAAAGACACGGCACTGGCGTGTATCAGCTGCCACAAAGATGACGATAGCCACAAAGCCGCCCTGGGCACCGAGTGTGGTAGCTGCCATACCCCGAATGACTGGGCACTGTGGCGCTTTGACCACAACTCACAAACCCGTTTCGACCTTGATGGCAAGCACGAAGGCCTGGCCTGCCAGGCCTGTCATAGCAAACCCGCCGTCAACGGGGTTGAACAGCAGCGCAGCTGCGACAGCTGCCATCGGGGTGACGATGTTCATGCCGGTGGCTTTGGCCGCAACTGTGAGCGTTGCCACAGTACAGAATCGTTCAGCGACAGCCAGAAGCTAAGCCACAAAGTCCGTTCCGCGACAGACACATGGGCGACAGGTAGCCAAGACAATGAACTCTGATAAAACGACAACCACCCTGCTCTCTTATCTGTGTCAGTGGCTACGCATTGTTATCCCCGGCCTGCTCATCTGCCTGCTGGCGGCCCAGCAGGTACAGGCGATGTCCATATTTAATCGGCTGTCTGGCCAGTCATCATCGGAACCGAGCACCCCTAACGAACCGATAGCCCCTTTGCGCGATAATTTCGATCACTTTGGCACTGGCTTTCCACTGACCGGCAACCATGAAGCCGTTGACTGTGCCAGCTGCCATCTCGGTGGCCTGTTCACCGGCACCCCCACCGCCTGTGAAGATTGCCACGCCCCTGGCAGCCGGATAAAAGGCAGTGCAAAACCCAATAACCATATCGCCAGCGGCAATGACTGTACTGCCTGTCATACCTCCCGTGGCTGGACACCCGTTATCCGGGTGGACCATGCCGAAATTCGCGGCAGCTGTGTCAGCTGTCACAACGGCAGCATCGCACCGGGTAAAACAGTGAACCACCCGCAAACCGCCGATTCCTGTGACGACTGCCACAACACCAGCAGTTTTTCCGGGGCCACCTTTGATCACAGTGGCATCACCGATAACTGCGCCAGCTGCCACAATGGCAGTACCGCCACCGGCAAACCGGGTAACCATATCGCCACCAGCAACCTCTGCGAAGCCTGCCACAGGCCCGGTAGCTGGACGCTGATCAGTCAGGTCGACCATGCCGAAGTTCAGGGTAGTTGCGTCAGTTGTCACAATGGCAGCATTGCGCCGGGTAAAATCGCCAACCATGTGCCGTCTGCCGAGAGCTGTGATGACTGCCATAACACCAACACCTTTACCGGCGCTGTCTTTGATCACGGTGGAATCAGTGATAACTGTTCCAGCTGCCATAACGGCACGACTGCCACCGGCAAGCCGGGTAACCATATCGCCACCACCAACCAGTGCGAGAGCTGCCATATTCCTTCTGGCTGGTCACCGGTTATCCGAGTCGATCATGCCGAGGTTCAGGGCAGCTGTGTCAGCTGTCATAACGGCAGTACTGCGCCCGGTAAAACAGCAAATCATCCGCAGAGCCCGGACAGCTGTGACGACTGCCACAACACCAATACCTTTGCCGGGGCCACCTTCGATCACAGTGGCGTGACCGGTAACTGCGTCAGCTGCCATAACGGCAGTACCGCCACCGGTAAACCGGGCAACCATATCGCCACCAGTAATCTCTGTGAGAGTTGCCATACCCCCAGCGGCTGGAGTCCCGTGGGCCGGGTCGATCATGCCGAGGTTCAGGGCAGCTGTGTGAGCTGTCATAACGGCAGCACCGCGCCGGGTAAAACCGCCAACCATCCGCAATCCGCTGATACCTGTGAGGATTGCCACAACACCAATACCTTTGCCGGGGCCACCTTCGACCACAGTGGCGTGACCGGCAACTGTGTCAGCTGCCACAACGGCAGCACCGCCACCGGTAAACCGGGCAACCATATCGCCACCACCAATCTCTGTGAGAGCTGCCATACCCCAACGGGCTGGACCCCGGTAGGCCGGGTTGATCATGCCGAGGTTCAAGGCAGCTGTGTGAGTTGTCATAACGGCAGCATCGCGCCGGGCAAAACCGCCAACCACCCGCAGAGCCCGGACAGCTGTGAGGATTGCCACAACACCAATACCTTTGCCGGAGCCACCTTCGACCACAGCGGCGTGACCGGCAACTGTGTCAGCTGCCATAACGGCAGTACCGCCACCGGCAAGCCCGGCAACCATATCGCTACCAGCAACCTATGCGAGAGTTGCCACACCCCCAGCGGCTGGAGTCCCGTGGGTCGGGTTGACCACGCCGAAGTACAGGGCAGTTGCGCCAGCTGCCATAACGGCAGCACTGCACCAGGCAAGCCTTCCAACCATGTCCAGAGCAGCAATACCTGTGACGACTGCCATAACACCAACACCTTTGCCGATGCGGTATTCGATCACAGCAATGTCAGTGGCAGCTGCGCCAGCTGCCATAACGGCACAACGGCGACCGGTAAACCGGGCAACCATATTGCCACCAGCAACCTGTGCGAGAGCTGCCATAGCCCTGCGGGCTGGACCCCGGTCGGCCGGGTCGATCACGCTGAAGTTCAGGGCAGTTGCGTCAACTGCCATAACGGCAACATCGCCCTCGGCAAACCTGCCAACCATATCCAGAGTGGCAACAGCTGTGATGACTGCCATAACACCAACACCTTCGCCGGTGCCCGCTTTGATCACAGCAACGTCAGTGGTAACTGCGCCAGCTGCCATAACGGCACAACGGCGACCGGCAAACCCGGTAACCACTTCGTCACCACCGTCGCCTGTGAAGAGTGCCATACCGTCAATGGCTGGACTCCGGCCATCTTCCGCCATTCCGGCGCAGCTTACCCCGGTGATCACCGGGGCGGGCTGGACTGCCGCGATTGCCACACCAACAACAACCAGGTGATGAACTGGCAGTTCCCGGCTTACCAGCCCGATTGCGCTGCCTGTCACGCCAGTGATTACGAACCGGATGAGCACCGTAACGCCCCGGTATCACAACTGCGCGACTGCGCTGGCAGCTGCCATCAGTCAAACCCGGAACACAGTGTTAATGATAAGGACTGGGAATGAGACATTCGATAGTAAGTACCCTGCTGCTCTCGCTGGCGCTGCTGGCACCCCATAGCCAGGCCCAGCCAATTGGCGAGGGTGTAATGGCGGACCTCGACGTCTATACCGGCGCTGAATGCGAGCCTGAAATTGCCGTTGTGCAGATGAATATCCCGATCCGCTATCTCAGCCATTTTCCGCGTAATACGGGCAGCCAGGTTCGGATCAGAGTCAGGCCCCTCACCGTCAGCGCCCTGGATGCCGATCGACTGGATGATCGCGAGTCACGCGCCCCGGCCTTTCGTCGCACCACCCTGCTCAGGGAAGCCACCTTTGAAGGCGATATTCAGGGCGGGCCTTTTTTATCCCTGCGCTTCAGTAAAAAGGCCAGATTCCATATTTTCCAGGGCCATGACTATCGCAGCATCTGGGCGGTGATCAGCCCGGCCTCTTTTGCCGCTGACTCACCCTGCCAGCCTCCTGTTGTCAATGATATGTAGGCACCGCCATGAAGCAAATTCCTTTAGCGACGCTGCTCATTACCGGTTACATACTGGGCTATGGAATTGCCCCCACACTGGCAGCACCGGCCAGCGATGCCCGCCAGCCAGATCCCAACGCACAACAGAGCACAACCGCCGACGATCCACGGCTACAAAAACTGATGGAAAGAGCCCGCCAGGCAATGGTCGATCAGCAATACAGCCGGGCCATAGAGCTCTATAACAATGTGCTGCGCGAAACGGAAAACCCGCACAGCGCCCAGGCGCTGGAGTTCATGGGGCTGGCCGAAGAACGTAAAGGCCTGACGGCACGGGCACGTAAAACCTACCGCCGCTTTCTCGACACCTATAAAGACCATGAAGGTGCGCCACGGGTAAAACAGCGCCTCGATGCGCTGATTACCGCTGCCATTCCCCCCAAGCAACAGTTGCGGGCACGCCAGCAGCAAAAATCTCCTGAGTGGAATCTCTATGGCGGGTTCTCCCAGTTTTACCGCCGGGATGAGAACACGACTGAACTGGAAGACAATCGAGAGATCTCCGTCACCACCTCCCGGCTCAGTAATGATATGTACCTGACGGGCCGTTATCGCGGCGATGAATACGATATGCGTGCCCGTTTTTCCGGCGGCTATGAAGTCGACTTTTTCGACAATGAAGAGAACGAGCTGCGTATCAGCACCCTCTACCTGGATACCCAGCACCTGGGCAGTGGCCACAACTTGCGTATTGGCCGCCAGTCAGAAAGTAAGGGCGGGGTGCTGGGCCGCTTCGATGGTTTTACCTACGGCCATTCGGTTAATGACACCCTGCAGGTCAATTTTGCGGCGGGGTTCCCGGTCGAGTCATCAACGGTCGATGAGATTAACAGCGAGATCTATTTTTACAGTATCAATGCCGATCTGGGCACCTATGCGGACGCCTGGGACTACAACGTATTTTTTGTTGAGCAATATAACGGCGAAGTACTGGATCGACGTGCGATCGGCGGTGAGGTTCGCTATTTCAAGGAGCAGAAAACCCTGTTCTCCCTGATCGATTACGACATCTCATACAACGAATTAAATACCTTCCTGCTGCTGGGTAGCTGGACAAATGAGAGCAATCAGACATTCAACCTGTCAGTGAACTACCGCAAAAGCCCGGTACTGACCACCGGCAACGCCATCCAGAGCCAGGGAGTGGATGATCTGGCAGCACTGCTGGCCACCGGCATCACCGAAGATGAAGCCCGTGAACTGGCACGGGACCGCACCGCCGATACGCATTCAGTTACCCTGGGGATGGTGCAGCCGATCAATGAGCAGTTTCAGCTCAGTGGGGATATTACCCTGTCTGAATTCCGCGATACCCCGGCCTCCGGCGGGGTGGATGCCATCGAGGGCACGGGGATTGAGACTTCGTATTTTTTACAGGGGATCGGCAGTAATCTGCTCAAAGACGGTGATATTGCCATTGTCGGCATGCGTTACAGTGATCTGTCGTCCAGCAAGCGTTATGCCCTGTCATTGAATACCCGCTACCCGATCAGCAACGATTTGCGCATCAACCCGCGCCTGCGGCTGGAGTATCGTAAAATCGAAGATGACGATACTGACCAGTGGTTTGTGCGCCCGTCCTTTCGTCTGGATTACCGCTGGACCAAACGTACCCGCTTTGAGCTAGAGCTGGGCGGCGAGTGGTCTTCCCGCGAGCTGAACGAAGACACCAGCGAAACCCGCAGTTACTTCATTTTCATGGGCTACCGCCATGATTTCTGAAAACTGACCCGCCAGTACTGGGTTCAGGCCTGGATTCCCAACACACGTATAACCGGCCTGTTTCAGCCGCCCGCAACGCCCCTTCCTCGGCTTCATTAGTCACTGCCACAGCAACATCCGGCAGGAACGTCTACGCTTAATTCACGAATCAACCCTTCCTGGCGCAGGACAGATGGCCGCCGCTAAGGGCGGGTATTGCTAAGCGACTAGCTAACGAAATATAAGGAAGATATTAACGTCAGACTGCGCGGTAAAAAAGAATGACGGATTACAAACCAGGCCCTACCCATGAAATAGATGCCCGTATCTGGGTTGATATTTTCTATAAAAGCAGCCGCGCTTTAATTGTAATCAGCAAGGAACTCACCGTAGAAAAAATAAACAAAAACGCTCAGGCTCTATTAAGAGAAGCTCGCCCTGGGAAATCTCTGTTTACGGCAACACAGGATCAGTCACTTAAAAACAAACTGTCCGATTTGATCCAGACCGCCTATTTATCTTCCCCTCACCCCCAGCTAGATATCCCCCTGGATAACAAAATACTGCGGATAGAATGTCAGCCACTGGTAAACCAGCACTATTTGCTACTGACGCTGCAGGATATAACCCGGCAAAAACAGCAACAGCAGCAAATTGAGCAACAACAGCGCCTTGTCTGCCTTGGCGCGACCGCCGCCGGTATTCTGCATGATCTGGCCAACCCGCTTACCGCCATGGCTTCCGAGATCGAAATAATGCAACTGAGCCAGCAGGTGCAGCCGGATAAACTACGCAACTGCCATAACCTGATAGAACGGATGCAACGTATCCTGCGTGAATTTTCCGGACAAAAAATGCGGCCATCGGTTAATAAAAACGCATCGATTTCCCTGCCGGACATTATGCGTAAAGCCACTCAGCTTTTACGCTTTAGTCCGCACTTTAACGCAACCCAGCTACAGCAAAAGCTAAACGCCGAACTGCCCTGTATTAAAATAGCCGAGAGCCACCTGCTACTGGTATTACTGAACCTGCTGGATAATGCCAGTAAAGCCTGTCAAAGCAGTCCGGACAGTAAGGTGATTATTGCGATCACCGGCCACCATGCAACCGGGGTCTTTATATCTATTTCTGACAATGGCCCGGGGATGAACCACAGCCCGCCAGACTACCGTCGCGGCTTCGGCGCAGGTTTAACCATCAGCCAGCACATTGTGGCCAGTTACCATGGCCAGCTCGAACTGCTCAGCACAGACAATGGCACAACCGCACACCTGTTCTTTCCGCAACAGTGCTGCCTGAACCCGCTGGACAGCCACAGCAGGGCGCAGCCATGAACCGCATCCTGATCGTCGAAGATGAACCCATCCTCAATGCGAATCTGCAGCAGTTTCTGCGCCACAAAGGTTACGCCGTCACCAGTACTGCAACTCGACAGGCAGCCCAGCAGGCACTGGAACAGCGTGTATTCGACCTGGTGCTCTCGGACCTGCGCCTGCCCGATACCCAGGACACGGAACTGATTGAGCTGATCACCCGTATCGCCCCCACCAGCATTGTGCTGGTGATGACGGCCTTCAGCTCACTGGACACTGCGCTGAACGTCTTCCACTGTGGTGCCCACGACTACATCCTCAAACCCTTCTCGCTGGCTGAAATTGAGCACAAAATTGCTCACGCCTTACAACGCAGACAGTGGCTGACTGAGCATTCGATCACCCGCCAGCAACTGCAGCCAGAGCGCATCGATGACGACAGCCTGATTGGCCACAGCCGGTTGATTGTAGAACTTAAGAATATGATTCGTCGGGTTGCTGGCACCCGTTGCACTGTCCTGATCAGTGGCGAAAGCGGCACGGGCAAGGAACTGGTTGCGCGGGCGGTGCATCGCGGCTCGCCAGACCCCGGTGCTCCCTGGGTGCCGGTCAACGTCGCCGCCATCCCTGAAGGGCTGGTCGAAAGTTATCTGTTTGGGCATATCAAAGGGGCCTTTACCGGTGCCCATCAGGCACGCGACGGGGCCTTTAGAATGGCTGACAACGGCACGCTCTTTCTGGATGAAATTGGCGAAATGCCACTGCAGATACAGTCCAGGCTACTACGGGTACTTGAGGATAATGTGGTTTTCCCGGTGGGCAGTGATACACCGATCAAGGTAAACACCCGTATCATCGCCGCCACCAACCGCAACCTCAAAGACATGGTCAGGCAGGGTACGTTCAGAGCTGATCTCTGGTATCGGCTGAATGTGTTTAATCTGCGCACCCCGCCGCTGCGTGAGCGCCGTTGTGATATTCCTGAGCTGGTGCTGCACATTTTGTCCCGGCTGCAGAAAACACTGGAAAAACCAGTATTCAATGTCGACAACGAGGTGATGCATTACCTGATGCACCAGCCCTGGCAAGGCAATGTCCGGGAGTTGTGTAACCTGCTGGAACGCGCTGCCATTCTTTGTGATGATCACCTGATCCATCGGAAAGATCTGCTGCTTGACGAGGACGACAGCCCCGCCGATCTCGACATACAGGCGCTCAGTTCAGCGGTTGATGCATTCAAAGCTCAGCATATTATGGCTGCATTGCAAAAAACCGGCGGCTGCCGGGAACGCACCTCGCAACTACTGGGACTCTCCCCCTCGACGTTGTACCGGCAGATGAACCGGCTGGGCCTGAAAGGCCATCAGGATGCGTCCGCTATCGACTCAGACACGGATCACCCTGATGAATAAACCCGCCTCCCGGGTGTTACTGCACGTCAACGGTCCAGTCCGTTTCACAGTACACCTGATGTGCACTGGGCAGTGTCCCTAACCCTTGTTCCGGTTGCTGACGGTAAGCCGCCAGAGTCCGGCTGTCGTCGGCACCCCAGCTGTCAGCAAACCGTAGTCTGATCTGGGCGAAGGTCTGAGCGGCCTTATCGTATTGCTGATTGCGATGGTAAGCCTCTGCCAGATAACGCAGCTGCAGCCGGGTTTCAACCGGCTCATCCCCCAGTGCGATGACCTGGTCCAGCTGATTCAGCCGCAATGCGTTCCACATCTGCGAATAAACGGCGTAGCCGAATGAAACCCCCATCGCCTGGCCACGATAGAACTGCTGCGCCTGTTGCTGACGCCCGTTAGCCTGCTCAAACTGGCCCAGTTCAGCCAGTGCCCAGCCGCTGAGAACCTGGGCATCAGCCTGTTCTTTGCGTGGCAATAACCCCGCCTCAAGCAGCTGATCAAATTTCAGAACAGCCTTATTCAAAGATGCTCGCTGTGCCTCCCCTGAGAGGCTCAGCCCCTGGTCCATATCAGCAAAAGCCCGGAAAAACTTCGCCTGCTGCCCCAGCCACTGTGCACCCAGCTGCTCGGCCAGGCGGATGGCTTCTTCCAGTGGCGCAACGGCTTTGCTTCCCTGGTGTAACTGCAGCTGATAAAAGCCCTGATAGATCAGCGCCTGAGCCAGCTCGAATGGCATTCCCAGCGTACGCCAGAGCATGATGGCCTCCTTGAGGGCAGCCTCACGCTCAGTCAGCGGCAAGGTGTAGTTCTGTGCCAGTGCAAAACGACTGTCCGCAATACGCGGCTGATTCGCCAGCGCCTGGAAATAACTCAACGCCTGCTTTAAGCGCGGGCCGTTCTGCAGCAGATCATTGTAGGGGTCTTTTTCTAATCCTGACTCTACCGGGTTCCCCAGGTAAAACAGCCGCTCAGCCTGCACTGCCAGTTCGGTATCGGCGGTGGTAATTTCACTGGCAAGGTCATTCCAGTGCCGATATTGAGGCCAGTTCTGTTGCTGGTGTGCCAATTGAGCCAGCAGACGATAGCTTTCATATTGAATACGCTGATCATTACCCTGCGCGGCCTGCTCAGCACAGGCTGTCAGGGTTACTTCAGCATCGCTTAACCGACCCTGACGATAGGCAACCTCGCCCTGCCAGCGACAGATAAACCCGGCTAACACCGGGTCTGTTGTGCCTGCCAGGGGCGTAAACTGCGCCTGCGCATCCTGCCAGTCACCCAGTTGCAACGCTGTCAGGCCACTGTAAGCCTGAGCCCACTGGTTGGCCGGGTCTTGCAAACGGGCAGCAGCAAAGTAATTCGCCGCCAGTTCTGGCCCTTGCTGTTGTAATGCTTGCAACCCCCGCACAAGATCCTGCACGGACGCTGGATGCGCAGCCAGCTGGGGCAGGCTGCCGACCACCTGAGTCGGCGTAATTAACTGATGCAGCTGAGCCGCAACCGCACTGGTGGCCACTGCCAGCTCGGGGTAGCTGATGCTGCCCTGCACAGTTCGGCCATCCGCTCGATACAACTGAACGTTAAGCACCTGTTGCTGCCGGTAAAGACTAACCCGGCTCATTAACAACAGATCAATTTTCTGTCTGGCCATCAACGCTTTCAGCTGCTCAGGTTCTGGCGGCCACGCCAGTCCCTCTAACGCCAACCGGTTATGACTGGCAGCCGGGGCAATGATCGTCAGCTCACTACTCTGGCCTAATGCTGTGGCGAGCATATCGCTCAGCCCCTGCTCCATCCACTGCAAGCTGCTGTCACCGGTTTCATTTATAAACGGCAACACCATCAGACGAGGCTTGTGTTCAACCGATTGCACCGGTGCATCCGACGCTGTCAGCTGCCAGCTAACAATCACCGTGCAGCACAGTAACAACACAGCAGCCAGCAACACGGCCATGGGAGTAAAGCGGCGAGGCGGCGTTACCGTTTCCAGCGCCGTTTGAGTCTCTGTATCGGTGTCGGTGCCCACATCCGCCACCCGCACTGCTGTCGGGCTTAGCTGTTCTGTAGGCGCAATCCACTGGTAACCCCGCTGTGGGTAATTACGAATAAAACTCGGCTGCTGGGCAGAATCTCCCAGTAAGCGGCGCGCTTCCCGCACCCCCTGGGTTAATGAGTTTTCACGCATTTCACCCTGCTCCCAGAGTGCCTCCAGCAGCTCGGTTTTGCTGACAACCCGGTCACGCTGTTCAATCAGATAGCTCAGCAGCTGTGCCACTTTATGCCGCACATGGCGCTCGTCATCGCCGTCACGTAGCACACCACTACTGCTATCAAACTCAAAGCTGTTAAATCGGTACAAACTCATGATGTTTCTTAACCTCAAACCCTTATGACAGGACATTTCGGGGCACTGATAACTGCTGTAAAAAATACCTCTACAGGCCACGTAACTCAATGAATTCACTGGAATATCATCAGGATTTCACTGCCTTTAAAGGCAAATATCAGTCGATTTACCCGCTCTGTCATTGGTTGTCATTCTGCAGTTGGCCACACTGCTCGGCAAGCAATAAAGCGACCAACACAGATACGTGTTAATGAGGTAGTTCGTTATGGAATCGATAATTCAGGCAAGCCTGCAAAGTGGTGAACTGTCACTGCTTATTATCCCTATCGTCATCGCCGCTGGCATCCTGACCAGCCTGTCACCCTGTGTGTACCCATTACTGCCAATCACCCTGGGGGTTGTATCCGGTAGTAACCCTGACGGCCACCGTGGCCAGGGGTTCCGCCATGTACTGATCTACGTTGCCGGGCTGGCACTGGTTTATGGCCTGCTGGGAATGCTGGCCGCACTCACCGGGCAATTATTTGGCACGATTGCCAGCCACCCGATCACCTTGCTGCTGATCGGTAACATCTGCCTGTTAATGGCAGCCTGGATGCTGGGCTGGCTGCAGCTACCCAACTGGGCGGTGCAAGTTGATGCAGGCCGCTGGGGACTGGGCCGACGCGGCTACCTGTTCACCATGGGTGCACTCTCGGGCCTGATTGCCGCCCCCTGCACCTCACCTGTGCTGGGCATGCTGCTGATCTATGTTGCCTCCGCAGGCAACCCTCTCTGGGGCGCGTTGCTGCTGGTGCTGTTTGCCTATGGCATGAGCACCTTGCTGATTCTGGTGGGTACCTTCAGCCCGCTGATGCAGCGCCTGCCCCGTTCGGGCCGCTGGCTGAACAGCTCAAAAATACTGCTGGGGCTGCTGATGCTGGGCACCGCTGAATACCTGCTGCTGAACGCCGGTAGCGCTCTGTAACCTGTTTTTAATTTTCTGATCTATTCATTACTCAGGAGAAACACCATGCGTTATTTACCAGGACTGGCCAGTACTGTGCTGGCACTCGCCCTGCACAGCCAGCTGGCGCTCGCCGCGCCTCTCGCGTCTGCACAAACACAGGCTGCCGAGATGGCACCCACGTTCAGTGCCAGCCGAATCAACGGTGAAACGTTTGATTTGAGCCAGTTTCGTGGCAAAAAGCCGGTACTACTTAAATTCTGGGCGACCTGGTGCTCTTACTGCAAAGAAGAGATGCCACACATTAACGCCAGATATGAAAAGAACAAGGGCAAACTGGAAGTACTGACCATCAATGTTGGCATCAATGACTCGGTCAAAAATGTCCGGGCACTGTTCGCCAAAAACGGCTACAGCCTGCCCGTCGTTTTTGATAGTGACGGCCGTCTGACCAACCTGTACGGCGTTATTGGCACCCCGACCCATGTACTGATCGACCGGGAGGGCCGGGTCAAAATGCGCAGCCACCTGATAACCGACCAGCTGGAAACAGCAATTGAAACGCTGATCAGCGCACAGGAGAGTTAAATCATGAAAAAGTTACTGCTTTCTTTATGCCTGCTAAGTAGCGCTGCACTGGCCGATTACCGCAGTGTCAACGATGCGCCTGTATCACTGGATGCCCCCGGCTGGCAGCACCTGGTGTTTATCAATATCTGGGATTCCTGGGCAGGTGCCGGGCCCGAAGAGATGGTCAGCAAGCTGCCCGCCAGCTTTTCTGCCCGTGCGTCATCGGTCTGGATCGCTCTTGATATGAACGTTACACCGGCCTATGTACGGGATTTTCAGACGTCATTCCCCGCCAGTAAGCCTTTATTGATCGACCACAAATATGAGCTGATGCGCCGCTACAAACTCTGGCAGACACCCGCGCATGTGTTACTGAAAGACGGAAAAGTACAGTTCAGCGGCAACAGCGATGCATTCCAGCACTTTGTTGATCAAAAATTTTAATCTGACGCGCACAGGATTGATTATGAATAAATACGCCACCGCAGTGCTACTGACAACACTATCTGCCTGCACATTTGCCGCTGACAAGCCACTACCAGGCGACAGCGCGCCTGCTTTTAGCGCAACCAGCCTGAAAGGTAACACCGTCAACCTTGAGCAATATCGGGGCCAGCCGGTCAGCCTGGTCTTTCTCGATAGCCTCTGCCCGATGCCCCACTGGCCTGACTGTGAAAGCCAGCTGGCCAAGGTGCAAAAACTTTCAGCTCGTGACCAGAAAAACCAGTGGGTTGGGGTCGTTAAAGGCTTCTATGTTGACCAGGCCTGGGTAAAGACCTTTGCCGAACGCTGGCAGCTGGAGTTCCCGGTCATCTGGGACCAGGACAACAAGATCTTCAGCACGTATAAAGTGTTCGGCAACCCTTACCAGATCTGGGTAGATGAGCAAGGACGTATACAGTCCAGAGGTGACAATATCTCTGCCAATGTGGACTGACGCCCGGTAACAGGCTCAGGACGTACGGTGGGATGGTTCGTACTATTTATCCGCGCGTCCTGAGTTTTATTCCCCAGGCCAGCCCTTCACTATGCTCAGTGATGCGCAGGGAAATTACTCGCTAGCCTCAGACTCAGCCGCTTTGGCTTTTTCAGCCTGCTGACGAGCATTCCATTCATTGAGCGCTTCATAGTAAGCATCCCAGACGCAGGGACTGCATTCACTCTGGCAACATTCATAATCTTCTGGTGGGGTTGGGCGTTCGTCAATCTGGCTCATATCAGGCTTCTCGCTATCAAAATCGCCTCTATTTTAACCCCTTCAGCTGACACTGCCTATGCCACAAAAGCTGAACAGTCGCTCATCTTCAACGGCACTGGACAACAGGACAGGTGGGCGGGTCGAGCGCGGCCTGGCTGGCTGCGGGGGCCAGTTGCTG
Source organism: uncultured Oceanospirillaceae bacterium (assembly GCA_913057435.1). GTDB lineage: Bacteria > Pseudomonadota > Gammaproteobacteria > Pseudomonadales > Balneatricaceae > Marinobacterium_C. Next base: position 3,957 of record CAJXNY010000055.1, on the reverse strand, counting down.
ATAACTCGCTTTGAAAGCAACGCTATCCGGGCTAAATCTGACAGCACACTTCACCGCCCGAGCCGCAGCCAGTGGGCAATTCAGGCTGGCCAGACTATAGGCGTAGTTATTCCATAGCGCGCCATCACGTGGGTGCATTGCCAGCCCCTGACGGAAACGGTTAGCGGCAGCAGTGAACTGTTGCAGGCTGTATTTGGCATTGCCAGAGGCCAGCCAGAGTTCACTGCGCGCAGGCCAGCGGCTGACGGCACGATCAAAGGCCGTATCAGCCTGGGCGGGCGCGACCGCTGACAGTGCATGGGCCGCCTGCAGCCAGCGGTCTGGCTGTGCGGTGACAGGGAGTTGTTGCGGGTCGGCGACCACCAGCGCCCAGTTCTGGCTCCGCCGCCAGGTGTTCATAAATACGCCAATGTCAGTCAGGCGGCGCTTATCGGTGCCGGAGCGCAGCACCAGCTGCTGACGATCCAGGTCATAACCGACCACCACGGCGTAATGCCACTGGGGCAGGATACTTAAACCCAGGTTCTGCAAGACCAGCACCGGGTTTCCCGCTGCCACCTCGCGCAACAGATCATTAAGCTGCGGCTGTAGCGGGTAAGCTACCCGCCCGGCACGGCGTACTGCCGCCATCAGCTCCGGCTGTAAACTGCCTTCACGACCGGGGAGGTAAACCTGTGGCTTCAGCTGAGCTGGCGTATGTGGCAACCCCTGGGCCCCAAGCACTGTGGCCAGCGCGGCAGGACCGCACTGGTATTTTTCCTGCGGAAAAAATGGCACAGCGCTAAGTTCTGCCCGGGCTGGCAGCTGTGATGAGACAGCGGGCACGGTGGCTATCAGGCTGCTACAACCGGATAGCGACAGTATCACTGCCATGATTGTCGCCGCTCTGGAAAGTCCGGCCCGCACGATCACAGGGTTCAGCGAACAGGCTTAACGAAGGTAAATACGTCGGTCGCACCCACCGCATCGGTGATAATAAATACCACAAAGATCATCGCTGCCAGCCCAATAATTCCCTGGCCGGCGGGCAGCTGATCCAGTTGCTGATTCATCTGCGCCACTTCAGCATCACTTAGCCCGGCAATACGGCTACGGGCTGTTGCCATATCCACGCCTTGCGCCGCCAGCTGTTGCTGCAGGCCATCACGGTCCAGCCACTGTTGAATACGGGTACGATCAGCCTGCGCCTGCTGGCTGGCAACCACCTGATCTGTGCCAACCATACCGGCCTGCGCGATAGAGATCGGCGCAGCGGTCACAGCTGTCAGAGTAAGAAGGGCAAGAGAACGCTGCAGTTGTTTCATCGTAAGTACCTGTTCAACACGAGTGCCGGGGGGCACTCAAAAGATAGCAGCGATGGTAAACCCCGGCGATAAACCTGAAATGAACGGCATGGTCGCTCTGCCAGCGCAGAGCGACATCAGTGGTTAACAAAAAAAGTCGCGAGCAGCCAGGGTTCGATCAACGTTCACCCTGCACTTCAAAAGCATCACTCACCAGACGCGCCACACCATCGGCCTGCACCACCCAGTGCTCACGGTGTACAACGCCATACGCTTTGTTCATGGTCCAGCTGGCACTGAGTAGATAACCGCCTTCTGCGACGGCTTCCCAGCTCACCTGGCTGTATTCAACGTCGGCAAAGCCCTGGTCCATAATATTCTGCCAGAACGCCTGTATTTCATCCTTACCGGTAAAAATGCCGAATGGCCGGGCATCCATAACCGTGTCATCGCAATACTGCGCAGCACACCCAGCGGCATCCTGGCGGTTAAACGCTTGCTGCCAGGCTGCGATACCCGCTTTACAACAGGCTAATACTTGATCGTCATTCATCATTCTGAGTCCTTATGTCCACGCTTAACATTGAGACACTCACTGTAACGATCATCTTGACAGCGAAAAACAAAGCAATGAGAATTTATTGTTCAGTTTTTACGGACAATAATCATGAACCGTCTGCGTCAGATGTCTGTCTTTGCTCATATTATCGAGACCGGCTCCATCAGTGCCGCCGCCCAGCGTCTGGGGCTGTCAAAATCGGTGGTCAGCCAGCACCTGAAAACCCTCGAAGCCGAACTCGGCGTTGTACTGCTCAAGCGTACCACCCGCCGTCAGGTACTGACTCCGGCAGGTGATGACTTTTATCAGAGCTGCCAGCAGATAAATACCGTGGCAGACCAGGCATGGCAGACCGCGCAAAACAGTCAACTGAGCCCACAAGGTCTGATTCGTATCACAGCACCTCACGCTCTGATGGGATCGCTGATTGCCCCTGCGATAGGGCAACTGATGCAGCGTTATCCACAGATAGAGCCTGAACTGATAACGGATGATGGTCAGCTTGATCTGATGACGGCAGGTATAGATCTGGCCATCCGGGTAGGACCCTCCCCTGCCAGCCGCCTGAAACAACGCCGGATTGGCAGTTTTCGTGATGTGCTGTGCGGCACCACCAGCACCGTGAAGCAGTTCGCCGCCGGGTCTGTGCCTTATATCGCCAACCGCTGGCAAGGTGAAAAGATTCAGCATCACTTAACGGCGATAACAGGTGAAGGGGTTCGGATAGTAGACGCGACACCTGGCTGTCGAGCAGATTCGCTGCCCACCTGTCTTGCATTACTGGAAGCCGGTGCTGGAATGGGTATTGTGCCTGGGTTTATCTTTCAGGCGCGGGCGGGCGTGCTGGTCGAGATGATGCCCGGCTATGAACTGCCAGCGAACACCGTCTACGCACTGCATCCCTACCCTGACACGATGCCACTGGCGGTGGCAGTCTGCCTGGAAATTATCGAGCAGGCACTGCAAAGCAGCCTGAACGACGGGTAAGCAGGCCTGGGTCTGTCAGCGAAAATTTGCCTGTTCCTGTTCAAGGTTGCGGGCCAGCCAGTCTTTAAAGAAGGTGATAAAGGCACTGACTTTAGGCGAGGTGTATTTACGATCCGGGTAGACGGCAAAGATCGAGAGCCGTTCCGGTTGATGATCGGGGAATACCAGCTTCAGTTCACCAGACTCAATAAACCGGGCGATCACAAAAGACGCCAGATTAGCCACACCCCGGTGCGCCAGCGCTGAGGCCCGCACCACCAGACTGTTATTGGCTTTCATGTCCCCTGCCACCTGCACAGTGTTCAGATTGCCGCCTTCATCCAGCGTCCACTGATTGGCATTGGAGGCATGAACGAAGATAAGACAGTTATGTTCTTTCAGGTCCTTCAGACTATCTGGCTGACCATGTGTCTCCAGGTACTGGGGGCTGGCGCAGATAAACATCGGAATAGCGCCGATTTCACGCGCAATCAGGCTGGAGTCAGGAAGCTGAGGGTCGGCGATACGAATCGCCAGGTCAAAGCCTTCGCTCACCATATCCTGAGGACGGTCGTCCAGTGAGACATCAAACTTGATATCCGGGTATTTTTCCATAAATTCAGGAATCGCCCGGGACAGCTGCATCTGACCAAAGGTCATGTTGCAGGAGATCCGCAATACCCCTCGCGGAGCGCCCTGCAGCTGCGATACCAGGTTTTCAGCTTCTTCGATATCAAACAGGATACGCACACACTTGTCGTAATAGGCAGCACCGACCTCGGTGACACTCAACCGCCGAGTGGTCCGCTGTAACAAACGGGCACCGACATGTTTCTCCAGATGGGAAACCTGTTTACTGACTGATGAACTGGAAATCCCCAGCTCATTGGCTGCCATTGAGAAGCTCTTGCGGTCGACAACCCGCACAAAAACACCCATTGCTGAAAGAACGTCCATCGGTATACAACTTCCTTACACTGGTTCATTTCAAAAACTGATTCGGCATAGACCTTGCTCCATCATACCTGCCCGCTATCTTGAACGGAATACAGCGGTAACCGCCCTGAAAAATGACTATATTCAGCCTGGCGCAGATATCGGGTAGGAGGCGGGGTTACCCCCGCCGTCCTCCCACACCACCGGGCATAC
>CAJXNY010000054.1 GCA_913057435.1 uncultured Oceanospirillaceae bacterium | reverse complement strand
GCTCAGGTTCCGGCGATGGCTCAGGTTCCGGCGATGGCTCAGGTTCCGGCGATGGCTCAGGTTCCGGCGATGGTTCCGGTTCCGGCGACGGTTCAGGTTCAGGTTCCGGCGATGGCTCCGGTTCCGGCGACGGTTCGGGCTCAGGTTCCGGCGATGGTTCAGGTTCTGGCGATGGCTCAGAGTCTGGCGATGGTTCAGGGTCCGGCGACGGTTCAGGCTCAGGGTCTGGCGATGGCTCAGGTTCCGGTGACGGTTCAGGTTCTGGCGATGGTTCTGGCGATGGTTCAGGTTCTGGCGACGGTTCAGGTTCTGGCGACGGCTCAGGTTCCGGCGATGGCTCAGGTTCCGGCGATGGCGATGGCTCTGGCGATGGCGATGGCTCAGGTACAAGCACAGGCAGCGCGACAGGTTTCTATACCGGCCCGGACTCTATTCCTAACCCGGACCCTGGCAGCGGTACCGGTCGCTACCTGAACGCAATTAGTGCCCATGCTGATAACAGCATCCTCTGTGGCGGCACGCACAATCAAAACGCTCTGTTACAGCAATATACGCCTGATTTCAGCCACTGCACCCAGCTTCAGCTCGCCGCTGACGGTGCGACTGCCACCGCCTATACCGCTTTCAGCTGCACCGATACCGACAACCATAGCTATGCCGTTATCAGTTGCTTAGGCGGCAGTCTGTCAGACCAGCTGATACGTTTCGATGCCGAGATGAACCCGGTCTCTCAAATTCAGCTTAGTACCCAGCAAAAGGTGATCGATATGTGCTGGCATCAGGGGGCGCTGTACCTGGTACTGTATATTCGCAGTGGCGCGCGCTGGCAAAGCTGTATCGCTCGCTATGACAGCAACCTGCAATTACTCAACTGTCAGTTACTTTCCCATGCCGAGGCAGGTCTGCTCCTGTTCCATATGACCACTGCGGCTGACGGTGCTGTCTATCTCTATGGCCAGACCGCTGGAACGGTTAACGGCGCAAGCTACGCACATGGCTGTATTATCCAGCTGGATGCCCAGCTCCAGCTGCTGAACGTAGCCATACTCGATCAGCAGACCAGAGTATCAACTCTGACCGTCACCACCGATGGCCGACTCAGTGGAACCTGTTACAACGGTGAAAGTGCGGGCCTGTTCCATTGCGCTGCCGATCTGACCGACTCACAGGTACAATCGCTGACCCTGACCGATGGCAGCAATCTACGCTTCATCCACAGTGTCTGGCATCCACAGCACCACCTGTTGTTATCCGGCAATATTGAGCACGATGGCCAGTCTGTTCCATTTGTACTGTGCCTGGACGAACAGCACCGTTTACAGCGCAGCTGGCGTATCAACAGGCCTTCTGCCAATACAGCGTCACTGGATCGGGGGGTTGTCAGCCCGGATGGCAACACCTGGTGGGCCGGTTATTATGGTAAACCGCGCCAGCCGCTGTTACTCAGCTGCCACTATCTGGAAAACAGTAGCAGTGAAGATATTCTCACCGACGCATTTATCAGCATCGACAGCAACACCCAGCCACAAACCCTGCTGGATCTGTCCCTGACCCAGAGCACCGTGCCACCGTTTACCCAGTCCCCGGCACACCTGGTGTTTGAAAGAGAAGAAATACCGTTGGTTGAGGATAGTAACGGCTCAGGTAACGACAATAGTGGCAGTCCGGCAGTGTTCGAGCCGATAGAGATAACCACACCTTCAGAGGAGTTATCTGAATACTACTCCATCGCCACGGATAGCGACGGGCACACGTTCTGTGCGGGTTATCTCGACAAAGACGGTGTACTTGACCGCTACAGTGCAAGCAGCCAGATAGTCGAGCGCCTTAGATCGACCGATCAGAGCTGCTACTTCGGTGATATCTGTACGGATGAGCAGAGCAACACCTACATTCTGAGCCAGCCCTACAAGCAAGATAGCCCTAGACATCTACTGAAACTCACCCCCGCAACCCAACAGCCACTTCAGCGACAGTTTCAGGTATCTGGAAAGTACCATTCACGGCAAATCATTCATCACAACAATCAGTTATACATTCTCGGCCAGGTATCAACAGGCGAAACTTACCAGACAGTTATCCTGCGTCTGAATAGCGAGATGGAATTACTGGAGCAGCGGCTTATCCATTCCAGCAGCCAGTCAGCTCACCCATCAGCACTGGCTGTTAGTGATAGTGGCGTTTATATCTCAGTCCGGCTGTCGCCAAGTAAACATTGTGCGCTGCTCAAACTGGATAGCGATCTTAGCCTTCAGCAATCTTTGGTTACGAATCAACTCTATCACCACTCGGACCTGATGGCAGGCAACGATGGGGTTCTCTACGGGACCGTCACCAACCCGGACAACACTACTGACTACCTCACCCGCTGGGACAGCCAGCTGGACAGCTGGCACAGGATAGAATTCACCAATCAGAACGGCATGAAAGCACGGCTGACCAGAAGCAGCCTCAACGCCGACGGCAGCCTCCACCTGACCGGCAGGATCAAACAAGACAACAGCTCAGAGTACGAGGGGCTGGTGCTGCGTGTCGACCCGACAGGCAACCTGCAGACACATTACCAGCTCTACCACAGCCAGACAGATAAAGTCTGGCTGTATGACTGTACATCAACGGCAGAAGGCGATGTTCTTTGGGCCGGCTTCTATAACACCCCGAGCCAGCCATTGCTGATGAATGAAGCCTTTCTCACCGCCCCCCAGGCGCCATGGCAGCTCAGAGAAGGCCAGAGCTTCAGCCAGTCAGCTCCGCAGCCTATCGCCACCCAGCCGAGTGATCTGACGGTGAGCAACAGCAACCTGTTCAGCCTCATAGAAAGCAACGACCTGTCGCTGACACTTAGCAGCTGGACTCACTAAGCTCGATACCCATTCCGGGCACCCACTACGTTAAGGAAAACACCATGTCTGATACATCTGTAACACCAGCTGAAACAACTGTCACTGCCGATAACTGCAACTGCTGTGCGCAAACTGACGGCCGCAACATCATCAACGTCTGTGCCCCGGGCAACACCCTGTATATCGGCTGCATGGCGCCGTGCGAGCCCGTTGCTGACGCCGAGGAGGCGGCCGCCGACGCCTGATGCCTCCGCCGTTATACGCCTGCGTATAACGGCGTTTTTCCGCGCTGCAGCAGCCAGACGGTGACACCGCCCGGCTGAGGCACAGCGCTACAAACCAACAACTTACAATTAAAAATCTCACAAAAGCAGCGAAAAGCTGTTAACGCCATTTAACGCGCGCAATCCTTGAGCCCCCTGTCGCCGTCGATAAAGATGACGTCGTTCATTACACATATTCACAAATAATTCCCCTTATCCGCTTAGAGAAACTCCTATGACCCTGGCACTCCAGACCTACACCTCCGTCGCCAGCCTGCAGGCTGACACTGTCCTGACACCGGGCCAGATCGTTCAGACCCTGGGCTACAGTCAGCCCGGCATCGGCGGCAATACCTATGAAATCATCGCTGCCGCAGGCACGGCCGACCATGGCAGCCTGCTGGCGCTGGCTAACAGCGCTATCATGGCCCGCGGCCTGTTCCCCTCGGGTCAGGTTAACGTCAGCCAGTTTGGTGCCCTGGCGGGCACCGACAGCAGTGACGCCTTTGCCGACGCGCTGGCCTTTGCCCCGGAGGTACAGGTAACTGCGGCGGAGCTGCCGTATCAGATCAGCCGCGAGCTGACCGCCAGCACCTGCCGCCGCCTGTTCAGTGAGGGCGCAGCGCTACACTTCACCTCGGTGCAGGATCAGCGCGGGCTGGTGTTCCCCGACAGTAACGGCCTGCAGTTGCGCGGGTTTACCTTCACCAGCCAGGGCACGGTGGATCAGTTCATCAGCGCCGGACCGGGCGATGATCTGGAGATCCGCAACAACACCTTTGACCATGCCGGGGCCAGCGCGGCGCTGAACGGCTATCAGGGCGGCGTCTTTCTGAACGGGGTCCGGCGGGCGCTGATTGAGCGTAACCGCTTTAAAAACGGTCACCGCGAGGTTGCGCCGGGCAGCAATAACCTGGACCGTGCGCTGCTGATCATCGGGGCCGCTAACGCGGCGATCCAGCTGCGTGACAATGCCTTTAGCAACCTGATCGATGCCGTCTATATGGACGACTGTGCCGGGCTCTGTATTGACGAAAATACCGTCACCGATACCCGGGGCTCAGCGTTTATTGAGCAGACCCCATCCGGCACGAACAGACAGACGCAGTACCTGTACAACGAATTTAGCAACCTTGGTGCCTCGGCCATCAGCCGGGTACTGACCGAGGCCGAACCGGTGGTGGGTGCTGAGCTGGCGCTGTTCGATGACCTGCTGATCAACGGCAATATCGTTGAGGGCTGGGGCAAGGTCACGGCCACGCAATGCCTGCACATCGAAAAAGTCGCTGCTGCGGGCGGCACCACCACACAGAGCCAGCTGAAGCTGGTGAACAACAGCCTGCTCCAGCCAGCCGTGGCCGAAACCGACCCTCAGGGCAACCCGGTCGCCCTGACCAACAACGCACTGAAGGTGATTGCGCTGGACAGCGTCAGCGTACTGAATAACGTGATCCGCCCCTGGCGCGCCGACCCCGGTGCGGTGAACGCGGCGGAAAGTTACACCCTGACCCAGGGCTGCAACAACGTCCAGATCCACAATAACGAGTTCAGCTGCAAAGGCACCCTGACGCTGGCTGAGAATCACCTCGGCGAGTACAGCTTCTCTAATAATCAGCTGAGCCTCAACCAGCCGCTGCGTTTTGCCAATACCGACGCCACGCGCACCCCGCGTTTAACCGTCACCGATAATCAGATCGATAATACCGGTGCGGTTGCCGGGCCGGTTTACGGTCTGGACGCCACCACCACCCAGGCCGACTTTACCCTGATCTTTACCGGCAACGCGGTGAAAACCACCCTGGCAAAACAGGACACGGATGATGATCTGAGCGGCAAATTTATGCTGGGGCTGGCCCCCTCTGCCGCGCTGGCGCAGGTGGTGGATAACAATATGGTCGAGTTCTCGGATGCCCTGTGCAGCCAGAAGATGATCGCTGGCGATCTGTTACACCCGATCTATTACCGCGAGCTGCGCGGTGCTGGCCGCATCAGTGGCAACAACATCCAGTACAAAACGGCCATCAACCGCACCAACCAGACGTTTACGGTACAGGCTGTTTAAGGCCCCGACAGAGACGGGTGGCTGGCGGGGTCATACCCCGCCGTACCCGATGTGACCGGCTACCATCGATGAGAACAGACAATGACTTCAACCACATTCGTTACCTATGATTGCGTTGCCAGCCTGCTGGGAGACAACAGCCTGGTGGCGGGACAGATTGTACAGACGCTGGGCTATACCCCAGGCGGCCCCGGCGGCAACCAGTATCAGATCCAGCAGCAGGACAGCGCCAGTCCGGCGACCCCGGACAATGGCAGCCTGCTGACGCTGGGCCACAATAACCTGCAGGCCAGGGGCCTGTTCCCGGCGGGCGTGGTCGACGTCTGCCAGTTTGGTGCCCTGCCCGGCCAGGACAGCAGCACCGCCTTCCAGCAGGCGATGGCCTGTGCCCGCACCGTGCAGATCACCGCATCCACAACGCCGTACCTGCTCAGTGGCGACATTATCGCCAGCCGCTGCCGCCGCCTGTTCAGTCAGGGTGCCAGCCTGACTTTCACCGCCACCGACAAGGCACGCGGGCTGGTGTTTGACGGCTGTGACGGGCTCAGCATCCAGGGCTTGCGCTTTACCACCACCGGCACGGTGGATCAGTTTATCCATGCCCGCAACGGCACCGATATCACCCTCAGCGATAACCATTTTGACCATGCTGGCTGCACCGCCGCACTGCAGGAGGTCGACCCGGACACCGGCTACATCCGCAGCGGCGGGGTCTGTCTGGAAGGGGTCAACCGGGTGCTGATCAGCCGCAACCGCTTCGAAAACGGCTGGCGCGATCACAGCTACGACGCGGCCAATGTGGGCGGCAATAACCTGATGCGGGCGCTGTATATCAATAACGCCGGGCAGACCGATATCCGTATCCGTGATAACCGGTTTACCAACGTCTGGGCCGGTGTTTACGCCAAAAACAGCAACAGCCTGTACGTCACGGCCAACCAGTTCAGTGCCACCGCCGATACCGCCATCTTTGACCGCTGTACCGGCGGTGTCAGCCGCAACAAACGGTTCCTCAATAACCAGTTCTACAATATTGGCAAATCTGCCATCAAACCGCTGGACTCAAATAACGATAACGATCTGGTATGGGGTGAAAATGCCCTGGTCGATGGCAACCGGATTGAAAACTGGGGGGTGAATATCGTCTCGGCCGGTATCCTCAGCGGGCGTAACTACGTGCGCCAGGGGCCTGCTCAGGGCTACCAGTACTCGCCGATCAAATCCCGCAACCTGATGATCACCAACAACACCCTGGTGCAATCAGTGCAGTGCAAAACCGGCCGGGCCTTTAATATTATCAACACCCGCGGCGTGCTCATCGATAACAACAGCGTCAGGCCGAAAGATGATCTGGCGGCCGACAACGTCCTGGCCCATTACTGCCGTGATGTGCGGGTCAGCCATAACGAATTTGTCTATCAGGGCGGCCTGCAGCTGTCCTATGCCCATGAAGGCGCCTATCAGTTCCACCATAATCAGGCCCGCGCCGCCACCGCAGTCCAGCTCTACAAGGAGCAGCCCGGCATCAGCCAGCAGCTGCTGTTCGCCGATAACCAGTTCAGCCACACCGGCACCGTCAGCCGGGTGTACGGGCTGGATATCACCCGCATCAGCCAGCGTTTCACCCTGGTCTGCACCGGCAACCAGGTCACCACCCCGATCCCGGCGCACGACTGGCACGGCTCCGGCAGCCGTAACCTGATCGGCCTGCCCTATGCCCAGCCACAGATCATTGATAACAACCTGATCACGTTTACGGATGCCCACTACAGCCAGAAAATGCTGGCCGGTGAGCTCGCCAACCCGCTGCACAACCGCGGCCTGCCCGGCGCCGCTGCGCTGGTGAATAACGCCATCCAGTGCAAAACAACCACCGCCCGCAGTGGCGATCTGATCACCCTGTCATATCAGTAACGGCCACCCGCTGGCGGGCCAGTTCGCGGTGTTGCTGCAGGGCTGGGTATTAACAGAGTGCGTGGTCCTGCGACTGTGCAGCGGTCAGAGGTTACGGTTGAATAACTGATTGCCGTCTGGCAGTTGCACCGGGGCGAATGCGTCCGGTTGCCCGGCATCCATGGCCGGGTTTAACGCCCGTGCTTTTGCCGGTGTGCCGTTCAGGTGATACGCCCGGGCCAGGTTGTTACGCCAGTCCTGCTGCCAGGGGGCTGCATCCACGGCCTGTTCTAACCGTGCGATACCCTCCTGCCAGTGATGCTTGCGCAGGTAAACCATCCCGACCATATAGGTGCAGGCTGCGTGTGCCGGGTTGTGATGGAGCATTTTCTTGAAATTCATTTCGGCAGCGTCCAGGTCACCCGCGTTATACAGCGCCACGCCCGCAGTGAACCAGCCAGGCTCTGGCAGCGTGAGCATATCGGTCACGGGCTCGGGCTGTATCGGGGCGTTGGTGCCTGCGATCAGCGCTGCCAGATGCGGCTGGTAGCGTTTCCATTTAGCCTTGGCGGTTTTATAGACCGGCTGGCGCACCTGCCAGACACTGGCGGTGGCGACCGGGCGGTCCAGCTCGTTAAAGTTCAGCACCTGTGGCTGCCACTCAACGCCGATGTAAGACAGCATTTTGCGGGCGCTGCCTTCCAGATCATCCACCACCGCTTCGTAGCTCAGCTCCAGGATCTGACCCGGGAAAGTCTGGTGCCAGTGATGCATCAGCAGGTTATGATCCGCCAGATGAGTGCCAATGGTCGTCAGATCATAGGCGAAACCCATGCCGCCATGTTTGGCCTGAAAATCGGTGAAGTAGTTGGACAGGGCGATATCGCGTGGGTCCCGTCGTACCGAAATGATTCTGGCATGGGGAAACAGAAATTTGATCAGGCCGATATTTTCAAAGTTGTGGGGCAGTTTATCAATGACATGTCGGGCGGTGGGCGCAAAGGCCTGCAGCTCGTCGAGGATGCGCTGGGCAATACGCTGACTCTCTTCGCGGCTGAGGTCGTCCATGCAGTCCGGGTAGCCGCGGCCCGAGCCGATATGGCGCTCCCAGCGCTCCATACCCCGGATACATTGCGGGATAATGCCTAATTCACCGGCCCCGAAGATCTCACTGTGCCCGGCCAGCACCTGTTCAATCAGCGTGGTGCCGGAACGGGGCATACCGACGATAAACACCGGCAGTGTCGAGCCAAGCCCGAAATCTGGCCGGTGCTGGAACAGTGCCCGGTTGAACCCCATGCGAATGCGGGCGCACTTTTGCCGGTGTGCGTTGGCGTCGTAACGTAACAGAGCCTGACTGCTCTGGTTGGCCTGGCGGGCGAAGGCAAACGCCCGGTCGTAGTCTTTGCGTTTTTCCCAGCTCGCGGCCAGCTGAAAAAGGAGACTGCTGCGCAGGCTCCCTTCCAGCGAAGGCGTTTTTGCGGCCTGTTCCAGCGCGTCAAGCGTGTCGACATCGTCGGGAAACTGGCGGGCATTGATCAGCGCGACCTGGCCTCTGACCGGGTCGATCTGCCGCACCTGCTGAAAAAGGCGGATGGCCGCTGCTATCTGGCCCTGTTGCATCTTTTGCTGGCCGAGTCCGTTGAGCGCTGGCAGATAGTCGGGCATGTCTGCCAGCACGGTGTTATAGCGCTGTTCTGCCGCCTCAAACTGTTGAGCCTGGCTTTCGACGCGGGCGAGTGCGGTCTGCGCCTGCGCAAGGCTGACCGGGCGAGCCGGATCGTCAGCAGGCAATGCTTCAGCCAGCATTAGCCCCCTGGCTGCGGTCTGCCGCGCCAGCGCGTCGTTAGCGCTCTGCAGGGCAGTTGCCGACAGCTGGTTCCAGAGTGCGATATTGTCCGGGTGCTGTTGCAGTGCCTGCTGCAGAAGTTGTATAGCTTGCTGGTAGTAACCGCGCAGCTCAGCCAGTTCAGCCTGCAACATGCAGAGGTCCGGCTGAGCGGGTGCCGTTTTCAGGTAGTCTGCGATGATGTCTGTGGCCTGATCATGCCGGTCCACCGCCGCCAGCTGATGGCCATACTGGCAGACGGCACGGATCAGATGTTCTGACGCCGGGTCGGTGGAATTCAGGGTGTGTAGCCAGTGCTCTGCGACCTCAAACTGGCCGGTCTGAACCCAGAGCTGCAGCTGCTGGTTATCCAGCCGTATACGCTGTTGTGTCAGGGTGTCAGCGGCCAGCTCAGCCTGCAACTCTGCCAGCAGGTCATGGGTACTGGATAACCAGTGCTGGGCCGCTGGCCAGTCCTGTACGTGCAGGTTGAGCGCCAGCAGATGGGTTACCGTGGCAAGGCGGTACGGGGCGATCGCGACGGACTGCTCCAGCAGACGTTGTGCCATGGTGGTATCGCCCTGATGCCAGTGGCAGTAGCCCAGCCGGGCGAGCGCAGGGGCGTAGTCCGGCTGTTGGGCCAGCGCGCGCCTGAGCTGCACGACGGCAGGGTCAAACTGACCTTGCAGAATCAGCACGGCGGCCAGGTCGGTTAATACGTCTGGCCCGTAATCAGACTGACAGGCGAGCGCCTGTTTCACTAACGGCTGTGCCGCGTCGTGTTGCTGGTTATGCAGGTGGGCCAGCGCACGCAGGGGCAGGCATTGCTGAGCCTGCTCTGCGGTCAGGGACTGGGCATCGGCCAGTAGCTGTGTGTATTGCTGGTGCTCGGCCAGCGCCCGGAGTGTGCTTGTCTGTATCATGGATAGGCTCTACTGCTGAAACCTGTGCTGATGCAGACGGTGGGAACGGCTGGGCATCAGGAATTGAATGACGGTGTCGTTGTCACTGGCGGGCTTTCAGTGGCTGACAACCGGCATTTATCAGTGACCGGCTGTCAGCCTGGGCGTCAGAGCAGGCCCTGAGTCCCGAGCAGCGTATTGATATTCGCTGCCAGTGAGGTGCCAGCCATATTCTGGGTCAGGGACAGATCACCCAGCCAGAGATCTATTTTCCCGCTGCTGGTGTCGTATCGGCTAACGGTACCGCCCTCTTTTACGTAGGCGATACCAGTGCCGCCCCCGCCATACAATGCTGCGACCTTATCGTTGTAGAATTCAATCCGGTCAGCCACCTTTCCTGAGCGCACCGGCATGGCGCCGGTATCGGTGGCGAACCAGATTTTGTCATCGCTGCCCAGATTTTCAGCCCCGATCCATTGCGAGAAGGTTGCATCGGTTGCGGCGCCTGATTGTGCCAGTGTGTTCAGTGTGTTATCTGTTTCACCGAAGCGAATGTAAATGTTGTAGCTGGTATTGGCGTCAAAGCTGCGGTCGCTGTGGTCAGACGACACCCCGTTCACCATATCGAAAATAACCACCGAGCTGTCCGTACTGCCGTCAGAGACTTTGTTACCGGTGGTAAAACTCAGTTCGGCGGTGTTGCTGCTCTGCATATGATTGCCGACCGTATCGGTCAGTGCCGCCGCGTCAATATTGACCGTATAGGTCGTATTGTCTGCCAGCGCGGTATCCAGTTCGACGATGACTTTGGTTTTATCCCTGCCGATAACAGCCTTCCCGCTGCTGACATCAATCGTCTGTACGCCGCCCGCACCGTCATCCAGGGTGATCAGTCCGTTACCCAGTGCCATCCCTTCATTAAACTCCAGCGTAATAACGCTTGAGCCGCTGGCTGCTGAACGCTGGGCACTGATGTTCTCGATCAGTTCAGGCCCCAGGGTGTCGTATCGCTCGTCATAGGTGGCATAGTTATTATCGCTGTCTTTGATCGAGAAATAACCGCTGTATTCCAGCGACTCGAACACGGTATCCGCTGCCAGCGGACTGGCCATGGTCAACGTCACCGTATCATTGCTGCCAGCTTTGAACGCGGCGGCCGATATTGTCAGCGACTGGCCACCCACGGTCAGCGTATAGTGATTCGGGTGGGGCGTGCCGGAGTTACTGATATCTTCACTCCAGATGACGTCCAGATTGCCACTGGCATCGATCTCAACGCGACTGATGGCTGGCCCGCTGTTGTTGGGCACGCTGGTTACCGTCTGGTCAGCCGCAGCGTTACCCGCAGCATCGACGATAGAGTCAGCCGTGCCACCGGCGGCGCTGTACGCCACGCTCTCAACCGTCGCATTACTTTTGAGCAGAACGGTGGGCGTCAGCGTCAGCACCGTGCCATTGAGGGCAGCACTGCTGAGGGCGATGGGACTGCCACTGACCATAACCGTGTAATCCGCCACTTCCGCCACTGAGGCCGCGCCCAGGGTTTCACTCCATGTGATTTCAATATCACCGGCAGCATTGAGCTGCGCCGAACTGATGGTGGGTGCTGTTGTATCTGGCGGTGCCGGTATGTTGTTGGGCACGGCTGTGACCGTCTGATCGGCGGCCGCGTTGCCCGCCACATCGACGATAGAGTCAGCCGTGCCACTGGCACGGGTGTATGCCACGCTATCCACCGCCGAGCTGCTGGTCAGGGGGCTGGCTGGCGTCAGCGTCAGCACGGTGCCATTGAGGGCAGCGGTGCTGATCGTGATGGCGTTGCCACCCACGGTAACGGTGTAATCTGCTACGTCGGCCACCGAAGCCGCGCCCAGTGTTTCACTCCAGCTGATTTCAATCGTGCCAGCCGCGCTGACCTGCACCGAGCTGATGGTGGGTACCACGCTATCGGTGGGCGTCGGCGTCGGCGTTGGCGTCGGTGTGGGAGTCGGTGTCTCATCCGGGCTATACACGGCACCGCTATCGCCCCCCACATTGACGTTATCATCCTGCTCATCAATGGCGTCGTTCAGCGTGTCATCGCGGGTTGCTTCGACCACCGTGCTCAGATCTTGCTGCGCCACCGCGGATTCAAGCTGCTCTTCCAGTGCTTCGGCAACGATCTGTACCTGGGCAATGTTTCCCAGCCCCTCGCTTGCATTCGTACTGGTGGTCACCGCGGCAGTGATCGCCTGGTTCAGCTGGGCAATGGCCTTTGAGCTGTCGCTGACCAGGCTCTGCAGGTCGGCCTGCTGGCTATCGGTGGCATCGGCATTATGGGCGGCTTGCTGGGTGAGTGTGGCGATCGTGTCGGCGTCACTCAGATCCAGCGTGTCGTTCTGCTCAAGCAGCGTCACCAGCGCAGCCTGTGCGGCCTGTTCACCGGCGCTTTCATCCGCAACGATATCGAGGCCATCCAGTACGGCTGCCACCTGGGTCAGCAGGGTGTTAGTCTGTGCGGCGGCGGCCTGTACCGCCAGTGCGTCGGCCGCCGCAGCCGGGTCCGTGGCGCTGCTGACGGTCTGTACCGGGTCGTAATTGAGCAGGTCCAGGGTGTCCGGCAGGCCGAATTTCTCCAGCACCTGCTGGTTCGCAGCAGCGATCGCGGCGGACCCTGCTGACGCACCGGCCTGCTGGGACAGGCCGTTAATCAGGGTCGTCAGCGGGTTGATTACTTTGGCACCCGCCGGGGCGCTCATGCTGCCTTCAAACACCGCCCCGGTTGAGATGTCCGTGCCGCCGGTCATGACCATCGAACCGAAGCCGGCATCTTCGCCAAAATCAAAATGGCCATTCTCATCGGTGATCCGGGTTTCAGTCCGGGTCACCAGTTCGCCGTTGATGTTTTCAATAACGGTCAGGGTGACGGTTGCCCCGCTCACGTAGCCATCCACCGCCACACCGTCTTTGGACAATCCCGGCACGGTCACACCACTGTACGCATCACTGGCATACGCGGCTGTGATATAGCCCTGTGGGTTGCTTTGATAATCAGCCAGAGCACTGTCGACGTCAGCGCGGTCGGGGAGCGTATTCTGCGTGGCCAGCTGACTGGCAATCACGTTGATTTCGTCGCCACGGCTGGTCCGGGCTTCATCTGAACGGGCAAAGGCAGCAGCGACCTCAGCCTGATTTAGCTGGCCGGAATTCAGCGCGTCCAGCCAGAAGGTTTTACCTGTGCTGTCTGGCGCACGATTCAGCGCATGCTGATAGAGCGTGTCCAGGAAAGTGCTATTGTCGCTATCGTTTACGCCACCCTGCTGCTGGTATTCATCAGACGCCATCATGCTGGCACTGATTGTGTCCAGAGACGGCCCCTGTTGCAGTTGCAGCACCCAGAACTGAAGGCCGTCGGTATCAGGAATACGCCCCAGTACCGAGAAGTACAGTTGCACGAGGGGTGCAATTGTCTCAGCAAACTCCGGGCTGTCCATTAACTGTTGTGTTACCTGGGCGGCGTTGAGCCTGCCGCTGTCTATCTCCGCGACCCAAAAATCCAGACCTTCAGTGTCTGCGTCACGATTGAAAAGATGAGTATATAGCTGACTGACAAAAGCACTACTGCTCATTGATCTAATTCCTGGTTAGCTTTTGACAAGGGGTAAAATAGCTCCTTCGGCGGGAGTGTAACAATGAAAATAGATTAAAAACAATCGAACGGTTGTTTTAGTGTTCGCTCCACAATGCTTTATGTAAACGGCATATAAACAGCGTATAAACGGCATATAAACAGCATTGGTCTGACTGAGTTTTTAATACTATTTCAAATGTTTCGTAGCCATGCTGACCATACAGGGTGGCATGAAAAATAGCGGTGAGGGGTGCAGGCCAGAGCGCATGATCTCAGCGCCCTGTTCGAAGTAACGCCATCCAGTCTGTCGATTGCACTTATTGCCTTACTCCAGCAGCACCCTGCCGCTCCTGAACTAGAAATGCTCTCGTTCCCACTCTCCCTGTGGCTATGCAGCACTCTTAGCCTGGAGGTTCATGTGCCCGCCGCCCAGCCCTGTCAGCTGGACGTCGAAATTCATGCCAGCGTCTGTCGCCGCCTGTACAGCGAGGGCGCTACCCTGCTGTTTACCGCGCTGGAGCAACAGCGCGGGCTGGTGTTCCCGGACAGTAACGGCCTGCGGGTGCGTGGTTTCACCTTTGCAACCAGCGGCACGGTGGATCAGTTCATCAGCGGCGGCCCGGGCACCGATATACAAATCAGCAACAATACCTTTGACCATGCTGGCTGTGTCGCCTCCATGAGCCCATACCTGACCTATAAACATGAAGGCAACTACATATTTAATGGTAATCAGGTAACCACCTCCAGTGCGCTGACATTCGAACGTCAAACAACTGATATTAATCAGACACTGACCGTCACCAATAACCTGATTGATAATATCAACCCGGCACTGGTCCGGGTATTCGGCCTGGCGGCCACCCATATCAGCCGTGGTTTAAACCTGGTCTTTACCGGTAACCAGATTAAAACGCGCATCCCCAGACAGGATGATAACAGTGCCAGCAGTATTAATATGATCGGCCTGCCGGAAACACAGCACTCTGTCATCGACAACAACCTGATCGCGTTTGCCGATGAAGTCTGCAGCCAGAAAACCCTGGCCGGCGATACTCTGCACCCCGTTTACTACGGTGCCGCACAGGGCGCCGCGCGCATTACCAGCGGCGCGATTGTGTATAAAGAAAACGCACAGCGCACCGGCCCTGCCCTGTTGCCAGAGACTGACCGCGCCAACTGGCTGTTCAAGCTCGGCAGCCAGGTCCTGAAAGACGGCCTCTGGGCGGTCGCCCGGGGCTGCTTTCGCAGTTGCATCCATCACTACGGTGACTGCATGGAAGCCCGCTACAACCTGGCCCTGTGCGAACTGGCCACCGGCCAGCCCCGCGAGGCACTGGCCCACCTGGCCCCGCTGCCCGACCGCGCGGCGGTACAGGCCTGGTACGCTGAGCTGCAACACAGCAGTCGCCACTACCACCTCGCCATCATGCACCAGACGCTGGGCTTCTGCGGGGTGATCGGCGGCAACCTCGATGACGAGCTGCACCACGCCTCGGCCCTGACCTGCGTCACCATCAACGGCGCTGCGGTCAATATCTGAGCGTTAGAGTTTTCAAGGGAGTGGGCGATGAACGCCTGTTTGATAGGGATACGTTCCCAGCTAGCGCGTGGGAACGGAGGTTAGAAATGACTACAGCGCCGTTAAGCGCAGCTCAAAGGGTTCCAGCGTTGGCGTAAATGTAGTTGTGTTTAGCGTAATTGGCTGTGGTTGTGGTAGCGGTACCACAGGAGTAAATACTGGCAGCTGGTCAACGGACAGCGGCGTGACTGTCCAGTCCTCGGGGAGGAGCAGAGGTTGATGATCCACCATCAGCATGGGGGCTCTGTTAAAAGGAGCCGGGGTATTGGTGCTCACCCCGCCCGCAGTGATGTGATCGCCGTTACTCAGGGTGCAGGCATCGCTGTTTACGGCATTGTGCCGAGTACTGGTATTGCCTTCATTATAGATGTGACGCCAGCCACGCTGGGGCATCAGCATCCGGTCCAGGCCCAGGAGGATGTCGCCTTCGGCCTGGTGGTCTTGTAATGGCAGCAGCAGCTGGCCATCGCTATAACTGGCATTGTACGTACCCATATCCAGGTTGAAATTGACCGCGGCGGTCACTTCGTTTTCGGCATTCAACCGATACAGCATCCGGGTACCGATCAGGAAGAGTTCGCCACCGTCACCCGGTACAGGCTGGAGGTTAGGGTCCGGCAGCTGTAACGTTGTATGCTCATTCAGATCCAGATTCGTCAGGGTGAAGTTACCAACACTGCGATCGCTCTGTGCCACGATATCGCGTCCCGGTGAAGTAATCAGCAGACGATTATCGGCCAGCAGCTGAATTCTGCTGACGCGATGGCCAGCAGCTGAATTCTGCTGACGCGATGGCCAGCATCGCTGAACTTCAGGCTGGCGACGATTTCCAGAGTTGAACTGATTTTCAGCACGGCTGCACGGCCGTTGTGGCTGCCGCACATATAGTAAAACCCATCCAGCCAGCAGATGTCGGTAATCGGGTCCATATTGATTTTCTGGCTGAGCACGGGTGTCAGTTCATTGTCTAACAGCGCCAATACGCCAGGCTGCGAGCCAGCCACAGTTCTGATCACCGTAGCGGATATAACCAGCAGTCAGAAGATGGTTGCCCGCATCTTCCGCAACAACCATCAGTTGCCCCGCTGTGATGTAGGTTACAGCCACGCTGACGGGTTTCATACCTGGCTCCGGCATCGGCATCGGCATCGGACAGCTCGATGGCACAAGCGTCTCAGCCTCGCGACAACCGCAGTGCTGGATAACATTGAGGGTACAATCACCATTGATATAAATGATCTGGTTACAGCCGTCACTGGCCAGTGCCTGCGCGTCCTGTACGGCGGTATTCTGACCCTCCGTCATGGGACAGTCCTTGGTGTAGCTTTCGGTCATGGTTTTTCCTTCTCTCCAGGGTAAAAACATCCGTGCATCACGCCACGGCTGAGGATGGGTAGCAGGTGGCGCTGCGACATAGCGACATAGCATGAGTGGCCCGTGCCATAACAGCACTCTGATCTTCGTCGACTGTTTTACCTGGCGGTAAAGAAGAACTCAACAACCGACACAAAAACCTGACGTTAACAACCTTTGAGAGCTTTTAATGTCTTTTTGAGGAATTTAACACCAAAAAACCGTCCATCCTCCTCCCGTATCGCCACACTGCCGGGCTAGACCCGCCGGATCGGCCTTGGCTCACCCACGACAAAGGCCCGCAACCGCAGCGGACAGCCGTTAACGAAGGTAAATATTCAGCCGTTTTTACCGACGCATAAAACTACCCCGGTTCTTCTTATTTATTCAGAAAAGGAATTTGACATGGATCACAAACCTTATGATGGCCCTAAACAGATTGGCCCAAAATTTGGCGACAAACAACAGCCCACCAGAGTCAGTACCAGCCATGCCTTATCACACAATGTCATTGTTGGTGAAGCACACGAAGAACCCAAAATCACCCTGAACCTTAACAATGGCGGGGATGAGATCTACGGCAAAAAAGTCTATGCCGTGGAACCCAGTAAACTGGCAGCAGCCGTGATCAAAAAAGCAGAATACAAGCCGCCCAGCAGCTGGGATGAGTCATGGAACCAGTTGAATATGAATCTGGCGCTGGCTGCCGAACACCTCGCCGCTGCCGATCAGATCGCCCTGGGCCAGGATCCGCAATGGGGGGCAGAAAACTATCTGATCGGTCACGGCAGCACAGCCACTAATAACCCTGCACTGGCGACAGAGCAACAAAACCCCCGTACTCATATTGAAGCGAATGAGCTACGCGCGGCAGGGGCGTTTATCCGGGAGCTGTCGTTTCCCGACCGGAAGTTTTATCACCGCATCGACACCCCAACCCTGAGGCAGGCCGTTCAGAACAACAGTAAAGTGAAGGATATATTGACGGCGCATAAGGTTAAAACCGCCAATCTGGACGAGTATTCCGCCAAGCTGAAGATCGACTGGCGCGCACTCATTGGGCAATTTGACTATAACCAGATTAAAAATGAATCGGAGAGTGCCAAGATCATCCGGCTGAAAACGTTTATCCTCAGCAAAGTTGCTGAGGTGGCGAACGCCATCACCCTGGATGTCACGGCAGGCCTTGATCCTCAGCAGTTCACAGCTATTATCGGCGCGATCAAAACGAAAAAGTATGACGGGGCTGAACACGACCTCGGCACCCTGCACGCCCGCGGTGCACTGATCCGCACGCTGGCCCAGGCCAGCCGGGTCCAGCAGCTCTGGGGTACCGAAGCGGAGAACGACAGTCCCGATATACCGGAGAGTGATGCCACCCATCGCGGCTATATCGTCGGCGACAGCCATATCGACGATATGCTGGCGATTAAAAATCATACGGGTAAAGACAACACACCGGCCCCGCTCGCCCCTCTGATCACGGCAAGCTTTGTGCGTGAAGCCGACTACAAGGGGCTCGATAACATCGCTGGCACCGGCGGCTATCTGAAAAAAGCCCCCTGATCGCTATCCCGCCTGAACACCCTGCCGCCCCTGCGGCAGGCACTTCTCAGCGAAAACTCTTCGCGCCCGCCTCGTATCAGACCCTATCTTACCCAGCACAGGCCTGCACAACCGTACCTTTCTGCCTGGCCACGCAAACACCTGACCAACACCCGCAAAAAGCCGTTAACAGCGCTTAAAAGTTGTTAACGCCAGTTAGCCTCCAGAATTGTTGAACTCCCGTATACCTCCAGGTAAAACAGCCAGCGCAGGCCAGGACGCCACGCCTGTGATTACAAACAGACGGCGAACCCCAACCCCAGGAGCCTCCATGTCCCTGTTGATGACCGACTCTCCCCTGCGTGGTGGCCTCAGGCCCAGCGCCCACAAACCCCTCGTCCAGGCCCCCCTGTTGCCAGAGACCGACCGCGCCAACTGGCTGTTCAAGCTCGGCAGCCAGGCCCTGAAAGACGGCCTCTGGGCGGTCGCCCGGGGCTGCTTTCGCAGTTGCATCCATCACTACGGTGACTGCATGGAAGCCCGCTACAACCTGGCCCTGTGCGAACTGGCCACCGGCCAGCCCCGCGAGGCACTGGCCCACCTGGCCCCGCTGCCCGACCGCGCGGCGGTACAGGCCTGGTACGCTGAGCTGCAACACAGCAGTCGCCACTACCACCTCGCCATCATGCACCAGACGCTGGGCTTCTGCGGGGTGATCGGCGGCAACCTCGATGACGAGCTGGGCTGGCTCTACATCTGGGTTGGCACCGACTGCCAGCAGCAGGGGCTGGCCCCCCGCGCCCTCAACCTGGTTCGCCAGCAGCTGCAGCAGGCCGGAGTCGAACAGATCCTCACCGCTGTCTGGCCCGACAACCTGGCCAGCCGCAAAGCCCTGCAACGGGGCGGTTTTGAACCGCTGAACGCACAGGGCCAGGCCGGTGCCGACCCGGTGCAGCTGTGGCACAGCCCGCTGCATGAAACCGCCCACTGGCCGATCAGCGATGCCCAGCTGCAGGAGCGGATCGACCGGCTCGGCGCGGGCTTTGACATCGTACCGGGCAACCCCGCTTAACGCTCCCCCTCAACTGACTGATCCATTAACCCGAGACATCCCCATGACCACAGCCGCAAGCGACATTACCTACCACAGCCGTGCCCTCAACCTGCGACTGGACGAGATCGTCCATATCAGCGACTACGCGCTGGGCGATGGCAGCGACGACACCCAGGCCTTTCACGATGCGCTGGCACTGAAAAAGCCGGTCTACATTGCGCCGGGCCACAGCTACCACATTGGCGAGCTGCAACTGAGTGACGATGCGGTGCTGTTCAGCCACCTGCCCGCTACTTACTACAATGCTGCCGATATGGCAGGGCTGGGCAACCGGGTCGCCCAGCTCAAAGCGCTGGACGGTGCCAGCACCGTGCTGGACCTCAACGGTGCCAAAGGCGTGCGCCTGTCCGGCCTGACGATTAACGGTAACGCCCAGACTGCCCACGGCATCAGCGGCAGCGCTCTGACGCCCCACCTGCAGGACATCAGTGTGTTCGCCTGCGACATCGGCATGGGCGGTTACTGGGGCGGCGCTGAACTGATCAGCTGCAGCGCAGGCGGCAACAAAACCGGCCTCAAAGACCTCATCGACGCCAAAGTCTACGGCGGCTTTTTCAACGCCAACAGCACCGGCATTTACATGGGTGAAGGGGCCAACGACAACACCTTTATCGGCGTTAAAAACGAGTGGAACAGCCAGGACAACTACCTGTTCTACCGCACCAGCTCCAACTCCATTATCGGCGGCGTGATCGACCGGGCGGGCCGTTACGGCATCAACCTGGCCGAGTCTGAACTGATTGTCAGCGGGCTGAAAATGCGCCGCAACGGCTACAAAGGCGGCACCAGCGGCCACCTTCACCTGAAAGACGCCCGCAGCGTCAGTATCCACAACATCATCACTCAGCACGGCGTCAACGACGACGGCAGCACCGGGCTGGACAGCCCCGAACACGCCATCACCTTTGCTGGCAACAGTGACCGGGTGACCCTGATCGGCAATGACCTGACCGGCTGCACCGGCACCGCGCTGATCAACGAACAGACCGTGGCCGACTATATCCAGCGCGACAACCAGGGCGTTGATGCACGGGTCAGCACCGGCACTGAGCAGGCCTACAAAGGCCGTCAGTTCCAGAGCCGGGCCACCGCCACCGTCACAACCGGTGCCACCGTCAGCGCCATCGCCCTGCGCCAGGCAGGCAGCGGCAGCTACAGCCGCGCGCCGCGCCAGCTGATCGTGACCGGCCGTAATGCCTCCACTGGCGGCACCCTGTACGGCGAACTGGCCTATGTCCTGAGCCGCGAAGGTGGCCCGGCCAGCATGAAGTTCATCAGCCAGGGCATCCAGGGCGGCAACGGTGACCATGCCGGCACCAGCGCCAGCGACACCGTGCAGATCACCCTGAACTGCCTGACCGATGACGGCAGCCAGCTGGAACTGAGCGCCACCAATAACCGCCCCGGCACCCTGCAGCTGAGCTTCGAACTGATCTGATCACGCCTGGTGAACAGCTACCCCCTGTCGCAGCGCGCTGCGACAGCCACTTTATAGAACGGATAACGCTATGACTGAAACGACTGAAACCTGTACCTGCCAGGACGATTCCGGCACTGCGAGCTGCCAGCCCCTGACCCAGGTGGCACTGGCCGTCACCCTGACCTGCCCGGGTGATTACAGCCTGACACTGAATACCGAAGGGGATTGCACACCCGTGCTGACCCCCTGTCCTGAGCCGCCGGTTAATCCAGAGCCACCAGAGCCGCCGGTGCCGCCAGTGCCTGAGCCCCCAGTACTTAACCCCGACAAACCCTTCGACCCAGCCCTGCTAGCCGAAGGTGCACGGCTGAATGATTTCACCGAAACCGTGGGTCAGCGACTGGTGGTGGCGGGCAAACTGATACACGAAGGCAAGGGCTCTGGCTGGCTGGTACGGTTCTCACCGGACTACAGCGAGGTGTACCAGAAAATACTGATGCAGGGCATCACCGAGATCGACCACTGTGTTGCCGTCGGTAATAACCTGGTTGCCACCAACCACAACCGTGCCGTGCTGCTGGATGCCAATTTCAGTGTAATGCGTGGCCGGGCGCTACAGGGCATCGACATTCGTGATATCGCCGCCACCACCGACGCACTGTACTTTGCAGGCACCGAATCCCGCCTGTCGCCATCGCATCCCCTGCTGGCCCGGTTGCCTCAGGATCTGGCTGAAACGGAGGTGCCCGCTGTTAAGCTGGTCAGCGACACAAGCATTATGCTGGATTTACTGCGTGCACTGCCCAATGGCGATCTGGTTGTCAGACTGTGGACTGACACCCTGGTGCTGTTCTCGCCTGATCTGACAATGAAGCAGGCAGTACAGCTGCCCGAAACGGTTACGTGCATTGAGGTTGACCCTCAGGGCCAGATCTATATCGGCAGCCAGCGCTACCTGCTCAAACTGGACAGCAACCTCACACTGATCAACGGCCTCAAACACGAGCTGAGTTACGCCCACGGCCTCAGCTGGCAGGATGGCCAACTGTATGCCCATTACGGCACCACATCTCGCGGTGAGCAGCCCGCCGGCAACGATGACCTGGTCCAGCTGCAGGTCGATTGCGCCAGCATGACACTCAAGGCAGTACAGCTCATTGCCAGAATCGACGACACCAGCTTCCTGGAAGATATCAAAGCCAGCGGCCATCTCAGCAATGGCGACCGGGTGGTTGTCGGCTATCGCGGCTATGTGCCCTGGGGACTGGTCAACGATCAGCCCTTGCTCTCTGACGCCAGCGCCTGGCAGCACAGCGAGCTGGACCCGCTGGACTTCCACACCTTCCCGGCCAGCCCGGAGCTGACACCAGTGGAACTGACCTTCGAAGCCACCACCGTCACCCTCAGTGACTACGACATGCTCACCCGTGAGCCGGTGCTGACAAACAGCGACAGCACTCTGGAGGTGAGCTACCGCTGATCCGGCGCACTGAGCCTCCGGGCGTCCGCCGCCAGGAACAGACCCGGCCACCCTACACCGATCAACCCCCTCCGCCCCGGCATAATCCGCAGGGGCGGAGCAGCAGGAATAGCGATGCAGACCACCAAACCGGAAGCCCCCACTCATACTCGCTGGGATCACCTCACGGCCAGTAAAACCGCTGCCTGGCGCAAGCGGCACCCCTCGGCGATTGAAGCCCCGTATATGGATGCCCCCGCCACGACTCATTCCGCCATGAGTGCAACCGAGTTGACCGAGCCGGATGAAAACTCATGCGTTGGCATACTGGACGATTCTGATACGCGACCACAGGCCGCAGCGAAACCAGCTCCGGTCCACTCGCTGCCAAGCGCACAAAAGCTGAATGTTATCGGCGAACACCATACCGAATCCGATACCCGGCGTGAGGCTGAAGAAACCATTGCAACAACCGTCGCCAAAGGTCCGTACTGGCATGAATACGAGTTCAACCTCATTGATGATCTTAATAACCCATGGGAAGGCGACCCTTTTGAACTGCGTACAAAACATCTACAGGCCAATGCCAGGGACCTGTTGCAATGGATTAATTCCGAGCCGGACACCTTCGACCCGAAGCGTAATAAAGTCCTTGATAGACGGGAGGATCTTGAAATATTTAAGGCCACGCTTGAGGCATTGATGATACATCGCAGAGCTAAATACAAAAATAGATTAGAAAATATTGGTGGAATAGATTCAGAGGCGTCAGATAAAAGGCAGATGGAATTAATAAAAAATATTAAGAAAGTACTAAAGAATCGATCGAAAATAAGCCTTAAAAGTATCTATCAACTTAATAAAAACCTGGAATGGTTTTCGACGGCCTTTTTTCCTGATTTAAACACAACAACCGAAGACGTCAGTCGTCAACGATCCAGCGCAATGCACCGAGCAGCTAATAAATTTCAGCGTAAAAAAGGCATCTGGAAAATAGGCCAGGCCCATGTTGATCATATAAAAGAGGAGCAGGAAGCCCCCCGCTACAATCTGCTATCAAAGACCGAGTTTGATGAGTATTACCAGGCCTGGCTGGAACAACAGCGACCAAAGAAAGAGCCTGCCGCCAACCCCAACCATATTGCAGCAGGCCGCCAGCCACGGCGTGGCCTTCGAGGCTGCTGGCAATCCCTGACCCGTTGCTTCCGGGGGTCGTAATTGACCCGCACAGCCCTGGTTAACGCTATTCCTGATCGACTCAGACCCGACGCATCCTCCGCAAAAAAACACTCAGCAAAAAGCTGTTAACAGCGCTTAAAAGTTGTTAACGCCAGTTAACTGCCGGAAATATTGAATTCTCCTTTAGCGCCCGGTAAAACGGCCGACGCAGCATAGGAGGGATTATGGAACTGGCCGTCTACATACAAAAGCATTCCGACCCGGTGGTCGCTCAACTGTTCGGCGTACCGGTACGCACCGTCGCCGCCTGGCGGCGACTGGAACGCGCCCCCAAAACCCTGCAGGCACTGGAGATCATCAACCGTTCTGACGGGGTGATCACCTGGCAGGGGATCTACCAGCCCTACGCGAAGTATCACAAGCGGCTGGCAACGCGGGCCGCCCAGCGCCGCGCCGAACAGGCAGCCATGGGAGGTCCGGTATGAACCCGGCACGTTACCTGCTGCTGCTCAATCCCCGCAGCCCCGACTGGCAAAACACCGGTGTCAGTACCGGTGGCAACACTCTGCGCTGGCAGGACGTCGCCCATGCACTGGGCGCAGGTAACCTGTCACCGCTGGCCAACACGCTGGGCCGGGCCCGCTACTGCGAAGATGCCGACTGTTGTCAGCGTCTGCTGGCCGAGGTCCAGATTATGGTCACCGGGCTGGCCCAGCAGCAGCGCTGGCGCTGTCGTAGTGATGTCCCGGCCCGGCTGGCCCGGCTGGCGACCCACGAAATTCTGGTGGATAACAGCTGCAGCGCCTGCCACGGCCATGGCGTTAACCGTCGCCAGCAAATCTGCCGTACCTGCAATGGCGATGCCCGTGAACCGATGAAAGCGGCCCAGCGCTATCAGTACGCGGGCATCGACAAACGCAACTGGGAACGGCGCTGGCAACGCCGTTACGACACAATTTATCGGCAACTTTGCGATGCCGAACACCAACTGCTAGGCCACCTTGCCTGGCAGCTCCATGGATAACCTCCGGCTGCCGCCGTTGCCGACCACGGCAGCAGCTGACCTGCAGCACCTGCTGGTACATCACCTGCGGGTGCCCCGCACCTCCAATCCCACCCGGTCTGGCAGCCATACACAGGAAGTCACTATGGATAAGAAACACAATAATCATCAATGGAAAGACCTGGTCTCCAGCGTCGCTCCCACCCTTGCCGGCATGCTCGGCGGCCCGCTGGCCGGCGTTGCCATCAGCATGATGGCCGAAAAAATGCTTGATGACCCACAAGCCACAGAGGAAGACATAGCAACCTCACTCGCCAGCGCCCGTGTGAGTGATCTTAATAAACTTAAGAGTCTGGAAAAGGATATTCGCCTCCAGTTACGTGAACTGGGCATACGAGAAAATCAATTAATCTATAACGACAAATCAGATGCCCGCGCCCGCCATGCCCAGCTGCGCGACAAAATGCCGGGCGTCCTCTCCATTCTGCTGACGCTGGGCTTCTTCGGCGTGCTGGCGGCCATGATCTTTGGCCAGGCCGACCCGGCCAACGAATCGGTGCTGCAGGTGATGCTCGGTGCCCTGTCTACGGCCTGGATCGGCTCCATGCAGTTTTTCTTCGGCACCACCCAGTCCAGCCGCGATAAAACCCGCTGGCTGGCCCGTTAACCCAACCTTCCCATGTCGCCTGCGGGCGGCATGGCCTGATTTCGGAGCGCGTCCATGAGCCTGTTCACCCATATAATCCCACGGCGTGGCGGCCTCACGCTCCCCACCCGTCACCTGCCCGCAGCCCCGATGTCGGCGCAAAACCGGGCCGACTGGTTTTTCCGCCTCGGCAGCCTGGCGCTGAAAGACAGCCTCTGGTCGGCCGCCCGGAGCAGCTTCCAGAGCCACCTGCACCAGCACGGCGACGGTAGAGACGTACGCTACAACCTGGCCCTGTGCGACATCGCCACCGGTAACCACCGGCAGGCACTGGAGCATCTGGTTCGCGCTGACCAGCTGCAGGCCAACGATCGGGATGTAACCGCCCGGCTGCTCGAACTGGCAGCCATCGAACTGCACTGGGCCAGCCTGAGCTGGTTTGACCCCGACCAGGCCCGGGCCGGACAGATCAGCCTGGAACCGCTGGCCGAACGTCACCTGCCGGCCCTGCACTATCAGCTGCGTGACCCGGCCATCGCCCGCAGCGCCAGCATTCCCACGCTGCACAATGCACCGGCCGTGCACCACTGGTTCAGCCGTCTGCAACAGGACGCTGGCCACTACCACTATGCCGTGATGCACCAGTCACTGGGTTTCGCCGGTCTGATCAGCGGTAACATCGCCAAGGATCTGGCCTGGCTTAACATCTGGATTGGCCACGACTGCCAGCGCCAGGGCATCGCCCCAAAAGCACTGAAACTGGCCCGCGGCCAGCTGAACCAGGCCGGTATCAACCATATTATCAGCGCCACCGTGCCCCGAAACGCGCCCAGCCATAGTGCCCTGCGCCGGGCGGGCTTTGCCCGACTGCCTCAGCAAGGCCGCGGCGATGGCCATCCGGTGCAGTTCTGGCACAGCCCGCTGCACCCCTGGCTGCCCGGCCCCGATACCGCCACCCTGCAAAACCAGCTCGACCAGCTCGACGCCTGTTTTGAGGTAACCGGCATGGTGCATTAACGCGGTTCCATGTCTTCTGCGCTCCAGCGCATTTCCTTCCACAACCGCAGCCATGCTGCAAGGAACCTCTCATGGAAATGGCCATTCAGGCTACCGGCCCGGTACCGGACCAACCCCGGCATGAACAACAGCGCGGACGCCATCAACCCGGCGCCCGCCACACCATTGTAGGTACCACCCATCCGGTGAAACCTGCTGGCCGGTCAATCTATGCAGGCACAGCACTCGATCTGTTAGCCCATGGCTCCAGTGTCGAAGTGACCCCCGGCCCTGTCTACCGTTCCCGCCGAGGCCCCAATCAGGAGGATCACCGGGCCCAGGACAAAGACGGCGATCACCAATACCACTGGTACCCGATCAAGTACCGCTCCGCCCGGAACGATACCGGCGAGGTCGATGCCTATGTACGCAAAGACAGCCTGTCAGGTTTTGCCGCCGAAGCAAAAGCAGAGGTCACCGGGAAGCTGGGGTCAAACATCGACTACCAGCAAAAAATCCAGCAAGCAAAACCGTTTCTCGCCCCAGCCGGGTTGTTGAAAGTTGAGAGCGTGCTGTCATTTGGTGCCGCCCTGCTGAAGCTGGGACTGGCCGCCGCCTTCACCTTCTTTGGCCATATCCTCGGCGGTGTCGGCCAGCTGATGGGTGCCCTGGGCAGTTCGGTTGTTGGCGTGCTTAAGTGGATGCGTGCCAACCTGATGAACCAGAACGCCAAAGACAGTGGCCAGCTGATCAGCGAATACCAGACGCTCTACAACGTCAAGAACCTGGGCCAGAATCAGGACCAGAACCAGATGGAACTGTTCAATACGTACAACAGCCCAGCCGCGGCCGCCGCACGGGAAAAGACAGAAGAAACCATTCAGAAGCGTGCCAGCAAGATCAACTGGTTTCGTATTTCTGAAGCCCTGGCCAGCATCTTCGGTAAATTTGGCGACATCCTCAGTGGCGCATTCTACAAGCTGATCACCATCGTACCGGACCTGGTCAAACTGGTACGTGGCATCGCCCAGCTCAAAGGCTGGATCACCTCAAAACGTATTCTGGGGGTACTGATCACCATCGAGTCCATCCTCGGAGGGCTGTTCTCAGTGTTCGGCGTCAATACAATCGCTGAGCAGATGGGCCTGAACACCGTTGACCCAAACCCGCTGGTCACAGCAGTCGCCCCGGGGACTAAAGCCATCGGCACCGCCACTGCCAGCGCAAAAGGCACCCGTGGCGTTGCCACCGCTGACAGCGCGAAATCAGACTCACTTTCCGGCGCACGCAAGAAGGAGCTGAAGCAGGAAGTGAACAAAGGTAAACGTCTGCGTAAACAGGTACAGGCCGCCCGGAACGAGCAGCCCTGACCGGTATCCCGTACCGCTCTGCCGCTGAACAGGCAGAGGGCGGACTCACCCTTCACCGTCCGGTTATACGCCTGCGTATAACCGGACCACCGACAAGGAAACCATCATGCTGATTACTCCTGATTCACGCGAAACCCTGCAGCTGTACCATCACAATGGCAGCCAGCCGCGACAGCTAGCGCAGCTGGCCTGGCTCCACCCCGACGGCCCGGTGGTACTACACGCC
>CAJXNY010000053.1 GCA_913057435.1 uncultured Oceanospirillaceae bacterium | reverse complement strand
TCTGTGGAGGTTTACGGGGGTTGCCAGGGGGACGAGTCCCCCTGGCGCGCCGACAAGCAAGACCCAAACAAGTAGCAACCGCAGAACATGCCCGCGATAGCGCAGCACAGTAAACCATCGCGAGCAAGCTCGCTCCTACAGGTCCGCCTCCATACCCAACCTTACATCGCCGTCAGCACTTCCAATGTAATCGCATCAAACGGTAACACTTCCCCACCTTCCACCTCAGCAAACGCCTGTGCATCACTGCGTTTAGAGAAGCTGGCCAGGGTTGGCCCCATGGCACCGCGTTTACCGTGGCCGATTACGTAGAAGGCGGTTTTAGCATCGATGTAGGTTTCTTCATCGGGGTGGTCCCAGGGGGTGATGGCCATGTCGTGGACGTAGGCTTGCTGGATGTTGTGCTGGTTTTCCGGGTCCACCATAAAGGCGAACATGTCACGGGTGGAGCAGAATTTCATATTGCCGCTCACACCACGGGAGTAGGCCTGGCCTTTGGGGCCGGGGAAGTTGGTGATGATCATGCCGCACAGGTGGCATTCATCGCTGCTTTCAATGGCAACGACCTGGCGGACCATGGCGGTGCTTTCGTCTTCTTTGCCACAACCGGAAATCAGGGTCAGTGGTAACAGTAAGGCGATAACGCTCCAGAACATTCTCATCATAAACCCCTGCGATTGAAGATAACCATGGCCGCGCTGACCGGCAGTAGCAGCCAGGCCAGTAAACTGCCGAATAAAGACAACGTGGTGAATTGTGTTTGCTGGGCGATGGCCATCAGGCCGGTCAGGTTCTGGTCGGCGAACCAGCTGATATTCACCAGTCGGAAGATGTCGGTCGGGTTAAGCAGTAGCAGGTAGGGGAACAGGGTTTCATCCACGTTGCCCTGGGTGCCCACCAGCAGGCCCAGCAGGCCCAGATCAAACACCAGCACGAAGACAAACCAGCAGATTAACGCGATGCCTGCGGCTTTGGATTTTTCAGACACTGAGGCGCTGATCACATAGGCGATGGCGATAAACACCCAGCCCAGCAGAATCGCCGAGAGGATAAACACGCCGTAGGCCGACAGCAGTGATTGCCAGTCCGTGTCGGAGAACAGCCCCATCATCACGGCGGAGGAGCCAAAGCCGACCAGGGTGGAAAAGGCCATCACCGCGCCCTGCCCCACCATTTTGCCCAGCAGTAACTGCCAGCGGGACAGCGGGTAGGTCATCAGTAATAGCAGGGTGCCGTTTTCGTCTTCCCCGACCACGCCGTCGTAGGCCAGCATCAGGGCGATCAGCGGAATAATAAACACCGCCAGGCTCGCCAGGCTGACGATGGTGCTCGACAGTGAGGTGAAGCCAACTTTACCGGCCGCTGCCGCGCCGAAATAGGCCAGTCCGATCGCCAGTACCGACAGGATGATACAGATCGACAGTACCCAGCGGTTACGCAGGCCGTCGTGAAACTCTTTATTGGCAACGCTTAAAATAGCATTCATTGGCCTGCCTCCGGCCCACACTGGGTGCGGATGTAATAGGTGTAGATATCTTCCAGTGAGGGTAGCTGGATATCCAGATCTTCCAGCCCGGCCAGGCCACTGAGCTGTTGCAGGATGGCCATTTTCTCTGCCAGCGGCACCGCCAGCTGGCGGCCGTTGGCGCTGTGCTGCAATCGAGCGGCCAAGGGTTCAGGCAGTGTCAGGGCGTCACCCTGCAGATGGAAGGTGGCGGGCAGGTTCGCCTGCTGGCGCAGTTCCGCCAGGCTACCCTGAGCCAGTAACTGGCCCTGACCCAGGATCAATGCCCGGTCAATATACTTCTCAACGCCGGGCAGGACGTGGGAGCACAGAATCACCGTGCAACCCTGCTGCTTTAACTGTTCGATACGGTGGTAGAAATCCTGGGTCGCGATCGGGTCCAGCCCGACGGTGGGTTCGTCCAGCAACAGCAGTTCCGGCTCGCCCAGTAACGCCTGAGCCAGGCCGAGGCGCTGGCGCATCCCTTTGGAATAGGTTTTCACCCGCCGCTTGCTGGCATCTCCCAGTCCGACCTGGGCCAGCAGCTCCGGGCAGGTCTGCTTTGCCACGCCTTTAAGGCGGGCGAAGTACTGCAGTACTTCCAGCCCGGTCAGCTGATCGTAGAAGCTGACGTTTTCCTGCAGGAAGCCGAGTTTACGCCGTA
Source organism: uncultured Oceanospirillaceae bacterium (assembly GCA_913057435.1). Lineage (GTDB taxonomy): Bacteria > Pseudomonadota > Gammaproteobacteria > Pseudomonadales > Balneatricaceae > Marinobacterium_C. The sequence goes on along the minus strand of CAJXNY010000053.1, from coordinate 27,793 downwards.
GATGGCGAGCATCGGAACGGGTCGGGTCTTCCCCGAATACACTGACCTTCCCCGTCGTCGCGCCGATCAGGCCCAGGATCAGTTTGATGGTGGTGGTTTTGCCTGCGCCATTGTGACCAAACAGCCCCAGCACCTCGCCCTGGTGCAGTTCAAGGTCCAGCGGCTGCAGGGCGGGCACGCCCTGATACACCTTCTCGACCTGCTGCAATTCAACAATTTTCATCGTGTACTACCTGTCAGGTTGTCAGTTTTTGGCAAAGGGTTTTCAGGCATCGGCTGGCTAAAGGCCACCGGCAGGGTCATTAAGGGATGGCTGTCGACCACGCCGGGGGCTTTCAGCACCGGGAACTGGCGCTGCACCCAGCGCAGGGTTTCCACCGCCGGGCTGTTCAGCAGTAACCGGGCGGCGGGGAATTTCCACAGCAGGCGGTCGACGCTGTCATTGGGTTCATACTCCACATCGCCTAACCCGTCGCCGTCCATGTCCCAGCCCAGGTAATCACTCCAGTAGTTACCCACGCCCTCCTTCGACCAGTCCTGGGTGCGGGTGGCTACGTATTTGACCTGTTCTTTATTGCGCACAAAAGCGTTGCCGCTGAGCACATTGTCTTCCGAGCCCGCCGTGAGATGGATACCCATATCACTGTCGGCGAATAAGTTGTCGCGTATGTCATTAAACAGCGAGTTATAAATAAACAGAGCTTTACCCTCCAGACCGGCCCGGCGGCTGACCTGCTGCATATGCGGATGGCGGGCGTTTTGCACCCCTTCTATCCGGTTATTAGTGAGGGTTGAATTAGTGATGTAATTCATCAGGATGCCGTAGTTGGCATCGTTTTTAGACCGGTTACCCACCACAGTGAGAAATTTGGATTGCATCAGTGCGTAGCCGGTGCGGGTATTTTCGGTGAAATTGTCTTTCACCAGATTGCGATAAGAATACATATAGTGCACACCGTAACGCAGGTCGTGCAGGTAGTTGCCCACCAGCTCGTTGCCATTACTGGTGTCGATATAGATGCCATCACGGGTATGCCAGACTTCGTTATTTTCCACCCGTGCGCCAGTGACATTAAACAGATGAATGCCGTTGCCGCGATCGGTTGAACGCAGCTTCAGATCCCCCTCCACGGTATTGGCAAACAACGTCAGATCTTTGGTGGTATCCACCCAGATGCCGAAGCCTCCGCCCTGCAGCCTGACCTTTTCAATACGGCTGCCGGTTGCTTCAGGTGCAACGTAAATACCCGCATCCTGTGTCGTCAGATCAGTGCCCCAGTTCTGGATGTTCAGATCATGGATGTAACTGCCTGCGCCCTGCACTGTCAGCCCATGGCCTTTGCCTTGTGCATCCAGGATAGCACCAGGTTCACCCGACAGTTCCAGCGTAACAGGCAGAACAAAGCTGCCAGTATAAATACCCTGAGCCAGCACCAGCTGGTCGCCTGGCTGCGCCTGATCAATCACCGCCTGCAGTGACTGGGCTGGGGAAATATACACCGTCGCGGCATGTGCCAGCGATGCAACGCTGAACGCCAGCCCGAGGGCAGCGCTTTTATACAACACTCGCATACTCACCTTCGATGGATAGCCGTTGTGAAAATCGCGGTGACGGGCAGCGCCCTGTCAGTGTGAAATACTCGCCCCCAGGAAGCGCTTTCGCGCTGCCCAGGTTTGAGCCAGAGATGTGTCGCATCAGGCTGGAGATACCAGCATGCGGCCACGCATCTCCATGTGCAGCGCATGACAGAACCAGTTGCAGTAGAACCAGTGAACCCCTGGTTTATCCGCAACAAAGGTAATGGATGCGGTCTGCTGCGGGCTGATTTCCATCTGTACGCCGTGGTTAACCATACAGAAACCGTGGGTCACATCTTCAATCTGATCCAGGTTAGTGATAATCACGGTGACTTCATCACCCTGCTTCACGTTGAACTCATTAAGGCCATAGCTAGGTGCCACTGAAGTCATGTAAACACGGACTTTGTTGCCCTCGCGGATCACCTTGCTGTCGGTTTCCAGGGTGACGCCGTCTTTTTTGGCCGTCGCCACGGTCATGGCAAAGGTCGGGTCTTTACGGTCGTACAGCTTGCGAGTTTTAATCTTGGAGCGATGCACGATCATGCAGTCATGGGGCTCAGCGTAGGTCGGGCCATCATGGATCAGCGTCATTTCATCGCCGGATATATCGATCAGCTGATCGTTCTCTGGGTGCAGCGGGCCACACTTGAGGAAGCGGTCTTTGGAGAACTTCTGCAGGGACACCAGGTATTTACCATCGGCATCACGGGTTTCACCCATGCTGGTATGGTTGTGGCCTGGCTGGTAGTGCACATCCAGTTTCTGGACGATGTAATCGACTTTTTCACCGTTATAGAAACGGATCGCTTTCTCGATGTCCCACTTACACACCTGGCTGTCGATAAACAGCGTGGTGAAGGCGTGGCCACGGTTATCAAAGGCGGTATGTAGCGGCCCCAGACCCAGCTCAACTTCGGCCACGACGGTGTCACGCGGTTTGATGCTATCGGCGAACAGCTGATCAAATTTCGCCAGTTCGAACACGGTAACCGTTGGCGACAGCTTGCCGTTGGCCACCGCGTATTTACCACCTGGGGCGGTGTTAATGCCATGGGGGTTTTTCGCCACAGGTACGTAGCGGGTCAGCTGGCTGCCCTTGCGGCCATTAACCACCGGCACATCGGAGCCTGGCAGCGTAATAAAGTCACCGGCTTTCACCGCCGCTTCAATACGCGCGATGTTGAAGATGACCAGGTGGTCACGCTCATCACGCATGGAACCGGCCAGGGTGGTTGCACCTTCAGCGTTGTAACAGGTCGAGAAGGCATATTTACCGGTGTAGTCGGCATCGGTGTTATCCAGGTTGCCATCCACAATCACCTGCCAGGCGACATCCATGGTTTCAGCATCGATTGCTGAGAACATGGTGTAGTAACCTTCCACATCGTCCATATTCAGACCGTTGTTCGGGTGCGGAATACGGAACTCGGCATTAGCGAATACATATTTGGTAAACGGTGCTTTCTGTACACGCAGGCCGTGGATCGCCTGGGTGTTCGGAATGGTGGTGATCTTGTCCGTTTTCATAATGTCACAACGAATACGGGCGACACGGGAGTTCGCCTTATCGTTGATGAACACGTATTTTCCATCGTAACGGCCATCGGTCATCGACATATGTGGGTGATGACAGTCGCCGGTCAGCGGTGCATTTTCACCCAGCACTTCTTTACTTTCGTTAGTCAGACCCCAGCCCGTCGCGCTGTCGATGTTGAACACCGGAATACGCATCAGCTCACGCATGGACGGCAGGCCCAGAATACGGACTTCACCGGAGTGACCACCACTCCAGAAGCCGTAGTACTCATCCAGTTCACCAGGACCGACAGAATGCTTGCTGCCTGTTGACGCATGCGCTGTTGAGGGGATCAGGGATGCGCCCATGGTTGCTGCCGTACCCACGGCACCCACCAGTGCTGCGGAACCGCCCAGAAACAGACGACGGCTGAGTTTTACATGTTCACTCGCCTGAGGGTCTTCTGTGTTGATCTCAGGAAGGCTTTTATCCTTTGGATCGATCATCGTTTCTATCTCCGCGAAATTAACGTCGTTCTTTTACAGATCGTTAACAAGGTCAGGTTATGCGCCCGGCGAACCCGTCGGGTCGGCAATTTCAACTTTGGATTTCAACAACGGGGATGCTGTTCAGGGCATCCTGTTTAGCTTTCTTGCGTTTTTTCACCACCAGCGGCGGACACTTGTCATCGCGGTAGTAAGTCATCTGGCAGTCCAGGCACTGATGGCATTCGTTGCCGTTGATATGGCCATCGGGATGGATCGCCTGGATTTCACATTCATTCGCGCACACCTTGCATGGCTGGCCGCATTCTTTACGTCGCTTGAGCCAGTCAAACAGTCGCAGCCGGGCCGGGATTGCCAGCGCTGCACCCAGTGGGCAGAGGTAGCGGCAATACACTTTGCGGGTAAATACAGAGATCAGCAGCAGCACCAGGGCGTAGACCACATAGCCCCATTCACGCTGAAACTTGAGCAGAAACGCAGTTTTGAACGGTTCGACCTCGGCGTATTTCTCCGCTTCGGCCAGCGATTCCAGCGATACGGCAAACAGCGCCAGCAGAATCACGTACTTCACCGCCCACAGCCGTTCATGGACGGCAAACGGCAGCTCGAACTGGCGGATTTTCAGCCGTCGAGCCAGCTCGTTAATCAGTTCCTGCAGGGCACCAAACGGGCACAACCAGCCACAGAAAATGCCCCGGCCCCAGAGCAGCATGGTCATGGCGACAAAGCCCCAGAGAATGAACAGCACCGGGTCGAGCAGGAACAGCTCCCACTGGAAGTCGCCTTTCAGGGCATGCACAAAAGTAAAGACATTGACCACCGACAGCTGACCCAGGGTGTACCAGCCGATAAAGAACACGGTGAACACCAGGTAGCCTCGACGGAACGCATGTAAGAAGCGTGGGTAACGGACCAGGATGTCCTGGATGAAGATCACGATAAACAGCAGGCCCAGCGCTACGCTCAGCACACCAATCTGAAACGCCCGCTCTTTCCAGATCGACACCCACAGCGGCTCTGGCTCAGGTTCAACCACCGGCGCAGGACGTTCGATAAAACGCTCGGGTGTCAGGTAATCGCCGTAAAAACTGGTGAAGACACTGTCCAGCGCGCCGACCTGACGGCGTACCAGCAGCTCCACCTGCCAGGGGGTGCCCAGATCAAAGGCGTACTGATCACGGACGATGAAGATCGCCATCTCTTTAAAGCCGGGGAAGCCATCGATGTAGACATCATCCAGCCGGTAGTAATCCGAATCATGGAAACTGATCGCCTTGCCTGACTGTTGCAGCTGGGTGCGATCAAAGATGCCGCCGCGCACATAGCCGTTGCCTTTGAACGAGTACTGGCCGCCACCCATCACGGCAATCGCCTGATCACCCGGCTGTAACTCGCCCATCAGCCAGTTGTACTGATCATCCCCCAGCAGGTTACGACCCACGGTCGGGATATTCAGCGGCGCGTAGTACATATCAATAAAGGTGCGCTGTGGGTGTTGGTCACGTTTACGCTGTGACCGCACCGCCTTGGTGCCTTCGAACGCCTTATCAATGTCAGACTCCACCAGCTGCAGGCGACGAATAGAGCCGTCACCGGTCAGCGTGGTCCAGTCTGCTTTCTCAAACAGCCCGGTGCGGATGGTGGCAGGCGGTGTTTTGCTCTGCTCCGACATCCCGGCGATGCCCAGCAGCTGGGCCACCTTACGGGCCGAACGCATCACTGCTTCGTTCACCACCATTACCGTCACGGTCGCGCCGGAAATCACATCGACGTTGACGACGTCATCATTGTTGCCCGCCCCCACACGTACCTGGTCAGTCACCTGAAGCCCGTCGTACTGGGCAGCGAAATCAAACAGTTTCTGCTCGGGAATACCGACCAGCAAAATGGGCTCGTGGTGCTCCAGAATCCGGGTCGCACGCAAGGTGCCCGCTGCATCCATCACCACCAGGGTATTGATCGGTTTGCCTGAATAGGCCGGAATGTTCACCACATCGTTGGTGGTAAAGGCATAGCCCAGCACCTGATCACCGTTGTAGATGGTCCAGGCAGGCATTTTTCCTTCAGCCAGCGGCAGCTTGTCACCAAGGGTGGTGGCCTGGGGGAATGCCTGTTCGATGGTTTCCCGCTGCTGCAGCTCAGATACCGGCACCATCGCCACGGCGGAACCTGCAAACATCAATGCCGTAATGATGAGCGTCGCCAGCATCAGAACCAGCGCAGCAAAGAACCTATACATGGAGCCTGTGAGCGTACACATCCAGCAAATCCTTCAAACGACAGAACACGAAACAGCACATATGGCAGTGGTCAGCAGGTCGGGGATTAACGTAAATGGATTAAAAATACATTTTTAAGATGGCAGCAACAGGGCGGATAGCTAAATCCCCTCCCCTGCACATCAACTCAGCCTGCGACAATTTGTCACAGACCAAGCGTAGCAGAGCTGTGGTATGGGGCGTTGACCCAGGTCAGGCTTAACGAACGTTCAAAATATTAGCAGTTACTTATCAAAGAGAAGACACCCGGCTCTCCCCTGCCGTAAGTAACAGAGGCCTGGTGGCATAGTGAAAACACCCCAGGCACCAGGCCCTGAAAGGCTATCGGTGACTTAGCCCGATATTAAAGCCTGTTGAGACACTAAAGAGTCTGCTTACTTTGCAATACTGCGCGCATGCTGTAGCCAGCCATCGAATGTGTCCTGGTTAGCTGCAATCCATTCCCTTGCATGGCGTTTGATATCAGGGATAGAGTTCTCGCCATTTTTCATTTTCAGATTCTGTGCGCTTTCGTCAGCAGCGGTGATTTGAATCCGTGAAAGCAGTGCCGTCGCAGCGATGTTCTCGTCAGAGAACTGCTTACCCATCACCGCAATAACCTGATCGATAGGGAACCCCAGATTCTTGCCATTAAAGTAAGTGTCGACGTAGTTATTACCGTCCGGCAGATCAGTTTCCGGGACCTCCAGCCATGTGACGTCCTGACCTTCAACCAGGACACCCGATATCCATTGTGGTACCCAGGTGTAATACAGCACTGGAGCGCCTGCCTGGTAGCGAGCAATCGTGTCCGCCATCAGGCTGAAGTAAGGACCACGGTGATGCGTCACCGTTGCTTCCAGTTCATATGCCTTCAGGTGGTGGTTAATCACCCGCTCGCAACCCCAGCCTACATTACAGCCGGTCAAATCGGCTTTGCCATCACCATTAATATCAAACAGCCTGGCTATTTCTGGTTTTTTCAGGTCATCCAGTGTCTGAATATCGTATTGATCGGCCGTTTTTTTATCGATCAGGTAGCCTTGTAACACACCGGGAATAACATCGCCGGCTTTTACCAGCACACCATCACCACCGGCCTTTTGGTAGAAGGCATCGTGCAGGTTATCCCAGAGATGAACCGTGAAGTCAGCCTCACCTGCGGCCAGGGCAGGCATCATACCGGCGTATTCGGTTTCTTTCGGCGTTTCAACGTTATACCCCAGCGCTTCCAGAGCCGAGATCGCAACCTCTCCACGAAAGCGTTCTTCAGCAACACCGGGAAAAACCGGCGTAATTGATATTCCCTTCCCCGGCATATCACTGGCAAAAGCATGGCTCAGCGTTAGCGCAGTTAATGAACCAACTGCAGCCAGCTTTACCACCTGTTGATAGATATATTTTAAAGAAAAATTCATCCCACATATTCCTTATTATGATTATTTTACAGTGAGCTCGTTCGCTTTCTCTGTATATTAACCTGCGTGATAAAGCCCAGTTTAAAAACTGTGACGTTAAATTAAGTACAGGCAGAGTTGATCGTAAATTACCGTATTACCGCTCCATCATTCTAAAGGCTAGCATTCAGAATAAACAAAATTCTTGAACAGACTTATCTATTACCAACAAATAAACACCTGATAACGACCTGAGTACTCAGGGCAAACGCATGAACGTTTTTTGATCAAAGACAGCCCGTAAATCACTGGCAGCACAGCATGCGGTATGGCTCCGACTTATGGCCAATAAAATACCCATCCTCAAGCGCATATAAACACTTCCAACCCCACCTTATCCTGAAAAAATAGACATAGCTTCGACGGAATACTGGGTTACTTTGCGAATGAAAGTACGACGACTGAAGACAAGAAACGTTATCTGGCGGGATAGCACCGGGCTCTGGAACAAGCCAGGCCGTGGGCATCTTACAGCCAGTATCAGCGGGAACGGCTAACACTGGTTGTAAAATAGATTACAGGTGGATCACTTTGCCGGGGACGACAACGCGCCAGACGTCGTCAATCGGGCGTTCTGCTCCGCGACAAACACAGCCAGAATAGTCGCATTATCCTGCTGGCTCGGGTTGCGCGTCAAAGTATGTTGATCGCCGGGTCTCTCAATCCAGCTGTCGCCTGCTTGCCAGGTCTGGATCAACTGGTCATTCAGCTGGGATTGCACGGTGCCGCTCAGTACATACGCGAACACTGTCGCCTCATGATAATGGGCAGGCGCTGAAGCACCGGGCTTCAGCGTGACCGTAACAGCGGTCAGCTGATGTCCTGGCAGCGCTGCCAGCACGATGTTCATCAGCTTTTCCCGGCTGATCAGGCCACTGGTACTATGAGCCACAGCGAGCGGCGACAATATCACCAGTGCGATAATAGCTATCAGTCGTCGACTTTTCATCAGGCCTCCTCATCGAGCGAATCATACCCGGTAGTGAAACCACCGGGTGCTGTGATCAGGCAGATGTAGCGATGCCAATCCGGTTCCAGGCGTTGATTGCTGCAATCAGCATAATCAGCTGGGCAATCTCATGTTCGGTCAGAAAGCGTGCAATGTTGGCGTACAGCTCATCTGATAAGCCCTGATCAGCAATCAGCGTCATCGCCTCTGTTACCGCCAGTATCGCCTGTTCCTGCTCGTTAAACAGTTCCGAAGTACTCCAGCACGTCAGCGCTTCAAGCCGTTGCGGGGTCTCACCCTGTTTCAGCGCGGCGTCCGTATGCATGGTGATACAAAACTGGCAACCATTTATCTGTGAAGCGTGCAGTCGCACCAGCTCCTGAATATTTCCGGCCAGGCTGGAGCTGGCCAGATAGCCTTCCAGGCCGAACATGGCTTTGTAGGCTTCCGGCTGGGCCTGTTGAATGTTTACTCGGTTCATAACAATGCTTCCTGTCAGTGCTGAAGTGGGCCTCAGCAAGGTGTGTTGGTGCCGCTACTATGGGTGTTATCCCTGTAGCCTTAAATGACAGTCGTGCTAAAACACTGTTGTGCTTAGAGCAATGGTCTGGCCCGGTGAAGGTAACGGTTAAGCAAAGGCTGAGATCAGTCACAGCGCTAGCGTGCGAAGGGTTAGGCCCGCCTCCGGTCAGCAGGCCCCACTAGTAGATTTAGCTGCCAGCACCCGTCTGGGCAGTAATAACGATTTTGCCGAAGTGGCTGGCCGATTCCAGTGTTGTGAACGCCTCCAGTGCGTTGTCAAAACTGAAGACCTGATCAATCACAGGTTTGATCTCTTTCTTTAGCATCTGACTCAACATGTTTTCAAACATCCTTTTATTGCCCACCATAATCCCTTGCAAGCGCAGCTTTTTGAACAGGACTGGCAGAGGTGATATGTTCTCGTGAATACCCGCCTGCACCCCAATCATAAAGACCTGGCCATTCATCGCTGCAGCCTGTAACGACTGATTGAGCGTCCCAGGGCCGCCGGTATCGACAACGATATCCACCCCCTGGTTCTCGGTTATACGTAACACTTCGTCAGCCCAGTCCGGCGTAGCCCGATAATTGATGGTTACATCGGCACCCAGTTCCTTGGCCCGGGCCAGCTTTTCATCACTGCTGGAGCAATATCTGCAGGAGGATCACCTGATGGTATCCCTGTCGGGTGATGCAAGGGGCAATGTCGACGATGTGCTGGCACAATCAGGACTGAAACGAAAAGTCGCGATGACGGTAAATCACTTTTCGCTGATACCATCGATTTTAAAAGACAGCGATCTGGTGTGTGTAACCCCTCAGTCGGTAGTAGCAAGTGATGTACGGGCGGGTACGCTGGTTGTTGTACCTTTATCCTTCGACATTGAACCGGCCCCTATCTCGCTTCTCTGGCACACACGACAGGACAGAGACCCCGGTAATATCTGGATACGCCAGCTTATTTCCAGCTTTGCCAACGCTGAAACAGCAAAAATAGCCGCCTGGTTTGGTGACGATGTTTTATGACGTTACTCAAGAATCGAGATTTGTAGATATCTGATCATATATAGGCAGGAAATAGACTGTGACAGTTCGGATTCCCAGGATAACGTTTAATAATTAATTAAAACGCCGTTCCTGAAACTGTCACATGCTAAAAACCAGATGGTTTATTTTAAATTAACCACAGCACTTCTTGTATTTTTTACCGCTACCACATGAGCACGGATCATTTCTTTCTGGTGTTTTTTCAATGCGTTTTGTTTTAGGTTTATTTAAAGCCGCATCCAGCTCTTTTACGTTTTCTTCAACGTCGCCATTCACCTCGATTGTAGCTACAAGTCCATGTTCATCAACAATCGCCTGCACTTCAGCTTTACGCTGTTCACTCATCACAACCAGTGATAAAGGTAAACCTTCCGTGCCTGATTTCACTTTCGATTTGGTGTTGTAACCGCTTTTACCGTAATGGCCCATAACATCGGGCGTTCCGCGATAGAAAAACTTGGACATGTGCACTCTCAGGAGGGATAAAAAGGCATTTTAACAACTTAGCCTGGGATAAGCTAAACAGAATCGGTTAGCGCCCACCGGGGCCGACGGCCTTCTGACAATGATGTAACCCATCGCCCTCAGCAACAGCAGCCACAGGTCATCAGTCATGTGCTCGCCCTGCAATATAGCCTTGCGGGGCGCGCACATCGGCAACCGTAGAGCCCCGGTTCCCTGCCCGATCTGCTGCGATCAGCGTTTGCTGATTGTCAGCAAAACATCCGCCAGTGCCCGGCTTTGTGTCAGCATCGGCAGGTGACCACTATTAATGTGGTAACTGGCAGTCAGATCCAGGCTGTCGGCAATACGGCGCTGGGACTCAAGTGAGATAATGCGGTCGTGATCGGCGAATACATAGTATTTATCAATCTTTGCAAAACGCTCCGGGTCCAGACTGATGACGCTGCCCCCCACCACCGCAGGTTCCGTCACGGCCAGCGCATTCAACCAGTTGCGCTGCTGCGGGGTCGCATCCTGGGCAAAGCTATCGGCGAAGCGCTCCGGGTTGGCGATATCCAGCCGTTGCGCCTGTTCGTTGAAGCTGACGCCCTTAAAGTAGTTTGTCTCATCCGCTTTCGATAACAGTGTGAAAACATCGGTCCCATTCAGTGGTGCCACTGCCGTGACATACACAATTTTATCAATTGCTTCCGTCGGGCACAGTTCCAGCGCGGCGTTCACAATGGCTCCGCCCTGGCTGTGCGCCACCAGGGTTTTCTGCCCGGTAATGGCCCCCAGCGATTTACAGAGCATCCCGGCAGACAGCTCCATCGACACCCGTGCAGGCACAAGATTGTCATTACGCCCTGGCAGATCAACCGCCACCGTATTCACCGCATTGCCTATCAGCTGTTGCAGCGGCTGCCAGGCCGCAGCAGTAAAGTGTGCGCCGTGAACCAGCACCATGGTCTGCGGATTATCGGCCTGTACAGCAGCACTGGCACCCAGCGTCAGGGCAACGGCGCAACACAGAGATTTCAGTCGTACTTTCAAGGTATGTGTATTCATCAGACTCTTCTCGATTTCGTTCATAGGATGTTGGCACCAAGTTTTCACCTCCCACCCGAAACCGACAAACCAAATCATTCCAAATCGAAATTGATCGCCAGAACATCAGCCGCAGGCCTGGTAAAACCGCTGTCAAATTCCGATCAAATCGAATCAAATCACTGTGAAAACAATAAGTTGTTCTGTAGGGTTAAGGCTCGACAATGACGGGCCTGTTCGCCCGTTTTATCTCCATACCGAGTCTGCAAAACCATGCTGAAGTTCGAACACTTTCGGTTTGACGCCACCACCGGACAACTGACAGGGCCAGACGGCCAGGTGTACCTGCGACAGAAGCTTGTACAGTTACTGGATTACCTGTTAACCCATAATGACCGGGCCATAAGCAAGGAAGAGCTGCTCGGTGAACTTTGGCAACATGGTGCCTACCGGGAGCGTTCGCTGGCGCAGAGTATTCTGGAGTTACGCAAGGCGCTGGGCGACTCCGCCAGTGACCCACGCTTCATCCGCACGGTGCCGGGTAAAGGCTATCAATGGATATGCCAGGTTGAGAAACCCGAGACTGTAGAACAGGCACACACACCGACGCCATTACGCTCGGGAAAATACCGCTATGGACTGATTGCCAGCGCCCTGCTGTTGATCTGTGCTTTGGCACTCTACGCCGTGACTGGCACCCAGACACAAAGCCCACCACAAACACAGAGCCTTGCCACATCACTGGAGCAGACAACCGGGTTGCGCGTAATGGTGATCCCCTTTGATGATCAGACCTACAGCAGCGCTATGCAGTGGATTGAGTATGGCCTGAGCGATATGCTGGCCGGTGACCTGGCGGCGATTCCCGGCATCAGCGTCGTTAATCCGGCCAACGCCAGTGTGCTGATATCGGCACAGAGCCCCTCGGCTCCGACGACGCCCAGGGCATGGGCGGCGCTGTTGCAACAGCATCAGATCGACCGGGCCATTACCGCGACAGTGCGTCTGAGTGGAAAATCCCAGCTATTTGAGTACCAGATCATTGACCCCCTGGGCGACAGTGAGCGCGGCACTCTGCAGCGCGATGACCTCGCTGTGGCGATGCCTGAGATCGCCAGCAGCCTGCACCAGATACTCTGGCCAGACCAGGATGCCATAGAGCTGCCACCTTACGGCTACACGCCCAGCGCCATGCATGATTACGCCCGTGGTATTCAGGCTCTACAGCTTGAGGGCGCGCTACTGGCCCAGCATTACTTTGCCGCATCAGTACAGATAGACCCAGGCCACCTCTGGTCACTGACCTACCTTGGCATCTGCCAGCTGTTACTGGGGGATTGGGAACGTGCCGAGCAGCAGCTCAGCCATGTGCTGGCACAAGCCTCTGAACCCCAGCTATTGAATTTCAGTAAAATCTGGCTGGCGATGCTGCGCGTACGCCAGGGGGATACCAGCCAGGCCAACGTACTGCTCGCGACGACAGAGGATGCCAAGACTCCCCAGCTGGCGGCCGCGCGGTTGCAGATACAGGCACTCATCGCTGCCCGTCACCAGAACTGGCCACTCGTTGATACATTACGGCAACAGGCCAGCACTCTGGCACCTGCCAGCAACGGCCCCCTGCTGCCCGGCCTGGCAGAACTTTCAGAGCCTGGCCAGCCATCACCCAGACAGCCCTCAGCTGCGGGAACTCAGGCCGTTGATAATCTGAGAGTGCTGGGCCAGAAGCCTGCCCTGCTCAGTGTCCTGCTGACCCAGGCTCAGCAACCGACACTGTCATTACCGCAACGCCAGCAGCGACTGGAACAGGCCAGCACCCTGACGCAGCAGCTTGGCCAGCCTTACGAGCAGATAATAACAATGATTATTCGAGCCCGGCAGGCTCATGAACTGGGGCAACATCAGGCTGCACAGACAACACTGAAAGCCGCCTATGTGCTGGCAACAGAACTCAAAGCCACCTCACTACTCACCGTGATCGAACGCAGTCAGCATGTTGCTGATGAAGGTTAACAGAGGTTGAATCCATCGCCTGGCCATCCTGGCCCATTAACAAAGCCTCATTATCAGCCGCATAGGTTTTCAGGTGTTGCCAGACTTTATTCACCCGCGCCAGTTTTTTCTGCTCAGGGTGTACCGCAATCCAGAACGTTCGAGTGACCTTTGTCTGATCTGCTAATACCGGCATCAGCTCCGGGTGGCGCTGTGCCAGAAAACAGGGCAGCACCGCCAACCCCAGCCCTTCACACACCGCGATGGACTGCGTGATCACGCTGGTGCTACGAAAGCTGGAAGCCGAGTTGGGTAGCAGCCGCTCAAGGTAGGACAGCTGATCACTGAACACCAGATCATCCACATAGCCAATCAGCGGGTGGTTATAAATATCCTGCAGCGACGTGATCGGCTCGGCCCGGGCAAGGTAATCGCGTGAGGCATACATGGTGAGCTGATAGTCACACAGCCGGGCAACCACCAGTGAGGTGTTGGGTGGCTTTTCAATGGTGACCGCAATATCGACTTCATGGTGCCCCCACTTCACGAAGCGCTGTAACGGCATCAAATCAACGGTGATTTTCGGATACTGCTGACAGAACCTTGCCAGTTCCGGGGCCATGAAATAGTTACCAAAGGCCTCCGTCACGCCCAGCCTGACTTTCCCCTGGTTCTCCAGATTTTTCCCTTGCAGGATATCCGCCGCGCTTTGCGCCCGTGTATTCATATCCCGCGCGGTTTCCAGCAACAACTGGCCATGCCGGGTAAGCGCGTGGCCGTCTACGCTGCGGTCGAACAGCTGGGTGGCCAGCTGGTCTTCCAGACGGTGCAGCCTGCGTGACACCGTTGAGGCATCGATGCCCAGCCGCCGGGCCGCAACAGAGAGTTTTTCGGTGCGCGCCACCTCCAAAAAAACTTTCAGATCATCCCAGTTCATGTCCATCGTCTACCCTTCTGGTTAAGCCTTGCATATATGCAAGGGACTGTTGCTTTTGTGTCTGTTGTTCAAAGGGTAACAGGCATTTACTCTGAGTACCTGGCCATTTTATACAGTTGCATAAATGCAGCAATGAATGCAGCAAAACAACCGATCAGGAGACATAAATGAACATTCCAAAAACACCGATGATCATTAACGGTGAGCAGGTTGAGTCTGCCAGCGGTCACTGGGTCGATGTGCTGAACCCTGCGACCCAGGAAGTGGTTGCCCAGGTGCCGTTTGCCACTCTGGATGAAGTGGATGCTGCCGTTGCCAACGCCAAGCAGGCCTTTAGCAGCTGGCGCAATGTCTCCGTCGCCAAGCGTCAGGCAATCATGCTCAAGTTCCAGCAGCTGGTGCGCGATAACACCAAAGAGCTGGCCGAACTGATCAGCCTGGAGCACGGTAAAACCCTGCCCGACGCTGAAGGTGAAGTAGGCCGTGGGCTGGAAGCCATTGAGAACGCGTGCCTGGTCACCAAACTGCAGCTGGGTGAGATCGCTGATAACGTGGCAGGTAATGTTAATGTTTACACATTGAACAAGCCGCTGGGCGTAGGCGTGGGTATCACCGCCTTTAACTTCCCAATTATGCTGCCTTGCTTTATGTTCCCGATCGCCATCGCTTGCGGTAACACCTTCGTCCTGAAACCGTCCGAGCAGGACCCCTCCTCCACCATGAAACTGGTTGAACTGGCGTTCGAAGCCGGTGTACCAGCAGGTGTGCTGAACGTGGTTCACGGTGGAGCTGATGTGGCGAACCATCTGGCTGATCATCCTGATATCAAAGCACTGTCCTTTATCGGCTCATCCCACGTTGGCACCTCGCTGTACCAGCGTGCCAGCAATACCGGCAAACGTGCCCAGTGCATGATGGGCGCAAAAAACCACGCCGTAATCATGCCGGATGCCAACAAGGACCAGGCCATCAACCATATGCTGGGTTCCTGCTTCGGTGCTGCCGGACAGCGCTGCATGGCCAACTCGGTGGTTATCCTGGTCGGTGAAGCACGCGAATGGCTGCCAGAAATGGTAGAACGCGCTAAAGATATGATCGTCGGCCCAGGCACCAACCGCGAAGCCGATCTCGGCCCGCTGGTCTCCCCTCAGGCCCAGGCACGGGTTGAAAGCCTGATTGCTACCGGTGTTGAGCAAGGCGCGACACTGATGCTGGATGGTCGTGGCGTTAAAGTTGACGGTTACCCGAACGGTAACTTTGTTGGCCCAACGCTGTTTAGCGATGTCACCACCGAGATGGATATCTACACTCAGGAAATCTTCGGCCCGGTGATGTGTGTGATGGGCGCAGATGATCTGGAATCAGCAACCGATATTATCAATGCCAATGCCAACGGTAATGGCACCGCGATCTTTACCAACTCCGGCTGGAACGCCCGCTGGTTTGAAAACAACGTGGATGTCGGCCAGGTGGGTATCAATATCCCAATCGCCGTACCGGTTGCCTACTTCAGCTTCACCGGCTCTCGGGCTTCCAAACTGGGTGACCTGGGGCCGAATGGTCAGCAGGCAGTCCAGTTCTGGACCCAGACCAAAACCGTCTCCGCACGCTGGTTTGCACCAGGCACGACGTCTGACAAGGTTCACACCACTATCTCGATGAAGTAAGTCAATGACACTTCAGGCCGTCACCCGGTACTTTATCGGGTGCGGCCTGTTTCTGATAGCAGCACAACTTCAATCCTGGATCTATTGGCGATGTGCAGTACAGCCACACCTCAGCCAAGCCACTCTTCATACATAACGCCATTAGCGATCAGGTCTACAGTATTTACCTTATTTTCCGCGCTTTCACTAAAGCCAACAAGCACATCGGCTCTGCTGCTTTTTCCTGAATCTAACGAATCCAACCACCAATCAAGGCCTGTATTGTCAGGAGATCTATCCAAAACATTATTGTATAAAGCTGTCAGAAAATCTTCATTAGTAGTTTTATCACCATAGAGGCTTTTGAATTCATTACTATTAATAAAGCTGTTAGCCACATCATGCATGGAAGTGCTGTTTTCTAAACTATCGATCCAAAAACCAAGCCCCCTTGTATCAGGCTGCCGATCAAAAGCAGCTTTATATAGCCTGTATGCTTGCCCCGACACTCCTTCTGTATCAAGTGAAACAGAGTAGTCGTTAAACTTAACCGTTGTAACCCCATCCAATAAACGGGTCTTACCATTTGAATCTATAACTTTATAGCCAGCGTCTGATTTATTTATACTATATTTTTCAAAGTCACCTGCATAGCTAACTGAATCAGACTGATTGGCGGCCTCTTCATAGGTATTTGATAACTGAATAATTTCCTCCAACATGTCCTCAAACGCTTGTTTGTCTTCAGAACTGACACCCATCTGGGAGTGAGATAAAGAACCTAACCACCCCGAATCTTTTTTAAGTGCAGGAAGAATTTGATCATACGTGTAATTACTAGTATTCCAAGAACCGCTATCCAATCTTATATTGAAATTTTCAATTCTAAATAAAGGGTCTTTATAATTAGCAAATAGAACGAAATCTCCAGAATAATCAAGCATTATAAGGTGTTTCCCGTATATCTCTGCATAATAGTCAGCTTTGATTGTGCCTCCATTATAAACATCATTATCCCCTCCCGTATCGACAACAACAGTACCTCCAGCACCATTCCAGCGGTAACTGTCAGAACCAGTTCCTCCAACAAGAAACATTGCTTCAAAAAAATTTTCACCAAAAGCTAAACCTGATTTCAGCTTATCGTCACCCTGCAAGCCAAAGATTATTTCTTGACTCCGCCCTCCAGAAAGATCATCAGAAATTTTTGTTCCAAGTGTTATCAAGTTAGGATCAACCGACATAAAAACATCCCTATTTTTAGCACAATAGCTGTAAAGAAAATTATTAGGCCACGAACAATAGCAGAAGTACTATGAGGTGATAAATTACCAAATAGACCTATTTCGCCAGCCGCACTTGCAAGACGAAGCTGAAGGATAAGTGCGACAGACACAATATGTACCATGCCCATCCACTCTAAAGACAAAAGGTTAGTAGCCAGTACGGCCAAACTTAAAGGCTGGTCTCAGGCAGAACGCAGCACCACTGGATACAGCTGAATACCCAACAGCCAGTCCTTTCCATCATAAATCAGTGCAAGTACCTGTTTGAAGAAGCCATTACCCACTGCCTGAACCATCAGGCTATCCGTGTACCGGACGGTCATTTCTCTACTCCAGCGTCCTTTGATACGCCGCTGGCGTCAGACCAAACTGAGCCCGAAAACGTTCGGCAAAACGTCGTTCTGACTGATAGCCACAGCGTAGCGCCAGTTCCAGCTGACTCAATGTTTCACCCTGCATGACAGCCAGTGCATAGCTCATCCGTACATCTGCCAGCAGTGCCCGGAATTGCGTACTTTCCTGTGCCAGTTTACGTGTCAAAGTCGCTTTGCTAAGGCCAAAGTGCTGGCAAATTTGCAGCTGATTATGTTCAGCGGCCGGGTCCGCAGCGAAATAACGGCAAAGCTGCTCACTCAGGCTAAGCTGCGCAGCTGGAAACAGCTGGTGCAGTACACCAGCCTCCTGCAACTGCTGATAAAACCCCTGTAGATAGTGATGTATCACTGCCGGACTGAGCTTTTTCTGCTGGGCTTGCAGCACGGTTTCAAAACCAAACCTCAGAGCCATATCTGGCTCAAAGCGCGGCTGCTGCCATGGCTGTGGTTTCTGCTGCAACAACCCTTCATCAGGCACCTGCAATAATGCCAGTACCCGTGAGCGAAACTGACCATTGTCCGGCTGGTTGATAAAGGTAAGACGCTGATTCGCAGGGACCAGTAACCAGCTATCCGCACCAAAATGTAAGCTGTTGTCCCGCCACTTCAGCTGCTTTTCCCCCCGCTGAACCCAGACAATTGCGGCGGTATAGATCGGCACATTGCGCAATGGCTGGGCACGCTGGCCACGGAACTCCATACACTGAACCAGATCAGCTGACATTGCACTCTCCTCTACAACGGGATTGCACGGCGGACAAGCCCGCCGTGTCACGATTATTTACGGGTATATGTTGCGGTGAGGGTAGCACTTTGCAGCGCTTTGCTACGCAGGGTATAGCCCACAATCGCAGGTGACACATCAACCGGCAATTTCAGCTCGGCATCCGGCAATGCCCAGACAGTAAACTGATAACGATGCATACCATGGCCCTGCGGGGGGCAAGCACCACCAAAACCGGCAAAGCCATAATCAATACGGGTTTCAACGCCCGCCGTCAGTTTACCGGACGCACCTTGAGGAAGGGCCCGAAGTTCTGCAGGCAGATCAATCGCGATCCAGTGCCACCAACCGCTGCCGGTCGGTGCATCGGGGTCATAGGCGGTAATCGCAAAACTGCGCGTACCGGCGGGCACATCACTCCAGCTCAGCTGGGGCGACAGATTATCACCACTGCAACCAAAGCCTGAAAACTCCATCGCCCGTGGCATCGGCTGCCCTTCGCTAATGTCAGTACTGGTCAGCTCCAGAGCATGGGCTGGGAGTGCAAGAAAGGTAAGTAAAGGCGCTATAAATCTTAAGGACATCGGGTATCTCCCTGAATGAAAATTACCCGAGTAGTGTGCTAATAATCACGATGGAAAACCGGCCTGAAAGTATCACCGTGACCGATAGGCAGCGCCTCCGCTGAGACTTTCTGTACTCAGCGAAGACTTAGACACCCAAATTGTATCGGTATAGACAAGAAACCTAAGGCTTTCAGGCACAGCGCAGTGACACCGGGTACAAGCGAATATCCAGCTGCCAGTCCTGGCCGTCATAGATCAATGCGAACTCCTGCTTGAAAAAGCCGTTACCGGCCTCCTGAATCACTTCTGCCTGATCACGGGCCAGCTGCTGCTCCAGCGCGATAAAACTGTCAATCACATATTCCAGACCGTCACTATTCAACAGCTGGCTAACCGCCGCTTCGCTTTGCGGCGTAACATCATTTTCCACCACAAACCGCAGCTCACCACTGTCATCGCCATCAGCCATACCAAAGCTGAGCCGGGTGCTGGCGGGTACAGCAAAGTTCTGGTCACTGAAAAGACTGTTTAGCAGCAGATTAAGCTGCTGATGGGTACTGGACTCGATTGGCATGGCAAGGACTCCTTGGGATAACAGGCATGCGATAGGGAGCCCTATCCTGGGGGAAATCTCAGGCAGTACAACAAGAACGTCGCCAAAAAGGCCTGTTCCTGCGGTTATTTTTGCGGAAAAAGGCACAGATTGACAACTTCAGCCTCGGCTACAGTTCAGCCGGTATCACCACCAGTTTGCCGATGAAGTCCTTGGCAACAAAACGCTGCTGCGCCGCTTTCAATTGCGACAGCGGCCAGCACTGGGCTACCAGCGGTTGCAGTTCACCCGCTTCGATATAGCGAATCAGGTTCTCGAATACCGCGCGTGGCTGCCAGGTGCAACCGAAAAAACTCAGGTCTTTCAGATACAGGGTGCGCACATCCAGCATCACTTGTGGCCCGGCAATCGCACCGGCAACGGCATAACGGCCACCCCGCCGCAACAGGTCCAGCAACACCGGCCAGCCCGGCCCTGCAACAAGATCAACCACCACATCAACAGACTCCAGCCCCAGCTCAGCCAGCAGATCACAATCACGCTCCAGTACCACATCGGCCCCCAGCTGTTGCAGCGCCTGCCGTTTATCACTGCCACAAATAGCGATCACCTGCGCGCCACGACGTTTAGCCAGCTGCACAGCAGCTGACCCAACCCCTCCAGACGCCCCGGTAACCAGCACCTGATCACCGGCTGTTACCCCGGCCCGCGCCAGCATGTTCTCTGCGGTCGAGTAAGCACAGGGGAAAGAGGCCAGCTCGGCATCACTCAGCGGGCTGTTGATCGCAAAGGCCTGGTCTGCACGTACCGTTGCAAACTGAGCAAAGCCCCCATCGCGTTCCGAACCAAAGGTAATAAACCGGTACGGCTCGGCATCCTGAGTTTCCGGGTGCATCGGCCGCACCAGTACTCGCTGGCCAATACGATCTGTACTGACCTGATCACCCACAGCCACAATTTCGCCGCAGCAATCCGCCCCCTGAATACGCGGAAAACCAAGCGGCTTACCAGACCAGCTCGCATCCTGGCTGTCTGCACTGTCGCAACCCGTTAAAGCCCCATCACCGGTCTGCCCGGTGACGCTGCGTGAGTACCAGCCGATGCGGGTATTGATATCGGTATTGTTCAATGCCGCCGCATTAACGCGGATTAACACTTCACCAGCCGCCGCTGTTGGCACGGGCATATCCTGGCGGTATTCCAGACTATCGAGGCCCCCGTGGCCGGTCAGTACCATGGCAGTCATCGTGCGAGGCAGGTTAGTCATTGTTCTGGTCTCCATTGGTTGATGTGAACAGCGTAAAAAAATTGCATGGATCAGCCAAACGAAATAATCTGAACAAGTTATTCATTATTAGTGAAGCATGGAGTCTGAAGCGTCGATGAGCCTGGTACTGGATCTTGAACTGCTGCGCACCTTTATTGCCGTTGTCGAACAGGGCGAGCTAAAAAAAGCGGCACTACAGGTACACCGCTCTCAGGCGGCGGTCAGCATGCAGCTCAAGCGGCTGGAGTCTCAACTCAACAGCTGCCTGATGGAACGAAACAACCAGGGCATCCGCCTGACCGAGAGCGGCGAAACATTACTCGCGTATGCCCGCCAGCTGTTGCACCTGAACCAGCAGACCCTGTCTGCCCTGACACCCGAGCCACTGTGTGACCGGCTCCGCTTCGGCATTCCCAGTGACTATGCCAACACCTTCACCCGGCAGTTTATCCCCCAGCTGACCGCCGCCCTGCCCCAGCTGCAAGCCAGTATCTGCTGTGCCCCCAGCCGCCACCTGCGCGAACAGCTGGCCAATGATGCCCTGGACATTATTATTGTCTCGGCTGAAACCACCCATGAACCCCACCCGGTGCTCTGGAGCGAGCCCCAACGCTGGGTTGCGCCGCTGCACTGCCAGCCGGAGTTGCTGAGCAGTTTACCCATCGCACTGCTGGACACTGATTGCATTATTCGTGATCTGACGCTGCGCCAGCTGAAGCAATCCGGCCGCACCTGGCACAGCGTATTTACCAGCTCAGCCCTGGAAAACGTTGCCGCCGCCGTTGAAGCAGGCATGGCCATCACACTGCTATCCGAATCACTGTTCAACCGCCAGACCATGCGCGTGCTGGATGAAACGGTATTGCCAGGCTCGGCATCGGTGAGCATGCATATGATTATTGCAAAACAGGTCAGTGAACAGGCACGGCGGGAAGTCAGCCGATGTATGACGAGGGTCGTGGAGGCAATGCAGGCATGATAGCGGGTTGATCTACAGCGTATGAGTGCTGTGTTTTGCAGTGAATTGAACCGAAACTACGCCCTGTCAGGCACGCTTTATTTAACCGCAGGGCAGGGTGATTTTTATGGGCAGCCCTGTTTAGAATACGTTATCTCATCAAGCAACAACCGTTATTCGTCATGCGTATCTTTAGCGGTAGGTTTATTAAACCTTATACTGAGTGCCCACACTAACGAAACAATCCAGCCAATAACCGTCCAGCCACCAACAACATTAAGAATGGCTATATATTTTTTATTCGGATGATGTTTATAGAAAGCTACTATTGTTGGTATAAGGAAAAATGGCGTAAGGAGGATAAACATTAAAACTTTCATATAACTTCCCATTTAACATATTAATAAGATATGTATTTTAAATACAAAAAAACATGAGAAAGATACCTAAACTGTTATTAAATGTCAATTAATAACAGTTTCCGCTCATGATTTTATCCGCTCCAGACAATCCGCCAGGAAAAGGGCGCTGCATATCAGATGATAGTGCAGCGGCATTAACCTTGGCCCAGCCTTACTGGCATCGATCTTCTTGAAAATTACCGCCTACTTCCCACTACGAACTAAACGCACAGCCAATGGAAATCCTTTGGTGTGTCCATCAATTCCGCCGTTAAAGAAATCTATGTAATAAATGAGCGATGGGATATCTTCAATTCTGGTGTCAGTCCAGTAAGGCGCACCTTCACTAAAGTTTTTTACTGATGGGAACACCGTTGTATTAATCGCCGGCTCGGTACATTTTTGCTCAAGGATACTGTAGAGCTCTTCTATCGTTGGAATATGCCAATCAGCACCCAGGCTTTGTGCGGTCCGTTTTGCTTCATCTAATCGCATCAGTTTTACAGTACCAACGCAGCCTGCTCCATCCATCCATGTGGTGCCCAGGCTACAACGACTCCAGGTCAATTCTGTTTTTTGATCGTATGCTTCTCCCCCATTCAGGATAAAACTTGACGAAGGGCTACTTTCGACTATTTTTTCATCGCAAGCAGCTAAAGCAGTGCTGGAATTAATGCATGTAAAAAACATGAAGATTTTAATGACTTTTTTCACAATATTTACCTGTGGAAATAATTATATTATTAGATCTGACTTCAGTACGCATAACTGTAATTTCGAGTAAATTATTACAATCAAAAATATCATCGATGAAAAATGGCGATTTTATTCCCACCCAAGTCTCTAAAATACGCTGCATAATACGCCCCTTCATTTCTTTCTCCAGGCTCTCCTACACTGGTGGCACCTAATTCCAAGGCCATCGAAAATACTGCGTTAACCTTATCGATACTCGTCAGGCTAAACGCAACCATTGTTTCATTCCCATGAGTAGGGATTCTCCATCAAATGGGACAGTAATAGAAAATGTTGAACTCCCTTCTCCGAAACCAAAAAAAGCGACAACATCTGATTTATATATTTGCGCACCAAAAATTTTATCTAGTATATTAGAATAGAAGATTTCAGACGCTTCTAGATTATTAGCACCCAGTGTTATGTGAGAAATCATGTAGTAAACCCATCTGATGCATAGCGCTCCGCCAAGTAAAAACAATACAATGGTAGAGCGAAATCAATGCACTTTATACGCTGAAAACACATATTTACTGTTCTCTAATACGTTTCCTACACATCGTCTAACACATGCACGATATTTAATTCTTCACTATCCAACGGGGCCTCAAAGAATTTGGTGACATGATTGAACATCGCTTCATTATCGAATTGAGCTCGTTCTGGCTGTTCAAGTCTACGCTTAGCTATTTGCAATAGACACTTGTCATTACTTAAATCAATAAAAACAAGTTCATGTTCGCACTCAATATCAACACATAGTTGTTTAAACCATCTTCTCTGATTAACCGTGTTTGCTGGAAAATCCAGAACAACATCAGTTCCTGTTTTCAGAATGTTTTTAACATGGGATTTTATAAAGGGTTTAATCATTGAAGAAAACTTCAAATAATCATCAAATGTTTTAATCTGATCAGGATAATGTACTGATAGCCAGCTATCTTCCGAAATGAGTACAGCATTCTTTTCAATGGAGATAGCCTTTGATTCAGTAGATTTTCCAGCCCCCATTTTCCCACAGAAAAAAGTCAACGTTCCTGTTTTTTTCATGCTGCTTCCCACTACCAGAATATATTCACTAATGATCCTGCAAGCTTACCTGCCTTGTAAAGCAAGGCAAGGAGGAAATGCATGGGAACAGAACCAACCAAGCAGGACACCAAAAATACGCCCTCACACCAGATACAACAGCTGCGCTAACCGTTCAACCCTAGATTCCCATGACTACCGCCAATGGACAGGTCTGGGGAGGTCTACCGATGCATGCCACAGGTCCTGGAGGTGATATACAAGACGAACCTGAAACTGCCTCTGATTACTCTGCATTAGCCCTGCAATTTCGGTTAATCTACTCTGCTGATCTGCCACATTATCAAATCATCATGGAGTTTCTGGATGACTGCTGTAACCATTCGCCCTGCCAATGCCAACGATGCCGCGCTGATTCTGCGCTTTATTACTGAACTGGCGGTCTACGAGAAGGCCGAACACTGCGTGCTGGCCAATGAAGCCGACATTCAAGCCAGCCTGTTCGGGGACGACAGCAACGCCAAGGCGTTGATCTGCCTGCAGGGTGATACGCCCATTGGCTACGCCGTCTATTTCTACAACTACTCCACCTGGCTGGGTAAGCGCGGCCTCTACCTGGAAGATCTGTACATCACGCCAGAAAGCCGTGGTATCGGTGCCGGAAAACAGATGCTACAACACCTCGCCCGTACCGCAGTAGCCGAAGGCTGCGGCCGATTCGAGTGGTCTGTACTGGACTGGAACACCCCGGCCATCGAGTTTTACGACTCCATCGGCGCGCAACCACAAAACGAATGGATTGGCTATCGGATGGATGGCGAACGTCTGCAGGCCTTTGCTGCCAAGGCAAACTGACATTAACAGGCAGGGCTACCGCCCTGCCATAAACCTGATAGATCTCAGAGCCCTGACTGAAACCACCGGCACCGATAAAAGTATCACCTGCCCCTATTAACCCAGATCATGGAGCAATGCCAACTGGATCAGCTTCGGCACATCATAGTCATCTTGAAGCAGCTCAGCAAAGGCCCAGCACGCCATTGCTAAGCGCCTGGGGTGTTCAGCTGAATTTCCAGCTCTCTCCCCACCGTTGATATAAGGTTTTACGATCAACTAATTTAAGAGCATCTAACCCAAGAAGAAAATCTGATATATTTTAAAT
This sequence comes from uncultured Oceanospirillaceae bacterium, assembly GCA_913057435.1. Taxonomy (GTDB): domain Bacteria; phylum Pseudomonadota; class Gammaproteobacteria; order Pseudomonadales; family Balneatricaceae; genus Marinobacterium_C. Next base: position 2,836 of record CAJXNY010000053.1, on the reverse strand, counting down.
ACATTCAGTCACAATCGTCCTTGGGCTTTTATTAAATATCGGATTTAATTCAGCAAAATAAAACGAGTATCCTGGTACACACAACTGGCATTATTTTAGTGATTTTTATTCAAAAACTGGTCTAAAAAAACTGCGCTCGTAGCTAATGATACAATCAACTTCATCTGCAAACTTAAACGCCTTTATGCAAGCTTCATCACTCAACGATTTATCTCTGTAGCTTTCATAGTCTGATAAGGTCGGAAATGTAAACAGTGCTAAAGCTATGTTATTCGCCCCTTCCGAAGGCAAAAAATATCCATTATGATGACCACCAAATTTTTTGACCAATGGTATCCACATTTTAGCGTAGGATTCAAACTCGTTGACTTTTTTAGGATCAATCACATATCGAACATAACAAGTAATCATATCTACCGAATTCCTTTATTGTTAAATGAAAGCCAAGTAAATAGGTGCATATTATTTATTGGCCTTTAATTCGAAAATTTAGCTTCTGCTTCTGGCCGCTGCCGCAATTTCTTTTGTGACGATAGCTTTACCAATAGGCGCGATTGAAATGCCTGCAAGCTTCAAATGCTGTAGCGCAAAAGGGATACCAATAATCGTGATGAAACACGCAACGGCTGAGAGGATATGCCCTATCGCCAACCACACGCCAGCAAATATAAACCAGATTATATTCCCTAGCATCCCTAAAGTTCCGGTACCTATGTCCTCTGATAGCGTTAGTTCATCACGCGCGACAGCTTCTTTACCAAAAGGGAAAAATGAAAATTTAGCGATAACAAAGCAAGATTTACCCCAAGGGATACCAATAATGCTTAAAAAAGCTAAAAGCCCAAAAAAGCACCAGGCCAAGCCCATAATGACACCACCTAATAAAAACCAGATTAGATTACCGATTGTTCTCATTTTACTTTTTTCCTAAAATAAATCATTAACGAGGCTATCGAATTAGCAGCAGGTGACGAAAATATAACACTCACTTACATTTCGACCAGCCTTCATTCCATTTTGCCACTAATAGCAGTCAGTTCAGCCTTATTTTTCAACAGTCTATATCAATGATGTACACCGCGATATACGCTTTGGGGACATACGCACGTGCATGCCAGGACACCCATCAATATCTCCATTGCACAGCCACCTACCTATACCCGATACAACTGCTGTGCCAGCCTCTGCCCTTTCACCCAGCTGCGTCCCAGATTCTTCGCGTACTTTTTTAGCCGGGCAACACAGCCCACCGCATGCTGAAAGCGTAGTCCTGACGGCAGCATGGTCCGCTGCCACTGCTGCGGGTCAATAAATAACCGCTGTAAAATCGGCGGTGTCCGTGCCGCTATATAGCCGCGTTTATCATCTCGCTGACAGCGCCCGGTCCAGTCCACCAGCTCCAGATAATCCGCCAGTGCGAAAGGCACAGCGTGATTATCAATATCCTGCTGACTGGCTGAAAGAGGTTGTAAAACTGGCATGCCAGACGCTGGAGTTTCAGATGCCGTCACAGCTGCCATCCGCTGCTGTATCGAGGTAAAATCAGACGATTCAGGTGTATCGGCCAGCCTGGCCCGCAGTGGGTTAAGATCAACATAAGCCATACAGGTCAGCAAGGCCTGCTCATCCAGTAACGCCTGACATTTAAAGCGCCCTTCCCAGAATCGACCGGTACAACCATCTTCCTGATTGGCCTGGCGGGCGATATGCTCATTCAGACAGCGCATAAACCAGCTCAGATCACTCAGACGATCGCGCCAGTCAGCCACTATCTCTGTCACCCGTCTCTGCTCAGACTCAGTCAGCTCCTCGCCCGTCATGTAACGCCTGATCAATGGCGGGCCACTGAACAGCATCAGCCAGCGCTCTATCACCTCAGCATCAGGCCAGCCAACCGCCTGAGTTTCATTGATATGCAGAACCAGATGATAATGGTTCGACATGATGGCGTAGGCCGCAATATCAATAGCAAACATCTGCTCCAGCAGCGCCAGGCGCTCGACGATCCATTGGCGTCGATGCTCAAAACAGTCTCCACTGTGAGCATCCTGACCACATAGAAAAGCACGGCGAACGCAACGAGAAATGCAGTGGTAGTAAGGGGTATCCAGCAGGCTTACCTGCTCTCGACGGGCACGGGTCATCACAATCTCCTGAAGTGACGCCAATACGGCTGGCGGGTGAAAGCAGTGTAGGTGGGCTTTTCAGAAATTGTTATTTTTGTGGGTGTCCCTGTATTTCCTCCCTGTATTTCCTATACCGCTAACAGCCCTCGGATCTGATTAATTAGCGCTGTTCGGTGCCGGATCAGCCGCTCACGGATCCGTTGCAGGGACTGTATATCCTGCTGTTCCAGAGTCTTAACCGCAACAAATTGCATTCCCGGACGTTGACTGGCTTCAGCAATGGCAAGCGCATCGTTACGGTCATTTTTATTACCCTGGACGAAGGGTTTGACTTTGATCGGTGGAATCAGCACCACCTTGTGGCCCAGATCCTGAATAGCCCTGCCCCAGGGGTGGGCGGAATAGCAGGCCTCGATAGCCACGGTAGTTGGTGAAAACTGACGCAACTGATTCAGGAGGTCACCGCGATTGACTTTAAGGTTACAGATTTCTCGTTGCGCCTGATTAAGGGCGCAAACCTGAAAAACGTTCTTTGCCAGATCAATGCTCACTACGCTAGTCTTCATGGTGGATACCTCGCCAGATTACTGGTTTGTAGACGCTTACCAATATGGCACATTGCGATGCCGGGTGATTGGCGAGGTGTCCATCTCAGCACCCATCAATATCTCCATTGCACAGCCACCTACCTATACCCGATACAACTGCTG
>CAJXNY010000052.1 GCA_913057435.1 uncultured Oceanospirillaceae bacterium | reverse complement strand
CATACGAGATCAGCCTCGGTCTCGTGGGCTCGGAGATGTGTATAAGAGACAGTATGTACACCGTGCTGGCCGTGCCGGTCGTGATGGCAGCATCGGTTATGCCTTCTCCCTGGTCGACCGTATCGACTGGCCAATGATTGGTAAAATTGAGCGCTACACCCAGAATGAACTGCCGATTGGCACGCTGAAAGGGCTGGAGCCAAAATCCGCCAAACCGCTGTCTGATGAAGCGCGTAAACTGGCAGCAGGCAGAGCGAAGAAAGCCCGTAAAAAAGAAGAAGAACGTAACAAGAAAAAACCGGTGAAACACAAATCGAAAAAACGTGTGGGTCGCGGCCCGAAAACACCGAAGGTTTAAGCATTACATTCACACAATACCGACTCACCACAGAGTCGGTATTGTGTGAGATCAGCACCCTCACCGGGAATGCTTGATCACTACACATGCCCCCCCGCAACCAAAGCTCATTCTGACGCCTCTATTTCCCACCGCCCGCGCCAGACTGGTCTATGCTCATTCCATCCAGGGCGAAAACAATACCACCTGCCGTCTGTCTCCTCGCCTTTAAACGACGATCTCTTAACGCCCGTATAAGGAATGGAGTCCAGCATGCTTGCATGGTTTAACACTCAGGTTGGTTCTAAAGATGACAAGCGGGCCCATGACGACAATGATCGCTACCAACAGCTGAAGGCTGAACTGCAAACAGCCCAGGAAGCGAAAAAAGAGCTTGAGCTACTCAAAGCGCATTCCGGCGCAGGCTTGTGGGATTGTGTTATCAGCCACAACGACCCGCTGCACCGTGACAGCCACTGGCGCTGGTCGCAGGAATTTCGTCGCCTGCTTGGCTTTCAGAATGAACAGGACTTTCCCAACCAGCCTGGTAGCTGGTCTGAGCTGCTGCATCCTGACGATTCCAAACCGACTTTTGACGCCTTCAATGCCCACCTTGCCGACCGCACGGGCCGCACCCGCTACGATGTAACCTATCGGCTTAAAACCCGCCGAGGTATTTATCGATGGTTTCGGGCAATGGGTGGGGCCAGCCGTGATTCCAGCGGTGTACCGTTACGTATTGCCGGTTCGTTAATCGATGTGAATGAAGCGGTGGAGCAGGCCCAGTCGCTGGAGGCTGCTCAACAAACACAGATGCAAATGATTGCGGCGGTACAGAATGAAATTACACAAATTCATGACGCTGCTGGCGCTATTCAGGCTGAAACTCAGGCACTGCTGATCAAAGCGCGGGACTCACAAAGCCTGACGGCCTGCGGCTCCAGTGATTTGAATGCCATGAAAGACCGGCTCAGCGAAGTGGTCCAGTACAGTGATGCGATTGAGACCGAAGTTAACGAAATCCAGGCAATCGCCAATCAGACCAACCTGCTGGCGCTGAATGCGACCATTGAGGCGGCTCGGGCCGGTGAAGCCGGACGTGGTTTTTCTGTGGTAGCCGGTGAGGTTAAAAGTCTGGCGGGCATTGCCGGTGAGTCTGCCAACAGGATCACCAGCCGTATTGCCGCCACACTGGATGGCATCAACCTGGTGGCCAGTGATGCCGATACCCTGCTGCAGACGATGGAGAATATCGTTGAGAATACCAAAACCACTGAAAATGCCATGGATACCGTGGCCAAGCGAATAGACAATCAGAGCGAAGCACTGCAGCGGCTGTCAGATACCATCAAGAACAATCGTTAAGGCGGCAGGCCAGCGCGGTTAACCAGGCTGGCGCTGACATCCGGTCGGCTTAGTCTTCGGTCAGGGCCTTAAAAAAGGATTTGGTAGAACCCCAGGCTTTTCCACCGGCCTCAGCAGTTTTATCTGCGCCGTCTTTCGCCAGGCAGACACCCTTGTGTGCCACACATTTCGACACGCAGCCCACTTTGCCACCGTCATCCGTCAGGTATTTAACGGCACAGGCTTTATCACAGGCCTGGTAATCCAGTTCACAGCCTGCAGACGCCATCAGCGGTGTCAGTAAGGTCAGGGAAAACAATAAAGCGGTCGCGTATTTCAAAGCCAGACTCCTGCAGATTGACTGCACAGATACTATATATTGATGCCAGGCCGCATACAGCAGCAGGTATTTGGCCTGACGTAAAAACCACCGACTTACTTCACCGGCAAGACCGGCTCCTGCAGTGCGGAGAACTGCTCGCGTAGCTCCAGAATATGCTGGCTCCAGTAACGCTCAGTGTTAAACCAGGGGAAGCTATGCGGAAACGCCGGGTCTTCCCAGCGCCGCGCCAGCCAGGCCGCATAATTGAGCATCCGAAGGGTACGCAGCACTTCGACCAGCTGCAGTTCACGCAGATCGAAGTTATGAAACTCGGCGTAGCCATCGAGGATCTCCGACAACTGCAAGGTCTGATTGTAGCGATCACCACAGAGTAACATCCAGATATCCTGCACTGCTGGGGCCATACGCGCATCATCAAAATCGACAAAGTTAGGTGCCTCATCACGCCACAGCATATTACCGCCATGGCAATCACCATGCACCCGGATCAGCTTCACCTCACCCGCTTCTTTCTGGCGCATTTCCAGCACCTTCATCAGATCCGTCACCAGGCTGTCGTAGGCAGTTTTCAGACCCATGGGTATAAATTTATCGCTGATCAGGGCGATGCTTTCATACCCAAAACTCTGGGTGGTAATCGCCGGGCGATGGATAAATGGGCGCTGCTCGCCGATCAGGTGAAATCGCCCCAGCAGACGGCCCAGCTGGTAGAGGTTGTCCAGGTTATCCAGCTCCGGTGCCCGGCCGCCCCGACGCTTGAACAGTGACAGCATAAACCCCTGATATTCGAACAGGCTCTCACCGTTATCATCACGAATCGGTGCCACCACCGGCAGCTCCTGCTCCACCAGTTCGTAGCAGAACTGATGTTCTTCCAGGATCTGTTCCCGGCTCCAGCGACCCGGACGATAGAACTTGGCGATCAGCGGCTCACTGTCTTCAATGCCGACCTGATACACCCGGTTTTCATAGCTGTTCAGTGCCAGGGTGCGGCCATCGCACCAGTGACCCAGGCTTTCCACTGCATCCAGAATAAAATCAGGCGTCAGTTGCTCAAACGGGTGTAATTGTTCGCTCATCACGGTGCTCTCCTGTCAGGGACGGCAAGCCTACGGGGCCGATGGAACCGACGCAAGAGATGCGCCTCTATATGAATAGGACAGGGGGAACCTTATGCAGCAAAATTTACGTTACCTGATCGCATTTTTAATTTTTCTTATCTTCTTCCAGATGGGGGTGATCGAGCGAGTCATCATCCAACTAGGCCTGACCCAGCCCGAAATCGCCATCGGTATGGGCGTCGCGACGGTCGCCAGCCTGGTCGCCCTGCAACTGGGCACCATGGAATTTACCCCTGCTAACAGTGAACAGCCCAGCCGCGAAGTGGCCATCGGCTTTAACTTCGGCGGCACCCTGATTCCGCTGTTCTTTATTCTCTATTTCAGCCGCCATGCCAGCTTCGAGTTTTTTCCCATGGCACTGCTGATACTGGCGGTGACAGCAGTGGTCTATCCGCTGACCCGTATCGAGCGTCAGGTCGGCGCGGTGGTCTATCTGTTTGGTGCCGTGGTAGTTGCCGCCGTGGGTGGACTGGCGCTGGGAGGCGAGCACTATCTGGTGTGGGCCTACACCTGCGCTGTGCTGGGCACACTGATCGGTGGTGATCTGCTGCACCTGCCACAACTCAAGCAACTGGTTGCCCGCAGTAAGGGGCCTATTCTGATCGGCGCAGGCGGAGTAATGGATGCAATATTCCTCAGTGGCCTGCTGGCAATGATGACCGCCGAAGCCTTCGTACTCACCGGGTTATGGCAAACATAACAAAGTAACTGTGCTGGTCGTTTTTGCGCTGGTAACAGCGGGGCCCGACAGAAATAATGTCTTCCGATAATCATCTTTCAGGAAGATTTACGATGAGCACACTCCAACTGGCAGCCGGGCTTAACTTTGCCGCTGCACTACTGCATATCGGTGTAATTCTGGGTGGTCCCAGCTGGTACCGTTTTTTTGGTGCCGGAGAGCAAATGGCGCACATGGCCGAACAAAAGAAGTGGTTACCGGCCCTGCTGACATTCGGTATTGCTGGCGTGTTAACGGTCTGGGGGCTGTACTGCCTGGCGCTGGATAATCGCTTTCCAGCACTGCCCTGGACTGACACCATTATGTTGCTGGTAACCGCCGTCTACCTGATACGCGCGCTGTATCCGTTACTGTTGAGCCCCTGGGTAGCAGTTTTCCGTGAGCGCTTTATGGTCTGGAGTTCTCTGATTTGCGCAGGCTTCGGTGCCGTGCACCTGCTTGGCGTCTGGCCGCTGTTAAGCTGACAGCCGGTTGCGGGCCAGCCCCGGCCCGCTTAGCCACACCCCTTCGACACGGTTAACAAATTCGTGCATAAAAACACCCATATAAATTTTTCTAGTTTTTAATCAATCAGTTAAACGCAAAAAACAGCATTATCTCAGATCTGCGCCAGCGACTTGCCAGGCCCGTCCGGATATCAATGCAGCGCCCCGCCCATCAGCGTTTGCGGCGGCATTCACCCACCTCAATACCGCCAAACTGACCGCCACCTTAATGAGAGTGTTTTGCATTTAGGCAGGTCCGTCTCTACCATTCATGGCAGCATCGATTCAAACAGAATCAATAATAATCAAAAATAGAGCCAACCATGAGGGTCGTCATTTATGTTGACTGTAAACAGCCACAGCGCCACTCATAAAAAACGCCACAACCTGCTACCTGACTGGATCAATCCCATTCATAAACTGAACAGAATCTGGCAAGGTGGGGTTAAGCTTAAAGACTGGAAGTCGCTTTCAAATCAAACAGACATCGAAAAATTCAAACAGCCAGATGCAATTTTACGCATTCCACTGGGCGATGGTCGCAAGATGGCCAGCCCTTGCGTCACTATCGGCCAGTATGTACTGAAAGGGGAAGTCATTGGCCGTAGTAACCAGACCCCCTGGGTACATGCCAGCACGTCGGGGCATGTGATCGCCATTGAGCAGACACCTTTGGCCGACCGCCCTGGCAAAGCGGAAGCCGTGGTACTGGCCGCCGATGGCCTGGACCTGCCCTGCCTGGTGAATGCCGGTCAATCACATCACCAGCCGCCGGGTAACCTGATGGAACTGGCCAGCCTGTGCCAGCAGATGGGCCTGACCGGGCTGGGCGGCGCAGGTTTTCCCGTCGGCCTGAAACTGGCAGGCGCGGGCGGCATTGATACCTTGCTGATTAACGGTGCCGAGTGTGAGCCCTACCTCACCTGTGATGACCGACTGATGCGTGAGCGTGCCGAAGCGATCGTGCATGCGGGCTGGTATCTGCAGAACCTGCTGCAGCTGGAACGGGTCTGTATTGGCATCGAACCGAATAAACCAGCGGCCATCCAGGCCCTGCGCCAGGCAATCCGCTTTCTGGACGCGCCGCTTGAGGTGCGCAAACTGCCCCACCGCTATCCGGCGGGCGGTCAGCCACTGCTGATCAAAAGCCTCAGTGGCCGTCACCAGGCACCGGGCACCCTGCCCCATGAGATTGGCGTGATGGTGATGAACGTCGCCAGCCTGTACAGCCTGGGCCAGGCGGTGTTTCATGGCCTGCCACTGACCTCACGCATCGTCACCCTGAGCGGTGCAATGGAGCACCCCTGTAACGTCGAGGTCCCCATCGGCACCCCGGTATCCGATCTGCTGAACTACGCCCGCCCCCGGCTGGAAACCACTGGCATTCAGGTCGGCGGGCCAATGATGGGCCGTGATCTGGCCAGCCCCGATGCAGTGATTACCAAAACCAGCGGCGCGCTGATCGCCCGCTCGGCAAAACATCTACCACCCAAACCGGAAGCCCAGGACTGTATTCGCTGCAACCGCTGTGTAGATACCTGCCCGATGAGCCTGCGGCCACTGACCCTGAACGAAGCCTGCCAGACAGAAGACCGCCAGGCGCTGCAGCAGGAACAGCTCAGTGCCTGTATCGAGTGCGGTGCCTGCAGCGAAGTCTGCCCCAGCCATATTCCGTTGCGCGATAACTTTCGTAACGCCAAGCCACTACTTGCTGGAGGCCACTGATGACGCTTAGCCCGAAAACCCTGCCCGGCATTATGTGTGCCGTGACCCTGGCCTTGCTGCCCGGCAGCTGGCAGTACGCCCAGCACTATGGTGATCTGGTCTGGCTGCAGACAGGCCTGTGCATTAGCTTTGCATTGTTGATGGAAAGTCTCTGCCTGCACCTTAAGCGCCGGTCTTTTTCTGAGCTGGGTAATCTCAGCTGGCTGGTTTGTGGCCTGTTACTGGCCCGCGCCCTGCCGCTGCTCACACCGGCCTGGTTGCTGGCACTGGCCAGTATGGGGGCGATTATGATCGCCAAGTACGGCTGTGGCGGGCTGGGGAAAAACCGGCTTAACCCGGTGCTGGTTGGGCTGGGGCTGGTCAGCCTGTGTTTTTACCAGCTGTTGCCCGCCGGTATTGCCGCTGCAGCCGACTGGACTCGCAGTCTGTCGATTGAACAGGCACTGAGCCTGCAATTACGTTTCAGTGCTGCCGTACCTGCCGATATGGCCAGCGGCGCCACCTCACTGGTCACCGACCAGCTCAGCCAGCCGATGGCCATGAACCAGTGGAGCGGGTATCTGTTCGGTGGTCTGGCGCTGGCGCTGCTCAACGTCATCCGGCTGGAAATTCCACTGATGATGCTGACCAGCACACTGCTGACCGGCATTGCGCTGGGCCTGAGTCCACAGGAAAGCCTGCATAACCTGACCATGGGCGGGATGATCTTTGCGGCGTTTTTCATCGCCACTGACCCGGTCACCAGCCCCGACAGCCGCATTGGCCGCCTGCTATTCGCCGCCACCGCCGGCGCACTCACCGAACTGGTGCGCATGTACGGCCTTTATGCCGATGGTCTGTGCTTTGCCATTCTTGCCGCCAACCTGCTGGTGCCACAGTTTGATCAGCTGGCCCGCCGACTTAACCAACCCTGGTATCGCCGGGCCGGGAATAATCATCACTTCAAGCCCCGACGCCAACCCGGCTAATCGCACCTGCCATCCTTTCAATACCGGTCGACAATTAGCCGGCCTCTGTAATCGGATGACTCCGCTGCAAGAATGCATGTGTTTGCGCCTCTGTGGCTGCCTACTGCAATACAGCTTGGCTCAACCTGAGCCACAAACTGCACCGGCCCGGGCATGGCCTTAAGTGATGAAAGACAGAACCGAGGAATACTCTTCAGACAGGTAGATGCAGCACTCGCTGTGGTAACAGGTTTTTCTGCGCCAGTTGCCGGTACTGCTTACTCTTTTTGGGAATGGATACACCATCTGTTGATACCCAATGAAAACTGGCCCCTTGCTTACCCAGCAGCGGCGCATGATCTCTGAGCCAGCTATGTAACCATTCAAGCTTATTCAGCATGGTACTGACCTCACTGGTCATCGCTGGGTGGACTTCAATAAAGACCGCACAGTCACGGTAACCCACCAGGTAATCCCAGCGGTTGCTACGTGGGTACTGTTTCTTTAACAGGCTATCAATGTCGACACTACCATTGAGCTGACGGGTATCAGCACACTGAATTTTACTCCGCTCATTATTCTTTACCGCCTGCAGCCCTGCTTTGAGCCCATCCGCTAAAGGGGTTTGATTAACCACTGCCTCAAAACTCATTTACGGTGGCCTCCTGTATCGCCGCGGCTACAACATCAGCCGCCTGAGTTGAGAAGCTGGTCAGCCCCCCCCAGTCAGCCACCGCATCATTCTCATCAAAAGGGTCCAGACTGGAGATATCCTGTACAACCACCTTGCCATTGGCCTGTGGCTCAAAATAACTCGTTGTCAGTGTTTTCTCGTCCAGCACCGAGCGAAAAATTTCAGTAATCGCCGGAGATCTTTCCAGCTGAAAAAGTGCATACAGGCTTTCAGGGTCAGCATTGTGTTCCTTAAGCACACGTAGCACCCAGGCCATCTCGAGAAACATAGGAGAATGCGTTGAAATCACCACTTTATAGCCACGTTGCATCAATTCCAGTGCAATCAGCATCACCGACAAAATCGCCTGCGGGTGCAGACCCATTTCAGGTTCTTCAATCACAACCCAGTCGATATCTGGTTTCTTGCTGCCCCCTGATGAGGGCATTAGCCAGTACAACCCCAATAACAGAGGCATAAATTCACGCTGACCTGCCGACCAGGTCATAAACGGAAGACGATTATTATCGGCATCAATCACGATGCGACGTTTAAAATTGATCGTCTCTAACTGCACCTGCGCACCATGAAACATGCTCTCATCAAGCTGGTCTCTGAGTGCTTTCTTCATCCGCCCTGTTTTCGGAAATAGCAGCCCATCACCGCCTCCGAGTCCTTTTTCCATCAGCTGCCGTAACTGCTCACTGAAGTTGCGTAAAACATAGGGCGTTCCGTCCTGAAAACCATCAAAAGGTCGGGGCCAGCCATTCTCCAGCATCAGAACCCGCTGCGCGGGCACCAGAAAAACACTCTCAGCTTTGCGCGAACGACGCCCAGCCTCACTTGCTCTCGCTTTCAGGTCAATACACTCACCATCAAGTGCAACAGTACTGGTGGCCCGGTGTAAGCCCCCCATACCTTCACCAAAAACCACCTCCAGCAGGTGAGTCAGCTCGTTCTGCCAGTCATAACCATGCTGCTTTAATGTATGACAAATGCTCTGGTGATCCTGCGCCAGCTTAAACAACTGCAACAACACACTTTTACCCGTGGCCTGCGGGCCCACCAGCAAGGTCAGATCACCAAAACTCAGATCAACACTCTGTATCTGGCCAAAGTCCTGTACACGAAAATGAGTCACAGTGAAGCTCTCCCTGGTGTTTTCAAGATAGCTGGCCTTTTTCTCTGGCCAGTGATGTCTTTTTGATTCTAATAGTGTTCAGAAAACCTGAACAGGCGTCGCAATTCTAACATGCAGACCCACTGTTCCCAGACTGTAAAACCTGCGGAATGATCTTTGTAGAGACCAGATTAAATATTCCACTTCACCACAAAAAAACCCGGCACAGAGGCCGGGCAAAGATTCACTACCGTTAACAATTAATTGTGCAGATTAACGCCCTGAAGCACGCAGGTTCTGTACGGTGAACTTTTTCGCCGGGCTCAGTTTCGGGTCGACCTGGCCTTTGAACTGACCGGTGGTGCAGTGATTGGCCTGCAGGTCGATCATGCTGAACGCATCATCAATGGAAACGCCAGAGCCTTTGTTTGACGCCAGATGGTGATCCGGGTGGGACTGGCCGATGGTGAAGGTTTTCCACATATCGCCTTTGCGGTCATAGGCGACAGTACGCGGGATGGTGAAGGTCTGGGCATCAACAAAGTGGGAGCGTTTGCCAATCGGGTGGTTTTTATCCACTGAGCTGGACTCCAGCTCATACACCTTACGCAGCTGCCAGGTGATCTCCGGGAAACAGCCGCCCTGGCCGGTGAAGGCCACCACTTTATAACCCTCTTTATCAGAATGGGTTTCGCTGTCCAGTGCCATATCGTTGTGGTTGTAGAACGGCATCAGGATATTGCGGGTGCCTTTAAAGGCCCAGTTCATATCGGAGATACGGCCGTTATAGCCCTCAAAATCCTCGATCATGATATCCGAACCCAGAAACGCATCCGTTACCTGACCGGTCGACAGGCGACGCACCCGGCGCTGGAAGCCCAGGTAGAGGTAAGCATTGTCACGCTTGAGATCATCTTCGTAACGGTGGATCAGCAACTGAGTATTTTTCACATCAAACGGCTCAACCACCTGCACATAGGTGCCCCGGAACAGGCTGGACGGGTTGGGCGTCAGCGCAGGCGTGGGTGCCTGGTTCACCCGGTGGGTGTAGTTAAGGAAATGGAAGTTGAACTTCAGCGTCCGCTCTACTTTGCCGGAGTCCATATTACGGAACTTCCAGTAAAACGGCATGATCGCGGCGGAATCGCCCCAGTTGTAGCCGTACTTGAAGTTCCAGGCCAGTTTTTCCCCAGCGCGCGGGTCACTCATATCCGGCTCACCGACAAACGGTCGACCGGCATCTGCGCCTTCGATCTGACCAACTTTAGCGCCCAGCTTCACTTTGCCCAGCCGCGCTTTGGTGGCATCAACGTAGCTTGAGTGCAGATCAAACGAGGTGGTATCGCCTACTTTTATCGCGTACTTGCCCTCGGAGATAAAGCGGAACATGGCCGGGTCCAGATTAGCTTTAAACTGGGCCACATTATCTTTATTAATCACCATGCCGGTGCTGATTCCAGCAACCTGCGGGCCGCCGTTTTTATAGGGGTAAAACGAGTTCTCAACATCCTGCATCGTGGCGGCCAGGGTGGGCGCAGACAGCGCAGCAATCACCAGGCTCAAAGCGGCTTTGTTCATCATAACCAGTACCTCTTATTGTTCTGTCATGCCGGGCACGCGGCCCGGCACGGTGTTAAGTACATACGGAGTCAGAAGCGGTAACGTACCGTCAGCTGAATTTCATCTTCTCGCTGCGCCATGCCGATGGGGCCGGAACGGAAACGCCCGGTCGGCTCAAACCCACCCAGCCCGGCAGACCCTGCCACGCCACCGGCGTGTTCAGAGGTACCAAAGTTGGTGAACGGGTCATAAGGGTTACAGGAGCGACAATCATCGGTTTTGCGTGCGCCATCGCCCAGTTTGACGTTGGCGGTGAGGGTAACTTTCCAGTTGTCATCAGCCAGCCATTCAATAGACGGCGCTATCGCGGTGGCATTGGCACGGAAATCATGGGCCATGATCACCTGCGGGCTGAGGCGGTCATTCATCCACCAGCCTTTCATCAGCAAGGTGGCAATGTTGTTGGATTTCCAGGCGGCGAAACCGCGCTCACCCAGGGTGGCAGGTTCAGCACGGTGGTCCAGCAGATGCTCACCAAAGATCTGACCAGAGATCAGGAAGGCGCGCGTTCTGTTCAGTGCCGGGATCATCACGTTTTTATCCGCCCCGATCACATAACGGAACACATCAGACTCCGAGTAGAGATCTTTACTCAGGGTATCGGCGAACTCTTCACCCTGGGTGTAGGCCCCTTCCAGCCGGATCACGGTGTCGATGCCTTCGGCGTAGTAATCCAGTGAGCCACCGACCAGGTTGACCCGCGGGAACACCATGTCAAAAGCGATCAGGTAGGGCACACCGTCGTTCTGCAGCTCACCGGTGAACGGATTAATAATCTGATCCTTGATGGTGGTGCCGCCGCGCAGGCTCGGCAACTGACTGCGATAGGTCAGTGCGTTGAGGGAGAAGGTCAGGTCTTTGTAAACACCTTCGAGTTTGGTACCCAGCTGGGTGTTGGCCAGGCTCCAGCTCGGCAGCTCGACGTTACGAATACCAATCTGATGGGGGCCAAAGTTGGTGGCCAGGGTGCCGTTACCGGCAAAGTTGGCCACGGTGCCGCCGTTATCCCAGAGGTTTTTCATACCGCGGAAGAAACAGGCACCGTCAAGGATATTGTAGGCACCGGAACAGCTGCCCAGATTGCTGGGGCGGAACTTGTCGAAGTTCCAGGTCACAGACCAGTTCAGATCATCAAAACCTGCCGTCGGCCCCATGCGCAGTTCACTCTGCAGAATCCACATCGGAATACGGATATCTTCCAGCTCGTCGTAGATATTGTTGCGCGAGTAATCCACCGGGTTGATTACATCCAGCACCCGGAACAGATCGGTACGGCCCCAGACAATCTGCTGGCGACCGATACGGAAGTTAAGCTGGCTGCCACTTTCAAGATCGGCGGTGGCATCAATGTAGGCTTCACGCAGTACATCCCAGCGGTCGTTAAACTCCGGGTGGCGCAGATCATTGGTGTCCTGATCCAGATAGCCCTTCAGACAGCCTCGGCTGTCGACATCACAGGGCCGTGCAGGCACCCCGAACGCCACCCCGCCGTCCTGGGCATGCAGTTCTTCGCCCAGCACGATCATGCCGCTATTGGGGTTGCTGCTGCCGTAATCATCCACAAAAGCGTTGTTGGTCAGGCCAAAGGCACCGGCGACTGCCGTGTGACCCAGACCGCCACCGTGAGGCACAAAACCTGGGCCACCCATGGCTGGCAGGCCGATGGACTCGATCATCACAGAGTGCCCAGCATCGTCGCCGAATTCATCCTCGTTCAGGTCATACACGCCATCGTAGGTGGCGCGCAGGGTGCCGTGAAACGAGACCTCCGAAAAAATCCCCTTAGGCGCCAGCTGACGGGACCACTCCGCCTGACCAGTGTTGCGGAATTTAGTGATACCACGGCCATCACGCACATAGGTGGCGTTCTCAACAAACCCGGCCCATTCGGTATCACCCGCCTGGCTTATACCCGGTGCCGTCAGCCCTGCCAGTGCAGCGGTCACTGCCACAGTCAGGGAACTCAGTCTGGTTGTTATTTTTTTAGACATACTGTTTTAATCCTTCAGGCTCTTCTTTAGTCACAGCAGACATCGACAATGCACCGTCAAAATCCCTTTTTGATAATCTCGATGCACAACAGCCCCCACCTGCCACACAGGCAGGCGGGGTTATGATCAGCTCGCGTGGATCACCCCATCCTCGTCTTCGTAGGCGGCACAGATAAATTTCGGCTTGAACACCAGCACCCAGGACGGCACCAGCAACATGGCGGCGATGGCATTGAGCACCACCATCACGATCAGCAGCAGCGCGGCATCGGCCTGGAAACGCAGATCCGACAGCAGCACCCACATCACGATGCCTGCAATCAGGGTGATGGCGGTAAACGACACTGCCAGTCCGGTGGTGCTGATCGCCCGGCGCACCGCCACGGCGATATCGCCCTGGCTGACCATCTCACTGCGAATGCGGTCCATCATGTAGATCGAATAATCGATCCCCACGCCGACGCCCACCGCAATAATCGGTACGGTATTGATATTGATGCCCATCTGGGTGACGCCCATATAGGCGTAGGTGAGCGTGGTGGCGAACAGCATTGCCATGAACATCATCAGCCCGGCAGACACCGAACCGTAGAAGAACATCACCATGGCGAAGATCAGCAGAAACACCAGCGGCAGCACCCAGAGGTTGGTCTCGTAGGCGGCTTCGTTCATCGACGCGGTAACACCGATGGTGCCGCCGGCCAGACGAATTTTCAGCCCATCCACCTTGCCCTCGTTTGCCGTTATCCACTGCCGTGCGGTATGAATCGCGCGACGGATGGTCTCGCCCTGGTGGTCCTTGTAATAGAACACCAGATTGGCGATCCGCTCGTCGGTATCGACAAACTCATTCAACGCACCGGGAATCGGGTTAGACATCATGTAAGTGAACATCAACCCGCCAACATACTGGGCGTCATCAGGAATCTGGCTCCAGCGCGGGTCATCGTTGTGCAGCAGCCGGTTGACCTGGGTGACCAGGTCGGGAATGCCTTTAGCGCCGCCCACTTCCGGGTCGAGCAGCATATGGCGCTCAAGGTCGGCCAGCGCTTTAAGCACCTCGGGCCGCTTGATGCCACCGTTCTCGCGGGTTTCAGCAACGATATACAGCTCCTCAGAACCGGGGAAACTGTCGTTAACCGCCTTGGAGCTGAGGTTGTAATCATGATCCTGATACAAAATCGGGCTGCCGGGCTCGGACTCACCGATCACCACTTTTGACGAGAAATACCCACCCGACAGCAGCAACAACGCCGCCACCAGCAAGGCATTCCTGGCCCGTTTCCGATCAGAGATCACATCCGCACAGGCATAGCCGATGCTGCGCAGGAAATTCTCTTTCACCTGGGTATTACGTGGCCGAGGCAACACCGACAACAGCAACGGCACCGCCAGCAGCACAGTGACGATAATGCTTAGCGCCCACAACGAAGCGTAATGGGCCAGCTTGGTATTGAGCGGAATCGAGCCGATGGCAATCAGCAACAAACCAATGGCATCTGACACCACGCCTAAGGAGCCGGGGCGAAACAGATTATCGAAGGTGTGCTGCGCCGCCAGTTTGTGATTATCCACCCCCGTTTTCGCAGGCAGCGCATCGAGCTGGTTCAGCTCAAGGTAGTAGCGCTCGACAATCTGGATGCCGTGGGACATCGCCCGCGCCGAGATCAGAAATGGAATCACCAGCCCCAGCGGGTCCAGGTTATAGCCAAACAGCGAGATAATACCGATGCCCCAGACCGAGGAGACAATCACCGCCCCCAGCGGGATCAGCACCCCGTAGGCTTTACGGAAATAGAACAGCAGCAGCGCCACCATGATCAGCGCGGTAAACAGGAAGATCTCTATAATCTGATCCAGATACTGATACGCCCAGCCCACCAGCATTGGCTGGCCGGTGACATGAACCCGAATACCATCGACGGTTTCCAGCTCACGCAGTTTCTGAATTTCGTTAAAGGTTTTAACGTAGTCCAGCTGGCCTTCGTTAAGCTGCGCCTTGATCAGCGCCATCTTCATATCGGGTGATACCAGCGGGCCATAAATACGCGGATCAGCCACCACATCCTGGTTCAGCTTGTCCAGCCGGGCAGCACTCAAGTCTGCCTCTTCCGGGTTGTAGTAAGGCGCCGAGTTCACATTACCTTCCGGCGTAAGCCACACTTTGCGGCTGTTACGGTGGGTGACTGAGGCCACCAGGTTATGGTTGACCCCTGGCAGGCTATCCACCGCCTGCGTAACCCGGTGAATGCGGGCCAGCACATCACTGTCAAAGATCGTGCCCTCCTCTACTTCCACCCCAACGATCACTACATTGGCACCACCAAAGGACGCCTTGATCTCGTTGTGCAGCACGATGTACTCATGCTCCTGGGGCAGCAAGTCGGCAAAATCCGAGTACATTTTCACGCCGGGAATCTGGCTGGCGAAGAACAGTGTAATCGCCAGAATCAGCCCCAGAATGGCACCAGGATGGCGGAAAATCGTCAGATCAATCTCATGTAATGCATGCGTGGCCTGGTGGGCCTGGGCAGATGTTTTGTCCATGATGGCCCCTTATTCAGTGGTGTTGTCAGCAACCGCGATGGTTGCCTCAGTGTTTACGGTAAACAGCGCACCCCAGCCACCGGCGACCAGCAGCTGCTGCTCACCCACACTGGCGGCAGCACGCAGATAGACCGGAATGGTCGGTGTTTGCAGCCGCTGCCAGCGCTCACCAGCCAGCTTCAGCACCGTGCCATGGTCGCCCAGCAGATAGAGCGCATCACCCACCGGCTGGAAGCTATACAACGGTGACTCGGTGCCCGTCGCCTGGCGCTGCCAGTTACGGCCGCCATCCCTGGTATAAAGCACAGCGCCATTAAGGCCAGCTACCCAGCCATGGTCAGCGTCTTTGAAGTAACTGCCCTGGGGATAAAAGTCATCAGGGATCGGCTCAGCCAGCTGCCAGCTGTCACCACCATCCGCCGTGCGGCTGATCATGCCGAATTCACCGGCAACAATGGCGTGGTCAGCGTCCAGAAACTGGATGCTGGTCAGCATGGCGTCTTCGTTGAGGGAGGTTTCCTGCCAGCTCTGGCCCTGATCGCGGCTGCTGAGAATGGTGGAAAAAGAACCGGTTACCCAGAGTGAGTTATCGGGTGCGCAGGCCAGCGACAGCACATTTTCCTGAGTCGGCAGTGTATTAAGCTGCCAGCTGATACCGTCATCGCTGCTACGCCAGAGGGTGCGGTCCATCGCCAGCGCCGCAAACGAGTTATCCGGGCAGCTAACCACCTCAATGAATGACGGTTCACCCGTCAGCTGCTGGCGCTGCCAGTCTGGCTGGGCTTTGGTTTCGCTGCGCAGCACCAGACCATTGGAGCCGACCGCAATCAGCGCGGTGGCAGTACTGGCCAGGCTTTGCAGCTGATCCGTCCGGTGGACCGACTTTGCACGTTCCTGCTCAACCGCTTGCAGATTCAACGGCGCTTCACAGCCGGTTAATAACAGCGCACCAGCTCCGGCCAACAATACCGGGTGAAAGCGCCGATTAAAGATGGATAAGCATTGCGATACAGAAAAACCATCGGACAATTCAGGTAACATTTCTGTTTTATCGCGCTCAGTAAACACCGACTTTATTTTAATTATTGATGTCATATAACACTTCACCAAAGTAATTGTGCATCAGGTAACGCAGTACCCGTCAGCAGATACGTATTACACGCAGCAACCGCTGTGCCAGTTTCTTAACTTCAGCTTAAAACCGCCACCAAGGCGAATAAAAGCTATATAGAACAGTAGATTAGAGAGTCGTCGTTATCATCAGCGCCCGGCCACCCGCTAACGCCAGCCCGCAGAGGGGCTGACAACAGCGGTTATGTCCGACGCCGATTAATCAAATAATGAAGGGGAGATTTAATGGCTTGATCAAATCATCAAACCAGCTGGTACGTTTTAATCAAATAAGACCGATAAGCCTGAGGTCAACGCCCCATCTTTTTTACGGACTCGCCACCAATACCAAAATGCTGCTTTGGCATCTCATTAATAATGACCCGCACATTAGCCACCGGCGCATCAATACTGCGATGGATTGCCTGAGTTACCTCGTTAATCAATTGCTCTTTCTGGGCGTCGGTACGCCCTTCGATAATATTAATCTGCGCAATCGGCATATTTACTTCCTCTGAAAAAACAACAGAACATCGCGAGCAAGCTCGCTCCTACGATGGTGCAATGTCATTGCTCCCTCGTTCCCACGTTCTGCGTGGGAGCGCATACCGGAGCTCCATCCCCCGTAGGAGCCAGCTTGCTGGCGATCCCCGGACCCTGACGCGACGGGACGTCGCTGCTACACCCCTTAAACGAAGCGTGCCGAGACTGAGCCCAGGCCCTGGTAGCGTACGCAGATGGAATCGCCTTTATTCACCGTCACCGCCGCCGTGATACCACCGGTCATCACGAAGGTGCCTGCGGGCAACTCTTCACCACGCTCGCCCAGCATGTTGGCCAGCATCGCTACCGATGAAGCAGGATGGCCCAGCACGGCTGCACCGGCACCGACTTCAACGATTTCGCCGTTGATTTCCATCACCACACCAAGGGTTTTGAGGTCGACATCTTTTACATCGGCCATCATGCCGCCGGTGATAAAGCGGGTGGAGGAGGAGTTGTCTGCCACCACGCTTTTCAGATCAAAGCGGAAGTTTTCATAGCGGGAGTCGATCACTTCCACCGCCGGAATCACAAACTCGGTGGCGTTGAGTACATCACCGATGTGTACGCCCGGCCCTTTCAGCGGCTTGTTGGTGACAAAGGCAATTTCGGCTTCGATTTTCGGGTGGATCAGCTGGTCAGTCTGAATCGCACCGCCATCAGGCACCGAGAAGTAATCCGCCAGGAAACCGTAACACGGGGTTTCGACGCCCATCTGTGCCATCTTGGCCCAGGAGGTGAGGCCCATTTTCATGCCAACAATCTTGTTACCACGGGCTTCTTTACGCGCCCGGATCGCCCACTGAATATCGTAGGCGTCTTTCCAGGTCATCTGCGGGTATTCAGTGGTGATTTTGGTGATGTCCTGCGCCTTGAGTTCGGCGTTTTCGACATGTTCGGCCAGCACGGCGATCTGTTCATCGGTCAGTGCATTTACCGCTTCATTTGGCGTTTCAGTTACAACAGTCATCAGATCAGCCCTTTTTCTTTAGCCATGGTCAGCGCCAGGTCTTCAATCATATCTTCCTGGCCGCCCACGGTGCCGCGACGGCCCAGCTCGACCAGAATATCCCGTGCCTGAATGCCGTATTTGGCTTCAGCACGCTTGGCAAACAGCAGGAAGGAGGAGTAAACACCGGCATAACCCAGTGTCAGCGCATCACGGTCCAGCCGGATTGGGTGGTCCATCATCGGCACCACGCGATCTTCGGCGACATCCATAATGCTGTAGAGGTCGACCCCGCTGTTCACGCCCATCCGCTCCAGCACCGCAACGAACACTTCCAGTGGGGTGTTACCCGCACCGGCCCCCAGGCCCGCAACCGAACCGTCAATACGCCCGGCACCGGCTTCAATCGCCGCCAGTGAATTGGCGATGCCCATGCCCAGGTTGTGATGGCCGTGGAAGCCGATTTCGGTATTGGCACTCAGCTCGCTGCGCAGCAGGCCGATTTTCTCGGTTACTTCGTCTGGCAGCATGTAGCCCGCCGAGTCAGTGCAGTAGATGCAGTTCGCACCGTAGCTTTCCATCAGCTTCGCCTGCTCCAGAATCTTCTGCGGGCTGACCATATGGGCCATCATCAGGAAGCCGACCGTGTCCATCTCCATCTTCGCCGCCATGCCGATATGCTGTTCCGACACATCAGCCTCGGTGCAGTGGGTGGCAACACGAATGGTAGACACACCCAGATCTTTGGCCATTTTCAGATGATCAACGGTACCGATGCCCGGTAACAGCAGTGCTGAAACTCTGGCGTTTTTCATCTTCGGAATCACCGCACTGAGGTACTCCTCATCGGTGTGGGCCGGAAAACCGTAGTTAAGCGAGCTGCCACCCAGGCCGTCACCGTGGGTCACTTCGATCAGCGGCATCCCCGCCTCATCCAGCCCGGTGGCAATATTGACCATCTCATCCAGCGAGATCATATGGCGCTTGGCGTGCATACCGTCGCGCAGGCTCATATCGTGGAGCGTTACGTTTTTACCTTTGAGATCCATTGTTCTTTCCTCCACTCAACGGGTGGGTAGTTTGATAACGCCATTGGCGGCTTCTTCAGCAAACAGCTCCGCCGTACGCAGGCCCGCTGCGGTCATAATGTCCAGGTTACCGGCGTACTTCGGCAGAAAATCACCGAGGCCTTCCACTTCCATAAACACCGTGACTTTACGATCATCAAACACCGGCCCGTTCACCAGCTTGTAGCCCGGCACATATTTCTGTACCTCTTTCACCATGTCGTGGATCGACTGGGTAATCGCGGCCTGGTCCGGCTCGGACTCAGTCAGGCAATGAATGGTGTCGCGCATCATCAGCGGCGGCTCAGCGGGGTTAACGATAATGATCGCCTTACCCTTTTTAGCACCGCCCACCTTCTCTACCGCACCGGCGGTAGTCCGGGTGAATTCATCAATGTTCTGCCGGGTACCCGGGCCGATTGAACGGGAGGACACCGTCGCCACAATCTCGCCATATTCAACCGGCTGCACACGGGACACCGCGGCCACCATCGGGATCGTCGCCTGGCCACCACAGGTGACCATATTGACGTTCATCTCGACCTTTTCGGCGTGTTCTTTCAGATTGACCGGTGGCACACAGAACGGACCGATCGCCGCCGGGGTCAGATCGATCATGATCACCCCCAGCGCGTTGAGCTTGCGGCTGTTCTCAGCATGTACGTATGCCGAGGTGGCATCGAAGGCGACACGGATATCATCGTCCAGCACATGGGGCACCAGGCCATCGACACCGGTAGTGGATATCTTCATGCCCATCTCTTTGGCGCGCTTGAGGCCTTCGGATTCCGGGTCAATACCCACCATCCATACCGGCTCGATCCAGTCGGAGCGCTGCATTTTCATCAACAGATCGGTACCGATATTGCCTGGGCCAATAATGGCCGCTTTCAGCTTCTTGCTCATGGCATCACCCTTTATACAAATTTGACGGAAGCGGAGCCGATACCGCCGATAGAAACAGTCATAAAGTCACCGGCCACAACCGGTTCCAGCGGCACCAGTGAACCCGACAGGATCACCTCACCGGCTTTAAGACCGATGCCAAACTCACCCAGGGTGTTGGCCAGCCAGGCAACACAGTTAACCGGGCTGCCCAGCGCTGCTGCACCGGCACCGGTGGACAGAATCGAACCGTTCTTCTCCACCACCATGCCGCAGGTCGCCAGATCCACTTTGCGCGGATCAACCGCCTGATCACCCAGCACAAACAGACCACAGGAGGCGTTATCCGCCACGGTGTCCTGGATTTTGATCTGCCAGTTTTCAATACGGGAATCGACAATCTCGAAACACGGCATCACACACTCGGTGGCCGCCAACACATCGGCGTTAGTCACACCGGGGCCCATCAGGTCTTTTTTGAGGATAAAAGCGATTTCGCCTTCGGCCCGTGGCTGGATCAGCCGGTCGCTGATCGGCATCTCTTCACCCTGGTTGTACACCATGGCATCGGTGAGATAGCCGAAGTCCGGCTGATGCACATTGAGCATGTTCTGCACCGCCTTGGAGGTGACGCCGATCTTTTTACCGATAATCCGCTCACCCGCGGCGACCCGGCGTTCCACCATGCGCAGAGAGATATGGTAGGCATCTTCAATGCTGATATCGTCAAACCGCTCAGTGAACGGACGCAGTGTTTCGCGCTTGATCAGCGCCTGATACAACTCGTCACCGGCCTGTAAAATCTGTTGTTCATTCATAATGACTACACACTTTTTTGAATTTGAATTTGAATTTTGTGGTGCCCCATCGCGAGCAAGCTCGCTCCTACAAAAACCACCGCACTACCGCACTACCGTAGGAGCCAGCTTGCTGGCGATCCCCGGCTGTGCATTCCAACGCGGAGCGTGGGAACGAGGCAATGTTCTGTAGCAGCGACATCCCGTCGCGTCCGGGTTTATCCCGGCATTCGACGCGCGCGGAGCGCGCTGCTACAGACAGCAATCAGAGCTTGATGCAGACGTTTTTAAGTTCGGTATAGAACTCCAGGCTGTGTACGCCGCCTTCGCGGCCGATGCCGGACTGTTTAGCGCCGCCAAAGGCGGTGCGTAAATCGCGCAGGAACCAGCTATTCACCCACACAAGGCCGGTGTCCATCTGCTCCGCTACACGCACGGCGCGGGCGCTGTTTTCGGTCCAGATGGCGCAGGCCAGGCCGTAGTCGGTACTGTTGGCCAGTTCAACCACTTCGTCTTCAGTGTCGAACGGGCGGATATGACAGCAGGGGCCGAAGATCTCTTCGTTGACCACCCGCGCATCGTCGGCCAGACCAGTCCAGATGGTCGGTTCAGCCCAGGCACCGTCATTCAGCGCAGCGCCCATATCCGGGATACCGCCACCCAGCACCACATTGGCGCCCTCTTCCACCGCCAGCTTGTAGTAGCTGAGCACCTTGTCGCGGTGTTCCAGTGATACCAGCGGGCCAAAGTTGGCGTTCGCGTCTTCCGGCCGCCCCAGTGTCAGGCCCGCGGCGGTTTCAGCAAGGCGTTTTACGAATTCATCAAAGATCGGCCGCTCCACGTAAACACGCTCGGTGCCCAGGCAGACCTGACCACAGTTAGCGAATACCGAGCGCATGGTGCCTTCGATGGCTTTATCCATATCGCAATCGGCAAACACGATGCCGGGGTTTTTGCCGCCGCATTCCATGGAGATATCACGCAGCCCCACGGCAGCGGCTTTCATAATGATCTCGCCGGTACGGGTTTCGCCGGTGAAGGTGATGGCGTCGATACCTGTGTGGCTGGTGAGGAATTCACCGGCCGAGTTCGGCCCCAGCCCGTGCACCACGTTGTAGACGCCTTTCGGTACGCCACATTCGTTCATCACCTCGCCCAACAGCGTGGTGGTGGCCGGGGTTTCTTCAGAGGGTTTCACCACCACGGTATTACCGCAGGCCAGCGCCGGGCCGACTTTCCAGGTCATCAGCAGCAGTGGCAGATTCCAGGGACTGACCACCGCGATCACGCCCTTGGGCTTGCGCACGCCGTAGTTCAGCGCACCCGCACCGTCCGGGGTATCGAGCTTGAACGACTCGGTCGGGTGATTAGCCAGCGTTTCGGAGAACGCGGTGAAATTAGCTGCACCACGGGGAATATCGATTACCCGCGCCAGCGACTGGGGTTTACCGGTATCGCGACACTCGGCCTCAAGAAATTCGTCGAAGCGCTCGTTGATACGCTCGGCAACTTTATTCAGCAGCGCAATACGTGCCGCCTGGGTCATCTTGCCCCAGGGGCCAGCCATGGCAGCGCGGGCGGCACTGACCGCCGCATCCACTTCCGCCTCACCCGCTTCATGTACCTGGCCGATCAGGCTGTTATCTACCGGACAGCGGTTTTCAAAGGTTTTGCCCGAGGCAGACCCAACAAACTCGCCATTAATGAAGTGCTTGAATTCGTTCATCGTTTTACTCATCAAAGCGGTTATTCCGTTATCGAAAACACCGGTACGGTGCGGTTATCAACGCGGTTCGGGTACCCAGGTCTAATCAGGTCAGCGCGGTAAGGAAGCGCTCGTTAAGCTGGCGGTCGTGATAGAAAATCGCCTTGCCCAGCTGATCGGCGGTCCAGGTAACCGGTTCGTGATCCGGGTAGTGATAGTCACCGCCACAGAACACTTCGCTGCGGTTACCGGAGGGGTCGAAGAAATAGATGGTTTTACCGTGGGTGAGGCCATGGCGGGTCGGGCCGATATCCAGTGAGGTATCGGTGATGGAGATCAGATCCGCTGCGCGCAGCACGTCTTCCCAGGTTTCCAGCAGGAAGGAGGCATGGTGGAACTTGCCGTCTTCCGGGTGTTTGATAAAGGCGATGTCATGGGCCTTGGTTGAGATCGTCAGGAACTGCGCTACCCGCACGCCGTTTTCATCCACCACCTGTTCGGCCAGATCAAAGCCCAGCACCTCACTGAACAGTTTCAGGGTGCCATCCAGATCACCGCCGTACAGCAGGCAGTGGTCAAAACGGGTGGCTTTCATGCCTTTAAGGTCCAGCGGGAACGCTTCCGGATTTTGCGGCGCAATGCCCCACTTACCGGTCTGCTCTTTCTCGGCGTAGACCTCAAACATATGGCCGGTGGGCGAGTCGAACCGCACGCGGCGGCCACAACCCTTGAGTTCACCGGCGGCGATGTCTTCCACCTTGCAGCCGAAGTCCACCAGCTCGCCCTGCAGTTGTTCCAGGGTCTGGTTGTTCAGCACTTTAAAACCGACAAAGTCCATACCGGGCTGGTCGGCTTCACGCAGCACCACGGAGAATTTATCGACTTCAGTCCAGCCTTTGAGATACACCCGCCCCTGATCATCACGGTCCACCTCAATCAGGCCGATCAGATCCCGGTAATGGGCCAGTGCTTCGTCCATATCCAGTACACGCAGCTGAATATGACCGGGTCGCATCACACCTTTTTTCATAATCCTGTCCTCACGTTATTGTTTTTATGTCTGGGAGCCCCCTGTGGGCGGGTGCACCCTTCAATCGCGAGCAAGCTCGCTCCTACAAGAACCACCGCGCTACCGCAGGAGCCAGCTTGCTGGCGATGAGCTGCTACAAGCCTTCCACAAAGTGGTCGGACTCAATCACCAGGTCACTGCGCGGTAACACCCGGCAGGCCAGGGCGAAACCGGCAGCCTGTTCCTGTTCGCTGATATGGGCGCAGCTCATTCGCTTGCGGTCGTACTCACCCGCCAGCACGCGGATTTTGCACATCCCGCAGCCGCCACCCCGGCACCCCACCGCGATGGCCTGGCTGGCGGCCAGCTCCATCGCTACCAGCAGGGTTTTACCTGGCTGGGCCAGAAACTCGCTGTGGCGGTTACGCACCTCTATCCGGTAGGGGCTGGCAGGGTCCGTTGTCATCATCAGATCCGCTTGAACAGCGCCGAACGGGTGCTTTCTTCAGCCCCATCAGCAGCGGTCACAAAACGCTCCATATGGATATCGCGTTCAAATAACCGGCCCTGCATCAGTGCACCGATGGCAGCATCGATCATCGGTGGCGGACCGCACAGATAGGCTTTATGGCCCGAGAATTTGCCATCAAAGTGATCAATCGCCGCGTCATGGACATAGCCGGTAAAGCCCTGCCAGTCGTCGCCTTCCTCCGGGGCATTAAGCGCCGGGATGTAGTGGAAGTTGGGGTGTTTATCAGCCAGCGCCTGATACCGCGCGCGGTTGTACAGTTCGCTAACATTACGTGCGCCCTGAAACAGATAGATCTGGCGACTGTCGCCCGCTTCCAGCAGCTCCAGAATCATCGATTGCGGGCTGGATACGCCCGAGCCACCGCCGATAAAGATGGCATCCTGGCTATCGGATGTCCGGGTGAAAAACTGACCATAGGGGCCAGAGATATCCAGTGTATCGCCCACCTGCAACTGCTCATGCAGGTAGCTGGTGCCCGCGCCGCCAGGCACCTGGCGCACATGCAGCTCTACCCGCCCGCTATCGGAGGGCACATTGGCGATGGAAAATGCCCGGATGCCATCCACCCCCGGAATATGCAGATTGACGTATTGCCCGGCCTGGAATTCGATCGGGCTGTCCAGCTCAAACCAGATCCCCTTGATGGTCGGTGACAGGTTATGCACTTCACTCACCGTGCCGACAAAATCCCGCACCGGGTGACCGGCAAAATCGTCGTCGACATCAATGTCGGCCTCGATCACCAGGTCGCACTCAGGCCGGGCGCAGCAGGCCAGCGCCACCCCTTCGTCACGCTCAGACTCCATCAGCGCAAACGACGACGCTTCGCCGTGGTCCACATCACCATCGGTGACGGTGACTTTGCAGGTGCCACAGGTGCCATGGCCGCAGGCGAATGGCAGCCATACGCCCTGGCGCAGGGCAGCATCCAGAATGGTTTGCCCCTCATCCACCTCGATCACATCGCCGGTGGGTTCAACCGTTATTTCATAACTCATCGCGTGTTACCTCCACCCGCTCAGATGCCCATACCCTTGTAGCCGGTCAGGCCAGGGGTACGCAGGCGGAAGCAGGATTTATGATCAGCGCCCAGCTCGGCCAGGGTCTGCTCAGGTTTGGGACTGATTGGACGGCGGTCCAGTTGCCACTGCGCCTGGCTCCAGTCGATCTCGTTAAACTCCGGGTGCTGACCAAACGCTTCGGGCATGATCTGGCTGATCACATCAGCAAAGGTCATCTGCGGTGGCAGCGGAAAGGCTTTGGGCGCACAGAACATCAGGTGCTCGTCCCAGCCAAAATAGATGATGACGTTGCCAGCGAAGTTAGCTTTGGCATCCAGCACTTCGCCCTGATAGTTATCGTTGATTGCTTGTACAGGCATAATTGTTATCCCCTCAGACGCGCAAGCCGTAAGGCAGCCTGCGCGGCGTCATATCCGTGCAGCCGTTCAGGCCACGCCCTTCCACTGCTTCCAGCGTTTCTCGTCTGGCGAGCCTTTCATATCCATGTTGTCGACCCCCAGATTCATGCGGTAGTACTCGCTGAGCACCTCCTCCACACCCGGGCCACCACAGTTGCCCTGGAGAATCTGATGCACCGGCAGCCAGGCCTGCACGTATTTCTCCGGTTCATCCACGAAGATGTCGTGACAGCCATCGGAGCAGAAGTGGTAGCGCTCGCCTTCATGGACATGATCGCGATAGCAAATCTCGCCCGGGTTATCCATTTCGGTAAACAGCATCGGGATCTGGCAGGTCTGGCACAGCTGTGGCAGGCCGCTGGTGTAGAAACGCTCGCCTTTGGCTTCCAGCTCTTTGGCCAGCTCCCAGCGTGGGCGGTAGTATTTATCGAAGGTGTCCGGGTATTTCTCGCTCAGCCAGTCCAGCTCTTCATCGGTGGGAATCCAGGTATGGAACCCGGCAGCATGGCCGTGGGTGTAGAAGGTCCACCAGGCCTGATGGGACAGGTGCTCTTTCTCTTTCTCGATCACATCGGAGTACTTCGGCATGCGGATGCCGTAACGGGCCAGATCTTTGAACAGTGCGCCACCGGCTTCCTCGAAATACACCTCCCAGGCTTCTTTCCAGGACATCACCTTGTTGGGCAGCATGTAGTCCATCATCATCGCCACGATGGTCAGCAGGCGGGTGCCACGCCAGAACCACTTGTCGATCCATTTCTGCACAATCGGCACATTGTCTTCGTGCTGTTCCAGCAGGAACTTGATCACTTCCAGCCCCAGCGTCATATGGCGCGCTTCATCAGACTGCGCCGAGAAGCCGAACGTCACGGTGGCCATATCGCCGTTATGGGCCGCACCGGACATGAATGGCACGAACAGAAGATTGGTCAGCACATATTCAAACGAGAAGCCGATGGCGATCATGAACTCGAATGGGCCAGCGGCACGGGCGTCGTTAAAGAACGACTTGGGCACCGACAGATACCAGACCCGATCATGCATATGGCTGAATTCCTGCAGCCCGTCGAAGTACTTGTTGTAGTGACTCATGGCATGGATTTGCGTCTGCACATGGCGCAGCTCGTCGATCGCCTGCATCTGACAGGCAACCCGCGCTCCCACCCCGCCAAACTGGCGACCAACATGGGCAAAGCCCTGGTAGGCCTGGTATTCCAGTGGTGATACCCCGGTGAGGAACACTTTCAGCGCATTCACATACCGTGGATCGGATACATTCAGATGGCCATTGTTCTGCTGAAACGCATCGAAGATGGCGTAAAGCTTCTTCTCTTTCTCGGCCTGGTATTTCCAGTAGCTGTCCATGGTCAGGCGGAACGGGTCTTCCCACTTTGACCAGTCGGTGATTTTGATGCCTTCAAATTCTTCATACGGGAATGCTTTTTTGCGGTCCTGGTAGGAGAATTCCCAGTCCAGATCGCGGGTCAGCAGGCGGTACTTTTCTTTTATATTCAGTTTCTTAGCCATGGTGTGCCTCGCGAATCAGCTATTCCATTCCAGGGTCAGGCAATCGTCGTCTTCATCAACGTTGCCGCCCAGGGTAATCAGGTTGAGGTGCAGCTCCTGGATATCCCAGTCACGGCCCATGGTCTCTTCCACGGTTTCGCGCTTCACCACCAGCTTGCCTTCGGCTTCCACCCGCACCATGGCGGGCATATGGATAATGGTGACGTCAGGGTTGTCCTGCTCGATCGCCTCGACGATGTAACGTGACTCGTCGTTGTCCTGCAGAGCGATATACACTTTTGACATAATTCGATTCCTTTGCGGTGCCGGTCAGGGCGCACTTATCTGAAGAGTCCTGCTTTATTCAGGCGCTTATCCAGCACCGCCAGGGCACGTTCCAGTGCCTGCTCATCCAGCATTTCAGTGGCCAGTGGCGCCAGTGCTTCCGCCGCTTTGCCACGCCAGAGGGTCAGCCACTGTTCAAGCAGCGCCTTGTTGTCAGCACTCTCAGCCGTTGCTGTTTTCAACACTGCATCGCCCCAGCGCTGGTTGTCTTTCCACCAGTCCTGCATAAACTCGGTCAGCATCGCCACATCCTGAGCACCGCTGTCCGCCAGCTGCGCATCGAGCTGGCTGTACACCAGGTCATACACCAGGGTGTCCAGCACCATGTCTTGCGCCACCACCACCTCGAACCAGTCTTCGGTCACCAGCATCTCTTCACACAGCGCCCGCAGGCCCTGCCAGATGTCCGCGTCCATCCACAGCTGCTTGGCCTGGGCCAGTGATTCGGCCGTGTTGCCATCCAGAATCAGACCAATACGCGACAGGTACTGGGCGATGCCCAGCCGGTCCATGCCGTTGTAAAGCATCGCCTGGGTCAGTGCCGTGCCCATACCCTGGCCGGTGCCATACACGTTGTTGAGGTTGGCGGTTTGCTCCACATGACGCAGTGGCAGCAGGTAACGAATCAGCTGTGTTTTGTGATCATCA
This sequence comes from uncultured Oceanospirillaceae bacterium, assembly GCA_913057435.1. Classification (GTDB taxonomy): domain Bacteria; phylum Pseudomonadota; class Gammaproteobacteria; order Pseudomonadales; family Balneatricaceae; genus Marinobacterium_C. The sequence continues at coordinate 2,648 of CAJXNY010000052.1, read as the reverse complement.
CTGAGCAAACGGGCCAGGTCGCGTTTCTCGAAAAAGGCATAACTGGACTCTGCCGCTTCCTGCATTTTTGCCCGCGACTGCACGTAAGTGCCGTAGTAAAACTGGCGCGGGTCACGGAAGGCATACCAGTCCGCCATCACCAGCCGGGTGCGGCTGGCATCCTGCAGCAGCTTGTCCGGCTGCCACAGCGGGCGGTAGTGAAAGTTGGTTTCTGAGGCAACATCGTAGGTGGCCTCCTGATAGCGCGTGGCCGGCTTGTCACCGAAGCGACGCTCGATGTGCGCAAAAGTATTGCGTACCGGTTCCAGCGTTGCGGTTTTGATCTCAATGCTCATGCAAACGTTTCCCAGCGATTCAGTTGTTGTTATTGGAGTCGGAAGCGGCCAGCTGCGCAGACAGCTGGTCATGGTTGTGGGCCATGAGGGTATCTTCGCCATAACGCCACTTGGCCATATCAGCATCCACTGCTGCCATCTGCTCAGCGCTCATGGCCACCACCTGGTTGGCATGGCAGAAATCCTCAAACGCCCCCCTGGGCATCACCAGCTCAACAAACAGACCTGGGTCCCCGATGGCGAAGTCGAACTCGACAAACCTGGCCTGCTCAGTACTGCGCACCCGGACGTATTTCACCAGCTGTTCAAACGGGGTCGGTGGCAATGGGTCGGTATGGGTATCTGGTTGTAATGCGGCCATGGTGCCCTCTGTCACATTCCGGTTGGGTTCACCGGGTAATGGCAAAGGTTGTGCCAACAACGGAAGAAAAATAATTTAGCCATGACAAACAAAGCTATAACTAGCTGATTTTAATAGATATAAAGTGGCTTGATTGACTACCATAATCGCCGCCCTGATCAAAAAGCAGACACGAATTCCCTTGACGAACCCGGGGCAAAAGATGATGAAATGATTAAGGCGCAGCGGGAAAAGTGAGGATTTGATCATTTCATCAGCGCGAACTTTACTCAGGATAAACGCTCAACATCTCTATCAATATCAGCCGCCTGATGGCCAGCTTAAAGCCTGCAGCGCAACAGCAACAAAAAACACAAATAGGTGCTTGTTTCGCACATTTGCAAGACGTTAGCACCATTTTGTCCGCACAATAACAACAAAAAAAACACTGACATTGGAGCCAGAGACATGAACGATGCCGCACAGCTGCAGTTCCCGGCCAGCAAAGATCTGATTGCTCAGATTCAATTCGATACCGACCAGGGGAAGATCTGGTTAAACGAGCAACGCATGGTGTTGATCCATACGGCAGCGATGGGCTCGCTACGCAAAGAGTTGATCGAAACGCTGGGCATTGAGCGCACCAAAGGCTTTCTGATGCGGTTTGGCTTCCAGGCCGGTATGCGCGGCGCTGAACTGGCGCTCAAGGTGCGCCCGGATATCGACACCCATGAGGCCTTCTCGGTTGGCCCGCAGTTGCACGGCATTATGGGGATGGTGAGTGTTGAACCCGTGGCACTGGAGTTCGATATTCAGGCCGGTACGTTCTATAGCGAGTTCAACTGGCGAGGCTCCTATGAATCCGAAGTCCACGTTAGTGAATTTGGTCACTCCGATGACCCGGTCTGCTGGGAGCTGATCGGTTACGCCAGCGGCTTTGCCAGCTACTACATGAGCCGCAAAGTCATCTTCCAGGAAACCCAGTGCAGTGCTGCGGGCCATGATCACTGCAAAATTGTCGGCAAACTGGCAGAAGACTGGGACGACCAGAAACTGCTGGAAAAATACCTGATGCCCGACCCAATCATCGAAGAACTGTTCGCCTTGCGCCAGCAGGTCTCCCAGCTGGAAGACAGCGTACGTGACCGGGAAGAACAGGAAGATCTGCTACTCAACTCGGTGGGCCGCTCCGGAGCCTTTAAAAACGTCTGTCAGCTGATCCGTAAAGCCTGCAAAAGCAAAGTCACCGTACTGCTGCAGGGAGAAACCGGGGTCGGTAAAGAGGTGGTTGCCCGTGGCCTGCATGTGGCCAGTGATCGCCGGGATAACCCTTTTATCGCGGTAAACTGCGCCTGTATTCCACCGGACCTGATAGAAGCCGAGCTGTTCGGCGTGGTGAAAGGTGCCTATACCGGTGCCACCCAGGACCGGCTTGGCAAGTTTGAACGGGCCAACACCGGCACGATTTTTCTGGATGAGGTGATCGAGCTGTCGCCCCGCGCCCAGGCCACGCTGCTAAGGGTACTGCAGGAAAGTGAACTGGAACGGGTCGGTGATAACCGCACCCGCCGTATTGATGTGCGCGTTGTTGCGGCCACCAATGAAGACCTGGAACAGGCCGTACAGGAAGGTCGTTTTCGCGCTGACCTGTTTTATCGCCTCAACGTCTACCCGGTGCATATCCCGCCGCTACGTGAGCGCACCGAGGATATTCCCCAGCTGATCCAGCACTTCCTCGACAAATACCACACCCTCTACAACAAGCGGACTACCGGCGTTTCCGACAAAGCGATGCAGGCCTTTATGACCTATAAATGGCCAGGTAATATTCGTGAGCTGGAAAATATGATTGAGCGCGGAGTGATTCTGGCGGAAAACAACGAGAGCATTGATCTGCAAAGCCTGTTCCCCTCACTGGCCGAGCCCACGAGACCGAGGCTGATCTCGTATGCCGTCTTCTGCTTGAAAAAAAA
>CAJXNY010000051.1 GCA_913057435.1 uncultured Oceanospirillaceae bacterium | reverse complement strand
CGAGCTGGCTTAGGGTCAGAATGCATCCTCTTTTCGAATGACCTTGTAAGGTAGGTAACTTTGCGTGGTCGCAGAATTAAGCTGTTAGGCATTCCCCAAATTAAATGGGTTATGGAGAACTCATGAGAAAGTATAAATATAAGATTGTAGATTCTAAAGATGTCGAGCCAGCTGGATTATTTAAAGGTAAAAAACGAGAAGACGTGGAAGAATACCTTAATGAACTTGGAAAAGAAGGCTGGGAACTTGTGAATGCAGACTTTCGTGAACTCGAAGGTAGGTTAGAATTCTCTGGAGTTATGAAAAAAGAAATATAAAGAAGTTGGGTATTTAAAATGCCTAACAAGGGTTTTCAAGTCGGACTCGTAACAGTTTGCTCGGTTCCACTTCGTTTCACATTTTAGCAAACTGTTTATCGCCTCTTAAAACGGCGTTATGACCCTGAGGTTTATAGTGAATAAACTTAGTCACATAATTTACGTTAGCTCCACCAAGAATGTTCTTAGCGAGAAAGCGCTATCGAACTTACTCGAATCATTCAAGAGTAATAACCTTAAACATGGCATTACAGGTATGCTTCTATACCATGACGGTAATATCATGCAATTGATAGAAGGGCCTCAAGATAAGATTGATCAGTTGTACAGAAATATAACAGCAGATGAACGCCATTGTGGAATTATTACATTAATTAAAGAAGAAATATCAACGCGTGAATTTGGTGACTGGTCTATGTCTTATAAAAATATTTCTGGTATCGAGCCAGATGGTTTTTCGGATTTTATAAAAGTCGGTTCATTTCCTGATGTTGAAGCCCCGATTGTTGGAAAAGCTAAGAAGTTATTGTTGAGTTTCAGGGGTTGAGCGTACTCTCTGCCATAACCAGTCAATCAACTTCGCGCCGGTTATTGAGGCGTTAGATATTTTCCTGCAGGGATAGGATATGGATATCGAGAATATCAATAAGCGTTACAGCTTTCTGAAGTGCACCTTCTTCGTGCCCTTTGTGCTGATGCTTGCGTTCTACCTGCTGGCGTTTGAATTTTCCAGCGGTAAAGACGATCCGCTGCGGGATCTGGCTGTGTCTCTGTACATGGCAGCGATGGGGGTTGGTCTGCTGTTCTTTGTTGCGCTGGGCATGTTAGCTAAGGCGCTGGGGAAGAACTGGTTTCTATGGCCGCTGCTGAGCTTTCTGTTTCCGTTGATGGGCGGTGTTATTGCCTTTGTGATGATTCGTACAGATGTGAAGAAAGTGCGGGTGACGGTTGTGGCAGGCGAGCTGGCTTAGGGTCAGAATGCATCCTCTTTTCGAATGACCTTGTAAGGTAGGCAAGCTTGCGAGAATTAAACTGTTACATTTTAAAGGCAAAAAAAGTATGTCAAAGCTAGCGATTCGAGTTAAAAATTACAAGTGCTTTAAAGGTGAAACAGGCTTTGATGACCTCCAGCGAGTTAATATAATTATTGGTCGAAACAACTCGGGGAAGTCATCTCTTTTGGATTTAATAGAAATTGTCACATTGGGAAATTATAGATTTGACCAAGCTACGTGGAGAGATAATCAACGCCCCCAAATTATTTTTGAATCCAAAATATCAGAGGCAGTAGCTACCCGAACTTTCCCCAGCGGCAATAGAGGTGGAAAAATAGGCGGGGATCATGGTGTTTATGGTAAAAAGTATATTGGGCGTACAATAAAATGGTCAGAAGCTGAAGGCGGCCGAGGTAATAGCGCTAGTCTGGTTGAATGTGACGATAGTGGAATCACCCCTCAGTTAACAGGTAGCGGAGACTACTCTAATCGCCTACCAAATAATATGGGGAATCCCTTAGGTGGAAAAGTTTTTCGTAGGCTTCTTGCTGAGCGTGATATTGTTCCTGAGGTTGCAAATTCAACTCTAGAAATAGGAACTAATGGCAGTGGGTTAACAAATGCGATTCAAAATATTATCAATAGATCTAATTTTCCAAGTCGCTTAGTCGAATCTAATATGCTAGACGCTTTGAATTCTATATTTGCACATGACGCAAATTTTACTGATATTGTCTGCCAGCTTCACGATGATAACTGTTGGGAAATTTACCTCGAAGAAGAGTACAAAGGTCGGATAGCTTTGTCACTTTCTGGAAGTGGTTTGAAAACAGTGATCTCAGTATTAGCTTGCCTAATACTGGTTCCACACCTCGAAGGAAAAGAATTAAATCAATATATATTTGGCTTTGAAGAGTTGGAAAATAATATTCATCCAGCATTGCTTAGGAGGCTAAACGATTTTATCTATAGATTTTCTATTGATAATGAGTTTACATATTTTTTAACAACACATTCCAATGTCCTGATTGATCAGTTTAGTCGTCAAAACGATGCTCAAATTATTCATATAACTCAAGGAAACGCCGAAGCTATATGTACCACAGCCAAAACCTATATTGAAAATAACGGAATTCTTGATGACCTTGATGTTAGAGCAAGCGATTTACTACAAGCAAATGGTGTTGTTTGGGTTGAAGGGCCATCCGATAGAATCTATTTAAATAGATGGGTGGAACTATGGAGTGAGGGCGTACTTAAGGAAGGAACTCATTATCAGGTAGTTTTTTATGGGGGGCGATTGTTGTCCCATCTCAGTGCTGAAACGCCCAACGATGTAGATTCAGGAATATCCATTCTCAACACTAATCGCAATGCAGTTATGCTTATTGATAGTGATAAGAGGAATCAGCAAGCATCGATTAATGACACTAAGGAAAGGATACGAAATGAATTTGATACTATTGGTGCTTATTGTTGGATTACTAAAGGTAAGGAAATTGAAAACTATATACCGGCTTCGGTTGTAGATGAATTTTGGGGATTAACTGATTCAACCCAAGTTGAGAAGTACAAATCATTTTTTGATCATATTGATGGTCTGGTGTCAGGTGAGGGGTCAAGATATAACTCTAAAAAACCACTCTTGGCAGAAAAAATCGCAAAAATCATGACAAAACAAAATCTTATGGGAAGTTTAGATTTGAACGATAGGATGAATGAAATCTGTACAAAAATTAGAAATTGGAACAGTTGAAGTGTAACAAGTTGCAGCACTTAAGCCCCTAGGGTCTCGGACGCGTTTCACGTGCTCGTGTGCTAAGAGTTATAACACTCCCCTCAAATATGGAGATTTTAAAATGAATGAGAAAATATCAAACGAAATAACCCATCACTACTTAGTTAATATGGAAACTGGTAAGAGTTTTGAGGGTTTTGATAAAGATGATTATATAAAATCACCTTTCCCTCCAAAAACAGGTGAATACCTGAATCAATCTGGCTGTTACTTCAAGGTTGTTGGTGTACTTCAACATTTTGACCAAAACAGTGTAGAGGTTTTTGCTAAGTCTCTTGGTGATAGTACCGCATTCTTATCCTACCTACAAAAACAAGGCTAGTATGTCCAGGTAGGCCTTTTTATGGCGTGTCCATATAAATCCATGTAGACACGCTTATCTATATCCGCTTTGTATTAAACCAGCGGGTAAATAGGTCTGCACCGTCTTGCTGCAGGCCCCGCAAAACGGGCCATTAGGTCAAAAAGCACGATGTAAATGGCCGCCGGGTTAATAACTTAGTATCCTCGGCAACCCCTGCGTCTGCACTATGTCGGGGAGGCGGTGAATACAATACCCTTCGGTAAAATAAGCCCGCGGTTAATTTTGGCCGTTCTTACCCTCCTGACACCCTATTTCCGTAAGAAGAAACCAAAAGGAGGCTAGGTATGGCTACTTTCACCCAGGCGATCAACTCGAACATCTAATGATGTACTCACCGCTACCAATAATCAGATACGCATCACATCTCTTGTGGCTGCTAACACTCTTGGCAAGCAGCATTAAGACGTTTTACGTAAGTTCGAAGCCCTTGATTGCGCTACAGTATTCACTGAGCGTAATTTTACACTCAGTGAATACTGTAGCTTGTGCTGTTTGGAGCGTTAAGCTTGAGCTTCTAAGGTGATGGTCTTTTCTTTTTCTCAGCTGCCTTGGCTGCACTAACGGCTATTGCTCCCATAAGTGCTGCTCCGGCAAATACTTTGAGTGTTTTAGGCTCCTCGGAAAGCACTCCGACGGCAATGGCCCCCAGCAGGCCGCCAGCCACACCTGCTTGTACCTGATTAGATGTCATCCCGACTCCCCGTGCCCAATTGACGAAATGCTCGCAATTTGAGCCGGCCAGGCTGTATTTCCAACTATCAACCCTTGATCGAGCTTTCGCTAATACTTCCTCAACAGTACCGTTCAACGATAATTTGGTGATGTAAGTTTGTTTACCTTGGGTAACAGTGTTCCAGGTTTCTTCCCGTACTGTACCGTTACGCTTGGTGGCTGAGATGAGCATTGGCAAGCCTTCTTCACAGATCCGATCGGTTACCAGTGAGTAGTGATGGTATGTGCCAAATAGTGTCGCGATGATATCCCCAGGGGATACATTCAGTTTTTTCATATGGAAATTCCTTTTCCAGTCAATTAAACAGCGCTTATTAAACACTGTTCACAATGAAATGAACAGTGTTTAATTGAGTTTTATTTGTTGTACCATAGCTCTTCTCTGACTCTTTCTGCTGTCGTTGATATGGGGACTGGTTAGTGGTTACACAAGAAGGAATTTATGCATCCGTTTATCTACGCTTGTGATAATGGCGTATTACCCCTTCAACCGATCGTCTTGTTTGACGCTTGGCGAACCTGGCTCTACTATCTTTCCCACGAGGCGTCGAAACCTCTTGTAACCGGACATCCCCAACCCCGTAAGCGTTGGTTTTTTTGTGCCTGCAGTACGGTACACCACGCCATAGTTGCGTCTGCGCTATGTCGGGAGGGCGACGAATACAATACCCGCAAGGGGAATAAGTCCGCGGTCTGTTACAGCCGTTTCGAACCTCCTGACACCCTATATTTTCGAAAAAATGTAACGGAGGCCAGGTATGGCTACTACTTCTTCTCAGGCGATTAGCCTTGTTCCGCAAGATGTAATCTCTCTTTCGAACAATCTGCTACTGACCACATCTCAGAAGGTTGCTGAGGTATTCGCACGCAGGCATGACAATGTCATCGCAAAAATCAACACGCTTGATTGCTCTGATGACTTTCGTGCCCTGAATTTTAAGGAAACGTCATCAACAGTTGAAATGCCTCGTGGTGGCAGGAAGGCGGTGCAGGTCTACGAAATGACCAAAGATGGCTTTATGTTCCTGGTGATAGGCTTCACCGGTAAGAAAGCGGCAGCCATCAAAGAAGCCTATATCAACGCCTTTAACCAGATGGCGGCGCAGCTGGAGCAGCATCACCGGGCCGATCCGCCCGCGTTGCCGGCTGCGGTCGCTGATCAATCACGCCAGCCGTTGCTGAATGATGCGGTGAAGGCTGAGATTGATCGGCAGGCGCAGTTGCTGAGTGCCCGTACTGTCAACACCACTCTAATTTGTCTGCTTTTCATCAGTTCAGATTGTCCGGTTTCTGTCAGTCTTCATTGACCGGTTGCCTGGATGCGTGAGGGGTATAAGCTGGCGTTGTGTTATGTCTGTGAAAAACTCAGTAATTTTGGTCGCAGTGTGGAGTGGCAAACCATTGCCCCCTATAACCTCGCCATAATGCCGCTCTGATATCTGTCCCTATCTCTTTATATTCCTGGTGTTCTTGCTCTTGCGGATATCTCTGCTTTAGCTGTGCCTTCTTTTTTTTAAAACCTGCATGAAGCAGCAGAAACCCACGAACTTTAGGGCAGGTGGCCCGGATGTTGCTCTATCCCAGTAAATATTGCGCGTCTATGGATAGAAGGGAGAACAAGGCCATGTATGTAACACCTGTTTCGTTTACGCCAGCACCGGCGGTTACACAGGCTCCGAACCGGGTAGAGGAGCTAAATGACAGTTACCAGGATGCCATGTCAGATCTTATGCAGCGTGGGGCAAGTAATGACTACATGCAAACCTTGATCGGCAATCAGGAACAGTTTGTCGGGCTGCTGTCCCAGGCGGAGCAGGACGGTGGGGATGCGAAAGCGTTTATCCGTAACCTGGGTGCGGAAGACCGTGCCGTGCTGCAAAAGGTACATAGCCTGGGTAGCGCCATTACGGATAGCGATATTGACGCGATGAGCGACGAAGGTGCGGCCAACCTGTTGCGAATGCGGGGTGACGGGCAAGACAGTAACCACGATGGCCTTACCGATAGAGGCACCGGGCATACCTTCAAATTCCCTGACTCCAATACCCCATCAAGCGTTGCCGCCGCCTGGAACACAACCATGGAAGGCCTGAGCCCCAAAGACCGGATGAGCGCCGAAGGCATGCTGCTGATTGAGTTGTCGACCGCGAACATCAACATCGACGAAAATGGCAAGGTGAACCGTGCAGAGCCTGGCGATATTGACTGGGTGAACCCTTTTAACAGTCACTTCTCATACCAGGACTGGGCTCAGGGGCAGCTGGACTATCTGGAAGCCTTTAAAGACTCAATGAGCACGGAGCAATATGAAACGGGCAAGCACTTCTCCAGCGCATTCCTGGCCAACCTCCAGGCAGAAGGGGCAGCCTGATCGCAGGCTGCGCTGATTGCACGATGCGCCTTTTTAACGGAGCTGATATGAACCTTGCGATAGTTAATAAACGCTACTTCTACCTGAAGCTGACATTCTTTGTCCCTGCCGTGCTGATGGTGGCTTTCTATGTACTGGCGTTTGTACTTGCCGAGGGTAGAGACGACCCCCTGTGGACACTGGCGGTGTATATGTACATGGCTGCTATGGGGGTTGGGCTAACGTTTTATGTCGCGCTGGGCATGCTGGCCAGGTCGCTGGGTAAAAATGGATTGCAATGGTCGCTGATGAGCTTCCTGTTCCCATTGATTGGTGGGGTTGTCGCGTTTGTGATGATAAGGGCCAGAGTAAAGAAAGCGCGGATGCTGTTTGGGCTGCTTAAATGACGTGCTGTAGATGATGTGGTGATCTAGGGATAACCTGCCAGCATGCTTTGTATCCGTACGTCCGGTTTTTATTAACCTCAGGGTCAACCTGTTCTATGAAAAACCCTAGATTTCCAACATATTGCTCACGTTTATTTCTGTCGCACTTTTATCCGGTTGCGACACCAAATCGATGCCAGACAAAAAACAGACAGCAGCAGAGATAAAAAAGAAAAGGAACACCTGGATGTAGCAATAGCATTCTTCTCAAAGAGCAGGATGAGCACCGTGCAGAACAGCTTTGTGCATGTTGGGCATAAAATCATCACTAAAAAGCCTGATGGAATGCTTTTTGAATGCTACAACATGTGTAAAAAAGAGGCCGCTATCACTATAAAAATAAAACGATTGATCTGGCGATACGCTTTTTTATAAAGGGAACCTGAGCCCATTAGCTCTAAGACTCGCTGAGACGTTCAGCGTCACACAGGCAGAGAATCAGTCGATGTTTTTCAACAGTTCTGTCGGCCGTTTATTGCCGCCCAATATCTGCCAGTGTCTGGTTCCAAGCTCTGTGCTGTTATTTTTAACTCCGCTCTTAGGTTAACTGTCCCTGTTATTTTCTGATTCTCTGACGAGGTCTTAAAATCCCTATAAATCCAGTGGATTGGCTCAGGTTTTGCTTTATCTCTGCAGGCAGCACCTTCTATGGATTTGAAGAGGACAGAGCAATGAACGTATCACCTATCTCGCTGATGACGCCTGCACAGGGCAGTACTCAGGCTCAGGACCGGGTAGAACAGTTGAATAGCCGTTATCAAGACGTCGCGTCGGACCTGATGCAACGGGGAATGAGTAATGACTATATGCAGACTTTTCTTGGCAATCAGGCGCGGTTTGTAGAGCTGGTCGCGGAATCAGAGCCGACGGGAGGCGATGCGAAGGCGTTTGTTCGTAACCTGAGTGCAGAAGACCGTGCCGTGCTGCAACAGGTACATAGCCTGGGTAGCGTCATCACTGATAGCAACATTGACCAGATGAGTGGTGAGGGCGCAGCCAATCTGTTGCGTATGCGGGGTGAGGGTCAGGACAGCAATAACGATGGGGTTACCGATAGCGGCACTGTGCAAATCTTTAAATTCCCCAACTCCAATACCCCGTCAAATGTAGCCTCAGCCTGGAACAGGAGCATGGACGGCCTTAGCGAGAAAGACCAGATGCTGGCGACGTCGGCAGTGATGACTGAGTTTATGACGGCGAATATGGGCATCGACGAAAACGGTAAGGTGAAGCGAGCAGACCCCGGTGATATTGACTGGGTAAACCCTTTCAGTGCGGATTTTTCATATCAGGAATGGGCTCAGAAGCGGCTGGATTACCTGGATGCGTTTAAAGGCTCGATAAGTACTGAACAGTATGAAGGCGGTAAGCGCTTCACCAGCGCATTTCTGGCTAACCTTAAGGCAGAAGGTGCGGCCTGATCCTGCTGAGACATACAAAAATGCCCACCCGTAAACGGGCGGGCATGTCTCGTATAAGCACGTTTCAGCGTCGCTGAATCAGCCGCTTACTTCTTCAGATTGGTCTGAACGGTGTTGCTGTACCAGTCGATGAAGTTGACCACACCAAACTCGAACGTCTCGGAGTAAGGGCCTGGCTCGTAACCAACAGAGTTGATGCCGCGCTGGTTTTCTTCACCCAGGATACGGTCCTGTTCGTTGGTGGCATCCCACACTTTGCGCAGGCGGGCGATATCGTAATCCTGACCTTCAACCGCGTCTTTGTGGACGAACCACTTGGTGGTTACCAGCGTTTCCTGGGCGGAGATCGGCAGTACGCGGAACACGATGAAGTGGTCGCTCTGCATGTGGTTCCAGGAGTTTGGCAGGTGCAGAATACGCAATGAACCCAGCTCACGGTTTTTGATCCGGCCCATCAGCTTGTTACAGCCTGGTTCGCCGTCGATGGTCATTACCTGAGTGCCTTCTTTCAGCGGCATACGCACCATGCGGTTACGGTTGTGACCGGCATCGCGACGTTCGTGCGGGATGTTTTCTGCTTCCCACTCAGCAGACTGGCGCGCGTACTGATCCAGGAACGCCTGAGAAGCACGTGGGTCGTTGGTGTCATCCCACTCCTGCAGAGTGTTCAGCAGCTCAGGGTGGTTACCGTCACAGTGGTAGCACTCGCGGTTGTTCTCGATAACCAGCTTCCAGTTAGCTTTTTCGTACATGTTGGACTCAACAGCCAGCTTGCTGTTGTCCACATCGTACGGTTCCATGTATTCGTCCAGGTTGGTCAGGAACGTATCGAAATCATCTTCCGGTGCGTCTTTGGCCAGGCTGATGAAGATAAAGCCGCCGCCTACTTTGCAGTGTGCTTTTTTCAGGCCGTGCTTTTTCATGTCGAACGCATCGCCCATCTCAGTACCGGCGAACAGCAGGTTACCTTTCAGGTCGTAGGTCCACTTGTGGTAAGGGCATACCAGGTTGGCAACCTTGCCACGGTGATCATCACAGATGCGCGAGCCACGGTGACGACAGGTGTTGTGGAACGCGTTGATCTCACCTTCAGCGCCACGCACGATCAGTACCGGGTTCTGACCAATCTCAACGGTGAAGTAATCACCACGGGCCGGAACTTCAGAGGTCATACCGACAAACAGCCATTCCTTCTGGAAAATCTCTTCCATATCGACGCGGAACATATGCGGGTCGTTGTACAGCGGCTGGGGCAGGGAGTAGTTGGTCGGATGCTTCTCCAGCATACGGGCCATCTCAGTGCGAGCGTGGTCAACGGTCGGGTAGGTAATGTTCAGCAGGTCGTAGTCGTTCATCTTTTTTTATCCTTATTGTACCAGGCGTTTTTTACGTCTGTGTATGGGCTCTTATGATCGGCAATCCTGGGACTGCGATGGACGATTTGCGTCTGGTGCTAATCCTGTACCAACACCCTTTGCAGGGTTTATCTGATAGCGACCTCAATACAGCACATTATCGACCCTCAGTATGGATGAAAGCCACGTGCTGGGCGGGATTGGCACGTTTTTGTCGTTCAGGGGTAAATGTCGATTTAAGCCCCGAATCAGAATGGCGACATATAACAGGGCCCGCTGCGAATGGCTCCTTAAACGACGCGTTTGAGGTCAGGCTGCACGGCAACAGAATAAGAGAGATACTGATATGACAAACGCCATCGCCACGCCGTCTGAAAACGATAGCTTCATCCCGGTTAACACCCAGACCTGGGTGAACGGCCGTCATAATATGCGCTGCGTGAAGGTGATTGAAGAAACATGGGATGTTCGCACCTTCTGTTTCATGGCTGAACAGCCGGTGATGTTCTTCTTTAAGCCCGGCCAGTTTGTAACCCTGGAACTGGAGATTGACGGGCAGCAAATCATGCGCTCCTACACCATCTCCAGCTCGCCGTCAGTGCCGTACAGTTTCTCTATTACGGTTAAGCGTGTGCCGGGTGGCCTGGTGTCTAACTGGCTGCATGACAACCTGCAGGAAGGTGATGAACTGGCGGTGCATGGTCCGGTGGGGATATTCAACTGCATCGATTTCCCCTCTGATAAAGTCCTGCTGCTGTCCGGTGGGGTGGGGATTACGCCGGTTATGTCGATGGCGCGCTGGTTCTTTGATACCAATACCGACATTGACATGGTATTTGCCCACAGTGCCCGTACCCCACGTGATGTCATCTTCAAACGTGAGCTGGAACATATGTGTTCACGGGTCAGCAATTTCCAGATGAGTCTGATCTGTGAAACCTATGAGCGTGGCCAGTCCTGGTATGGTTACCGGGGTTACCTGGACCAGCCTAAACTGGAGCTGATCGCCCCGGACTTTATGGAGCGTGAAGTGTTCTGTTGTGGCCCGGAGCCATACATGAAGGCCGTGCGTAATCTGCTGAAGAAGAACGGCTTCGACATGGACCGTTACCATGAAGAATCGTTTGGTGCGACCCCGGTTGAAGATGAAGAAGCGGCACTGGAACAGGCTGAGATCGCCTCTGAAGAAGCTGATGCACTGACCAAATCCGATATGGTGCAGGTTGAGTTTGCAGCAACCGGTAAAACCGTCTCGATTGCCCCGGGTGAAACCCTGCATACGGCGGCATCCAAAGCTGGTCTGCATATTCCGAAAGCCTGTGGTATGGGGATCTGTGGTACCTGTAAAGTGCAGGTTACTGGTGGTGACGTCACCATGAGTCACAACGGTGGTATCACCGATGATGATGTGGAAGCAGGCTTCGTGCTGACGTGCTGTACTGTGCCGGATACCAATGTCACCCTCGATTTCTGATCAGGCTTTTACCTGAGTGCTGCCCGTTCACGGGCAGCACCGGCCAGCGGGCTGATCGCCAGCCAGCTGGCGCCTGCGTGAAAAGGGTGTTCTTCCTCGTTTAAGCCTGCTCACAATCACTGTTTTCCTGCCCTGCTATACTCCCCCTTATATCCTTATTTTCCGTTGTATCACAGGAACTTGCATGCAAGCCGAACAGATTGAGATTCAGAATTTTCTGGGCCAGTACACGCCATTTGATCTGTTGCCGGATACCGAACTGGCACGGCTGGCAACGGAAGTGGAGATTGCCTATTACCGTGCTGGCAGTGAGGTCCTCAAGCTGGGTGATGTCAGCCAGGAGCTGGGCATTGTGCGCAGCGGGGTGGCGGAGCTGTATCGGCGTAGCGGTGAGTTGCATGACCGGCTGGGCAGCGGCGAGATTTTCGGCCAGATGGCGTTGCTGATTGATAACCGGGTGCGTTTTCCGGTGACGGCGGTGGAAGATACGCTGATCTATTTTGTGCCGGAGTGGCTGTTTAAAGAGTTGTACGATAGTTACGAGCTATTTGCCGATTTTGTTGAGCTGGAAGACCGTAACCGGTTGCGCCAGACCGTGTCCAAGCGGGAGAACCGCAACGACCAGCTCAGCTCAAAAGTAACCACCCTGATCAGCCGCGAGCCGGTGTCGCTGTTTCGCGGTGTCACTATTCAGCAGGCGGCACTGACCATGACCGAGCAGAGTGTCTCTTCGTTGCTGATTATGGATCGGGTGGCTGATTTTGAAGATGACCCGGCCAGTCAGCCGATGGAGCAGCTGGTGGGGGTGATTACCGACCGTGATCTGCGTACCCGCGTACTGGCCACAGGGCGTTCGTTGCTGGACCCGGTGGAGACGATTATGTCCACTGACCTGGTGACGCTGGATGACAACGCCTATGTGTTTGAAGCCCTGCTGGCGATGTTGCGGTACAACGTGCATCACCTGCCGGTATTGCGGCGTAATCAGCCGCTGGGGGTGCTGGCGCTGTCGGATATCGTGCGCTATGAATCCCAGAGCAGCCTGTATCTGGTCAGCAGTATCTTCCGTCAGAATACCGTGGAAGAGCTGGCCAGCCTGGCGGAGCAGGTTAACGCCAGTTTTGTCCGTATGGTGAATGAAGATGCTAATTCCCATATGATCGGCAGCGCGATGTCGGTGATTGGCCGCAGCTTTAAACAGCGGCTGCTGGAGCTGGCGGAAGAGCAGCTGGGTGAACCGCCGGTGCCGTACTGCTTTCTGGCACTGGGCTCCATGGCGCGGGATGAACAGCTGATTGTTACCGATCAGGACAATGCCCTGATTCTGCATAACCGTTACGACCCGACACTGCATGGCGAGTACTTTGCTCAGCTGACCGAGTTTGTCTGTCATGGCCTGGCGGCCTGTGGCTATACCCTGTGCAAGGGCGATATCATGGCGTCCAATCCCCAGTGGCAGATGACCCGTAACCAGTGGGAGCAATGCTTCAGTGGCTGGATTGAAAACCCCAACCCTCAGGCGCTGCTCAACAGCTCGATCTTTTTTGATCTTGAAGGTGTCTGGGGGCGTACCGAGTGGGCGGAAAAGCTGAACCGGTTTATTGTGCGAAAAGCGCAACAGAATAAACGCTTTCTGTCCTGCCTGGCGCGCAATGCGGTCAGCCGGACGCCACCGCTGGGCTTCTTCAAAGACTTTGTGATGGAGAACGATGGCCAGCAGAATAACTCGATCAACCTCAAACGACGGGGCACTGCGCCGCTGGCAGACCTGATCCGGGTGCATGCGCTGGCGGTGGGCTCTACCGTGCAGAACTCGTTTGAACGGCTGAACGATGTGATTGAAGCGGATGTGCTGCCCAAAGGGCGCGGACCAGACCTGCGTGATGCGCTGGAATTTATCGCCACGGTACGCATTCGCCACCAGGCGCTGGATATTGAAGCGGGCAGGGTGCCGGATAATAATATCGAGCCGGAAAACCTGTCAGACTTTGAGCGGCGCAATCTCAAGGATGCTTTTCAGATCCTCAGTAATGCGCAGAAATTTATCAAATTCCACTACAACGCCAGTCGTTAAGGGCGCTCAGAATGTTTATTCCTCGTGCGGGCGGTGTGCCGTCTAACCAGCTGGACTGGCCGCAACTGTTCCACGACCGTGCCGAGCTGGCGGTCAACCCGCTGCTTAAAGCCTTTTACCAGCAGGGCGCAATCAGCCCGGATACACCACTGGCCGAGGTGGAATTTGTCGCCATGGACTTTGAAACCACCGGGCTGGACGCCACCGAACACAGTATTCTCAGTATCGGTCTGGTGCCGTTTACCCTGCAGCGGGTGTACTGTCGCCAGGCCCGGCACTGGGTACTGAACCCGCGTAAGCCACTGGTGGAGGACTCGGTGCAATACCATGGCATTACTCACTCGGATATCGACAATCAGCCGGACCTGAACGAGATTTTGCCGTCGCTGCTGGCGGCACTGGCGGGTAAAGTGGTGGTGGTACACCATCGAGGGATTGAGCGGCCCTTCCTGGATGCTTCGTTACGTAGCCGTCTTGCCGAGGGTATCGAGTTCCCGGTGATCGATACCATGGAACTGGAAGCCCGGCTGCACCGCCGGGGAGGGCGCGTCTGGCAGCGGTTGATTGGCCGCGCACCGGCCTCCATCCGGTTACCCGATAGCCGCAGTCGCTATAACCTGCCGTATTATCAGCTGCACCATGCGCTTACCGATGCCGTGGCCACGGCGGAATTACTGCAGGCCCAGGTGCTGACGCACTACAGCAGGCAGACACCGGTGAGCGAATTGTGGTGGTAAACGCTGAGTAATAAACTGTGCGAAAATGTAAACGGGTTATTGAGTTTACGCTACATTATCCCTGATAGCCTTTTACATTCTATTTTCATTTCCGCTATAAATCTTTATAAACCGCCTCAGATCGGCTGTCAGGATAAAATGTAACAGCTCTTTTTTACATCCTGTTTTTAACCCCAGTTAAACTGAGATTTCGATTGCTTTTACCTTGCTGGTAACGACTGCGTCATAGCGTTATAACTTTCCTGGTCACTACGCTTTTATCGAGTTAATCCATAAAGCCTGGTGCCCAGCGTGAACTATAAAAATAACGCTCCCTGCTCATTACAGGGAAACGCGGAGTCGATCATGATTAAATTCTCTACCCGTTTCAGTCCTAAAACACTGGCTGCTGCCAGCCTGTTAACCGGCGCTATGTTTGCCTCATCTGTGCAGGCGACCACCCTGCGAATCGCGACCACCCATGCCCCTGATCAGTATGCCTCTGAAGTGATGCAGGGTCTGAAAAAAGAGCTGGAAGGGGCGGGCGTTGATCTGAAGATCAAACTCTATATGGCCAGCCAGCTCGGTTCCGGCGAGCAGCTGATGGGTGAAGCGGTGCGCGGTTCCATCGATATCGTTCATGCCTTTGTCTACAGCCACAAAGACCCGGTACTGGAAATCAATTCCCTGCCATACCTGGTGTCCAGCTACGATGAGATGGCCAAGGTATTCAGCCCGGGTTCCAACTTTTATAATTTGTTCGAAAAACGTATGGATAACCTTGGCCTGAAACTGCTGGGTGTAACCGGTGAAGGCTTTATCGGTGTGATGTCCTCTTCCATGCCGGAAAACTACCGTACGACAGGGCCTAAAGGCCAGAACGTACGGGTATGGAGTGCTCAGGCAGCAAAACTGGCCACCCATGATCTGGGTTATCGTACCACCACCATCGACTGGGGTGATGCCTTCCCGGCGATGCAACAGGGTGTCGTAGATGGCATGATCGGTGCTACACCGGAAGCGGCTTACACCACTTTTCGTGAAGCGATCAACCACTACGTGCAGTACAACGCCTTCGTTGAGAACACCGCGTACTACGCCAGCAAGAAAACCTGGACCAAAAAACTCAATGACGAACAGCGTAAAGTCATCCGCGAAGCATTCGCCCGTGCTGCTGCCACCTTTGCTGACTGGAGCCGTGAAAACGACGCCGCTAACCTGAAAAAGCTGGCAAGCGAAGGGGTTAAGGTACTGGAGCTGAGCGATGCTGAACGTGCCGAAATTGCCAAAGAGATCCGTGCCGTTACCTGGCCGAAACTGGAAGAGCGACTGGGTAAAGAGGTGCTGAACTCTATTGTATCTGACCTGTAATTCAGGCCTGGAGATAGAGTTTGTATGAGGCTCCGATCGGAGCCTCATTTCAAAATAATAAAACCGGAGTATCGGTATATGCACCTGAATATACCCCGGCCGCTGGCATCCGTTGTTAATATATTACTGTCTATAAAGTCGTATATTCTGGCGATCTCCAGCCTGATCCTGGCCTTTGTTTTTTTCCTCGTTGTTATTCTGCGCTATCTGTTTGAAGCTGACCTGTTCGCCTATGAAGAATGGATATTAATGATCGCGTTCTGGGTTTATTTTCTTGGTGGTGCTATGGGCAGCTATGAAAACACCCATGTTAAAGCGGACTTTCTGCTCTCGCTGATTGATAACGTGCGGACCAAGTGGATTGTGGTGAGTTTTACGATTTTCGTTGAATTGCTGATATGCATGGTGCTGACCTGGTGGGGCTGGCTGATGCTGGCAGAAGAGCTTAATGCCTACCCGCAATGGCAGACCACAACCGGGCTGGAACTGCCGTTCGCCATTCCTAAGCTGGGTATTTTTATTGGCTTTGTACTGATGACTTTCTACACCGCGTTACACCTGCTCAGCGGCCTGCGTGATGGCCCGAGTAAGGAATGGGAAGAAGACGAAGCCCCGCCTCATATCTGAGTACGCTGCCCCCTGAGCGAGATAAATTATGCTTATTTTACTGACCCTGCTGGTGATCTGTGTGGCGCTGGTGGCCGGTATTCCGGTGCCGTTCGCCTTCGGCCTGGCACTGATCTACATGTCGCTGACCGGCGACCACGACCCGGCCGGTTTTCTGACCTCTGGCCACTGGCGCATGAACGTGCTGGTGCTGCTGGCTATTCCGCTGTTTATTATGGCGGGAACCATTATGGAGCGGGGCAAAATTGCCCAGCCGCTGGTCGAGCTGGCCGAACTGTTTGTGGGCCGCTATAAAGGCGGTATCTCTTATGCGGCCGTCGGTGCCAGTGCCATCTTTGGTTCCATCGCGGGCAGTGCCACTGCCACGCTAACCTGTATCGGCAGCATCATGATGCCGCAGTTGCGCAAGGCCAACTACCCGGAAGGCCTGTCGGCAGCACTGATCACCAACGCAGCGCCACTGGGGTTGCTGATTCCGCCGAGTGCGATCCAGATCATCTATGCCTGGGTCACCCGCCAGTCGGTTCTTAAATGCTTCCTGGCCACGATTGTGCCGGGGATGATTCTGATCGTGCTGTTGTGCCTGGTAAACTATGTGTTACTGCGCAAACATAACGACATCAAAATTTTGCCGCCGTCTGATGATTTCAAAGGCGATGTGATTAAGAAAACCCGTTACGCGCTGCCTGCGCTGTTTATGCCGTTTATGATTCTGGGCGGTATCTACGGGGGGATTATGACGCCCACCGAAGCGGCAGGTATCGCTGTGGTGTACGCCATCCCGGTCGGGTTCTTTATCTACCGTGGTTTGAATAAAGACAACTTTAAAGCAGCGCTGGTGCAATCTGCTACCACCACCGGGGTGGTGATGGTGATGTTCTTTATGGTGATGATCGTCAGCCGTCTGTTTATCTTTGAAGATATTCCAGACCTGGCTAAAGATCTGATTTTCTCGGTGTCGGATAACCCGATTGTGGTGCTGATCATGATCAACGTGGTGATGATCCTGATCGGTATGTTGATGGATGATGTCAGTGGCGTATTGCTGGCCTCGCCGCTACTGTTCCCGATTGTGGTCGAGCTGGGGGTCGATCCGATCCAGTTTGCTGCCATTGTCGGGGTGAATCTGGGAATGGGTAACATTACCCCGCCAACAGCACCGCTGCTGTATCTGGGCTCTCGGGTGACCAATGTACGGGTCAGCGCGATGCTGAAGCCGACCCTGATCATGATCCTGTTCGCCTGGATTCCAACCCTGATCCTTACCACCTATGTACCGCAGATCTCCCTGTTCCTGCCGGAATTGTTCCTGGGCTGATCATTCCCCTGCTGGTTGACCGCGCTCTCCCCAAACCGCTGCTGCACCAGCGGTTTTTTGCTGTCTGGAGCGGCTGTATGAAAGCTGTAAAAGAGTGATGGCGGGGCCCCATAAAGCTTCAGCCTGTCTATTCTGATAATCAGCACCTGCACTTAACGCAGATGCTGGCCAATAAGTGCGGTTTCTACAGGGCAGGGATTGGGATGTTCAGAGTGATACATGGGGTGCTAACAGCAGCTGAGCTGGCCGATGTTGTGGGTGAGTTAAGGGTCGGTCGTTTTAACGACGGTGCGGCCTCAGCGCGGGGGAGTGCAAGGCAGGTCAAACACAATGAGCAACTGGACCCGAAGCAGCACCAGGCCCTGATTAGCAGCGTTACCCGGAAAATTGTGGGGCATAGTCATTTTCGCGGCTTTGCCATGCCGTTAGACACGCATCCGGTGCTGATCAACCGGTTCTCGGTTGGCATGGAGTATGGCAATCATATCGATGTGGCGTCGGTCGGCGGTATGCGCACAGACCTGTCTTTGACGCTGTTTCTGTCAGACCCGGCCAGCTATGAGGGCGGTGAGCTGGTGGTTGAAACGGAGGTGGGCGAGCAGTCATTTAAACTGCCGGCCGGTTCATTGCTGCTGTATCCGGCTAACCGTATGCACCGGGTGAATAAAGTGGCCCGTGGTGAGCGGCTGGCGGCGGTCAGCTGGGCAAAAAGTGCGATAGCCGATACCGAAAAACGTGATCTGTGTGTTGATCTGGATATGGCGTTGCATCGGTTGTGCAGCAGGCACGGTAGCTGTACTGAAACCGATCAGATCAGCAAGGTGATCAATAAACTGCGTCATCTGTGGGGGCGGGAGAGCGGTTAGGAATGTGTAAACAAAGGGCGATGCGGGCCAGTGACCCGCACGCCCTGGCAGGGGTTAAGGCTGCTGTCGTGTCGGCGCAATCACCAGTTCACGGATACAGACGCCCTGTGGCTGCTGGCAGGCAAAGGTGACGGCACGGGCGATATCATCGGCGGCCAGTACACCGCCCATCTCGTCCTTCCAGGCGCCGTAGCCCTCTTTGATCTCTTCTGATGTGGTGTGTGACAGCAGCTCGGTCTCCACGGCCCCAGGCGCAATGGTGATTACCCGCACATTGCTGTCGGCAACTTCTTCACGCACATTCTCTGAAATGGCATGTACAGCGAACTTGGTACCACAGTACGCCGCGTGGCTTGGGAACGTTTTACGCCCGGCGACGGAACTGATATTGACGATGGTGCCGCTGCTGCGGGCTTTCATCGGTGCCAGTACGGCCTGCATACCGTTGAGCAGGCCAAGGACGTTTACATCAAACATGGTGCGCAATTCCGCCGGGTCCTGGGTGTCCAGCTGGCCCAGCAGCATCACGCCGGCATTGTTAATCAGAAATTCAACCGGGCCATGCTGGGCCTCAGCAACAGCAATCGCCGCTTCAAAAGCCGCTTTGTCGGTGATATCGACGCGAGCGCAGATGCTATCGGGCAGGTTCAGGGCCTGCAGGCGTTCAACCCGGCGGGCGATCAGCAGCAGGGCATAACCGGCTTCACTCATTCGGCGGGCAATCGCTTCGCCAATACCAGAACTTGCACCTGTGATTACAACAAGAGGCTTAGTCATTTTCTATCTCCACCAGATTGAGCAGGGTTGCTAATTGATGTGGCTATTCTGGCGCAGGGCTTTATATTGATAAATACGACTAATCTTAAATAACTGTTAAGTCACTATGAACAATCAAAACTGGAATGGTATTCGCTCTTTTCTGGCGGTGGCCGAGCATGGCAGCTTTACGGCGGCCGCTGAGGCAACCGGGTTATCCAAGGCAGCGCTTAGCCAGCAGGTGTCTGCGCTGGAGCAATCGCTGGGCGTGCAGCTGCTGCACCGCACCACCCGCAAACTGCGGCTGACCGAGCTGGGTGACGGTTATCTGGTCCGCTGTCGGCAGGCCATGGGGGAGCTGGCGCTGGCCGATGAGTGGGTAACTCAGTCGAGGGGGGCAATGGCGGGGCCACTGCGGGTGAACACCGTCGGTGGATTACTGGGGGAGGATCTGCTGGCACCGCTGTTGCTGGAATTTCAGCAGCAGCACCCGGAGATCGAGCTGCAACTGAGTTTTTCCAGCCAGCAGGTGGATTTGCTGGAGAACCCGTTTGATCTGGTGATCCGGCTGGGCGCGCTGGCAGACTCTTCGCTGGTCGGTCGCCAGCTACAGCTGATGACCACCCGTTATGTGGCCAGCCCCGCGTTTCTGGCTGCCCATCCGCCGATTACCCAGCCCGCTGATCTGAAAACCTTGCCGCTGGTGTGTGGCAGTGTCAGCGAGTGGCTGTTTCAGCGCGATGGTGAGCAGCAGCGAATTAAAGTCGCTAAGAGTTTTCGTATCGCCAACGGCCGGGTGATGTGTCAGGCGGCGATGGCCGGGCTGGGCGTGGCCCGGCTGATTGATGTGTATGTCGCACGGGCTATTGCTGAAGGCCAGCTGGTGGAGGTGTTGCCGCAGTGGCGCGAAACCACGCCTCTGACATTGTTATGCCCGCCAGCTCAGTATCCATTGCACCGGGTCCGGGCGTTGATGGACTGGCTGGTGCAGCGCCTGCCAGAGCAGTACCAGGCCTGGCTGTCATCAGGTGTACATAATTCTGCAGCAACCGCGGATTAGGATGGTCCGTTGCTATTGCACCGGTACGGCGT
Source organism: uncultured Oceanospirillaceae bacterium (assembly GCA_913057435.1). Taxonomy (GTDB): domain Bacteria; phylum Pseudomonadota; class Gammaproteobacteria; order Pseudomonadales; family Balneatricaceae; genus Marinobacterium_C. Next base: position 10,276 of record CAJXNY010000051.1, on the reverse strand, counting down.
GATCAGTGTGGCTGAGGCCTGCGGGCCGCCTTCAAAAATATGCTGGTAAGGCTGTCCAGCCATGGCGCAGTGCGTTGGCGCGCGTCAGGAGAGAACACGGAATGATGAAACTGACTTTGCTGGGTACGGGTGATGTACGGCAGGTGCCTGTTTATGGCTGTAACTGTGCTGCCTGTTTTCGCGCACGGATTGATATCAGTTTTGTGCGCAAGCCCTGCAGTGCCTTGTTACAGGTGGATGATTTTGCATTGCTGATTGATGGCGGTCTGACTGACCTGTGCCATCGTTTTGCGCCCGGTGAGCTGGATGGTATTTTGCTGACGCACTTTCATGTTGACCATGTGCAGGGGCTATTTCATTTGCGCTGGGGAATGGGGGCGGATATTGCAGTGTACGGCCCGGATGATCAGAGTGGCTGTGCTGATCTGCTTAAACACCCGGGCATACTGGCTTTTCAGCCACCACTGGCCGCCTTTATGCCGATTGAGCTGGGGCCGGTGACAGTGACGCCGCTGCCGTTGCAGCACTCCAAACCGACCTTTGGCTATTTTATTCAGCACGGTGAACGCCGGTTGGCCTATCTGACGGATACCGTCGGGCTGCCAGCACAGACCGAAGCGTTTCTGCTGGAAAACACACCGGACCTGATGGTACTGGACTGCTCGCACCCACCGGCTGAAACGCCGCCGCGTAATCACAATGACCTGAACATGGCGCTGGCCATCCATGAGCGCATTGCCCCGCAACATACCGTGTTAACCCATATCAGCCATCAGCTGGATGCCATGTTTGCCGAGGAAGTGCTGGTGCTGCCCCAGACGGTATGCAGCGCCGAAGATGGCATGGAGTGGCTGCTGGATAACTCAGCTGTACGGCGTAAACCGCGGCTGGGTGATCTGATCGGCTGAGGCTTTCGACAGAATAAGCGATAGAGCAAGAGCTTCCCGGTGGGACACCGGTCCCACACATAACCCCGCCCGCAGCGGTTGTATCTCAGACAGTGTCAGGCCTGTGGGACAGCCGCCCCCAGCTGGAAGCTCTGTTCTTTTGCTGCCCCTGAATGCTTAATTTTACTGATTTACGTCAATATTCCCTGATCCCCGACACCCTCTGTCGCAATTCCATAGCTTGTTGTTTGCGTGCGCACCGCCTGTCGCAAATCGACATTATTGGGCCGCTGGCAGGCAGCCTTGTGGGGCGGGGGCTGTCTAGTATGGCCAGACATTGCAGGGCTGGTTGTACGGTTATGGCAACCGGTCACAGGCAGCAATAACCGCGTTCTTAACAGAAATAAGAAACTGAATGGGGTGGGTGAGTCGCGACGGTGAAGTTAACCCGTTTCGGCAGGGCCGGTCCGCTAATAACGGACCCCAGTGAGGGCTTAGTAATGCAGAAATACTCGGGTTTTGGGCTGTTCAAACACGCCCTCAGTCATCACGAGAACTGGCAGCGAGTTTGGCGTAATCCGACTCCAAAAAAACAGTACGACGTGATTATTGTCGGTGGTGGTGGTCACGGTCTGGCGACCGCGTACTACCTGGCCAAAGAGCACGGCATCACCAATGTTGCGGTGCTGGAAAAAGGCTATCTGGGCGGCGGTAACACGGCGCGTAACACCACCATCGTTCGTTCCAACTACTTGTGGGACGAAGCGGCGCATCTGTATGAACACGCCATGAAATTGTGGGAAGGCCTGTCTCAGGATCTGAACTACAACGTGATGTTCTCTCAGCGTGGTGTATTGAACCTGGGTCACACTCTGCAGGACATGCGTGACATCGAACGTCGCGTTAATGCTAACCGCCTGAACGGCATCGATGGTGAAGTACTGGACGCAAAACAGGTTCAGGAAATCGTCCCGATGATGGACTGTTCCGAAAATGCTCGCTTCCCGGTTATGGGTGCCTCCTGGCAGCCACGTGGTGGTGTTGCGCGTCACGATGCGGTTGCCTGGGGCTATGCCCGCGCTGCAGATGCACTGGGTGTGGATCTGATCCAGCAGTGTGAAGTGGTCGATTTCGTAATGGAAGATGGCGCTGCCGTCGGTGTACGTACCCGTCAGCACGGCACCATCGGTGCGGGTCGCATTGGTTGTGTGACGGCCGGTAACTCCGGTGTGATGGCGAAACTGGCTGGCTTCGAGCTGCCGTTAGAGTCTCACCCGTTGCAGGCACTGGTATCCGAGCCGATCAAGCCGATCCTGGACACGGTGGTTATGTCTAACCACGTACACGGTTATGTGTCTCAGTCTGATAAAGGCGATCTGGTAATCGGTGCGGGTATCGATGGCTACCTGGGTTACGGCCAGCGTGGTTCTTACTCTACTATCGAGCACACCGTGCAGGCGATTGTTGAGATGTTCCCTGTCTTCAGCCGGGTCCGCATGAACCGTCAGTGGGGCGGCATTGTAGACACCTGCCCGGATGCCTGTCCGATCATCTCTGCAACACCGGTTGAGAATCTGTTCTTCAACTGTGGTTGGGGTACCGGTGGCTTTAAGGCCACACCAGGGTCTGGCAACGTGTTTGCTGCGACATTGGCGAAAGGTGAAGCGCATCCACTGGCTAAACCGTTCTCCATGTTCCGTTTCCACGATGGCTCGTTAATCGACGAGCACGGCGCCGCTGGCGTTGCCCACTAAGCCGCCTAGAGAGAAGGAGTGCACTGATGTTTGATATTTATTGCCCGCACTGCCAGGAGCATCGCGAGGAAGAAGAATTCCACGCGTCCGGTGAGGCCCACATTGCCCGTCCACTGGACCCGGATAACTGCACCGACAAGGAATGGGCGGAGTACATCTACTTCCGTAAAAACCCGCGCGGTATCCACCACGAACTGTGGGTACACGCTGCCGGTTGTCGCAAGTTCTTCAACATTACTCGCGACACCCAGACCTACGAAATCAAAGAAACCTACAAAGTTGGCCAGCAGCCAACTGTAACTGAATAAGGGGGACCACAGGATGACACAGCAAAACCGTCTTCAGTCCGGTGGCCGTATCCAGCGTAACAAGGCGCTGTCGTTCAGCTACAACGGTAAAACCTTCAAAGGTTTTGAAGGTGACACCCTGGCCTCCGCAATGCTGGCAAATGGCATTGACGTTGTAGGCCGCAGTTTCAAATACAGCCGTCCGCGTGGCATCGTAGCCGCTGGCCCGGAAGAGCCAAATGCTGTTCTGCAGCTGGGTGCGACGGAAGCGACTCAGGTGCCAAACGTACGGGCGACACAGCAAGAGCTGTTCGACGGCCTGGTGTCCAACGCCACGAATGGCTGGCCAAACGCCGACATGGATCTGATGGGTTACGTAGGCAAGATGGGTGGGCGCATGATGCCGCCTGGCTTCTACTACAAAACCTTTATGTACCCGCAGTCTCTGTGGGATACCTACGAGTCCTTTATCCGTAAAGCGGCAGGCCTTGGCCGTTCGCCACTGGAAAACGACCCGGACACCTACGATCACCTGAATCAGCACGCTGATGTGATGATCGTTGGCGCAGGCCCTGCAGGCTTAAGTGCTGCATTGCAGGCGGCACGCTCCGGTGCCCGTGTACTGATCGCTGATGAACAATCTGAATTTGGTGGCAGTCTGCTGCACAGCAACGAACAGATTGACGGTAAACCGGCGGCCCAGTGGGTTGCTGAAACCGTGGCTGAGCTGAGCAGTTTTAACAATGTGATCATGCTGCCGCGTTCCACTGTGAACGGCTACCATGACCACAACTTCCTGACTATCCATCAGCGTTGCACCGATCATATTTCTGATCGTGCCCCTGAAGGTCAGGTGCGTCAGCGTCTGCACCGTGTTCGTGCTAAATGGGTGGTACTGGCCAGCGGTGCGCACGAGCGTCCACTGGTGTTTGGTCACAACGATGTACCTGGCGTGATGGTTGCGTCGGCTGTCTCTATCTATGTGAACCGTTACGCGGTTGCACCGGGTAAAGAACTGGTACTGATGACCACCAACGACGGTGCTTACCAGACCGCGCTGGACTGGGCCAACGCTGGCCGTAAAGTAATTGCCATCGTTGATACCCGTGCTAACCCGCAGGGTGAGCTGATCGAGAAAGCCCGCACAGCAGGGCTGAAAGTGATCACCGGTTCTGCCGTGATCGATGTTCAGGGCAGCAAGCGTGTGACCGGTGTTAGCGTTGCACCAATCGATGCTGATGGTGGCCGGGTAACTGGCTCTATTGATCGTCTGAGCTGTGACACCGTCGCCAGCTCCGGTGGCTGGAGCCCGGTTATTCACCTGTCCTGTCATACGGGCAGCCGTCCAGTATGGAATGACGATGTAATCGGCTTCCTGCCAGGCGAAACGGTACAGCGTCAGCTGACCGCCGGTTCTATTAATGGCGAATTCAACCTTAAAGGTTGTCTGGAGCAGGGTACCCGCATGGGTGCGCAGGCTGCTGTTAATGCGGGCTTTGAAGCCAATGTTGATGCCCCTGCTGCCACTGCAGCGGTGATTGCGCAAGGTCCAGCCATGGCGCTGTTCCATATTCCGCACAACAAGCCGACCAGCCGTGCGCCGAAGCAGTTTGTTGATTTCCAGAACGATGTTACCGCTGCGGGCATCGAGCTGGCGACCCGTGAAGGCTTTGAATCCATCGAGCACGTCAAGCGTTACACCGCGATGGGCTTCGGTACGGATCAGGGCAAACTGGGTAATATCAACGGTATGGCCATTGCCGCCAAATCGCTGAACAAGACCATCCCGGAAACTGGCACCACCATTTTCCGTCCGAACTACACGCCGATCACCTTTGGTGCGATTGCTGGCCGTCATTGCGGTGAGCTGTTCGACCCGAAACGTTACTCCTCCATGCACAAGTGGCATGTTGAGAACGGCGCCAAGTTTGAGGACGTGGGCCAGTGGAAACGTCCGTGGTACTTCCCGCAAGCGGGTGAGTCCATGCAGGATGCACTGAACCGTGAGTGTCTGGCGACCCGCGAAAGCGTCGGTATTCTGGATGCCTCTACCCTGGGCAAGATCGATATCCAGGGTAAAGACTGCCGTGAATTCCTGGCACGTGTATACACCAACGCCTGGGCCAAACTGCCTGTTGGCAAGTGTCGTTACGGCCTGATGTGTGGTGAAGATGGCATGGTATTCGACGATGGCGTGACTTCATGCCTGGGCGAAAACCACTTCCTGATGACCACCACCACTGGCGGCGCAGCACGGGTACTGACATGGCTGGAGCTGTATCACCAGACCGAATGGCCTGAGCTGGAAGTGTACTTCAACACCGTCACTGATCAGTGGTCTACCCTGACCGTATCTGGCCCGAACAGCCGCAAACTGCTGGCTGAACTGACCGACGATATCGATCTGGACCGTGATAACTTCAAGTTCATGGACTGGCGTGAAGGCACCATGGCAGGCGTTCCTGCCCGTGTGTTCCGAATCTCCTTCACCGGTGAGCTGTCTTACGAGATCAACGTTCAGGCGAACTACGGCCTGCACGTCTGGGAAAAACTGTTTGAAGCCGGTGCCAAGTACAACCTGACGCCATACGGCACAGAAACCATGCACATTTTGCGTGCAGAGAAAGGTTTCATCATTGCCGGTCAGGACACCGATGGTTCCGTGCACCCATACGATCTGGGCATGGGCTGGTGTGTGGCACAGAAGAAACCGTTCAGCTACATCGGCAAGCGTGGTATGGCCCGTGAGGACTGTGTCCGTGATAACCGTAAGCAGCTGGTAGGTTTGAAAACCAAAGACCCACAAGCGGTGATTCCAGAGGGTGCGCAGGCGGTGAAAGACCCGAACCAGCCAATCCCGATGACCATGCTGGGCCATGTAACCTCCAGTTACTACAGCGCCTTTTTGGGCCACAGTGTCGCTATGGGCTTCGTCCGTGACGGCCTGAGCCGTATGGGTGAAACCGTTTACTACCCGCTGGCAGATGGCTCCGTGATTGAAGCCGAAATCTGCAGCCCGATCTTCCTGGATCCAAAAGGGGAGCGCCAGAATGTCTGATGCAATCGTTGAAAAAACTGAAGTAGCAGCACCGGTTCTGATTCAGGTGATGAATCAGGTGCCTGCTGCAGGCCCACGGGGCGAAAGCCCACTGCACCATGCTGACCTCGCCAGCGTTGCCCGCCAGGGCAACCAGCAGGGCGGTGTAACCCTGCAGGAAGTTGCTTTCCTGGGTCACCTGGTGATCCGTGGTTCGATTGAAAACAGTGATTTCATGTCCGGTGCTGAAAAAGCACTGGGCGTGGCGCTGCCAGGGCCGCTGCAAAGTGGCCAGCAGGGTGATGTCTCTGTGCGCTGGATCGCACCGGATGAGTGGCTGGTGATTGTGCCAGGTGCTGAGGCCTTCGCTATGGAACGCGCGCTGCGTGATGCCATGAGCGGCCATGTTGCCGTTGTGAACGTCTCCGGTGGTCAGACGGTTATCAATCTGAGCGGTGCTAATGCCCGTGAAGTGCTGATGAAATCGACCGGCTACGATGTGCACGATAACAACTTCCCGGTTGGCAAAGTGGTCACCACCACCTTCGCCAAATCCCAGGCAGTGATTCGTCGCACCGGTGAGCAGAGCTGGGAGCTGGTGATTCGTCGCAGCTTCGCTGACTACCTGTGGCTGTGGCTGCAGGACGCCAGCAAAGAATTTGGTCTGGTTGTTCGTACCTGACCGATCGGCTTCGTGCTGATCAGGTGTCACTGTTGTGTGTTTGCAGTGACACCTTCGAACCTCCTCGACATGGATGTCGAAGGTAGAGCGCGGCCAGGTGGTGCAGTGTGGAGGACATTGCAGTTGCCGTAACCGGGCTTAACCCCCCGCAAGGAGCATTTGTAGCTGGGACGGATGTGCGAAAACGCGCGAGTTTCAACAGCCGAAAAAGAAACCGCTGCCGGGATGTAAGACCTGACCCCGACAGTCTGACCGTTCCCGGCTACTTTTTTATAAAAACTATTCTTTAGTCTGATATTCTGAACCGAATTTTCCATGACCCCCCACAGCAATCCTGAGTTTTAACCAGGGTTGAGGCTGTCAGCCTGTTACTGATCGGAGCGCTATCTGATGACAACCCAAGCAAAAACCACCTACATTCTGACCGCCACCTGCACCAGCAAACTGGGCACCGTGGACGTTGTTACCCGCTTCCTGTTTGAGAACCAGTGTTATATCACCGAGATGCACACCTTCGATGATACCAACACCTGTAATTTCTTTATTCGCGCCGAGTTTACCAACGACGCGGACAGCGCGCTGGGCCTTGAAGAACTCAGAGCCAAATTTAGCGACGAAGCCGAGCGCTTCGATATGCAGTGGGCGATCCGTGACCCGCGCACCCCGGAACGGGTGGTGATCATGGTGTCCAAGTTCGATCACTGCCTGCAGGATCTGCTGCACCGCTACCGCACTGGCCACCTGAACATCGAGATCCCGGCGATCATCTCCAACCACCCGGACCTCAAAGAACTGGCCGACTGGCACGGCATCCCGTATTACCACTTCCCGATCACGGCAGACACCAAGCCGCAGCAGGAAGCCCAGGTGATGACTGTGGTTGAAAACACCCAGGCCGACCTCGTTGTACTGGCGCGCTACATGCAGGTGCTGTCGGATGACCTGTGCACCAAGCTGCAAGGCCGTGCCATCAACATTCACCACTCCCTGCTGCCAGGCTTCAAAGGCGCACGCCCTTACCACCAGGCGTACGACAAAGGCGTAAAACTGGTCGGTGCTACCGCCCATTACGTCAGCCCGGACCTGGATGAAGGCCCGATCATCACTCAGGGCATCGAGTCCGTTGACCACAGCCACACGCCGGAGCAGCTGGCTGCCAAAGGCCGTGACACCGAGCGTCTCACCCTGGCCAAAGCGGTGAAAATGCACTGTGAACGCCGTGTGTTCCTGGATGGCAGCCGTACCGTAGTATTCCCCGGCAGTTAAGACTGACCGGGTTTAGATTTGAAAAAGCCGCCGTGGCTGGGGAGAGGTTTCCCAGGCTGCGGCGGCTTTTTTGGTTTTTAGCTGTAGATACAAACAGCGACGTCCAGTCGCGTCCAGCTGGGAGTCTGGTGCTGTGTGCGCTATCGCGAGCATGTTCTGTGGTTGCTGCTAGTTGGGGTCTTGCCTGTCGGCAGGTTAGCGGTGCCAGCTGATAGTCATGCGCACTGACCTGACGTAGCAGCGACGTCCCGTCGCGTCCAGCTGGGAGTCTGGTCCTGTGTGCGCTATCGCGGGCATGTTCTGTGGTTGCTGCTAGTTGGGGTCTTGCCTGTCGGCGCGCCAGGGGGACTCGTCCCCCTGGCAACCCCCGTAAACCTCCACAGAGCCGCTATTTCCGGTTCTGCCCTGCGCCATCCGCTGAGCAAAATAAACTCGCTGCGCTCAAACAAATTTTGCTCTGATCGCTCTTGTCACAGGCCAGAACCGGGCGTCTCAGAGTCGGCAGGTTAGCGGTGCCAGATGATAATCATGAGCACTGATCCTGCTTTTGTTTTTCAATCAACTAAAACCGCAGTGCTATCGTTAAAGTTGTAATTTCGGTGCCCCTGCTAAACTCGGTAGCTGTCTGATAAGTAATGGGCTGACGCTGAAATATGGCGCGAAAGGCGTATATCACCACATCTATAGTTGGTAGAAACTGTTCGAATAATAGAAGTGGACTGGTGTAGGCCAGCAATCGAATTAAATTAGAGCTATTGTGGTTAAGCGGGGGTGAGTATTTACAGCCCTTAGCTGATTACCCGACAGCCTCGTTATGTGGTAATTATGAAAAACGTGAAGATTGTTTTCATCGTTATTTTGTTAATGAACATAGGCTTACTAGTTGGAGCGTCTTTTGTCTTAGACATAGGAAGCGACTTCCAAATCTGGCTGACTCTTATTCTATGGTCCATTGGTTCAATTCTTGGTGTTATTAGGTTTCATCGGCTGGTTAGGGCTCAAAGTAAACGAATTTTAATTCATAAATTTGGATTAGTGATTTTATATCTATTTACCCTGGTGCCAGTTAGTTTAGTCTGCTTTTTTGTATTCCTATCCATAGCGTTAAAAGGGGTAGATTTCAAATAGTATCAATCTTTTCGGTTGAAATATAACAAGCCGCAGTAATTGACAAATAAGCGTAATCTCTATCAGTTAAACTTAATCGTTAGCGGTGGTTCCCAACACAGTTATGGCATCCAGTCGCCAACCTGGCAGGCACCACTGTGCTACGGCGAACACCAGAGGCTGCGCCGACCCTGACGCGGCAGGGGGTAAGAGCGGACTATAGCTGTGCTGATAGCTTGGGGTATCTCCACCGAATCATTCCGACAGCGAAAATCCTTAGCCCGCAGGTGCAAGGCTCTAGCCGATCTGTTCACGCCATAGCCTCTACTTTCCATCATGTTTATAGCAGTCAATGCGGCCACAACGAAACAGATTGATCTGATGAGCTACCGCAGTGCCGGTACCATCGTTGGCTCTCTCGATGACATTGCGTAACTCAATGACTTCTGATAAATACCAGTTTGAGCCATTGGCGATGAACGAAACTCATCGTTTAGTCACTTTTCAGCTTGTCGAATGATGTTTTTCTGGTACTTACCTGCATTCTTGTAGATAATTTCACCTCTTACCTTGCAAGGTAGGGAAGTTTGTAAGGTAGACAATCTTGCAAGGGCGTATTATTAAAATGTTAAATGCACACAAGGTAGTGGCATGAGTAACAAAGCTAAAATTCTTTATGGAATATATATTGCCCTCTTTACCCTATACCTATATCAGGGCGTTAATCTTCCAATCCCCAACTTTGATGAACTGGGTACCCATAAGGGAAAAGTAATATCTGCAGAGTTGTCCGCTTCATCCAGAAGATGTAAGCTTTTGGTCGATTTGGATTCAGATTCTTACGGCCCACTACGATTACCCTGCTATGGCGATTACGAAGAGATTCTTTCTTTAGTCGGAAAGGATGCTGAAATCAGGACGTTACCAAAGAAGCTATGGGGTATTTCTCATGAGCTTCAAGTATGGGATGTTGTGGTTCATGGAAAGCACTATTACGATTACGAATTTAGGAAATCTAACCGCCCAAAAACCAAAGAACTTGTATATTGGACAAATAGTATTATTTGGGTTTGTTATGGGCTCTGGCTTCTCATGGCCAGAAAGATAGCATTTAACAAGTCAAGTAAGAGGGATGCCGTAAACGGCGCCCCTTCTTGACAGAAATACAGGGACACCCACAAAAATTGACAGAAATACAGAAGAAATACAGGGACACCCACAAAAATAACAATTTCTGAAAAGCCCACCTACACTGC
>CAJXNY010000050.1 GCA_913057435.1 uncultured Oceanospirillaceae bacterium | reverse complement strand
CAGGTCAGGCCGCCGCAACCCAGGCCCTGCAGGACTTATCCGACAGCCTCAACGCTTTGCTAAGCGGCAATAAAATAGCTGGCTAAAATTAGCGAGGTACGAGCAAAAGCCAGCTGTTTTTTGTCCGTTTAAGCAACTTGTTATAACCCGCTTTCACCTAAACTAAATCTTAAAGAATTTATTTGTTTCAGATAATTCTAATACAACAGATTCTTTCTTAAATACATCAAACTCTTCATTTGTTAACTTGTCACTTAAAACAGCTACGATATATTGTCCATTGCTTCTATTGGCATTTTGGAATATATCAAAAACCTGATTTACATCAACATCTTCTATGCTATCATGAATTACAAATGTTGGCCGCTTTAACCTTTTTTCATTTACGAAATTTATATATGCTAAATCAAATGCACTAAGTTCGCCTTTCTTTTTTCCGCCTGTAGAATTTGGCGATATACAAGCGATGTCAAACTCACACTTTTCTTTATCAAGATTAAAATTTAAATCGAAAATATATCTTTCATTATAAAATGATTTACTTAGATCACCGAAATATTGATTAAACAGCTCAGTGTTACTATCGAGTTCAACAGTATTACTATTAATTTTATCAACTACCTTAGATTTAGTATCTTCTAGAAGCTCAATTGCTTCTTTGGTGTCCTCTATTTTTTTTAACAGAGCACTTGTACTTGCTATATTTTCTCTGATAGATGATAGGTCGTTATACATTCGTCCAATTGATTTTAAAGTGTCTGGTTCATTTATATTTTTAAACACACTAGCTTCTTTTTCTTGCATATTATTTATATCAAGGCGGACACTAGCAGAGGTAGATTCGACACTATGTAACTCAGTTTCTATCAATTTAACTTTATTTGCTAAAACTTTATTATGGAAAACAACAAGCTCACCATAAGATCTTTTTAACTCACCACTTATCGCAATCCCAGCTTCTGCATAGATATCTGATAGTTCTCTTCCATTAACATTAGTTGCACTACTTTTAAGATTTTCAATTGATTTATTTAGGTAATTTATTTTATTCTCTAACTTCGAATAAGATAAAGTCAGATCAGATATTTCACTTTGCACTCTGACAAGCTCTTTGACGTTAGTCTCCTGATTATCCTTAAAATCAAACTCTGATATTCTTTGCTTTAAAAGTTCAGCCTCTGCTTCGAGAGGTTTAATCATTTTGACAAGAGAAGTTTCTTTATGAGGCTTTCTGTATGCAGCTAAATGCTTTTTTTTAGTTGATACCTGATTATTAATTGATGCTTTTTCTTTTAGTAGCTCTAGCCCCGTAAATCCGAAAAGAAAAAGATACACTTGATCATATAAATCTGGTTTAGAATTTATATGTAAAAACCTTGTGGTGTTTTGCATTTTCTCGTTTGTATTACGTATAAATTTATGGCTTAAATTTCGTACAGATGGTTTATCACTTTGTTGCCCAAATATTTGTGTTGATACAAGCTCTTTATATTTTTTACTATCTACACTTTCACGATTAATATAATAAAAAGCTTCTTTTGTATTCGTTTTCAAATCCCTTGAAATGATATAAGGCTTATTATCAAAACCGAAAAATTCTATCTCTACCAGAATTTCATTAGTATCTAAGAAATTAGTAACTTCAGGAATAGTCTTCTTAAACTCTGGCTCAGTGTAAATATCTTCACCGGAAGAAAGAAACAGGTAATCTATTAATCTTGAGGGTGTTGACTTACCAACACTATTACCACTCTTTGCGCTCTTAGAGTCGGAGTTTAATATTAAATTCAGCCCCTTTTTGAACTGAATGCTTCTTAGTAGCTGTTTGTTTTTAAATACATTTAATTTATTAAGTTGCATATACTAAAAATCCATTTTCGTTAAGGTCTAAGGCACCGATAATGTAAAGCCAGTCTAAAGAGAAAGTGAATACTTCATATGACATGTCTAGCTTATCTTTTATTGCTGAATACAGCTCTTCAATTCCTATTTCGGTAAAGTCTATTGACGACAATTCATTTAAGATTGAAGCACCAATATAAATTGGATTTAACATTGGGTCAGAATCAATTGTGATCATTAGGATTTTCCAAAACAATACATTCTATTATTGAGTAGCTTGTAATAAGAGCTATTCCAAAATTTATATCTTCATCATAGTAACCTGCTTGAAGGTCTGAAGAACCTCTTACAAACTCATTAGACAATGACATAACCCTTTGAACTATATTGTCAGATTGTGCTTTTAACTTTGTTAAATCGAAAGGCTTAGAGCTGATGCCAAAATCAGAAAGAGAATTTCTGTAAAACATCTTCATTTGTCGCTTTAACTTTGTGCTACCGTTGTTAATAAGTTGGTTTAGTTGAGTTATAGAGGTATCGATTAACACAGAGTTATCAACATACTCATCGACTAACCAACGGTGAGTAACTAAATCATTAAAATCTATTTTGATTTCAATTTCAGCAGGGTCACGACTTAAGTTGCATGATTCGGTATTTGAAGTGGCAATTATTTCAACCAACTTACCTAATATACTGGATCGAGCAACTCTGTTTTCATTATTGATATTTACAGGGCCGAAATTATCTTTAAAGGTGACTCCTTTACTCATATCAACCTCGATTATCTATAGTTACTGAACCTGAATTATCTTGAAAGTATTGTGATTTTTCACCCTGATTTATTTCATTATGATTCTCTGTTTTATCTATAGATAGCCTTAAATCATTGTTCTCTTGACTTATAGTTGTAATCTGTAAATTAAGGTTTTCTATAGTTTTCAGAGCTTTTTCTTTAGCTAAGGCTTGGTAAATCGCAATAATTGCAGCGATTAACGATAAGGTATATCCAATAGTTCCGACAATTGGGTTTGATAATAATATTGTTAACTCATCCATGCTTTTTTGAATCTCCATTTTATTTAATTCCCCAAATCAAAAAGGGTTATAACAGCTTAATTCACAGCCGGCTTGACTATCTTGCCCAATGGCAAGAACGAAATTTCGTATAAGCATTTGAAATTCATTGATAAAATCCCCTCCAGGCCAAAAATTCATCCATGTAAAGCAGCGGCAGGTAAATCTGTATATACAGCCGCTGTATATCAAGGCTAAATCTAATGTAACGCCCTGATAATCAAGAAACTTTAATCAGCTTGCCAGAGATATACAGCCTGATCAAGTGAACTTTCGCCTGGACATCACGGCTGTGTAAAATATACTGTATATCCATACAGAAAAGGAGGTCTGTCATGGCTAAGAGCCCATTCATGGAAGCAATGCGGCGGGAGATGCGCCTGCGAGGCTACAGCCTTCGTACCGAAAAGACGTATCTTAGCTGGATCAAACGTTTCATCCTGTTCCATGGCAAGCAGCATCCAGAGAAGATGGGCGTTGTTGGAGTACGCGCCTTTCTTACTCATCTGTCAGCAAATCGAGGTGTTTCACCTAACACTCAGAAAACGGCATTGAATGCTTTGGCCTTTTTATACAATAAGTATCTGCAGCGCCCGCTCGGTGATCTGGAATTCAGATACGCCAGTAAACCAGCCAAGATCCCGACAGTACTGACACAGCAAGAGGTCAAACAGATTCTTTCGCAACTGCAGGGCAAGAACAGAGTTATTTTCGAGTTACTCTATGGCAGTGGATTGCGTATCAGCGAGTGCTTGCGCATTCGTGTGATGGATATAGATCTTGAGAAATTCTGTCTGACAGTACGGAGCGGAAAAGGTGATAAAGATCGTAATACCATGCTCAGCCCTAAAATCAGCGACGCTTTAAAACAGCTAATCGAGCAGGCCATCGCTATCCAGCAAGAGGATAACAAATGCGGGATTGGCCCATCACTGCCATTCTCTCTTGGTCGGAACACAAAGCCCACTGGATGCGCTCTGAACAAGGTTACGGTTTAGCACCCATGATGGGCACATTGCTTCGCTCTTTTGCCCATCCTACGCGTGTATTACCGGCTGATGGTTACAACCCCAGTCGCGGCATCTCTATCGCCGGGCAGCGGTCCATGACTACATCCAGTCCCGCGTCACGGGCCCGTTGGGCACCGGCAAGGTCGATTACATCCAGCTGCAGCCAGACTGACCTGGCACCGATCTCAATCGCTTCATTAATCACCGCACCGGCGGCATCAGAGTTGCGGAATACATCGACCATATCCACCGGCCGGGTGATCTCCGCCAGGCTTGCCACCACAGTGCAGCCGAGAATACGTTTGCCCGCCTGCAGCGGGTTTACCGGAATGACTTTGTAGCCGCGTTGCTGCAGATACGCCATTACCCGGTAGCTGGCGCGGTGGGGTTTGGGGCTGGCACCGACCAGCGCAATACATTTCGATTCGGTCAGTACCTTGTGGATAACCTGATCCTGTTCATCCATGCTGTTCATCGCGCTGCTCCCCTGCATATTATTGATCGGCTGCACCACTTTACCCTGGTTTATCCACAGCCAACAATTGTCACCCGATCAATTGTCGGGTTTATCAGCACCACATACCGGGCAGGCGGGGTCTTTACGCAGTTTCAGGCTGCGCCACTCCATCCGCAGTCCATCCAGCAGCAACAACTTACCCACCAGCGGTGTACCAATGCTGGCCAGCACTTTCAGTGCTTCCATCGCCTGTACCGAGCCGATAATGCCGACCAGTGGTGCCAGTACCCCGGACTCTGAACAGGTCAGGGCTTCGTCGTCGCCTTCTTTATAGAGGCACTGATAGCAGGGCGAGTCCGGGTGGCGCGGGTCATACACCGCGACCTGGCCTTCGGTGCGGATCGCGGCACCGGAAACCAGCGGGGTCTGGTGGGCGACGCAGGCCCGGTTCAGGGCGAAGCGGGTGCTGAAGTTATCGGTACAATCCACCACCAGATCCGCCTGCTCGACCTGAGTCGCCAGCTCGGTTTCAGCCAGTCGACGGTCGATGGCCTCAACGGTAATGGTCGGGTTGAGTGCCAGCAGGCTCTGTTTTGCGGACTCAACCTTGCTCATGCCGATACGTTCGGTGGTGTGCACAATCTGGCGTTGCAGGTTGCTCAGGTCCACCTCGTCGTCATCCACCAGCACCAGGGTGCCGATGCCTGCCGCCGCCAGATACATCGACACCGGGCTGCCCAGCCCGCCAGCACCGATAATCAGTACCCGGCTGTCCAGCCACGTTTGCTGCCCTTCGATATCCACCTCCGCCAGCATAATCTGGCGGCTGTACCGCAACAGTTGTTCATCATTCAGCATGCTTTACTCCTGATTCTGCCAGCAACCCAGGGTGACCCGGTCACGGTTGCCATAATCCTGCATCGTAGCGACGGCCTGGTAGCCCAGCTGTTGCAGCAGTGCCACACTGGCCGGGCCCTGATCGTAGCCATGTTCAAACATCAGCCAGCCACCTGGCTGCAGATATTGCGGGGCCTGTTCAGCAATATGACGAATATCCGCCATCCCCTGCTCGCCTGCCGTCAGCGCGCTGTCCGGCTCAAAGCGGACGTCGCCCTGGCTCAGGTGCGGGTCGGCCGGGTCTATATAGGGCGGGTTGCTGACGATCAGATCAAAGCGACCTGTCAGCGGTTCAAACCAGCTGCCCTGGACAAACTCGACATTGCTCAGCCTCAGCAGCTGCTGGTTACGCTGCGCCAGTGCAACGGCATCTTCAACCCGATCACAGCCCACCAGCTGGCAGTCAGGGCGTTCACTGGCCAGCGCCAGCGCAATCGCGCCACTGCCGGTGCCCAGGTCCGCCACCCGGCCGCCCTGCTCAGGCATTTTATCCAGCGCCAGCTCCACCAGCCGCTCAGTATCGGGCCGGGGAATCAGGGTGTCCGGGGTGACCGCCAGCTGCAGGGTCCAGAAGCCGGTATGGCCAACAATGTGCGCCACCGGCTCACCCTGTTTACGCCGCTCAACAAAGCCTTCCAGCTGAGTAATATCTGCTGCTGACAGGGTTTTCTCGGGCCAGGTAAACAGGTAACTGCGTGGCTTATCCAGCACCGCGCACAGCAGCAGCTCGATATCCAGCCGGGCGCTGTCGCTGGTCGCTTCCAGGGTCGCACTGAGGGCCAGCGCCTGATCAATTCGCATGGGCTATGCCTTTACTGTTAGGAGGGGATGTTTGCAGTGTCTATGCGTGCAGGTGGAATTTGCGATGGGGGCCGGAACAGCCCCCATATGCAGATGGGGTATGCCTTAGTCCACGCTGGACAGGGCACCCAGCTGTTCGGCCTGGTGTTCAGCCATCAGCGGTTCCACCACATGGCCCAGCTCTCCGGCCATCACTTCATTGAGCTTGTACAGCGTCAGATTGATACGGTGATCAGTCACCCGGCCCTGGGGATAGTTGTAGGTACGGATACGTTCGGAACGGTCACCGCTGCCGACCAGGCTTTTACGCATTCCGGCCTGTTCGGCGGCATTGCGTTCCTGTTCGGCGGCCTGCAAACGGGACGCCAGCAGCGACATCGCCTTGGCCCGGTTCTTATGCTGCGAACGCTCTTCCTGACACTCCACCACCACGCCGGTGGGGATATGGGTCAGACGAATCGCCGAGTCCGTTTTGTTGACATGCTGGCCACCGGCACCGGAGGCGCGGAAGGTATCGACCCGCAGGTCAGCCTTATTCAGTTCAATCGCGGCGCTTTCGTCCATCTCAGGCATCACCGCAACGGTGCAGGCTGAGGTATGAATGCGGCCCTGGGATTCAGTTTCCGGTACCCGCTGTACCCGATGCACGCCGGATTCAAACTTGAGCCGGGAGTACACATCGGTGCCCACCACACGGGTGATCAGCTCTTTATAGCCGCCGTGTTCGCCCTCGTTGGCGTTGATTACTTCAATGCGCCAGCCCTGCGTTTCGGCGAACTTGGCATACATACGGTACAGATCACCGGAGAAGATTGCCGCTTCATCGCCCCCCGTCCCGGCACGAACTTCCAGGTAAACGTTACGGCCGTCATTAGGGTCTTTAGGCAGCAGTAAAACCTGCAGCTCCGCTTCCAGCTGTTCGATACGCGCTTTGGCATCGTTAAGCTCTTCGCGGGCCATCTCACGCATATCAGGGTCGCTGTCTTCGGCCATCAGTTGCGCTTCCGCCAGATCTCCCTGGGCATCAGTGTAAGCAGCAAAAGCTTTTACTACCGGCTCCAGTTCAGCGTATTCTTTGGAGAACTCACGAAACCGGTTCTGATCGTTGATCACGCCCGGATCGGACATCAGGGCCGCCAGCTCTTCGTAGCGGTCCTGCAGTTTTTCCAGCTTGGCCAGAATAGATTCTTTCATGTTCAGGCGTTCTTATCGTCATTGCTCAGCTGGTACAGCTCAGACACCAGCCCGATCATGTCGGTACGGCCTTCAGCACTGGCTTTGCGTAGTTGAATGGTAGGGTGATGCAGCATTTTATTGGTGATGCTGCGCGCCAGCTGCTCCAGTACGCCGACAGCGTCCTTGCCTTTGCCCAGTTGCTGCAGCGCTTTTTCCAGCTCGACATCACGAATGGACTCAGCCTGCCCCCGTAATCGGGTCACTGTATCCACCGCCGCCAGCGAGCGCAGCTGGCGCATGAAGTCATGCACCCCCACTTCGATGATCTCTTCGGCTTCGCGGGCGGCACTCTGTCGGCTACGCTGGTTTTCTTCGATCACTTCGCGCAGATCATCCACCGTATAAAGGTAGACATCATCCAGCTCAGCCACCTGTGGCTCGATATCCCGAGGGACAGCGATATCCACCATAAAGATCGGCTTGTGCTTACGCTTTTTCAGCGCCGCTTCCACCGCCCCCTTACCCAGAAGGGGTAACTGGCTGGCGGTGGAGGCGATCACGATATCGGCATTGGGCAGCGCAGCAGGAATATCCCCCAGCAGGATGGCTTCGCCATCAAACTCCTGTGCCAGTGCGACGGCACGGTTCAGGGTCCGGTTGGCGACGGTCATATGCTTGACCCCGGCATTGGCCAGGTGGCGTGCCACCAGCTCAATGGTTTCCCCGGCACCAATCAGCAACGCCCGGCTTTCGCTGAGGTCAGCAAAGATATGCTGCGCCAGACTGACGGCAGCATAAGCCACCGACACCGGGTTCTCACCGATAGCCGTATCTGTGCGTACTTTTTTTGCCACCGAGAATGTCTGCTGAAACAGCCGACCCAGCTCAGAGCCCAGCACACCCTGCTCCTGCGATACCGCATGAGCTGATTTAAGCTGCCCCAGAATCTGTGGTTCGCCCAGTACCAGCGAGTCCAGCCCACTGGCCACCCGCATCATATGGCGCGCGGCTTCATCATCCCAGTGCACATAGGAGCACTGCTCCAGCGCCTCCAGAGTGAGATTATGGTAACGCCCCAACCACTCCAGTAATGCCCGGGTACCCGGTAAACTGGTGCTGCAATACAGCTCGGTACGGTTACAGGTCGACAGGATCGATACTTCCTGTAATGAGGCCTGCTCACACGCCTGTCTCAGCGCATCTGCCATCTGTTCCGGTGCAAAAGCCACGCGTTCGCGCACCTCTACCGAAGCAGTTTTATGGTTAATTCCTAATGCTAATAGCGCCATACGACCGCTGCGCACCTGCCTTGCTCACCCCGAAAGTGTTAATGATACAACGCCACCGGCAATTTCGGGAAACTCTGGCCTGGTTCTGTATCAACAAAGTACGATTCTGGCGGCCATACGGTCGGTCAGGATCGGCGAATTGCCTTATCTTGCAGCCAGGGGAACAGTCTCTAACATCTTGTGTCTTATTCATCTATAGTGTCAAAATCACGAATAAGGCTCATATCAGGCCCGGGTTACCACGGTGTCGTTAACCTGCTGACTAAGAATGTCTATGAAATTGATCCCTCTGTTCGCGCTGTGTAGCGCTGTAATATTAGCGGGCTGCAGTAATCTGTCTAATCAGGCACATTACCAGTTCGACCCTCTGCCCGCTCCGGAATATAAACCCGGCGAGCTGAACCGCGAGTCTCTGTATCAACTGTTGCAGGCCGAAATTGCGGGCCAGCGCGGTATGTTTCCAAAGGCACTGAAAGGCTATATGCAGCAATCCCGGCTGACCGGTGATGCCGGTGTTGCTGAACGCGCAACCCATATCGCCCAGTACCTGCGCGAGCCTGCCCCCATTCAGCAGGCAGCCCAGTTGTGGATCAAAGCCGATCCGAATAACGCTGAGCCCTACCAGATTTCAGCCAGCATTCTGCTGTTTCAGGGCAAGTTTGATGAAGCCCTGCCACTGCTGGAACAGGCACTGAAAAACAACCAGCCGCAAACTCTGGCTCTGATCGACAGCCGTGTCGCCCAGATGCCACCCGCAGCGGTAACCGCCTATCAACAGCTGGTCAGTACACAGCTGAAAGCCACCCCTGACAGTGCAGACCTGCACCGTAGCAATGGCGTTTTACTGCGCCGCCAGGGCAAGTTTAGCGAGGCTCTGGCCGCCTTTGATCGCGCCGAAAAACTGGCACCGCAACAGCTGGACATCCTGGTACAGAAAGCCGACCTGTTACGGACCACGAATCAGACCCGCACTGCGCTGGCCGTAGTAAAGAAAGGGCTGAAAAAATATCCGGATAACCGCCAGCTCAAGCTGATCTCTATCCAGTTGCAGTTTGACAACAAGCATCACAGCGCTGCCACCAAGGCGGCGATGAAGATGATCAACAAGACCCCACGCGACCCACAACTTCACCTTTATCTTGCCCTGCTGATGCTGGATGCCGAGCGCACTGAACAGGCCAGTCAGGTGCTGACCCGGTTACTGGAAACCAATCCTAAAGACAGCACCCCAGAATTTTATCTGGGCCATGTCGCAGAAAAGAATGACGATCCTCAGGCGGCGCTAGCGCACTATCTGAAGGTCACCGGTGGGCCAAAACTGTTCCCCGCTTTCAACCGGATCGGTAGCTTACTCGACAGCGCCGAACAGCAACAACGTCTGCAACAGATCCTCGCAGATGGTCGGGCGCAATACCCGCACATTGCCTTACAGCTGTTTGTACTGGAAGCCGAATGGCTACACCTGTACGACCTGACTGATAACGCACTGGCAATTCTGGAGGATGCCCTGCAGGAATACCCTGATGAGACACACCTGCTCTATACCCGGGCAATGCTGATTGAAAGCAGCGACTTTCCACAGGCCGAGCAGGATTTGCGCAAGATTCTTGCCCTGCAGCCCGATAATGCCCTGGCCCTGAATGCGCTGGGTTATCTGATGTCCCTCCATACTGAGCGCTATGACGAAGCGCTGACACTGATCAGCAAAGCGCTGACACTGAAGCCCGATGATGCCGCCACCCTGGATTCCATGGGCTGGGTCCTGTTCCGCACAGGGCGGACAGAAGAAGCCATGACGTTCCTGGAACAGGCTCATCAGCAGCTGCCTGAACCTGAAGTCGCAGGTCACCTGGTTGAGGTTTACCACGCCCTGGGGCAGGTTGTCCGGGCTGAAACACTACTCAAACAGAGCCTGGAAGCGAATCCGGACTCCAGCTATCTGCAGGATGTAGCCGAAAAACTGGGTTTTTAATCAATGCCTGTTATCCGCCTGATCGCACTGATGCTGCTTCTCAGCGGCTGTAGTCAGCTACAGCCGCGCGCCCCTGAGAAAGTCCCAGCCCCTGTCAGCTGGGCGCAATACGTCAGCTATATGGAATCCATGCAGGACTGGCAGCTGCTGGGCAAAGCGGGTATCCGCACGCCACAGCAAAGCGATAGCGCCGGATTTAGCTGGCAACAAAACGGCACGCGTTACGACATCAGCCTGTTTGGTCCTTTCAACGCCCAGGCCGCCCGGATTAACGGTGATGACCAGCAAGTCAGGCTGGAGGCTGATGGCCAGATTTACCGAGCCCACTCACCCGAAGCCTTGCTGGAACGCCATCTGGGCTGGCGGTTACCAGTACGTGATCTGGCCTGGTGGATACGCGGACTGCCCGCCCCTGACAGTCCCTACACTGAAACTCGTAAAAACAACCGTCTTGCCAGCCTTCAGCAACAAGGCTGGCAGATCAGTTATCGACGCTACAGTGCCGATAATCGTCACCCGGAAAAGCTGATACTGCAACGTGACAAACTGCGCATCACGCTGGTTATCCATGAGTGGAAAAAAATCTCCGCCAAGTGATTGACAAGTCATAGGCCCTTCACGATAATGTGCGCCTCTTAGACGGGAGGCCAGTCCTCCAACATATTACTGGGGTATCGCCAAGCGGTAAGGCACAGGATTCTGATTCCTGCATGCGGAGGTTCGAATCCTCCTACCCCAGCCAATTATCATGAATGGCTTCCTTTCAGTACATAATCCAGTTTCACTTCCAACCGATCAAACCGAGAAGGTGCTCCTCGTGTCCAAGATGATGGTCTTCACTGGCAATGCTAACCCTGAGCTGGCGGCCAAAGTTGTCGAACGCCTTGATATCCCTATGGGTCAGGCTAACGTCGGTCGTTTCAGCGATGGCGAAGTCGCTATCGAGATTCAGGAAAATGTCCGCGGTAAAGACGTTTTCATTATCCAGTCTACCTGCGCGCCAACGAACGATAACCTGATGGAACTGATGGTGCTGGCTGACGCGCTGCGTCGCGCCTCTGCATCTCGTGTTACCGCTGTTATCCCATACTTCGGTTACGCTCGCCAGGATCGTCGTCCTCGTTCTGCTCGTGTTGCTATCAGCGCAAAAGTTGTTGCTGATATCCTGTCCGGCGTGGGTATTGACCGCGTACTGACAGTTGATCTGCACGCTGACCAGATCCAGGGCTTCTTCGACATCCCGGTCGACAACGTTTACGGCTCCCCTGTCCTGCTGGACGACATCATGGATCAGGAATACGAAAACCTGATCGTGGTCTCCCCTGATGTAGGCGGTGTTGTACGTGCCCGCGCCGTTGCCAAGCAACTGGGTTGTGAGCTGGCAATCATCGACAAGCGTCGTGAGCAGGCTAACGAAGCCGAAGTCATGAACCTGATCGGTGATGTTGAAGGCCGTACCTGTGTGCTGGTCGATGACATGTGTGACACCGCAGGCACCCTGTGCAAAGCGGCCAAGGCCCTCAAAGCCAAAGGCGCTGCCAAGGTTGTTGCCTACGCTACACACCCTGTATTGTCCGGCCCTGCAATCAAGAATGTGAACAGCTCCGAGCTGGACGAACTGGTTGTTACCGACACTATTCCACTGAGCAAAGAAGCCAAAGCCTGCCCGCGGATTCGTCAGTTGACGCTGTCCCCACTGCTGGCTGAAGCCGTTCGCCGTGTGTGTAATGAAGAATCCATCAGCGCGATGTTCCGTTAAGAACATCCGTTGACCGGCTGCTACGGTAGCTGACAACAGGCCAATTCCGGCCTCAACAATGCTGCAAGGTTCTGGTCGCGGAGCTTTGCAGTTTTGCTATATAAGGATTTAAAAATGTCTACTATTACTGTTAATGCAATCCCACGTGCAGACGAAGGGAAAGGTGCGAGCCGCCGCCTGCGTCGTGAAAATCTGGTACCAGGCGTAGTTTACGGTGGTGATAAGCGCAAAAACCCTGCGAACATCGCTATCGCTGCGAACGAACTGAACAAGCTGATCGAAAACGACGCTTTCTTCTGCTCCCTGCTGACACTGACTGTCGACGGTAAAGAAGAACAGGTAATCGTTAAAGATCTGCAGCGTCACCCGGCTAAACCGGTTATCCTGCACATCGATTTCCAGCGTGTTACTAAAACTGGCACGATCAAAATCATCGTACCGGTTAACTTCACTAACTTCGAAGCGTCTGTACCCGCTAAAGCTGCTGCGAAGTTCGCTGTTGAGAAAAATACAGTTGAAGTTATCTGCCTGCCAGAAAACCTGCCAGAAGCTCTGGTTGTTGATCTGTCTGCTGTTGAAGATGGCCAGATCCTGCACATGTCCGACATCGTCGTACCAGAAGGCGTGCAGATCGATGCACTGCGTCGCGGCGCTGACCACGATCAGTCTATCGGCTACGTATACGCTCCACGTGGCGCTAAAGCAGCAGGTTAATCCAGCTGTTTGACGAGGTACTGGCATGAAAGACCGGATTCAGCTAATTGTTGGCCTGGGAAATCCTGGCGATAAATACGCAAACACCCGTCATAATGCCGGTGCCGAGTATGTCGAGCAGCTTGCTGCTCGACTGCACTCCCCTTTGCAGCCCGAGAAAAAATATTACGGGCATTACGCAAAAGCCATGATCGAGGGTCAGCCAGTCCATTTGCTGGTACCGACGACGTTCATGAACCTGTCAGGCCAGTCTGTTGGCGCACTGGCAAACTTCTTTAAAATCCCCGTAGAATCGATTCTTGTCGCCCATGATGAGCTGGATATGCCCCCCGGCGTTGCCCGCTTTAAACAGGGCGGTGGTCACGGTGGTCATAATGGCCTGCGCGATATCATCAGCAAGATGGCTAATGACAAAAATTTCTACCGGCTGCGTCTTGGTATTGGCCACCCAGGCCAGAGCAACCTGGTCGCAAACTACGTGCTGAATAAAGCTCCCGTCGCTGAACGTAATAACACTCAGGCCGCCATTGATGAAGCCCTGCGCTTTACCGATCTGGCCGTCAGTGGTGAATGGGCCAAAGCGATGAACCAGCTCCACAGCTTTAAAGCATAATCTGACAGCCCGTCAGGGACGCGATGCAAACGGATTTCCACAGTCTTTTTCCATCGCTTTCCACCCGATCACAGGACCACAGTCATGGGTTTCAAATGCGGTATTGTTGGCCTGCCCAACGTTGGTAAGTCCACTCTTTTCAATGCACTGACCAAAAACGGCATCGCTGCCGAAAACTTCCCGTTCTGCACCATCGAGCCGAATGCTGGCACCGTTGCCATGCCTGACCCTCGACTGGACAAACTGTCCGCAATTGTACAGCCAGAGCGCGTACTGCCAACCACCATGGAATTTGTTGATATTGCAGGCCTGGTTGCCGGTGCCTCCAAAGGTGAAGGTCTGGGCAACAAGTTCCTGGCCAACATCCGCGAAACAGACGCGATTGCCCATGTTGTACGCTGTTTTGAAGATGAAAACGTAATCCACGTTGCTAACAAGATCGACCCGATGGACGATATTGAGATCATCAATATGGAACTGGCACTGGCTGACCTGGACTCTGCAGAGAAGCAGCTGTACCGCGTTCAGCGTGCCGCCAAAGGTGGCGATAAAGAAGCTGTCGTGCAGAAAGCGATGCTGGAACGCCTGATTCCGCACCTGTCTGAAGGCCAGCCGGTACGCTCACTGAACCTGAATGATGATGAAATAGCCATCGTCGAAGGTTTCCACATGCTGACAGTGAAGCCAACCATGTACATCGCTAACGTTGATGAAGATGGCTTTGACGACAATCCACACCTGGATGTAGTGCGCGAGCTGGCCGCCAAGGAAAGCGCCAGCGTCGTTGTGGTCTGTAACAAGCTGGAAGCTGAAATTGCCGAACTGGATGATGAAGAACGCGATGAGTTCCTCGCTGACCTTGGCATGGAAGAGCCTGGCCTGGACCGGGTAATCCGCGCCGGTTACGAGCTGTTGGGCCTGCAGACTTACTTCACCGCCGGTGTTAAAGAAGTACGCGCCTGGACGGTTCAGGTAGGCGCGACAGCACCACAGGCTGCGGGCGTAATCCACACTGATTTCGAAAAAGGCTTTATCCGCTCCGAAACCGTCAGCTACGATGATTTCATCGAGTTCAACGGTGAACAGGGCGCGAAGGAAGCTGGCAAATGGCGCCTGGAAGGCAAAGAGTACATCGTTAAAGATGGCGATGTGATGCACTTCCGCTTTAACGTTTAAGCAAGGCTGGCGTCCTTGACGCCCAGCACTGCCCAGAGCCATCCATAACGCCGCTCAGCTTGCTGAGCGGCGTTTTTGTATCAACTGACTCACCCAACTTGCCCATGCCTGATAAGCACTCAAGATATAGCCCCCGGCTTCGGAGTGGCATCACAATGCGCCCGCCGTATCATTTTCACGCAATCAGACATACTTTTACGACAATCGAAGGGCAACTAGTGCCACCTGAGAGAAACATTTTTCACCTTATCCCAGTTGCTCAGGCTCGTTCTAGCCGAGACATCAATACAACATCGGGTAGCAATCTCAGCCGCCGTGCTTATAAATTAGCCAAAAACGAATACACATAGAAAACAACTGGTTAGATAAAGACCAGCGCCAATAAAAAACAGATTAATTGTCACTTATTTTGAATAAAGGCATTGACGCTAACCGGCCATTAGGGAATAATTCGCCTCGCTCGATGGAGACATCACGGCAATGTAGCTCAGTTGGTTAGAGCATCGCATTCATAATGCGAGGGTCACAGGTTCGAATCCCGTCATTGCCACCATCTGTAAAAATGAAATAAAGCTCATCTGAGCTGTAAGAGTAAAAACATTGTTGGGGTATCGCCAAGCGGTAAGGCACAGGATTCTGATTCCTGCATGCGGAGGTTCAAATCCTCCTACCCCAGCCACTCTCTTTCCTTACTCTGCTCTTCCTTCTGATTACCTTTCCAGAATTACATTTTCAGACTTTTCTGTATTCCCTCTGATATCTAAACATCTTCCAGACTCAGTGTTGATTCATCAATATTTCATCTATCTACATCAACAACCCTTCCTGTTAATCAAAAATAATTTTTGCACTTTCATAATACGCCATGCCATTCATGAACTATTTCTGCACTATCAAAAACTGGATCTAAGATTCTTCGTAACAGCCTCTTTGCCAGTGATAGCCAGCCGGACACAACCGAACCCATAATCAGCAGGCGTAAAAAAGGCCCACACCAGGCGAGCCTCTATGTAAGCGCGTATCCGCTTAGTTCAGGGTATCCCTGTCACGAAAGCCGATCAGGTACAGAATACCGTCCAGACCCAGCGTAGAGATCGCCTGCTTGGCACTCTTGCGGACCAGTGGCTTAGCCCGAAACGCAATGCCCAGCCCGGCAATCGACAGCATCGGCAAGTCATTCGCACCGTCACCAACGGCAATGGTCTGCTCCAGACGGATACCTTCGTTTGCCGCAATCTCACGCAACAGCTCAGCTTTACGCTCACCGTTCACGACGGTGCCCACCACCTCACCGGTTACCTTGCCATCCTTGATATCCAGTGTATTGGCATGGATGTAGTCAAAGCCCAGCTTGCGCTGCAAATGCTCGGCAAAGTAGGTAAAACCGCCTGACAGAATCGCTGTTTTGAAGCCCAGCGCCTTAAGGTTGGACACCAGCTCCTCAACCCCTTCGGTCATTGGCAGGTTTTCGGCGATATCTTCCAGTACCGATTCATCCAGCCCTTTAAGCAGCGCCATGCGACGACGGAAGCTCTCATTGAAATCGATCTCACCGCGCATCGCCGCTTCAGTAATCGCGATCACCTGCTCACCGACACCGGCCCGCTTGGCCAGCTCGTCGATCACTTCAGCTTCAATCAGGGTGGAGTCCATATCAAACACCACCAGCCGACGGTTGCGGCGATAGATGCTGTCTTCCTGGAAAGCGATGTCCATATCCAGATCTGCAGCAATACCGAGGAACTCTTCCCGCAGGGCCTGGGCATCCGCTGGTGCGCCACGGACAGAAAATTCAACACAGGCTTTGGTGCGATCATTGGCTGTTTCAGCCAGTGCGACACGGCCCGACAGCCGGCTGATGTTATCGATGTTCAAACCATGGCGCGCGGCCACGTCAGTCACATTAGCAATATGCTCAGCAGTGATCTTGCGCGCCAGCAGGGTGATGATATGGCGGGATTTACCCTGGTGTTCAACCCACTGCTCATATTCGCTATCGCGCACGGGCTGGAAACGGATTTTCATATCCAGCTCATGGGCTTTAAACAGTACATCGCGCAACAGGGGCGAGCTTTCCGCACTCTGTGGCACCTGAATCAGGATACCCAGCGACAGGGTGTTATGAATAACAGCCTGGCCAATATCCAGAATATTGATATCAAATTTTGCCAGAATGGCGGTGATTGCAGAGGTGACGCCGGGCTTATCAGCACCGGAAACCGTCATCAGGATGATTTCGTTCATCGGGATTCTCATCAGAGGTGGTCATTTCAGACGCCGTCAGTATACCAGAAGCCCTCCTTCCCTGGATGAAAGCGCACTGATTACGACGCCTGCATCGTCGACCACAGCAGATATCCATTACACTGCCCTGTATGACCAACGTACTTGACTGGCTGGCCTACCCGGAAATATTCCCCTGGCTGCTGCCACTGATCGCCCTGATTGCCCTGCTGGAGTCACTGTTCCTGGTAGGCCTGTTACTGCCAGGCGTCGCCCTGCTAGGCACCACCAGCTGGCTGGCCGGGCAACAGGGGATACCTGTGCCTGCACTGCTGGCGGTGGGCGTGTGTGGGGCCATTACCGGAGACGCCCTCAGCTATTACCTGGGCCGACACTGGGCCGGGCGCATTTATCAACGCCCGCTGTTTCAGCGCCACCCTCACTGGCAACAGCAGGGAGAGCAGTTCTTCCTGCGCTATGGTGCATTCAGCCTGCTTCTGGGCCGTTTTGTCGGTCCTGTGCGGCCCTTTATTCCGTTTGTAGCAGGCAGTCTGCAGATGCCTGCCCGGACATTCTGGTGGGTCAACCTGCTGTCTGCCCTGCTCTGGGCCCCAGCCTATCTGCTGCCAGGCTACTGGCTAGGCACACAAAGCGAGTTACTGGAGGCACAGGCAGATCTGCTGCCTTTACTGGCCAGCCTGGCCCTGGTGCTGCTGACAGGACTGGGGTTACACCACCAGCTGCAACCCGACCGGCCACTGCAATTACGCCTGAGCCGCCTGCCTGCCCCAACAGGCGCTTCGTTAATGGCCCTTGCGGCGGGTTTCGGCCTGTTACTGATCAGCCTGTTGCGCACGCTGGTACCGGAATTACAGGGTGAACTGGCGCTGCACCAGAGCATCGCCAGCCTGTCTGCTGCGCTCTACCCGATAATGGTGATAATTACTTCACTAGGAGATCTGCCACTGGCAGCAATGGTGCTGGTACTGATCAGCGCGGCACTGGCACTCGCCCGGCATTACCGTACTGCATTGATATTTAGCGCTCTGTTGCTGGGCATCGTGCTGGTCAATCATCTGCTGAAACTGCATTTTGTCTGGCCCCGCCCGGATACCGGATTTACGCTGTATCAGAGCTGGAGCTTTCCCAGTGGCCATGCCAGTACCGGGGCGGCGGTGTTTGCGCTGATCGCGATACTGCTGGCCGAGCAGCTGACTGAGTGGCTGCGGCGGCTGCTGTATCTGCTGCTGGCACTGCCGGTGTTATTGATCGCACTGTCGCGGGTAATGCTGGATCTGCACTGGCCACTGGATGTGGTAGCCGGGGTATGTGAGGGGTTGCTGGCGGCGGCACTGTGGCGGCACTGGCTGGCGCGACACCCGGTGGTGTTCAACACTCTGGAGCGGATGGGTTTAGCACTGGCACTGGTGCTGGGGATGGCTGGGTATCTGTTCTGGCGTTATCCACAGGCGGTGCTGTTTTATGCGCCGGGATAGTGCGCGGAACCTGCGCGCTGCGCGGTATAACTGGGAGTAACGGCACACGGCTGGCATTTCCTGCTACCGCCTCAGAATCGACGGGGTCAGGGGGCTAACGGGCAGCCCCCTGACTTAACCACGACTATTTACGCGGTTTACGCTTAGCAACCGTTTTATTGGCTGCACTGCCGTTTGTAGCGCCTTTACCCGCTTTACGGGCTTCGCTTCTGGCTTTGGCTTTTTTCGATTTACGCTTGAGTGCGGTTTTGCTTTTACCTTTTTTGCCGCCCGCCGCTTCCTGCAGTTCACGCTCGGCGGCAGACAGATTTGTCTGTGGTTTACGGTAAGGTGTTTCAGCAGCATCAGCAGGCGGCACGAAGTCACGGTCAGAATGCCGGGCCGGGCGTTTGCTCGGACCGGGTCGGCGACTATTTTTATCCATTTTGGCACCCTTTATTTCAATCTGTTTCTGTACCGGCGGTACATTACCACTGGCCAGCTGTTCACGGACGGTTTTCGGTGCCCGTTTACGTTTTTCAGCCGACAACAGCTCAAAGTCGATCTTACGTTCGTCCAGATCGACCCGCGCCACCCGTACTCGCAGACGATCGCCCAGTCGGTACACTTTGCGGGTGCGCTCACCGATCAACCGCTGCTTACCGGCATCGAACTGGTAGTAGTCGCTCGGCAGTCCGGTGATATGGATAAGGCCCTCAACAAAGACATTTTCCAGCTCAACAAACAGACCAAATCCGGTTACCGCCGCCACCACGCCGTCGAACTCGCCGCCAACATGGTTGCTCATATACTCACATTTGAGCCAGGCCATCACATCGCGAGTCGCATCATCGGCACGGCGCTCCGTCATGGAACAGTGCTCACCCAGTTCCAGCACCTGTGCCATCTCATACTGAACAGCAAAAGCAGGGTCTGGCTGATGGTCGTCGGCACGTAACAGTGCACGGTCCTGCCTATCCGAGTGCAGAGCTGAACGGATAATCCGGTGTACCAGCAGATCCGGGTAACGACGGATCGGCGAAGTAAAGTGGGTGTAAGCGGTAAATGCCAGGCCGAAGTGACCGTGGTTATCCGGGCTGTACACCGCCTGGCTCATAGAGCGCAGCATCATGGTCTGAATCAGATGGCGATCCGGCCGATCTGTAATCTGCTCACTAAGCAGCAGATAGTCTTTAGGCTCCGGTTTATCACCGCCCCCCAGATTAAGACCCTGCTCACTGAGGAAGCCACGCAGGTTGACCAGCTTTTGCTCTTTCGGACCGTCATGCACCCGGTACAGCGCTGGCAGCTCCAGCTTCTGCAGGAAGCGTGCAGTGGCGACATTGGCACACAGCATGCATTCTTCAATCAGCTTATGAGCATCGTTACGCTCCACCGGCACGATCTGTTCAATCTTGCGCTCGGCATCGAACATGATCCGCGTTTCAGTGGTTTCGAAATCAATCGCCCCCCGCGCCTGGCGGGCCTTACGCAGGCTACCGTACAACCCGTACAGGGTTTCCAGATGAGGTACCAGGGCAGCATGTTCACTACGCAATTGCTGGCCTTCAGCGCTATCCGCCTCGGTCAGAATCTTACCTACTGTGGTGTAGGTCAGCCGGGCATGGGACTGGATCACTGCTTCAAAGAAGCGGTAGCCCGAGAGGTTGCCCGCTTCACTGACGGTCATCTCACAGACCATCGCCAGCCGATCCACATGCGGATTGAGCGAACACAGCCCATTGGACAACAGCTCCGGCAGCATCGGCACCACAAATTCAGGGAAGTAGACCGAGTTACCCCGACTCAGGCCTTCGGTATCCAGCTCAGTGCCGGGCCGTACATAGGACGACACATCAGCAATGGCTACCCAGAGCCGCCAGCCGCCGCCCTTCTTCGTTTCAGCATAAACCGCATCATCAAAGTCTTTGGCGTCTTCACCATCGATGGTCACCAGCGGCAGGTGACGCAGATCAACCCGCCCCGCCTTGGACGCTTCAGTCACTTCTGGACCATAGGCCGAGATTTCGTCTTGCACCGCCTGTGGCCATTCGGATGGAATATCGTAGTTGTGAATGGCTACAGTGATCTCCATCCCTGGCGCCAGGTGGTCACCCAGTACCTCGGTAATCCGCGCCTGACCCAGCTCACGTTTGCCCGGCTGGCGAACCACCTCAGCGATTACCAGCTGGCCATGCTCATAGGCCGGGCCATGCTCATTGGCCACCACCGCCAGCTCCTGAGTAATGCGCTGATTCTCCGGCACCAGGTAGCCAAAGCCTCCCCGGCTCTGGAAGCGGCCCACCAGCTTATGGGTGCCACGTTCCAGCACATCCACCAGCTTGCCCTCACGGCGGCCTTTATGGTCCTTACCCGCTTCCTGCACCAGCACCCGATCACCGTCATACACCTGACGCATCTGGCGTGGGCTGATAAACAGATCACTGCCACCCTCATCCGGCTTCACGAAACCAAAGCCATCGCGATGACCAATGACCCGGCCTTTAATCAGCCCCATGTGCTCAATCAGACCAAACTGATCTTTACGGTTACTGATCAGCTGACCATCACGGCACATCGCTTTCAGCCGGAACAACACCGACTCACGGGATTCTTCTTCAAAAACCTGCATGGCATCACAGACCGCCGGGTGCGCCAGCGGCTTACCCTGTTCGGTCAATGTCTGCAGGATATATTCCCGGCTCGGCACCGGGTTACCGTATTTTTCTTTTTCACGGGCGGAGAAAGGATCTCGATCCGTCCAGTGCTCAGTACGATCGTGTTCTGTCATAGTACCTTCCAGGTAGAGTCACCAGGGTCTGTTATACGTTACCCTGGCACAGCGCAGGTTACAGCACCTGCCTGTAGCGCCTGCAGGAACAGCTTGGCCGGTTGTTCCGGCTGCAATGGTCGGCTGAGTCTTGAGGCACGATAATGTTCATTAAAAATATCAAAATAGGCATCCAGCACATCGGCCGAATGGCAATCACCGATCTGATTGAGCATGGCAATGGCAACTTCGGCGGTACACAGCTGGTCTGCTTCGATCTTCTTACGCAGATGATAGCGGCTGTCCATGGCCTGTTGCAGAGAGATCACCGGCAGGCCATCCAGGTAACGGCTATGCCGGAAAATCCGCCGCGCCTGACGCCAGGTGCCGTCAGGAATAATAAACAGTGGCGTACGGCCGTCAGCCACAGCAGGCTGACTGATCATCCGCTGCTGATAATCATCCGCTGGCGGAAACACAATACAGGGTGCCAGAGACGGGTCAGCCAGCAGTTCAGTCAACCGGGCACAGGGCTCCGTCCGGCTCCACTCCAGCACCTCGGTACCGGCCAGCGCCTCAGCGATCAGGCGACCAGTATTGGTCGGTTTATAAAATTCTTTGCGGTGGGTCAGCAGACAGAAGCGGGCCTGCGCCTGCACCTGAATCCGGAAATCACAGATACAGGTTCGACGGGTTAACAGACAGGATTCACAACGCTCAACGCGGGAGCCCCGTGCAACAAAAGGACGACGGGGGTGGCTGGATTCAGTGCTCATAGCGGCTTAATTGATAAGTGAGCGCAAACTATACTTAAGCCTATGCCCAGCGCCAACTATTTCACCTGCAACCAGATAAAGAACCACAGAGCCAGCGAATGTGACATCAATCAAATGACGGCCTAACTAATCAGAATAATTAATAAATATCCATTACATTTCAATATTACACCCTGATTTTCTCCGGGCAATAACGGTAGTATCTGTGTGTGTTTTTTACTTATTCTATGGACAAAGCCATGCGCTCAGATAACCAGGCCGATTTCGTTATACCCGCACGGCCGGAGATACTGCTGCAAGTGACAGCAGAAATCCGTAAAGAAACCCCCTGTTTCAACACGATCGCCCACATAATGATGGGGGATGTATCACTGTATGCAAACGTACTGGCAATCATTAATACTCCTTTTTTTGGCATGCGTGAACGCGTCACTTCCATGCAAAACGCTGTCAGCCTGCTCGGCGTCAACCGGGTATATAGCATTGTGCGAATGGCAGCCCTGAGGAATAGCCTGAAAACCATTGGTAGAATGGATCGATTTTGGGACAGTTCGACCGAAGTGGCGACAATTTGCGGCCATGTTCGCCGGTTTATACCCTGTCTGAGCAAAGACGATGCCTACACCATGGGTATGATGCATGACTGCGGCATTCCTTTAATGATGAACAACTTTAAAG
Source organism: uncultured Oceanospirillaceae bacterium (assembly GCA_913057435.1). Lineage (GTDB taxonomy): Bacteria > Pseudomonadota > Gammaproteobacteria > Pseudomonadales > Balneatricaceae > Marinobacterium_C. Next base: position 8,948 of record CAJXNY010000050.1, on the reverse strand, counting down.
ATTACCGCAGCTTTTTTGAATCTCGTAACGGCCTGGATCTGCCACAACTACACCAGCAAGAGCAAGAACATTACGCAATTGACCACTTTGAACTAAGCAGTGCAATTGCTCAGGCCTGGAGTATTCCAGAACAAATCTGCCACGCGATCAGGCTACAGCCCTATGCCGAAGAAGTGCTAGAAAGCGGCCGTTACGAAGATACACTGTGTAATACACTGTGCCTGCTTTTGGTCTCAAAAGAATTAAGCGAGAAGTTCCGCTCACTGTGGAGCGTTGATGAAGATCAGCGACCCGTCATGCCCATGGAACCTATTCTGGAATATCTAGGTATTTGTGATCATGACCTGGTCGACATTCGAGACGATGTCTTCAGCCGGCTCGAATTGAGCGATAACGGTATCGTACCAGCCTGATGCTGAAATCACTCAACCCTGTGATCTACAGTATAAGGACACTAGCAGTTGCTAGCGCAACAATGCTCCTAACGATCCCTGGGGCATACGCTCAACGCCTCGCCCCAGGTAGCCTTCTAATGCCTGAGCACGATCTTCAGCGTCGGCATCCAGCTCCACTGCAGCGGTCAGATTCAGATAGTGCTCCGCCATTTTCAACCGCTCCGCCCGATTCTGCTCATTGTCCCGGGCGGTTTCCATAAATAGTTGAGTCAGATTCAATAAGGCATGACCGTTGTTACGGTCGTAATCAACGGCAAGGGTAAAGTGTTTGATCGCCTGTACCAGCTTACCGGCCAGGTACTGCTTAACCCCCTGACGATTAACCTTATGGCTCATAGCCGGGTCCTGAGTGCTCTGCAGCATCGCATCCACTGGCACGGAAGAGCCATCCTGTTGCAACATGGGTACCTGGTCCCCCATCACATCCAGCCGTTCGCGCTCGATGTCCAGCGGTTCTTCCAGATTATTATTATACTGTTCAGCCTGCAGGGTATGTTTACGCACGGCTGCGTTATCACTGTTGACCCGTGCAACTTCGGCTTTCATTAATGCCGACTGCACTCGCAGACTGAGGTCGCGGGGGAACCTGCTTTGCGCCAGACTCAGCAACTGGTGAATAGACTCGGTCACGGAGGCACGATTACGCTCATCGGTGCCTTTCATCTCCAGCCGGCGAATATTCGCCAGCCGCAGAAAAGGCTCTGCCGAGCGGTAGCAGCTGCTGCGTCCCAGTACGATAGATTTCTGGTAAGCACCGCCCGCCAGATCATATTTGTGATTCAGCGTCGCTACTTTGCCCAGCTTCATTTGCCGGGGCACCCCCAGCGGAGACTTGGCCGTTGCTTCCTGTAACACATCAACTGCGGCTTCAATCTCTCCGGTGCGTTCATACACCTCAGCCAGCTTGTCGTAAGCCGAAATCATCAGCGGATGGCGTTGAATCAGGTCCAGTAACAGATCACGGGCAACATCGTACATTTCTGACTCAAACGAAATCGACGCCCATGTCAGTGCAACTTCCCTGTCCTGCTTGCGCCAGTAGACCTCTTCCAGAACCTCGACCGCCTCGTGATACTGGTTCAGCGCCGCCAGTGCTTTAGCCTTGATGACCGCCACCCGTTCATAATGCTCTGCCTGGGGGTCAAAATCACGATCACAGATAAGAAGTGCTTCTTCCCACTCTTCGCGATCCATCGCCCGTTGCAGTGGCCGAAAGAGCATCTTCTGGCCCAGCATCAGATCCAGCCGGCGCTTGAGTTCATCGACTGAGAAGGGTTTGCTGATCACCGCATCCGGATTGCAATCCACGGCCTGCAGAATCACCTCCTGGGAGGCATCACCGGTCATAAACAGCCAGGCAACCGTGGGTTTGATCACACCGCGAAAGCAGGCCTCTTCAAGCACCTGAGCACCACTGATCGTTTCGCTGTTACTGTGGCCCAGCAGGATCACATCATAGTGCGCCTCTTCCATCTCAACGAAAACGCGGCTATTGATGGTAATCGCCTTGATGTTCTGCACGCCCATGCTGCGCAGCATATACACCACGGTCGAGCGCATATTGCCGCTGCTTTCAACCAGCAGGACTCTTTTAGAGGAATAATCGATCGAGATGTCTTTTTTAACCACGCAAACGCCTTAACACTGACCCGTTCCAGACGGCTTTACCGTCTATCATAAAGCACCTTGGCGACAATGGTACCGCACTATCAAGCTTGCAGGTATTCTGTAAAACCGGGGCAAAAAAAAGCACCAGGTAGGGTGAACATCCGGTGCCAATACAGTTCTATGCTGTAGCGCCATACTAAGAGCAAAGTTCGATCCCACCACTGATACAGATCAACCAGCAGTCGGTTGAACTGAAATGCATGAGTCCGGGGTAACCTGAGACAATCAGGCGGTATGCTGAGCACCAGCTTCGACGTTTGCCTAACACCTGTTACGGCGGGAATTTATTAAACTGTGGGTAACTACAAGGACAGCGTAATTATGACCACGGCGTTTATCACTCATCAGGATTGCACCTTACACAATATGGGCCCGGAACATCCGGAAAGCCCTGTGCGTCTGGCAGCGATTCGAAAAGTACTGGAAAAGACTGGCCTGCTGCAGGATCTGGAGCAGATTGAATCAGTTCACATCATGCCTGAGCAGATCCAGCTGGCTCATGCCAAACTGCATCAGAAACGACTGGAGATGAAGCTACCGGAAAAAGGCATCGTCTATACAGATGAAGACACCGCTCTGTGCCCGGACTCTTTACATGCTGCCAGCCTGGCGGCAGGTTCCACCATCCTGGCCGTCAACCGGGTGCTTAGCGGCAAGGTGGATAACGCCTTCTGTGCTGTTCGACCACCCGGCCACCATGCCGAGCATAATATCCCGATGGGCTTCTGTTTTTATAACAACGTCGCCATCGCAGCGATGCATGCCCTGCAACAGCCTGATATCAACCGTGTGGCAATCATCGACTTCGATGTGCACCACGGCAATGGCACCGTGGATATCTTCAAAGATTTACCTGAGGTGATGGTCTGCTCCACCTTCCAGCACCCTTTCTATCCTGAGCGCTACAGCGATATCCGTCGCGATAACATCATCAATTGTCCGATGGAAGCCAACAGCGATGGCATGATTTTTCGCAAGCTGGTCGAAACCCGCGTCGTACCTGCATTGCAGCAGCATCGCCCGGACATGATCTTTATCTCGGCGGGCTTTGATGCCCACAAAGAAGACCCGATGGCCGATATCAATCTGACTGAAGATGATTTCCGCTGGGTTACTCAGGTACTGCTGGATATCGCCCAGAGCAGCTGCAAAGGCCGTCTGGTCTCCGTACTCGAAGGTGGCTACAACCCGGTATCCCTGGCCTTCAGCGTCCAGGCCCATCTGGAAGTACTGGCTGGACACTAACACCGGCTCCCCATATCCGTAATCGAACACCCCGCTATCGATGATAGTTCGGGGTGTTTTTATATCCATCGACCAGTGCTCATACCCTGATAAACAGACACAAAAAAACCGCCCGAAGGCGGCTTTTTAATCATGCTGTCAGCTTAGCCAACAAACTTGATCATCACACCCGCCGCAACCGCCGAACCAATTACGCCGGCCACGTTCGGGCCCATTGCGTGCATCAGCAGGAAGTTCTGCGGGTTAGCTTCAAGACCCAGTTTGTTGGAAACACGGGCCGCCATCGGTACCGCAGAAACACCGGCAGAGCCGATCAGCGGGTTGATAGCGTTACCGCCTTCCATCTTGTTCATGAACTTGGCCATCATGACACCACAGGCCGTACCGATACCGAAGGCAACAACACCCAGGATCAGAATGCCCAGTGTCTGTACGTCCAGGAACTTGTCCGCAGACAGCTTGGAACCCACAGACAAGCCCAGGAAGATGGTCACGATGTTGATCAGCGCGTTCTGAGCTGTATCGCTCAGACGGTCAACCACACCACATTCACGCATCAGGTTACCGAAACAGAACATACCCAGCAGCGGCGCCGCATCAGGTAGCAGCAATGCAACCAGAATCAGCAGCAGAATCGGGAACATGATCTTCTCGTTCTTGCTGATATGACGCAGCTGAACCATGGAGATTTTACGCTCCGCTTCAGTGGTCAATGCACGCATGATCGGTGGCTGAATCATTGGCACCAGCGCCATGTAGGAGTATGCCGCAACTGCAATGGCACCCAGCAACTGAGGCGCCAGCATGCTCGCTACGTAAATGGCTGTCGGGCCGTCTGCACCGCCGATGATACCGATAGCGGCAGCATCCTGAATGCTGAAGTCCATGATACCCAGCATGCTCAGAGTTACCGCACCCAGTACCGTAGCAAAGATACCAAACTGTGCAGCAGCACCCAGGAACAGCGTTTTCGGATTCGCCAGCAGCGGGCCGAAATCTGTCATGGCACCAACGCCCATGAAGATCAGCAGCGGTGCAGCACCGGAGGCGATCGCAACGGTATAGAAGTTGTACAGCATACCGTTGTTATAGCCACTGTCCATCGCCACATTGATTGCTGCATTATGTGCCGCAGCGCTAGCGCCGTGGTATGCATGCAGAACTTCATGTGGGTCAGTAGATACCAGTCCCAGTGCTTTAGCCATTGCCTGCATAACTTCAGGCTGAGCAAAATGCACTGCGTTTTCTACCGCAGAAAAAGCCAGGCCCGCTTCAGGAATGTTGGCCAGAATGCCACCAAAACCGATTGGAACCAGCAGCAGCGGTTCAAAGTTTTTCCGGATCGCCAAAAACAGCAGCAGCAAGCCAACGACGATCATCGTCAGCTGGCCGAACTGCATGTTGTAGATGCCAGATGCTTGCCAGAGTTCTAGCAATTTATCCATGCTCAGTAACCCTTATGCCAGCGTCAGCAGGCTGTCGCCTACCTGTACCGCATCGCCTTCTTTAACGTCGATGCTGACAACTGTACCGGCGCGCGCTGCACGGATTTCAGTTTCCATCTTCATCGCTTCCAGAATTACCAGCACGTCACCTTCCTGAATTGCCTGGCCTGCAGCAACCTGGACTTTCCAGATGTTACCCGCCAGTGGCGCAGGTACAGATTCAGCATCGCCCGCAGGCGCAGCAGCTGGAGCCGCAGCAGGTGCCGCCGCCGGAGCAACCGCAGAAATATCACCACCTTCAGTTACCTGAACCACGTAGTTCTGGCCATTAACAGTGATTGTGTAAACTTCTGGCCCAGTTTTCTTAGGTGCAGCCATGGCTTGTGCGTCCTCCAGAGTCGGTGCAGGTTCAAATGCATCAGGGTTGTTACGGTTTTCCAGGAATTTCAGCCCGATCTGCGGGAACAGTGCATAGGTCAGAACGTCATCAATTTCGTTCTCGCCCAGAGTCAGACTGACGCCTTTCTCTTTTGCCAGTTCACGCAGCTCAACAACCAGCTTGTCCATTTCAGGCTCAAGCTGATCAGCCGGACGACAGGTAATCGCTTCACCACCATCCAGTACACGGGCCTGCAGTTCAGCGTTAAAAGGCGCAGGGGCTGCACCGTATTCGCCTTTCAGGATGCCCTGTACTTCTTTAGAGATAGTCTTGTAACGCTCGCCCATCAGGACGTTGATCACAGCCTGTGTTCCCACAATCTGCGACGTTGGCGTTACCAGCGGGATCCAGCCCAGATCTTCACGCACACGCGGAATCTCGGCCAGTACTTCATCAAACTTGTCTGCCGCGCCCTGCTGTTTCAGCTGGCTTTCCATGTTGGTCAGCATGCCGCCTGGCACCTGAGCCACCAGGATCCGGGAGTCCGTACCACGCAGAGAGCCTTCGAAGCCTGCGTACTTTTTCCGTACTTCACGGAAGTAAGCGGCAATTTCTTCCAGCTGATTCAGGTCCAGACCGGTGTCACGATCCGTGCCTGCCAGTGCCGCAACCACAGATTCAGTCGCTGTATGACCGTACGTCATGGACATGGAAGAGATGGCCGTATCAACACGGTCAATACCGGCTTCAACTGCTTTCAGAATCGTCATATCCGACAGGCCGGACGTCGCATGGGCATGCAACTGCACTTCCAGGTCAGTCTGCGCTTTCAGTCGGGATACCAGATCAAAAGCATCGTACGGCGTCAGGATGCCGGACATGTCTTTGATGGCAATCGATTCAGCACCCAGATCTTCCAGCTGCTTGGCGTAGTCCACCCAGTTTTCAATCGTATGGACATGACTCTTAGTGTAAGAGATTGTGCCCTGCGCATGCTTACCGGTCGCCTTCACCGCTTGAATAGCGCGGTCCAGGTTACGTGGATCGTTCATCGCATCGAAGATACGGAACACATCGACACCGTTTTTAGCGGCGCGTTCTACGAACTTGTCTACCACGTCATCCGCATAGTGACGGTAACCCAGCAGGTTCTGACCACGCAGCAGCATCTGCTGACGGGTGTTTGGCATTGCCTGCTTCAGCAGACGAATGCGCTCCCATGGATCTTCACCGATAAAACGGATACAGGAATCGAACGTCGCACCGCCCCAGCTCTCCAGGGACCAGAAGCCAACTTTATCCAGCTTCTCGGCGATCGGTAGCATATCTTCGACGCGCATACGGGTCGCGAACAGGGACTGATGAGCGTCCCGGAGTACGACATCCGTAATGCCCAGAGGTTTCTTTACGTCGGACATGAGTAATGGCCTTCTGTCAATTTAATGCAAATTATTCGTTGTTATATCCGCGAGCTGTTTATTCAGGAGCGGAACTTATGTACCGCTGCAGTCATAACTGCGATCAGCTCGTCATTGTTTCCTGCCGGTGCAACAGCGGGTTTCGCTGCTGGCTTCGGTGCTGCGGCTGGGGCCGCATCCGGAGCGTACTTAGTTACCAGTGAAGACATGCCACGGGTAGTAAAGACCAACAGCGTCAGGAAGACGAAGACAAATCCCATACCGAAGACCATTAAGGTCAAGCCTTCTGAGAGGAGATTTTGCATCTTGGGGCTCCTATTAATTAACAAACCTGCCCAAACCGCTTCAAACAGTCACGAACGTGACGATAAAAGTCAGTTGCAGAGGTTAAAAATGGCTCACAATTAAACCCGAAAAGACGACGCCAGGCAATAAAACTGCCGCCGTTTTAGCCTGCCACAGGGCTCAGATCGACAAATTGTCGACACAATCTTGCCCTATGACAACTTTACCCGCCTGGGGATCCACAGTTTTAGTCCCGCTTTTTATTACCCAGACAGGTGAAGTTCAGGCCCTGAATGCCAGCGAACTCAGTCGCTGGCACCCGGACGATATACTTTCACATTGCTATAGCCCTTGTCCTGCAAGGTCTGAGCATGCATCTGGCTCATAACACCTTTGTCACAGTACAGCAGGTACTCTTTACTGCCATCCAGCGCCTCAAACGTACTTTCAAGCTTGAAGAACGGCACCGCCAGAATTTCACAGCCCGGCAGGTTCAATGGCTTACGCTCAGACTCCTGCGGTGCTCTGACATCGATGATAATCTGGTTTTCAGATACTTTGGTCAGTGCTTCAACTTCAGCATGGACATTCACATCTTCCACGATGTCATCAATCGAAATGACTTGAGCATTATCAAGTGCGCGCTCCAACACTTCATAATCGAAGTTTGACTCTTCTTCTTCGACTCGCTCACGCTTGGCACAAGTTGTTGGGCGGTCAGAAATCACACCACAGAATTCAGGCATGCCTGCTGCAAACTCATATGCACCCATTTGTTTGGTGATATCGATAATCTGCTGCTTATCCATGGTAATCAGCGGGCGCAATACCAGCGCATCCGTTGCACCATCGATCAGCTTGAGGTTAGGCAGGGTCTGGCTGGAAACCTGAGCAACACACTCACCGGTAACCAGCGCATCAACCTTCATTTTGGCCGCCACCTGTTCACCCGCACGCATCATCATCCGCTTAAGCACAACCCCCATATGGGAGTGATTTACAGACTGCAGAATTTCACCAACCACTTCTTCAAACGGTACTGTGATGAATTTCACCCGCGCAGACGAACCATACTTCTGCCAGATGTGAAGGGATACCTGTTTTACGCCAATTTCATGCGCACGCCCGCCAAGGTTAAAAAACAGGAAATGAGTTTTGCAGCCACGCCGCATGGTCATGTAACTGGCAACAATGGAATCAAAGCCACCAGAGATCAGTGACAGCACCGCATCCTGACTACCTACCGGATAGCCACCCTGGCCGGCGTGACGCTGGGTCACAACAAACAGTGTGTCGTCACGGACTTCCAGGTCCACATACAGTTCCGGCTTACGGACATCAACACCCGCCGCCTCGGTATGCTGCAACAGACCACCACCCACATAACGTTCCAGCTCAATCGAGGTGAAATCATGCTTACCTGTGCGCTTAACCCGAACCTTGAATGTCTTGCCTTTCAGTGCCTCTGCATAAAACTGACGCGTCAGCTGAAAGACATCATCAAAATCACCGAGTGGGAATTCTTCCACTTCAAGAAAATAAGTCAGTCCCGGCGTGCATTTCATCGCCTCGATCAACTGATCTCGAACCGTCGTATCGGTGCCACCATAGTAGACTTCTACTTTGTCCCAGTGGCCGCTAACTTTAACGTCATTACTAATACGCTGCAGGATAACGGTAAGATTGGTCTGCAGACGTGCAATCATACGCTTGCGTACAGGACGGCTTTTTACGGCGATCTCAGGAAAGATTTTTACAATGAATTTCATCGAGTCGGATACCGGATACGGAAAAACGAAAGGGCAAATTATACCGACTAACAGGATGAAGTAGAAAGAGAGAAGCTGAATTATTGAACAGGGAAGGGGATGGGATGGTGCGCCCGAGAGGATTCGAACCTCTGACCGCCTGGTTCGTAGCCAGGTACTCTATCCAGCTGAGCTACGGGCGCATAATAATCCATCGATATTGCAAGAAGCAGTAAAGCATATTAGGAACATGGTGCGCCCGAGAGGATTCGAACCTCTGACCGCCTGGTTCGTAGCCAGGTACT
>CAJXNY010000049.1 GCA_913057435.1 uncultured Oceanospirillaceae bacterium | reverse complement strand
TAATCCAATGTAGTAGTTATATAGGCAACGGCAGTGATAATGGGCCCCAGATCAGTCTAGGCTGGGAACCTCAATATCTGCTTGTTAAAGGGGCAACCCAAAGCGGTTGGTGGCGTGTTGTTGATGCCGCTCGCGGTTTTGCAAACGCGGTATTAAGGCTTGAAGCGTCTGATTCAGAGTATCTGTTGACGCCGGATCGGTTCGCAGTATTGCCAGACGGTTTTAAGATTACGTTTGGGTCTGATAGCGATATTAACAATCCAGGTAAGCAGTACATCTACATGGCCATCCGCGCCCCGATCCCTGTATGAAGGAGCATCCCATGGAATTCTGTTTAACATCAGATAACCGGGTACTCATCGGCCCGATCAAATACAACAAAGCCCAGTTTGCTGCAGCATTGGCGTACCACGGTATCCCTGCTGATCTGCTGCCGGACTCAGCACCAGCTGAGCCCCTGCAGCTGCACCATCTGCGCCTGTTGCCAGTTACTGACCTGACCGATCAAGCAGAACCCGCTGCTTGGTATCACATCGGCCAGCCCGTGCTAACAGTCACGGATACCGCTGTCGAGCGTCGCTGCCCGGTTACGCCATACCCAATCTCGCATATAGCGAGTCTGGTGTTGGTTGATATATCAGAAGTCCAGGACTCCGCCCTGGCAGTACTCGAAATCGGCTACACAGAACGCGAAGTGAAAAGCTGGCACCAGCAGCAAACAGAAGCAGCAGCCTGGTCGCTGGATAACTCAACACCCGTGCCACTGCTGGAAAACCTCGCTGCAGGCCGTGGCGTAACAGTTGCCGTAGTCGCGGCGAAAATACAGGCAAAAGTACAACAGGCATCGGCACGAACGGGATTGATCCTTGGCGCAGCCCAGGGCGCAGGCGACAAAATCGCCGCGCTCAAAGCGCTGGATGCCGCCGGAAAATTGCCCGATGACTGGTTCGATCAGCTGCAATCAATCTCAAAAAATTGGCGTAAAAACTGGCCGCCTGAGTTGCTGAAAGCCAGCACCTAACCCCACGGAACTCTCGACCCGAGATACAACGCAAGGAGGCAGATAATGCCAAGCGATTACCACCACGGCGTTAAAGTCATTGAAAAATCTGAAGGCACCCGCCCGATCCGCACGGTGGAAACCGGCATTGTCGGGGTTGTGGGCACCGCCCCCAACGCTGATAACAGCGTATTCCCGGAAAACGAACCGGTGCTGATCATCGGCAGCCGCACCAAAGCCGCAAAGCTGGGCACCGCTGGCACCTTGCCAATGGTGATGGACGGCATCTTCGACCAGATTGCACCAATGATCGTAGTGGTACGGGTTCCCGAAGTGGCAGACCCCGCCGCCCAGATCAGCGAAGTCATCGGTACGGTTACCGCCGAAGGCCAGTTCACCGGCCTGCAGGCACTGCTGGTTGCCCAGTCCAAAGTACACGTAAAGCCCCGCATTTTGGGTGCGCCGGGCTTCAGTCATAACCAGCCTGTAGCCACCGAACTGGGCGGTATAGCCGACAAACTGCGTGGCTTTGTTTATGCAGATACCCCCAGCGGCACAGCTGAAAACGCTGTTGCCTGGCGGGAGCAGTTCGGCAATAAACGCATCATGCCGATATTCCCTGGTTGGAAAGTGTGGGACACCACGGCTAATGGCCTGGTCAATACCCCGGCAAGCGCCCGTGCATTGGGGTTGCGTGCAAAACTGGATAACGATATTGGCTGGCACAAAACCCTGTCGAATGTGCCCGTGAATGGTGTATCAGGCATAACAGCTGATATCGACTGGGATTTGCAGAACCCGGTAACTAAAGCGGGCTACCTCAACGCCAACGAAGTCACCACGCTGATTATGAAAGATGGCTTCCGCTTCTGGGGCAGCCGCACCTGCAGCGGCGATCCAATGTTTGCTTTTGAATCAGCAGTGCGCACCGGCGATGTGCTGGCAGACACCATCGCGGAAGCGCACATGTGGGCCAACGATAAGCCGATGAGCCAGACGCTGATCGACGACATTATCAGCGGTGTGAATGCCAAATTTCGCCAGCTCAAAGCCCAGGGCTATATCGTTAACGCCAGCTGTTACCTGGACCCGGAACTGAACGGCAAGGAGTCGCTACAGGCAGGCAAGCTGTGGCTTAACTACGACTTCACGCCTGTTCCACCACTTGAGCAACTTGGCTTCAACTCCATTATCACCAACAAATACCTGGTTGAACTGCTGCCAGCCGCAGCGTAAGGAGGCGCAACAATGGCAATTAAACTGCCTGAAAAACTGAAAGGATTCGCGCTGTTTATCGAGGGGCAAGGCTACGGCGGGCGCTGCCCAGAACTGAACCTGCCGAAACTGGGCCGCAAGATGGAAGACTTCCGGGGCGGGGGTATGGATCGCCCAGTTGAAGTCGATATGGGTGGCGAGAAACTGGAAGCCAGCTACACCCTCGCTGAGTATACCCCGGCAATTATCGAACAGTGGGGGCTGACCACCGTTGATGGTCTGTCTGTGCGCTTCAAAGGTTCAGTGAAAGCCGATGATGTAGACGGCGACGAGATCCCGGTAGAAGTAGTACTGCGAGGCCGCCATAAAGAAATGGACTTCGGTAGCTGGAAGGCTGGCGATAGCGCCACTCTGAAAGTCTCTGTGGCTGTGGCTGAGTATGAACTGATTTACAACGGTAAGACGATGATCAAGATCAGCGTCACCGGTATGGAAGAGACCGTGGGCGGTGTTGATCGTCTCGCGTCCCGCCGTAAAAACCTCGGTCTGTAAGGATACAAAACGATGACAGATAACCCTGATAAAAAGTACACCGTGATCCGCGCTGGCCGCCATGGCCAGCCCGGCACAGTGCTGGAAATGCACCCGCGCCAGGCAACGTTCATGCTCACCGAACAGCTGATCGTTGAGGGTGAGCTGAAAGGCAAAGCCCTGCAGGCCAGGCTGGATGAACTGGCCAAACCAGAACAGGAACAGCAGACCGCTGTAGCAACAGAAGGAACTGAACAATGAGCAAGCCCATTACCCTGAAACACCCAGTCGAATTTAAAGGCCAGACAATTGAAACGCTGGAAATGCGAGTGCCAAAAGTACGTGACAATATCGTAGCATCTAAAGCAGCGAATCACCCCGCAGACCAGGAGCTGACGCTGTTTGCTAACCTCTGTGAAATCGAACCGGCAGCGCTGGAAGAATTTCACATGGCGGATTACAGCCAGTTGCAGCAGGTTTATAACGGTTTTTTGTCCTGAGTGAAGAAGCCGCCCGCTACGGCGAAATGGTGTTATCTGTGCATACCGGCTGGAGCCGATCAGAGGTGCTAGCACTAACAGGGGAAGAGATGCTGCAGCGTCTGGAGCTGCTGCACGAACTTATGCCAAAGGCACAATAACACCCGCCAGCGGGCAACCGGGCGTATCAGCGGAGCTGCTATCAATGCAGCCCCCGCGCCCAACCAGAGATTGCCAGCCAGTCACTGGAACTCAGATAGACAACCACCTCAATTTTCTACGTCCTCACACCACTATTATGGTGATCACCCATGGCAAACCAATTGGCATTATCTGTCGTTATCGGTGCCGCATTTCAAGGCAGTTTTAATTCAGTTATCGGAAGAAGTGTAGATCAGTTTAATCGGGTCGGCGACACGATCCGCACCGTTGAATCTCAAGCAGGAAAAATTCAGACCTTCCGCCGTTTACGCAATGAGCTGGCCCAGACCGATCAGGCGTACACGCAAGCAAAAGACAGAGTGGCACGGCTCACCCGTGAGATGCGCAACACAGCCAACCCTACCCAGGCGATGGCCCGCGAACTGGGGACGGCAAGGCGTGAAGCCAACCAGCTCAACCAGACGCTGGGTAACCAGCGCCGCGCCCTGCAGCAACACCGCCAGGCAATGAGTCAGGCCGGTGTAAGCACCACCCGGCTGGATCAGCAGGAGCAGCAGCTGGGCAATACCGTCGATACGCTACGCAGGCGATATACCCGGCTGGGTGCCGCCATCAGGGCACAAGAGACAGTACGGAACCAGCGCGCAGAGAAACGCGGTGAACTGCTGGACGCCGTGGCCATCGGTGCCACCATGGCCGCCCCCATCCGTCAGGCTATCCAGTTTGAAAGCGTGATGGCAGATGTAAAAAAGGTGGTGGATTTTGAAAGCCCGAAGGCGTTTAAGGCGATGGGCGACGACATCCTGACAATGAGCACCCGTATCCCGATGTCAGCAACGGGACTGGGTGAAATTATGGCCGCTGCAGGGCAAGCCGGTATTGCCCGCAAGGAGCTACGCGTATTCACCGAAGATGCAGCGAAAATGGGCGTGGCGTTCGACCTGACGGGTAAACAGGCCGGTGGGGCCATGACCGGCCTGCGCAGCATCTACAAGCTGAATCAGAAACAGGTGGTATTACTGGGCGACAGTTACAACCATCTATCTAACAGCATGGACGCCACCGCCGCCGATATGCTGAACATCAGTAACCGGACGGGTAGCACCGCGCAGTTGTTTGGCCTGACCGGGCAGCAAGTGGGGGCGCTGGGGGCTACGTTCTTAGCCCTGAAAACACCGCCAGAGGTGGCGGCTACGGGTATCAATGCCCTGTTACTCAAACTGAAAACAGCGGATAAGCAGGGGGCCAAGTTTCAAGCAGCCCTTGCAGGCATGGGCATGTCGGCTGAAGGTTTGAAAGACAGTATCGAGCAAGACGCCCAGGGGGCATTACTGTCTTTCTTTGACGCAGTGAAAGGCTCCGATGATGTGATGGGCACCCTGTCTGATATGTTCGGTGCCGAGTACAGCGATGATATGGCCAAGCTTGTTGGCGGGATGGACGACTACAAAAAGGCGTTGCGTCTAGTTGCTAACGAAACGGCTTATGCCGGTTCAATGCAGAAAGAGTACGCCAACCGCAGCGCAACAACTGAGGCCGGTTTACAGCGCTTCACAGGCCATGTAAATCGGCTGGCGGTGACCGTGGGTTCTGTGCTGCTGCCACCACTCAACACTGTTCTGGGAATTATTGGGCCTATCGTCAGTACGATAGCCGATGTTGCCAATCAATTCCCGATGGCAACCCAGGCGATCATCGGTACGGCTATGGGCCTGGCTGTGCTGAAAGTCGGTAGCATCGCCGGGGGCTATGCAATGACATTCGTAACAGGTGGAGCCCTCAGCCTGAGCACCACCTACCACCGCCTGAGCGCGGCGCTTGCACTGGCTAATGTTCGGATGACCACACTGAATGCCACAAGCCTGACCGCCGCTGCCCGCAGCCGTGCGCTGGCAGTGGGGGGGGCTTTGCGTGCTTTCACTGCAAATTTAGTGGGCAACTACACTGCCATGAATGCTTCGACTGCAGCCTGGATTGCCAATAAAACAGCATCTGTAGGGGGGTGGCTAAAGTCTCGCCCAGCAGCAATTGCAGCAACGACCAGATCACTTATCGCACAAACCAGCGTACTGGCGAGAAACTCCTTAGCCTGGGCTGCTAATCAGGCGTCGGCAACAGGCCGGTGGCTGAGCGTACTACCTGCGCGACTGAGTAGGGTGCGATTCTCAATGGGAGCTGTGTTCGGTGTCATTGGTCGGTTAGGTGGTGCCTTTGCCGTGGCAACCAAGGCCATCAGCACTTTAGGCACAGCCCTGATGGCTAACCCCCTGGGTTTAATCATCGGCGGCATCGCTCTGGCTGGTTTTGCGGTCTATAAATACTGGCAGCCGCTGGGCGCTTTTTTCTCCGGGTTATGGAGCGGGTTCAAGCAGGCGCTAGCTCCTGTAATCCCTGCATTGCAGCCATTATTAAATGTGCTGTCACCCATAGGCAAGGTGCTGGGTTATATAGGCGATAGTATCGGTGCTGTTGTCGGCTGGGTGGGCAACCTGCTGACCCCCGTCGAGATGGCTGGGGAAAGTCTGGAGGGCTTTGCCTCCACTGGTGAGCAGGTTGGCGCTGTGATCGGCTCAGTGTTCAAAGCGATGCTGTCACCGATCACCCTGGTGGCTGATGCGGTGGGCTGGATCGGCGACAAGTGGAACAACATCTTCAGTGATGAGAAAACACCAAAGGTTGCTATGCCAAAGCCTGTAGTGCCCGCCCGTGTTGCAAAATTCCCCGGTGAGGCCGCTGCAAATGAGCCTGTATTCAAACCTGCAGGCAATGTCATCAAACTTGCTGAACGCCGGGAAGTCCCCAAACCACAGACCGTCCCGCTATCTGCCGTGGCTCAGGGTAACCTGGCCGTAAAAGCAGAACCCGCCGCAGCACCACAAATCAGCAATAACCAGAGCTATCAAATCACCATCAATCAGCAACCGGGGCAGGATTCACGGGCACTGGCTGAAGATGTGATGCGTGAAATTGAACGCCGCCAAGGGCAGCGTAAACAGGGAGGTTTATACGATGTCTGATGTGATGATCGGATTGGGTGACTACCGCTTTTCTATCGAAACCGCTGCATACCAGAGCCTGACCCGTACAACCCGCTACCGCTGGCAGAAGCAGGAACGAGTTAACCGCGCACCCGCCCACCAGTTTGTCGGGCCGGGTGATAATGAGATCGAACTGAAAGGCACCATCCATCCACACTATAAAGGCGGCCTCGGCCAGCTGCAGGCGATGCGTAACGAAGCTGGTAAAGGTGTGGCCTTGGATATGTTCGACAGCATGGGCCATATCCACGACCTCTGGTGCATTACTGAAATTGAAGAACAGCAGACTGTTTTTGATCGCGGTGGTGTACCGCTGAAGCAGGAATTCCGCCTGCGTATCACCTTTTATGGGGAGGATTCCTGATGCAGTACCGCACCGTTGACGGCGATATGATCGACGCAATCTGCCACCAGTATTACGGGCAGACAGCGGGCGCAGTGGAAGCGGTACTGGCTGCCAACCCTCACCTGGCCGATGTTGGCCCCGTGCTGGAAGCAGGAACCCTTATTCAGCTGCCTGCACTGGCAGAGTCAGCAACCACCGTACATACCGTGAGGCTCTGGGACTGATGCAGCCAATTTTTCAGATAATCGCAGATAGTGAAGATATCACCGCCAAGATCAAAGACCGCCTGCTGCGGTTGTCGGTGGTTGACGAACGAGGCCAGCAGAGCGATCAGCTGGAGATACAACTGGATGACCGTGATAACGCCATTGCACTGGTCGCAACCGGTGTCTTGCTGGAAGTAGCACTGGGCAAGCGGGACAACAACGGCAAAACGGCCCTGCACCCAATGGGCTGGTTTACTGTCGATGAAATCGAGCTGAGTGGCCCACCAGATAGCTATACGATCAGAGCAAAGGCCGCTGATATGCGCGCTACAATGAAGCAGCAAAGAACCCGCAACTGGGACGACACCACCATTGCAGCGATCGTCGCAACCATCGCCCAGCTCTACAGCCTGCAGCCACGAGTGAGCCCAACGCTTGGGCAGATCCAGATTCCTCACCTTGCACAGACCGAAGAATCTGATCTGCACCTCCTAACCCGCCTGGCTAGAGAACATGATGCAGTAACCAAGCCCGCCAACGGCTTCCTGCTATTCGTACCCAAAGGCGAAGCCCGCACCGCCAGCGGTAAACAGCTACCTCCTACCACTATATATAAGCACCAGTGTTCCCGCTGGCGCGTAGTCATGGCCGACCGCTCGAAGTACTCGGCTGTTATCACCCACTGGCAAAACACAGAAACAGGCGTCAGAACCCCTGAGCGCGTCGGCAGTGGTGAACCAATTTACACCCTGCGCGGTACTCGCAAAGACAAAGCCGCCGCACAACAGGCCGCCAAAGCAAAACTGTCAGCCCTGCAACGCGGTGCTAGTACCGGTGATTTTCAGATCAAAGGCGGTGAGCTGGCACTGATGGCTGAGGCCCCAGTAACGTTAGCGGGATGGCGTGAAGGGATAAATGGCAACTGGGTGGCAACACGGGTTGAGCACAGGCTAGATAACAACGGCCTGTTAACCTTGGCTGATGTAGAGACACCGAAGAGATAACCACGTTGCAACGTCGTTGCAGAAGCCGTGCAAACGCTTTGCAACAAAAAGCACTCAGAGTGCCACTCACCAGACAAAACAAGGGCCGCAACAGCGGCCCTTTGCGATAGTGTCCAGATTCAAGCGCAAAATAGCCGTTTATTCCGATCCAGCACTAAATGCGTCGCTGTCCAGAAATAAGCGGCGCGCTACAAGCGGGCGCAGGTTTTTGAATACTGAATGAGAGTCTATCCATGGCGATTAATGTACTGGATACCCACACGCTGATGGGCGTGAAGCAGCAGCTGCCGAAGTTTCAACCGTATTTCCTGCAGATGTTCTTTGGTCAGACGGTCACCTTCGACACCAAAGAGATCGTCTTCGAGAAAATCCGTAAAGGCATCAAGCTGGCACCGTTCGTTGCGCCGCTGGTATCAGGCAAGCCGAACCGGAAACGCGGCGGCAAGATGCTCAGCTTCGAGCCTGCCTATGTCAAACCGACCGATAACGTAGAGCCCGGCATGTTGCTGAAACGCCAGCCGGGTGAGGCGATCGGCGGCGAGCTGAACCCGCTTCAGCGTCGTTTAGCGGTGATCGGCCAGATCCTGGATGATCAGGAGAAGTCGATTCTCTACCGTGAAGAATGGATGGCCGTGCAAGCCGTGATGACAGGCCAGGTGACGGTGGAGGGCGAGGAATACGAAACCCAGGTGGTGGACTATAACCGCTCGCCAGAAAACAGCGTGACCCTGGTCGGCCCCGCCAAATGGGACACCGTAGACCCGGACACCTATGACCCCACCGACGATATTGAAGAGTGGGCAGAACGCGCCACCGGTGTGGTTGATAAGCTGGTTTTTGATAAGACAGCCTGGAAGTCGTTCTCTCGCTTCAAGGTGGTGAAAGAGAAGCTGGATAAAAACATCGCGGGTAACAACTCCAGCATCAACCTGTCGCCCCAGCTGGCGCGCATCGTCCAGTTTAAAGGCAACTTCGGCGAGTACGAACTCTGGGTGTATGCCGGTAAGCATGAAGACGACACCGGCACCGAGGTGTACTACATGCCTGAAGGCACTCTGCTGATGGCACCGTCTTCCACTGATGACGTAATGGCCTACGGTGCCATTCAGGACGCCGAAGCCAACGCCAGCGGGGTGGTGGCGGTTAGCCGTTATCCATCCAACTGGATCACCAAAAACCCATCGGTCGAATGGATGCAAACCCAGTCGGCACCGCTGCCGGTGATGTTTGATGCCGATGCATTTGTCACCATCAAAGTGCAGTAAGTGAGGGGTCACCCGGCCCCGCACTCGTAAACCCTCAACGCTATAACAACAGGTAATAATCATGGCCGTTCAAAAAACAGCAATGCCTAAGCGCGTGCGCGTGGTGAAGTATTTCGAAACCCTGGCAGACGGTGAAAAGGTATGTGTGGCTCCGTCGGATATTCCGATGGATGCACCAAAAGATAAAGCCCTCCTGCAGGAGCTGCTGGCCGGTGGCCTGGTGGTGCCCGCCGATGAGGCTGAACCGGACGCCGAGGACGACGGCTGATGTCTGCGTTTGATGCGCTGATGGCAGAGGTTGATCAGCTGCTGATGCAAACCTTCGGCACCGAGTGCCAGCTGATCGTCCGGCCCGGGGCTGAGCCCGTGCTGATTATGGTGGACCTGCAGCAGAACCTCACCGCCCAACAGCTGGGCGAGAAGGGGCGCGGCGGCAATGGCCATCGGCTAAGCCAGGTGAAGCTGGGCACGATGAATGAAGACGTTGTGCCCGCCGATCTTAACGCTGCCCGGCTGGTGATTGAGGGTGTGCCTTACGTGCTGACAGAACCGGTGGCAGAAAGCGGTGATGTTGAGTTCCTGCTGCTGCCGGAAGCGGCGGAGGGTGCTGGAGGTAATGCGTCTTCTACCTTTCTTCCCATGAGGTAACCCTGTGGCTGATGTTGAGATCCTGAAATCGCATCACCGTACCCGTGCTGGCGACTCTGAGATGCAGGTCAATATTGGCGGGGTTAATGAGGATCTCACGGCTCACCTGATCGGGCTTGAAAAGCAGGTGGAGTGGGCGGTTAACAGTGCGATCAAAAAGGTCGCACGTTGGCTGCGCACGCACTCTGTCCGTGAGATCGGCCGGGAGCTGAATATCACCCAGGCGGTTCTGAAGCGCCGGTATCGGTTTTCGGATGTCGGTAAAGGTTTTAATCGGAAGGTGAATATTTGGGTTGGGTTATTGGCAATTGCTGCGCATGAAGCTGGCAAGGCCAGTAAGAACCCGGCAGGCGTAAAGGTGCGCGGTCGTCAGTTCGATGGTGCTTTTTTGCAGCGTATCTATGGCAGTGAAGAGAAGGTGTACATCCGTGCCAGTGCTAACCGCAAGTATGGGCATACGACGACGACAGAAGGGGGGCGGGACTGGGCGAGGTATTCCCGCCCGAAGTTAAACTCTGTGCGTGCTGAGTATGGTGATCGCTTCCCTGTGCAGGTGGTTGGCATTGATATTGAAGAACCTGCGCTGGAAGTATTACAGCGTTTTGAGTCCCGGCTGAACAGTGAATACACGCGCATTCTAGGGCAGGAGTTGAACTATGCCATCCATGTTAAAGAGTGGAATTAACCAGCCCGGTGAGCTGTACGACGCTATCGTGCATTACTACCGGGGGCAAATCGCAGTCGGTGATTCGGCGGATGTGGTTGTAACCGGCTATCAGGATTTTGTGCCAGCCGCTGCGGGTGCCCGCCAGGTGCTGGTTGAAGTAGGCAAGGCAAAGGGCGGTGCTCGCCAGAACGATGGCCGTATTGCCCAGCTGTTTGACTGCACTTTATATGGGGTGATCAGTAAATCATCGGCGGGGGCCGCCCTGCAGGCCATGAACCTGGCCAGTGCTCTGGCGTGCCATTTGCCAGACAACAGCTTTGGCTGGTCAGCCTCTGCGGTAAAAAGCCCGGAAGATATCGAGCTGGCGGAGTCGTTTTTGATTGGTGCCAGTAAACAGCACAACGGTTTTGAGGCCTGGCAAGTATCCTGGACGCAACAGCTCAACCTGGGCGCGCCACAGTATGAAGATGACCCGCCCGTAACAGGCATCTGGCTGGCGATGAATCCGGCTGACTCTACTGATGAGTCTGAATACAGCGAGGTAACCGGCCAGTGTTTGACCGATTCCTTGCCAACGTAGCGCAGATGATTCAGCAGGCGTTGCGGCCCTATGACGACCAGCACGCAGCTGTGCTGGCGCGTATTGAAGAGCTGGAGCGCCGGGTACGCAATCAGATCCAGCCCGCCAGAGTCATTGCCATCGAAGACAGTGGCCAGCGGGTGCAGGTGCAATATGGCCGCAACACCTCGCCGTATCTGCGCTGGTTTACACCGGCCGCCGGGGCGATCAAAGAATACCGCTGCCCATCAGTGGACGAGCAATGCGCGCTGATCAACTACGGCGGCGGTGACAACTCAACCCAGGCCTGGGTGCTGTGCGGCATCTGGTCGGATCAGTACCCGGCCCCCACCGGCCAGACCCACCTGCATCTGACCGAATACCCCGATGGCTCAGTGGTGGAACATAACGGCCAGACCGGCGACCACACCCTGAAAATTAGCGGTGATCTGATCCTGGATATCCAGGGCCGGATCATCGAAACCGCCACCCAGCACCTCGCGAGCAAACGATGAAAGCCATAACCCTGCTCGGCCACACCTGCACAGGCCACGGCAGCTGGCCACCCCGGCCCAACGTTCAGGGCGATGATTACCTGATCATCAACGGCCAGCCGGTGCACTGCGTGGGCCACGGCTGGGCGGTGCACTGCAACCCGGACCCCAGCTGCCACGGCAGCGTACTGGCCGCAGGTTCAGCTCTGATGACCGTGAATGGCCGGGCCGTTGGGCGCATCACCGACCCCGTCGCCTGTGGCGGCCAAGTCGCCGAAGGCGATGACTACTGGATACTTGACTGATGATCGGACTCTCACGTAAAACCGGCCAGGTGCTGAGCGGCTGGGCGCTGTTTATCGAGCTGGTAGAAGATGCGCTGACCACTCAGCTGGGCAGCCGTCAGAAGCGACGCGATTACGGCAGCCGGCTGCCAGAGCTGCTGGCCAAAAACAGCGGCGACGATCTGCTGATGAAAGCGCAGATCTACGCCACGGAAACCTTTATCCACCCGCCGAATAACCTGAGCCACCTGTTCACCGCATCACGCATTGTCGCCCGCCGTCATACCAGCGGCATACGGCTGCAGATCACCGGTGATTACAACGGCCAGGCGGCAACCTTTGAGGTGCCCATCCATGCTGCTTGACAGAAACCAGCTACCGCCGCCCGACGCGATCCACCGGCCCGCCTTTGAAGACGTGGTACAGCAGTTCAAGGCCGACTACCTAGCCAACATCCGGGCGAGCAGCCCCGAACTGGCCGACCAGGTGATAAAGACACTGGAACAGCCCGGTGAGCTGCTGACAAAAATGGTGGAGACGTTTACCCAGCATCTACTCAACGAGATCGAACGGCGTAACCAGCAGGCCCGGCAACTGCTGCCCGGTTGGGCGCGGGATAGTAACCTGGATAACCTGGTGGCTCATCAGGGCATTCAACGTCAGGTGCTGGATCAGGGCGACCCGGTTGCCTACCCGCCGGTACTACCGACAAAAGAGTCCGATGAATCGCTGCTGCTGCGCTACTTGCTTCAACCGCACGCGCCTGCTGCAGGCAGCCGGATGCAATACAAGGCGTCGGTGCTGACGCTGGATGAAAAGCCGGTGATTACTGTCGATAAGCCTGCGGAAAATCAGGTCCGGCTGACGTACACATTCAGCTCAGCCGGTATCGCGGCACAGATAAAAGATGGCAACGGCCTGCGCACTGCGCCGGGTAAAATACTTGTGACGGTGCTGGCGCGTGATGGAAATGGTGTTGCATCTGGTGCGCTGCTGGATGCTGTCAGGATGCACTTTGCGCGGGATGATGTCGCGCCGGGCACCGATGTAATTACCGTGCAGAGCGCAGATATCGTGCCGTACAGCCAGCAGGTAACGGCTTACATCGGCAATGGGCCAGATGCGCAGATCACAGAGCAAACGTTACAGAAAGTGCTGCAGCAGTATGCGGATGAGCAGCATCGGCTGGGCGGAGAGATTCGGCCTGACTACATCGGCCATCTGCTGTACGGCCAGGGCGTGAAGCGGGCAACCGTGGCTGATCCGCCGGCACCGATAGAATGCGCCGATCATCAGGCCCCCTGGTGCGAGGCGATCAGCGTGGAGGTGCTACGGCTATGAGTGCCACATCATTGCTTCCTGATAACCGCACCACGCTAGAAACCGCATTAGAAAAAACACTCGCCAGCCACCTGGCACAAATCGACTCCCCTTATCCAAACCTCTGGAACCCGGCCACCGTCTCACCGGAGCTGTTGCCGTACCTGGCCCACGCCAAAGGCGTACCCGACTGGGGCGACGATACCGACGCCGCCAAGCGGGACACCGTCGCCAATATCTGGCCGGTGCAGGGCAAGGCTGGGACGCGAGCAGCGGTGAAAGCGGCGGTGGATGGGCTGGGGTTTGATGCGGAGGTAAAGCGGGGGGATGGGGCGTATCAGCTGCAGGTGGATCTGTGGCGCGAAGATGTCGGCACGGTTGAGCCCGATATCGTCGCCCGTGCACGGCGGCGTATCGACTATGCCAAGTCCGAACGGGATAGCCTGGGTATCACCCTCAGCGCCTCAGCCGATGGCTGGTTGCGGGTTGCCCTCAGCAGTGCGGCAACGGTGACTGCCAGTGGTGGTGCCGCGCTGGATGGCAGCGAGCGCAGTGCGATCGGCCTGGGTGTTGCGCTGGGGGCGGGAGCGTTGATCAGTGTGGTGTCTTATGGTGCTGCTGAAAAGATCGAAACCGGGCTGGCCTGTGGCGTGGCGCTGGCCTCCGGTGCGCGGTTACTGGCGTGTTCTGCGCCTGCCGTTGAACCGGTTATCTCAGATGTGCTGGCAGCTGTTGCGCTGGCGTCTGGTTGCAAAATTACACAGACAGTAACGGAGTGTTACTAACCCATGGAACGTACCGTAAATAGAGAGTTCGCCACCTTCCTGACACAGGCGGGTGCTGAGCTGATGAGCCGCGTGATGCGTGGCGAAGCAACGATAAAATTTTCCGAATGCCGGGTTGGTGACGGCAGCTGGAGTGTGACCCGCAATGAACACCCATTGCCCGCAGGTGGGGTGGACGTTGATTACACCATCGATGTGCCCGAGCAGCTGGTGCGCCCGCTGGATGACGGCCTGTTCGATATTGATGTACTGGCCGCCAGCAGCTCGGGTGTGACAGAGGCGCGGGTAAACGTACCCCCCACCTTCGGCCCGGCCACGATCAATGAGGCTGAATGGCTACTGGATGACGGCACCGTCTACGCCATTACCCGCTATGCAGCAATTCCTGCCATGCCGCCGGAGACGGGCGGCGGTAGTGAAGTTGCACTGCGGGCCTTTATTAAAGTAGGCGACGTTGACGCTGTGAGCCTGGTGGTTGAGTCCGGCGTGACCGCCTCGCGTGATTATGTCGATGCTGAGCTGGCGGCGATGGATCAGAAACTGGAGGGGCGGGTGGGGCAGGCTGAGCAGCAACTGTCCGATCTGCCGGTGTCGTATCTTGTGACCAGTCCGGTGCTGACGGGTGATAGTGAGCAGGCCTATGGCAACAATATCAGTCTGTCTGTCTCTGGTGGTGTTAGCGCATGGCATAACACCGCTGCAGCGGCGACCATTGATCATTATGAATGGCGGCTACCAGATAACAGCACAGCAACCGGCCCCGCGCTGATATGGCCGGTGCCGAACGATCCCGCGCTGGTTGATACGGCGTACCTGTTCACGGTGCGCGCGGTTGACACTGAAGGCAACTGGAGTGGCTGGGTTGAGCAAACGGTAACGGTGGTCGGTAACCGCCGCCCTAACGTTGATGGCTTTACGCACGATGTGCCGGGCGTCGCAGTGAAAAGCCAGGTAGTGCAGGTGCAGTTCTCCGGCGCAACAGATCCAGACGGTGATGATGCGCATATTACGTACCGTATCAGTAACCCGGTAAACCTCACCGCCAGCAAAGATACTGGCATCGCGCCGGGCGAGGCGGTAACGCTGACATTCGCGGGTGTTGCGCAGGATTCCAGCGCCGGGTTGACGGTGGTTGCGGTCGATCAGGCCGGGACGCAGTCTAGCCCGAAAGTAATCACCGTTGATCTGCGACACCAGGCCATTGTTGTACAGCCAGCGGGGCTGGCCCCGGCTGCGGGTACTACAGATATCGCGCAACAGCCGAATATCGCCGGTACCGCGTTTGCGACAAACCCGGCTGGCTTCGGTACGCATAACGCAACCAATGTCCGCGTTGCGACTGATGCGGGTATGACTAATGTTGTTGTAACCATGGCGCTGGGGGCGGTGACTTCTGCACAGATCAGTCAGGCACTGGCGCTGGATACACAGCACTGGTATCAGCTGCAGTACGGTACAGCAGAGCTGGGGCTGTCTGATTGGTCTGAGCCGATGGCGTTTACCACCATATCAGCAATATTGCCCCAGGACGCAGTAAGTATTGATGTTGTTTACGGCAATGGAGCCAATCAAAAAGTCACCACCAATATCGATGCGGTTAACTATGACGCGCTGGTATGGGGAAAAACTCTGGATAAAACAGGGAAGCATATTCTTCAGGATACGGTGCGGGGCGATTACTACATTACAACATACGGTAGCAACCAGCAGTTCGCTAACACCGGATTGGGTCAGCCAGCGATTGCATATAGCGCTGATGGATTTACCCTGCAGGGCGGTTTTAACGGATTAAACGGCGCGGGTGATCGCCATTTATTTATGACATTTCGCGAAGCTCCGCGTTTTTTTAAAATCCTGAAATGGCAAGGTAACGGTGATCTTACCCGAAAGTTTTCACATGAACTTGGGATAGCGCTTGGAATGGGGGTGGTGAAGTGCATATCCCATGGTGGCGATATCTATGTGAAACATCGTAGCTTGCCAGGCGGGCATGTCATTAACCTGAACTCGACACAACCATCATATGCCAATGATGCGCTGTTTGGCGTTGGATTTGAGTTTGACGATACTGAATTTCAGGTCGGAGGCGGCTTGAACGACGTTGGCAGAGAATATGTTGCTTATCTATGGGCGCACGACGAAAGCCCTAACGGCATTGTTCAGTGTGGTGCATATACCGGTATTTCAGGCAATACCTGGGAGAAAGTAAGTGCTGTAACAGGTTGGCCGGTGCAGTTCTTTTCAACCAAGGAGCAGGCTAAGGTCGGTGAATGGGTGATGGCAGACTCCGTCCGTGGTACCAGTGGTATCGATAAAGGGCTGTTTATAAGTTCGCAGCAGGCTGAAGTTATGGAAAGTAGCTCTGCTTTCAAAGGTATCGAGTTCGTCAGTAATGGCGTAGATGTCTATGGTCAGCAATATTTGCACTCCGGTGGCGTAACCAATATCTGGTTGGCTATCCGTGCCCAAATCCCCGTCTAAGGAGCCCCCATGGAATTCTGTTTAGCATCGGATCGCCGGGTACTCCTCGGCCCGCTCAAATACAACAAAGCCCGATTCGCCGCTGCCCTGTCACACCACGGTATCCCGGCGGATCTGCTGCCGGAGTCAGCGCCAGCTGAGCCGGTCGAGCTGCACCAGCTTAGGCTGCTGCCGGTGACTGATACCACTGAGCAGCCAGATCGACCGGAGTTCTACCACGTCGGCCAGCCCGAACTGACTGTGTATGCTGGCCATGTAGAGCGTAACCAACCGCTGACGCCGTACCCGCTTGAGTACTGCAGCCAGCTTATGATCGAGAAAATCAACGGTGTCGCTGACAATGTTCATGCAATGCTAAAGAAGGGTAAGTCGGATCTGGAAACTGACAGCTGGCCGGATCAGAAATCTGAAGCAATGGCGTGGAAACAGGACAACACTGTTGCTATTTCGACGCTGACCCGTATCGCCGCAAAGCGCGGAATGCTGAATTCTGACCTTGTCGATCTGGTACTAAAGAAAGCCGCGATCTACTCGGATTATGTCGGCCTCGTGCTGGGCGATGCGCAGGTTGCCGAGCAAGAAATTGAAGCGCTGAAGCAGCTGGATTCTGACGGTGATTTGCCAACTGACTGGTTCGAACAACTAATGGTTATCGCTGATGGTTGGCGTAAGGACTGGCCGGTTGAGCTGCTCACATTGATTGGGCCCAGCCCCACCGCGTAAGCGGTTTTTTTATACCTGAATCAAGCCTCGCATCTGCGGGGCTTTTTAATGCCCAGGAGACCTTCCGTGAAACAGACCTACACCGTGCTCCACGCTTTCCGCGTCGGCGCTGCTCAGCGCTGGCTAAAGCCTGGCGACACACCGGCGCTGCTGCCCTGCGAAGCGCAGCACCCGCTGTCCCGTGGCTGGCTTGAAGCTGCGCCCGCCGAAACTAAAACAGCTGCAGCTGTAGCCAAACAAAAGGATTAACCGATGCCCCTGAACCCCGCTTTTGAACATAACGGCATCAGCATTATCACCACCGAGCCGCTGCCGCCACTGGGGCCGCCGGGTGAAGATGTTGTCTGCCTGGTCGGCACCGCGCCGGATAAAGACGCCAGCGTGCAGTACAACGTACCCATTCGCGTTGCGAATCAGGGCCACTGGCCGCTGATCGACAGCACCGGCGATGAGCGCGGCAGTCTGATCCATGCGGTGATGAAAACCCATGAAAAAGCCGCCGTGACGATCTACGTGATCATCGTCGAAGAAGGCGCAGATCTGGCAGCCAGTACCGCCAGCGTGATCGGCGGTATCGACCCGGCCAGCAAGCAGAAACAGGGCATCAGTGCCGTACCGGACTGTATGGAACGGCCGACGATTCTGGCTGCGCCAGGCTTCAGTCACCAGAAAGCGGTGATCGATGCACTGGCCTCGGTCGGTGCCCGTATCCGTGCCCGCGTGGTCGCCGATGGCCCGTCCACCGATACCGAGGCGCTGGTTGCGTTTATGGAAACACTGGGGGGCGACGGCTCCAACCATGACCGTGTTTACCTGGTCGACCCGGCCGTCAGCATCTACAGCCGCAAAGCCAAAGGCGATATCCTGGTGCCAGGCTCTGCTGTGGCCGTCGGCGCGCTGGCCAGCGTCAAGCAGTGGGAGTCGCCTGGTAACCAGTCGGTGCCGGTGTCCGGTACCGCGCGCACCATCGAATACAACATCCTCGATAAAACCTGTGAGTCCGATCTGATCCAGCGTAACGGCGGCGCGGCGATCTGCCATACCGCACTGGGCGGCTGGTCACTGGTGGGCAACCGCACCATTACCGGGCGCTTTATCAGCTACGTCGGGCTGGAAGACACCATCTGTCGCAAGCTGGAAATGTCCAGCCAGATCGTGATGGCCAAAAATATGACCAAATCGTTCTGGGATCAGCAGATCCGCCGCATCAACGCCTTCCTTGATGATCTGATCGCCGCCGAGATCATCCCCGGTGGCCAGGTGTATCTGCACCCCACCCTCAACACCGCCAGCCGCTACCAGAATGGCAGCTGGTACATCGTGTTCGACTACGGCCGCTACGCGCCAAACGAGCACATGATCTTCCACGTCAACGCCAAAGAACAGTTCGTTGAAGAATTCCTGGAGAGCGTACTCTGATGTCTGATACACGAAACCACCGGCTGGTCCGGGCCATTATCAACGGATTCCCCTTCATGGGTGGGCTGGAAGGCTACACCCCGCCTGCGGTTACCAAGGTCACTGAAGAGTCGAAAGGCGGCCGCTTTGTAGCCGGTGAAGTAGTGGTGGGGCTGGAGAAGCTGACTGGCGAGATCAAGCTCTCAGGCGCGACCGCTGAACTGTTGTCATCCCACGGCGTAGAAGTGGGTGAGTTCTCCGAGATCACTGTGCTGGGCTCATCCGAAGATGCCGACAAAAACAAAGCGCCGCTCAAGTGGGAGCACACCTGCGAGATCACCAGCATCAAATCCGGCGAAGTAAAGCCCGGCAAATTTGATCACACGGTTGCCTTCACCTGCCGTGCTTACAAACACACCGACGGCCCCCAGCTGATCTACGACATCAACGTAAAAACCCAGACATGTGTGATCGGCGGGAAGGATCTGCTGGAACAACACCGCGCCAACGTTGAAATGAGCTAACCCACCACAGCTGGGCTTCGGCCCGGCCTTGTTCTTTGAAAGAAAGGATTAAAGAATGCAACAGATCTGGAAAAGCCTCACCATCACCCTGCTCAAGCCGATCACCATTGCAGGTAACAATAAGACCTCGCTGATGCTGACCATGCTCAGCCATGATCAGCACCGCACGCTCATTGATGCCGCGGGTGATGACACCACCACCATCTACCGCGAACTGGTAAAAGCCGGAACCGGGCTCACAGAGAGCGAGCTGAAACAACTGGTCGCGCCGGACTACAACAGTCTCCTGCAGGCGGTGGATGAAGCCTATGGCAACACATCCGATTACTGGTTCGACAAGCTGGAAACCAAGCAGTCCGAAGCAATAGACCGTCTGCCACTACTGGTGCCGATCACAACAGCGCAGGGTCAGCTGGATGCACTTACCCTGCAATTGCCTACTGTTGCTGCACTCGATCTGATGGACAAACAGCCGGAAGACCAACGCGACCTGTTTATCAAAGT
This sequence comes from uncultured Oceanospirillaceae bacterium, assembly GCA_913057435.1. Taxonomy (GTDB): domain Bacteria; phylum Pseudomonadota; class Gammaproteobacteria; order Pseudomonadales; family Balneatricaceae; genus Marinobacterium_C. Next base: position 13,540 of record CAJXNY010000049.1, on the reverse strand, counting down.
CCACTGTGCGGGGCTGGCAGAGGAAGAGCTGAATCAGCTGGCAGTGCCTGACTGGAAAGCGCTGGATCAGAAGGTGGCTGATTTTTTGTCACAAACCGGCAATTTCTTCTCAGCCGGGACGACATCGAACGCCTGACCGATCAGCTGGTACTGAGCGCCTCGGTGACGGATGAGCAGGTGCGGGGGTGGCGGGTTTGTGATGCTATCCGCCGCTACAAAATGTCACTTGAAATAAGCCGCCGCTGGGCGGTTTTTTAATGTCTGGAATTTTTCATGTCAGCGACTAAATACAGCCTCGAACTCGTTGGCGTTAACCGCATGTCGCCTGCGATTAATGGTGCGGCGGCAGACTCCAGGAGCTTGACTGGTGCTTTGTTTGATCAGCAAAAAGCAGCCCGTGCACTGGATAAAACCCAGAAGAAGCTGGGTGATTATACGGGCCTGCGCCAGAGCATGGCGGCTACCCGGGGCGAGCTGAAGAAAAACCAGCTGGCCCTGAAAGGTCTGGCGGCGGAGCAGGGTGCTGCGCGTCAGTCTGTTCAATCACTGGCCGCTGCTAAGCAGGCTGCGTCTAAAAAGGCCCAGCGGCTGGAGCAGTCCATTGCCGCGGTGGGTGTGCCTACCGCGGCAATGACGGCGAAGTTCAAAGCAGCCCGTACTGAGGCCGATCGACTGGGTGCTGAGCTGGAAACCGAGCGTAGCCGGCTGTCTGATATCGGTGAGCAGTTTGGTGCAACCCGGGCAGATGCGCAGCGGCTGAAGTCAGAGCTGGAGGATCAGCGAGGTCAGGCGCACAAACTGGGTAATGAGCTACGTGAAGCCGGTGTGGACTCGCAGAAATTCTCCGGTGAGCAGTCCCGGTTGCGCAGAGAAGCAGCGCAAGCCACATCGGCTATCGAGGCCCAGAAAGCTGCGCTCAAAAAACTGGGTGCAGCCCGTGCTCGAGTGTCAGCTGCTGATGCTCGTATGGGTGAAGCGCAGGGCAACCTGGCAGGTACGGCGGCCATGGCCGCCGCTGCGATTGTGCCGATTGCCCGCGCTGTCACAATGGAAGCGGCCATGGCCGATGTGGCTAAGGTCGTCAGCTTTCAGGGTAACGAAAAGGATCGGTTTCAGGCAGGGCTTCAAAAACTGGCGGTGGAAGTTAATGTTCCGCCAGAGCAGCTGACGAAGATTGCTGCTGCTGCAGGGCAGTCGGGTGTTGCAAAGTCCGAGATAGCAAATTTCACCGGCGCAGCGGCGCGGATGGGTGTCGCTTTTGATATGACAGCTGAGCAAGCTGGCGACACTATGGCGTCGTGGCGGGCTGGAATGAGCCTGAATCAGCAGCAGACTGAGCAGCTGGCTGACGCGGTAAACCATTTATCAAATAACTCAAAGGGTAAGGTTGACGCCAGGTCGATATCTGGCGTACTGAAGCGTAATGGCGCGGATGCTATGGCATCGGGCCTATCTTCGGTTCAGGCCGCCAGTGTGGCGAGTGCTCTGCTGTCTGGGGGTGCAACGGAAGAAGTTGCAGCGACAGGCATGAAGAACATGCTGGGTGCTTTGACAAAGGGGTGGGCAGCCAGTAGTTCGCAGAAAGAAGCGATGGGCCGGGTAGGCCTGGATGCTGAAGATGTATCAGTGCGAATGCAGCAGGATGCGACGGGTACGATAAAGGATGTGTTCGCGGCAATAGCTGGCGCTGATGCAGCCGATCAGTCAGCCCTTGTGTCGCAGATTTTTGGCGAAGAGGGCAAGGGCATGTTTATGTCCTTGCTGAAAAACACTGAGCTGCTGGACTCTGCCTTTGCCCAGACCGCTGCAAAAGCGAGCTATGAGGGGTCGTATCTTAAAGAGTATAAAGAGCGGGCAGGGGTAGCGGAGCACAAGCTCGGCTCTGCCTGGCGGGCGATAGATCGCCTGGGAATTGTGCTCGGTAACTCCTTGTTGCCGATTGTGGGGCCGCTGGCGGATGGTGCGGCATGGGCGGCGTCCGGCCTGGCTGACCTCGCTGAGAAGGGCGGGGTCGTTACCTCGGTTGTAACCGGTGCTGCCGCTGTATTTGTTACTTACAAAGCCGGTCTGCTGGCGTGGCAGCTGATTAGTGCCAAAGCCGAACAGATGCGCGCACGCTCTGCGCTGACCACGGCAAACAGAGAAGCTCAGCTGGCGGCGCGGACGGGCAGCACAGCAACTCAGGCAGGACTGGCAACGCGGGCGCTTGACAGACTGAATCGCTCGCTGGGTCGTACATCGGGGGCCGCAGCACTTGGTGGCGGCGGCCCGGATAGGCGGCCGGGTGACAGGCGGCCTGACGATACCGGGCGGCGGCCATCGCGGCGTGGTGGCAGGCGTGGGCGGCTGGGGCGGCTGATCGGTCGTGGCTGGGAGGGTGCCAAGGCCATGGCATCAAGCCGGGCAGGGCAAGCGGCGGGGGTCGGGCTAAGCACTGCGGCGTTGATGGCGGCCAGTGATTCTGTCAGCGCTCAGAGCATGGTCGCCGAAGCAGGAGATGCACCGGCTCGATTATTAGACCCGGCTGAGATGCTCGACTGGCGCAAAGCGGGTGCAAAAGCAGATCAACTGCAGGCGGCATCAACAGTGGCCGCTGCTGATGTTGCTGCGCGGCTTGCAGACAAAACAGCCAATATGGCTGAACAGTCTGAGGCGGCAGATCAGGCGCTAGGGTGGCTCAACAGTACGTTAGGCGTTACAGCAACACTGGCTCGCGTAGCGATGGGCAAGCCTGTTCGCCGCTCTGCCCATTCCTCTGCGCCTCCCTCTGCGCATCAGTCGGCAGCTTCAATATCTGCCACCCCGGGTGCCAGTGCTGATGCCGATTCATTCGATCTGCTGGGTACAGCATCTGATGTGGTAGGTGGGGTTTCGGATCTGCTGGGCAGTGTGGGCGGCATGGCAACCAAGCTGCTGAAACCGCTGGATCTGGTGCTGCAGGTTGGCGGCCTGGGCAGTGCTGTTGCTAGCGGTGACGCAACAGAGATCGGTAGTTCTGCTGGCGATATTGTCGGCGGTGCTGCAGGCATGTGGGCCGGTGGTGCCGCTGGAGCGGCGATCGGATCGGTGGTGCCGATTGTTGGCACTGTAATCGGTGGCGCGATTGGGGCTGCGCTTGGTGGCTTTTTTGGCGGCGAAGCGGGTAGCTGGGCGGGTGAAGAGGTTGCTCAGCTGGTCGCGCCAACTGACGCTCCTGCTGAGCAGGTCGCCAAAACCTCTGATGTCACACCGAAGGCACATAAAGATTACTTGTCGCCGTATGAGCGCGGGCTTGTTAATCGGGCGTGGGAAGAGAATCATGCGCGTGGAGAGTCTGCATTGAAAAAAGCGGATAAAGATGTCGCCGCAACGCAACGAGTCCAGCAGAACCAGCAAGTTACTTTCGCGCCGCAGCTCACCGTGCAAGCTGCACCGGGTGCGGATGCAGAGCATGTGGCTAACTTGGCGATGGATAAGCTCAAAGCCCTGTTCGACCAGCAACTGATGCCCGCACTGAACCCCTCGTTACAAAACCGTCTTGATGACTCACTTGAGATCACAGCATGAAAATGATGCTCTCTATCTCTGATTTTGTGTTCAGCGTCTACAGCGATACAGACTATCACCAGTTCACCCGGACCGCAGAGTCCGGTTTGGCAGCGGTGGATCGTGGCGGGCAGGCCCCGGCAACACAGCGTACCGGTCAGCCATTGCAGATGATCAGTCTCGCCGGTCAAGTGCTGGGCAAAGGCAGCGGCGAAGTGCTGGACCAGCTCCGCGCCTTCATCAACGCTGGGCCGCAATTGGTGATGCGTGGCAACGGTCAGAGCCTTGGCCAGTGGAATGTAACCCGCGTCACCGAAACCGGCACCCGCCTGATCGATGACGGCACTGCGTTGAAAACTACGTTTACTGTTGACCTGCAGGAGTACAAAGGATGATTCGCACAGTTGATGGCGACACGATAGATGGCTTGCTGTGGCAGCACCTGGGGCGTAATGATGAGCAAGTAACAAATGTCTTCTGGCAGCTAAACCCACACGCATCCGAGCTGGGGCCAATCTTCCTTGCGGGTGTGCAGCTGCAGCTGCCAGACCTCCCGGCGCAACCGGTTAAACAGAGGGCGCGTGCATGGGATTGATCAGCAAACTCACGCCGGTCTGCCGGATCACCGGGGGCAGAAACACCGCTGCCACAATCCAGCAGCGGCTGATCAGCTGCACAGTAGTAGATGCTGCCGGGCTGGAGTCGGACAGCATCAGCATCCAGATTGAAGCGGGCGGGTTGATGGACTGGCCCCGCACCGGCCAGGTGATCGGTTGCGAGATGGGGTACAAAGAAGATGATTCAGTTACCGCGCTTGGGCAGTTCAAGCTGTCGCGCATTTCTGAAAACCTGTCCCCCAATACGATCACCCTCACAGGTACCGCTGCACCGTTTCATGCCAGCGATGAAACCGAACTCAAACAAGCTCGTAGTGAAACCTGGTGGCATACCACCGTAGGTGACGTAGTGCGAGCGATCGCCCAGCGCCATGGCTTTAGCCCCCGCGTACATCCAGAGCTGGACCAGCTACCCGTGCTGCACATCGACCAGACTGAAGAGCCCGACCTCAAATTCCTCACCCGGCTGGCAGGGCTGAATGATGCTGTCTGTAAGCCGGTCGATAGCCTGCTGGTATTCGCCCGGCGTGGTCAGGTAAAAAGCCTCACTGGCCGGGCACTGACTCCCGTTACCATCCAGCATCCACCGAACAACGCGCCCGGCACACCGGCCTACGTCAGCGGATCAATCACCGGCTCAGACCGGGGCCAGTACAGCGGTGTCACCGCTCACTGGTACGACGGCAATGGTGTTATTGAAATGACAGAGCGCTCCGGCCAGCCACCACGTAAATGCCTGCCTGCTCGCTACGAATCCCAGCAATCCGCACTCACCGCCATAGAGACAGAGATGCGCCGCATCGACAGGCAGGGCGACAAGCTGCAGCTCGACTGTCCGGGTAATTCAGAGCTGGCGGCTGAAGGGCTGTTGGTGCTGGAAGGCTTTCCGAGTGAGCGGCTGTCGGGGCAATGGTCGCTGGATCGAGTGACGCACAGTTATAACGGTGGGTATCGGTGTGCGGTGGTGGCAACAAGGCCGATTAACGTGGTGTAACCTCCGGCGCAAAGGTGCCAGGCCCCTTTTCCAGAGCTCCGGTTTTTGATTAAGGTCAGTTAGTACCTTCAGAGCCTATGTTCGGGTCATGTAACGTTTTTCTTGGCTGCCGTCTTTTGCCCAAGTCTATAAGGGCTGATTAGTGGAGATTGATTGGGTAGATGCCTACAGCCATACGGGTGGGCATTGATAAACCTTTTTAACCTCTGACTGAAAGGATGTTTAGATGACAAAGGCAAAGCAGGAAAGGACGTCAATTTTTGGCCCAGGCGGTAAGCCTGGCACTATAAAAGATGCTCCGGTAAATACGGTGTTTGTGCCTCAGCCTTATGGGGCGATTGTTGAAAGAAACGGTAACGGCTGCACTGGAATTGGTACTGTCGGGCTGGCAACGTGTTGGGCGCCGGTGCTGTATACAAGCACTCATATTTTTGTTGGCCACTTTGACACCCGTGAAGATGAGTTGGAATGCCTGGACGCCGCAATTGACCGTATGCGAGAACTAAATAGCGGAATGGACGTTTCTTGTGTGCTGGTTAATACAGGGCATCTACCAACGTTGGGTGCTGTAGAAGATTTGTTGCGTGTCAGGGGCGTGGATTACGATCCGGCACAGAATAAAAAAACGCTTTCAGATTTCTATGTGACTCTCACCAATCCGGGAAATGTAAAGCCGTGCAGGGATCCGGGAAACGTTCACAACTCGGCTAACTTCGACGCCGTGCGTACTGCATCAGATGGCAATATCTATCGACTGCGGCGTGATAACCGCTCATTGCATATCAAAGCAACAAACTATCAGGCACCCTGATCCTGTAACGGGATAGAATTGTCAGCAGCTCTTGCTATATGCCTGGTGCGTTCGTACCAGGTTTCTACAAGCTTTCAGTAGGCTCCCTTCTTACGCTGGAAGTGCTCATATCTCCTGCCGTTCCTACACCCACTGTGGGAGCGTGCAGTCCGCCTAAAATCTACCCTTATAATATTATCAATTTATCTAATATACTTTTCAGAATTCAAATAACCGTTTAAAAATTATTCTAAGTTTTCATTGCTTACGCCGGTTTTGCTTTGCTAGAGTCTGGGCAGTTTAAAGGAATGCTTGTCTTGTTGGGCAAGGTGCGCGGGGTTTCCTGCAGGGATAGGATATGGATATCGAGACGATCAATAAGCGTTACACCTTTCTGAAGTACACCTTCTTTGCACCCTTTATGCTGATGCTTGCGTTCTATCTGCTGGCGTTTGAATTTTCCAGCGGTAAAGACGATCCGCTGCGGGATCTGGCCGTGTATCTGTACATAGCGGCGATGGGGGTTGGTCTGCTGTACTTTATTGCGCTAGTTTAAGGGATTTTACAAAGTAGTTTATTTGTTGTTTCAGGGTATCTAGACTTTACTGCGTAAATAAATAGATCTACCTTCTCTTGATATGAGTAAACCTAGTAGTTAAGAAGGTTTTCGATTTATAACTTTGTTTTCGAGCCTGAATCTTCTCTTAGGATACATTTTTTCATGCCCGGTTCGTCTAATATGCTGTCAGTATCGAAATACATTCGTATCTTTCTGTAGTTTTAAACTTTCTTCTTTCATACGGTTAAATAAGCCTCTGAGGTATCTGTTTTTTATTTTCATGAAACTTCAATATGACGTCATGCTCAAAGCTTCCAAAAGGCGCCAAGCGCCCCTTGGGGTATAGATGAATGGGTTCTTAGCTACGAACACGCACATGTTGATCGATGTCGTATGTAACCCATCCCATCTGATTTATCTTTTGAATTGTCTCATTGTAAACCGGTTGGGTTGGATCAAGTCCTCTTAAGCTAAGTACTAGAATAGCGCGTTGCGGCTTATCTGGCATCTCCATTTCTGCTCTGCGTAGTACCCCGAGTCGCAGCCGCCAATCACCAACATCTATCCCGCGGCTACTAATCTTGTGATATGCCTTAACAGGGGACCACTTGAAGCCATTTTCTACCCGTGCTTTCTCAAACATGTCTGACGCATTCTTTGGGGCGGCTGGGACTTTAGAGCTAAATGCACGTTTTCCATTTTCATTTGGTTTGTAGCTTCCCATACCAACTTCGACATTAGTTCGGCAGTACTCAGAGGCATAGTTTTTGTCTGTCTCAGGTGAATACACCAGAGTCATGAGAATCTCCCCTTTGTATTTCCCTTCACTAGTGTTAAGACAATCCGGGATGGGGAAGGGAAAGCGTTCGAATTCAAAGCCACCATGTTTGATATCGGTTTCAAATACCATGGTCATACAGTTTGGGTCGCAATACAGGTGGTCAATAACATCACCAGGCTTACCAAATCCAAAATAGTTAAGGGTTTCAGTGCTAACTCCCTGTGATCCCAGGAGAGCTGAGTGGATCATTAGAGCCTTAATGCGCTCAGAAGGGACGTATGTAGTTCCTCCGTCAGAGAGAAAATGATGCAAATGGCCGGCGATACTTGAGGCAATCGGTGCTGCAAAGCTTGTCCCAATATTTTCACACAGAGTATCGTTCGGCCCAAGAGAAAGCACGCCAATCTGAGCAAAGCTACCAGTTGCTGTAGCGTTCCCTCCGTAGTGTGTGATTTCTGGCTTTGGAATACAGCTGGGCCCTGGGCCTATTCGAGAGAACGGAGATAGACCTTCAGTGTCCCCTAAAGCGAGAGGTGAGGTCTTGTGTGCAATGCTTCCCACTGTAAGGGCGCGAATAGAATCTCCAGGAGATGAAACGCGATTCGTAAGTGGGTCACAATTGTTTGTTGGCCAGTGCTGCACATTGGTTTGGTTGCCTGCTGCGACAACAAATAAGCAACCATGCTCATCATGCATCTCATCCAAAAAGTGTGCGAAATCAGAAAAGTCAGTATTGTGCGCTGAATCAGAACTTCCCAGTGAAAGGTTCCATACCTTTACTTCGGGGTATTTAGGAACTACTTCTTCGATGATGGCGATCAGATCATCTTCTGAAGTGGTACCTCCGTTTGGGAAAACATTGACATCAACAACCTTTGCCTGAGTACTAGGAAACCTGGCATCTAGGTGGTTCAGGCTTTGGCTGTTTATAATTAACCCGGCAACCATAGTTCCATGGGTGTGATCTTCGAACCCCGGGGGGACATAACTTTCTCGTGAGACAATCCATGGTGTGATAAGTGAGCTGTTTGGACAGATGCCAGAATCGATCATACCAACTATAGGGTAGTCCTCGCCCAGGTTTGGGGGAGGAAATAACAGCTCATCAGCATGCCCAACTGGGGAGGCTTGCAAATCTATATCGCTAGCTTTGAAACGAGGTATAGGTGATACGTTTCTTAAACCGATAAATTTCGCTAGTTTCTTGGCTGCGCTTGGGCTAATAGAAGTCGCAGATATTAGCTCTCTGTTACTTCCGTATCTTAGCTCTTTAAGCTCAATTTTTTGTTTTACGGCAAAGTCTTCTAAAGCCTTTCTTAATTGATCATTTTTATTTTTATTTTGATGATCAAAAATCTTGAGTTTAACTCTACCTCCTTCTTGAGATAGCTTCGATATTTGATCATGGGTCAGAATATTCAGCCTATCCTCTTCTGAAAATGGCTCAATCTTCTCAACGGCTGATATGTTAGCAATTACCTGCTTGCTATTTCCTTCATGTAACCTTTGACGCAATTTTCTTAGCCCAGTATCTGTTACGCTTACTAACACCTCCCCAAAGTCAAGGGTTCCGAAAATTGGGCATGTTTGCCTTGAGAAGAGTCTCATCGGTCGGTGAGTCTTTGCTAGCGCCTCTTCTCTCAGTGTCACTTTTGCAACACCAGCAACATTTGGATTTTCTTCAAACGAAGAAGAGAAGTAATTAAGCGTCTCAAGGGCCTGTTGAGCAAGCCTGTTTCGAACTTCCTGTGTAGCGCCATCACCAAATACAGTAGGATCTCCGAATCCATCATAGTTGATTTTTCTATGGTCACTGTCGCTGACCTTCACCACCTGAACTGGATTACTCTGTTTGTCCATAATTACTTAGCTACTCCCTTTGAGGTCAATTTGGATATTTTTCCAGTTGACATGCCAAAAATAGATGAAAGCCGATCAACAGTGAATACCTTGCTGTTAGTTTCTCTCAGCTTGATTACTTTTTCTTCATCACTCAAGGCAGAACTACCAAATATGTCTTGGTGCTGATCTTTTGCTAACCCGATGATCAATCTATTTGTGTCAATAGTCTCATTTTCTGCTAGTACAGCGCTACGTATTGCTGCAAGGCATGCTTGTTGAATAATTGCGCCATTCATGCCGTCTGTCGCTTCTTCGATACGTTTGATGTCTTTAGGATAAAAGCTTCCTAAAAACTGTTTCAGTAAGTCAGTCCGAGTATCTCTATTAGGCAGAGGGATTTGCACTCGGTATGCGAAGCGTCTCCAGACTGCAGGATCTAGTAACTCTTCATGATTGGTAGCAGCTAGCAAAACAGTATCATCAGGTAGTGCATCAATATTTTGGAGTAGACTGACTACAACTCGCTTCAGTTCACCTAGTTCGTGTTGGTCATCGCGGGCTTTTGCGAAAGCGTCAAACTCATCGAGGAATAATACGCATGGCCGGCTTGCGGCATGGTCAAATAAGTTTCTCAAGTTCTTTGCCGTCGATCCCAAGAACGATGAGATTAACGTATCGCATCTTGCTGTGATAAGCGGCAAATTTAGCTGTGCTGCTATGTGATGAGCAAGACGTGTTTTACCGCAGCCAGGAGGGCCGTAAATAAGCATTGAGGGTGAGATGCCGACGCCCGCAGCAGACAGTAGGTGGGCTTTATCGATGAACGCTAGGAACTCGTCAACACTTTCTTGAACCGGTTTGTGAAGCTTTACCTGAGATTCATTAAGGGCTGGATAAATGACATCTCCTAATGACAGTCTACTGTCTTTGTCGACGGGTACTACTGGCTCTAAACGACCTGAAACGCTGGTTGTGCTGCATGAATGGCCTGCTTGCCCTATTTTCTTTCGGATGCTTTGGGCGATTCTTATATGGCCTTCCTTTTCTAGCTTGGCCGCGAGTAGTTCTGAGTAAGCAGCCACTTGTGGAGCGTTGCTTCTTAGAGCACCCTCAACGATTTTTAGGATTTCTGGGCTGTGCTGCATGATATGGCCTTGCTTCGCAAAATGAAATTATTGTGATTATAGTGAATAAAAATGTCAATAAATGAAATTATTTGTCTTTTGTTGAACTTTGTTGAACTTTGTTGTGACTGGATGTTAGGGCTAGTCAATACTCCGCTACCCTCTGGTCTTTCGTTGAGCATGGTGGGTGTGCTGTGTTACGGATCGGAGGTTCGCTCGTTGACATCTCCCCATACATGGCCCTATGATTATGCTCACGAGGCGTGAGAACCTCTATACAAGCGGACTTCCAGCCCCGAAAGCGTTGGTTTTTTTGTGCCTGTAGTACGGCACCCCACGCCATAGTTGCGTCTAGACTTCGGTCTGCACTATGTCGGGAGGGCGACGAATAAAATACCCGCAAGGGAAATAAGTCCGCGGTTTCTTGTATACCGTTCTCAACCTCCTGACACCATTTCCGTGAGAAGAAATACAAGGAGGCCAGGTATGGCTACTACCGCAACTGCTCCGATGAGCACCGATCTGCATGGTTCTATCTCTCTCAGTAACAATCAGTTGCTGACAACATCCCTCAACGTTTCTGAAGCCTTTGGCAAGAAGCACTGCGATGTGTTGCGGAAGCTTCAGCATCTCGACTGTTCTGATGAATTCGCATCAACGCACTTTTGCGTTCATGTTCAGGACGTTGAAATAGGCAATGGTGCGAAGCGCGAGAGCAAAGTCTACGAAATGACCAAAGACGGCTTCATGTTCCTGGTGATGGGCTTCACCGGTAAGAAAGCGGCAGCCATCAAAGAAGCTTATATCAACGCCTTTAACCAGATGGCGGTGCGGCTGGAGCAACAGCACCGGGCCGATCCGCCCGCGTTGCCGGCTGCGGTCGCTGATCGACCACGGCAGATGATGCTGGGCCAGCCGTTGCTGAATGATGCGGTGAAGGCGGAGATTGATCGGCAGGCGCAGTTGCTGAGTGCTCGCACTGCGCCTCACTACCGCAAGCGGCTGATTAACGAAGCCCTGAAAACCTTCCCTGAACATCCTGAGATGATTCCGACTCTGGCAGAAACCCTCTGGGCTAATGAGCAAAGCCGCGATGAGATCGACGGTGTGCCCGTTGCCTGGCTGCGTGAGGGGTATGAGCTGTGTGTTACCTGGCTGACGTATCGGAACAGTACGGCGTTGCCTGATTATCTCAAGGCGTCCCATCTGGCGCGCTGGGAACAGGATATGGATCGGTTTGCGCGGCATTTTGGTTCTGAGCGGTCTTGATGTGGGTGGGGCTGGTGCCGGTTGGTGCCAGCCCCTTTGTGGGTTCCCGCGTTCGCGGGAAAGACGGTGTTAGGACGTCGGTTGAATCTATCTAACACCGGCTTTTACATCAGGCTAAACCTGCTACAGGGGATGGTAACACTGGGTTCTGTGGCTCATTTGTAAGTGCCAGCCCTAAGAGCCCACCGAGTATAGCTTCTACCACTAGTGTGCCCGCTGTTGGCTGATTCGGCAGGAAAAGAGGCGGGGATAACGTGTTGACAGATAGGCACTTTTTCCTTTGTCCGCACAATTTTGACATGGTAGAGGTCGGCGGTTCGAATCCGCCTGGTCCTACCAAAATTCTGAAGAAAAACAGCCGCTTACGGATCACACCGGGCGGCTGTTTTTTTATGTGTTGGCTGTGTCAGCACTATGTCAGCAAATGGAATCGCTTACCGATCTTAGCTTTTAAGGTTAGAGGCAAGGTATGGACCACCAGCAGCCCGAGCGCCAACCATTCCCCCCACGCTTCACCACTGTTGCTCAGGCATTGCCTGTGGCTTTGCGCTGGTTCGCTACTTTCGAGTGGGCGGGGAGCTGGTGGAGCTGGCTGTGGCGCAATTCTGCAGGCGTCCGGTTTGTTGTTGAGGCTATTGCAGCGGTGACCATCATATTGGGTGCTTGGGGAGTGTATGAGGAGCTCCAGCAGCAAGATACCGATCGACTTACCCGCAATGCTCAGTTGATAGCCCAGGTGGCTGACTTGGCAGCCACAGATCATAAGGCCGCTAACGCTGGTATTCGTTCCATACTGGCTTTACTCGCTTTAGAAGGGGTCCAGCTTGACCGCCTGTCAATCAATGGTGCTCGATTGGAACATGCCAACCTGGCTGGTGTTAAGTTGCCGCACTCAGACCTTTCCGGCGGTTTCTTTTACAGGGCCGACTTCAGTAATGCTGATTTTGACAGTGCGCTATTCATTAAGGCTGACGCAACTGAAGCAAACTTTATCGGCGCAAATATGCAGTACACCGAGTGGGGAGGTGCTTTGCTCAGCAATTCCCGGTTCAGCCAGGCTGGATTATATAGCGCGGATTTTGATGCGGTTTCTGCAACAGGTGCGGAGTTCGATAATGCCATTTTAGAGGATGCCTTTTTAGAAGGCGGTGACTTCACCAGGGCAAGCTTTTACCAGGCGCACCTTAAAGGGGCTGATTTGTCTGGCTCTACGTTCCGGCATGCCAATTTTCTCGATGCAAACTTGACCCGAGCCAGCTTTATAGATGCCAACCTTGAATGTGCTGTGCTGGCGGCAGCTGACCTGTCAGGTGCTGATCTCACTGGTGCAGCTTTAACCGGGGCGAGGCTCACAGGCGCAATGCTCAATAATGCCAAGGTCACCCAGCAACAGCTTGATCAGGCGTGTTCTCGAAAGGGTAAGACACCACCAGCGTTGCCGAAAGGGCTTGTGTGGCATGGGAACGCCTGTGGTAAATGCCCTGCTTCAGTGACTTCACCTTCCAAAGTTTCCTCATCGCAGTAGTAGAGTAAGGCCGGTTTCTTTACTGTTGCTGGGCCTGCGGGCCGCTGTTTTGAGGTGCCTGGCTATACTGCTGCAATTTCGTCACCTTCGCCACCCCTAACTATTTGAAACAAAACAAATAAAGTTGAGTGCTGCTGACGACCATAGAAAGTGGGAAAATAGGCGCTTCCCGCGGTGTCACGTCCCGCCTCGTGGGTGGTCGGCGGCTCAGGGTCCCCAGCTGTTTACCTGCCACTCTCCCGGACCAGCCGCTCTAGCCCCAGTCGATCACCCACGTGAACCGTCCCTTAAGCGGAGCGGCATTTCTATCTACGGGATAGCAGATTCTGGAGATCTTTACCGTCCTCGGGCTTAATTGCCGAGGACAGTATTCCAGAAACATATTAGCAATACCTGCTCGAAGCTCAGATGGTCTTTATAGTGGTCAAGTATTCCTTGCTACCTTTCACCGAGTTGATCTGTAGTGGTCTAATAATCCCGGACACCAACTTAGGTGGTAGAGTAACCGCCAGAT
>CAJXNY010000048.1 GCA_913057435.1 uncultured Oceanospirillaceae bacterium | reverse complement strand
TACGAGATCAGCCTCGGTCTCGTGGGCTCGGAGATGTGTATAAGAGACAGTTTCTGCGCTTCCTGAGCAGACGCTTCGTTGAGGTCACTTGCACGCAGTGCAGTGTCGGCCAAGATCGAAATCTTATGTGCCTGAACCTCGAAGAAGCCGCCGGATACGTAGAAAATATCCTGCTCGCCGCCCTGCTTACGCAGTTCGACAGGGCCTGGTTTCAGTTCCGTCAGAAGCGGAGCGTGACCTGGGTAAATACCCAGGTCACCCAGGCTACCTGTTACCGATACGAACTCGATAAGACCAGAGAAGATCTCTTCTTCGGCACTTACGATGTCGCAATGAACAGTCATAGCCATGTTTATTACCTCTTAAAGGTGAGTCTACGAAGAACAATTACATGTTCTTGGCTTTCTCTACCGCTTCTTCGATACCGCCAACCATGTAGAACGCCTGTTCTGGCAGCGCATCGTATTCGCCATTCAGAATACCGCTGAAGCCACGAATCGTGTCTTTCAGGGATACGTATTTACCTGGAGAACCGGTAAATACTTCTGCAACGAAGAATGGCTGAGACAGGAAGCGCTGAATCTTACGTGCTCGGCCTACAGCCTGCTTGTCTTCTTCAGACAGCTCATCCATACCCAGAATGGCAATGATGTCTTTCAGCTCTTTATAGCGCTGCAGAACACCCTGAACATTACGCGCGATGTCGTAGTGTTCCTGACCGATTACCAGTGGATCCAGCTGACGAGAGCTGGAATCCAGTGGATCGATTGCCGGGTAGATACCCAGTTCCGCGATCTGACGAGACAGTACAACCGTCGCATCAAGGTGGGAGAAGGTGGTCGCTGGCGACGGGTCAGTCAAGTCATCTGCTGGTACGTATACCGCCTGGATGGACGTGATAGAACCCGTGTGAGTTGAGGTGATACGTTCCTGCAGAACGCCCATCTCTTCCGCCAGTGTTGGCTGATAACCTACTGCCGATGGCATACGACCCAGCAGTGCAGATACTTCTGTTCCTGCCAGGGTGTAACGGTAGATGTTATCAACAAACAGCAGTACGTCACGACCTTCGTCACGGAACTTCTCTGCCATGGTCAGACCCGTCAGCGCTACACGCAGACGGTTACCAGGAGGTTCGTTCATCTGACCGTATACCAGAGATACTTTGTCCAGTACGTTGGACTCTTTCATCTCGTAGTAGAAGTCGTTACCTTCACGTGTACGCTCGCCTACGCCAGCGAATACGGAGTAACCAGAGTGCTCGATCGCGATGTTACGGATCAGCTCCATCATGTTAACGGTTTTGCCTACACCGGCACCACCGAACAGACCGACCTTACCACCTTTCGCAAACGGGCATACCAGGTCGATGACCTTGATACCGGTTTCCAGCAGCTCGTTAGAGGCTGCCTGTTCTGCGTAAGAAGGGGCCTTACGGTGAATAGGCATGCGCTCTTCTTCACCGATATCACCACACTCATCGATCGGGTTACCCAGCACGTCCATAATACGGCCCAGGGTTGCAGTACCAACAGGTACGGAAACCGGAGCGCCAGTATTATCTACGTCCAGACCACGGCTCACGCCTTCGGTCTGGCCCATCGCGATTGCACGTACGACACCGTCACCCAGCTGCTGCTGAACTTCAAGTGTCAGGCCGGTTTTACCAACCTTCAATGCGTCGTAAATTTTCGGTACAGAGTCACGTGGGAATTCCACGTCGACTACCGCGCCGATAATCTGAACAATACGTCCGCTACTCATGTTCGGATCCTCATAGCTTTTAAACCTGTTATCTGTCTTAAACAGCAGCAGCACCGCTCACGATCTCAGAAATTTCCTGAGTAATCGCAGCCTGACGAGCTTTGTTGTAAATCATCTGAAGCTCGTCAATCAGGTCGCCAGCGTTGTCAGTTGCACTCTTCATCGCCAGCATACGTGCTGCCTGTTCACAGGCATTGTTCTCAACCACGGCCTGATAGACCAGGGACTCTACGTAACGTACCAGCAAGCCGTTCAACAGCTCTTTGGCATCCGGTTCGTAAATGTAATCCCAATGATGGTTAAGATGCTCATCATCGTCTTCTGCCTTCAGCGGCAGTACCTGCTCTACGGTTGGCGTCTGGGTCATCGTATTTACAAATTCGTTAGAAACGATGTAAAGACGATCCAGTTTGCCTTCGTCGTAAGCGTCCAGCATCACCTTGATGGCGCCAATCAAATCAGCCACTTCCGGGGCATCGCCCATCTGTGTTTTTGCTGATACGACGTTGCCACCAAAGCTCTTGAAGAAGCTGACAGATTTGGAACCCAGTGCACAAATGTCAATTTCGACATTTTTTGCCTTGTGTTCCTTCATGTCTGCCAGTGCTGCTTTGAACAGGTTGATGTTCAGACCGCCACATAAGCCACGGTCAGAAGACACCACCACAAAGCCAACGCGCTTGATATCGCGTTCCTGCAAGTACAGATGCTTGTATTCAGGGTTGGACTTGGCCAGGTGCTGAATTACGCCACGGATACTCCGGGCGTACGGGCGAGACGACTGCATGCGATCCTGGGCTTTGCGCATCTTTGACGCAGCAACCATTTCCATGGCGCTGGTAATTTTGCGCGTGCTACCAATGCTCGCAATCTGCGTTTTAATCTCTTTTCCGACTGCCATAGTTCCGCCTATTTAACCTTACTTAGCGTCTGGCCTGGCGGGTTGCCCCGCCCAGGCCACGTACTCATAACTGAGTAATTACCAAGTTTGGGTAGACTTGAACTTTTCAATGCCAGCTTTGAATTCTGCAGCGATGTCGTCACCGTAGGTGCCGGACTCGCCGATCTTCGCCATCAGAGCAGCGTGTTCGCTGTTGAAGTACGCGATCAGGGCCGCTTCAAAGTCCAGAATCTTGTTCAGATCTACGTCGTTCAGGAAACCTTCGTTGGCAGCGTACAGGCTCAGACCCATGTCCGCGACGGACATTGGTGTGTACTGTTTCTGCTTCATCAACTCGGTTACACGCTGACCGTGTTCAAGCTGAGCACGGGTCGCTTCATCCAGATCAGAAGCGAACTGCGCAAACGCAGCCAGCTCACGATACTGCGCCAGCGCCAGACGAATACCACCACCCAGTTTCTTGATGATCTTGGTCTGGGCTGCACCACCTACACGGGATACAGACAGACCAGCATTGATCGCTGGACGGATACCGGCATTAAACAGGTCCGTTTCCAGGAAGATCTGACCATCAGTGATGGAGATAACGTTCGTTGGTACGAACGCGGATACATCACCACCCTGAGTTTCGATGATCGGCAGTGCGGTCAGGGAACCAGTCTGGCCCTTAACTTCACCGTTGGTAAACTTCTCAACGTAGTCAGCGTTAACGCGGGATGCACGTTCCAGCAGACGGGAGTGCAAGTAGAATACGTCACCCGGGTAGGCTTCACGGCCTGGCGGACGGCGCAACAGCAGAGAAATCTGACGGTATGCCCATGCCTGTTTAGTCAGGTCATCAAACACAATCAGAGCATCTTCACCGCGGTCACGGAAGTATTCACCCATCGCACAACCGGCGTACGGCGCCAGGAACTGCATGGCTGCCGGGTCGGAAGCACCTGCAGCAACAACGATGGTGTGATCCATCGCGCCGTGCTCTTCCAGCTTGCGTACTACGTTGGAAATAGTGGACTGTTTCTGTCCAATCGCCACGTAGATACACTTAACGCCAGTGCCTTTCTGGTTGATGATAGCGTCGATCGCAATCGCAGACTTACCGGTCTGACGGTCACCGATGATCAGCTCACGCTGACCACGACCAACAGGTACCATGGCATCGACTGCTTTCAGACCGAGCTGTACTGGCTGATCAACAGACTGACGTTCGATTACACCAGGTGCAACTTTCTCGACAGCGTCAGTCAGTTTAGCGTCAATCGGACCTTTACCGTCGATTGCGTTACCCAGACAGTCCACTACACGACCCAGCAATTCAGGGCCAACCGGCACTTCCAGGATACGGCCAGTACAACGCGCAGTCATACCCTCTACCAGACCCTGGTAATCACCCAGTACAACAGAACCAACGGAGTCACGCTCCAGGTTAAGTGCCATACCGTAAACGCCGCCAGGGAATTCAATCATCTCCCCGTACATTACGTCAGCCAGACCGTGGATCAGAATGATGCCATCGGATACGCTGACGATAGTGCCCTCATTTCGGGCTTCAGAAGACACATCCAGCTTTTCGATGCGCTTCTTGAGAATCTCACTGATCTCAGATGGATTCAGTTGCTGCATGTTTATTCCTCACACTCAGGAATTCATCGCTTCGGCCAGTTTCGCAATACGAGCACGAACCGAGCCATCGATTACCAGGTCTTCAGTGCGGATTACCACGCCACCGAGAATAGACTTGTCTACCTCAGTCGTCATGGACACCTCACGACCCAGCTTTTTGCCGAGCGCCTGAGTTAAGTTCTGTTGCTGCTGTTCAGTCAGATCAAAAGCGGTGGTGACTTTCAGTTCAACTGACTGAGTCTGGTTCGCTTTCAAGTTCTCGAACTGCGCAAAGATTTCCGGGAGCAGAGCCAGTCGCTGATTTTCTGCCAGCAGGGACACAAAATTCGTCCCCGCTTCGTCGAGATGTTTCTCGCATACAGCAATAATCAGCTCGGCTTTCTGCTCGCTAGTCAAAGCAGGGTTACCCAGCACAAGGGCCATTTCGCTGTCCTGTGCCGCTTGCGCGGCAATGGACAACATAGCAGACCACTGATCGAGGTTGCCCTTATCCAGTGCGTACTCGAAAGCAGCTTTGGTATAAGGTCGTGCGACTGTATTAAGTTCAGCCATCGTACACCTCGCTTAGAGCTCAGCAGCCAGCTTATCAACCAGCTGTGCGTGGGCTTTCTCGTCAATAGCAGCTTCCAGGATCTTTTCAGCACCGGCTATAACCAGCGTAGCGACTTGAGCACGCAACGCTTCTTTAGCACGGTTAGCTTCCTGTTCGATTTCAGCCTGAGCAGCCGTTTTAACACGGTTGGCTTCTTCGGTAGCCTGCTCTTTTGCTTCGTCGACGATCTGGTTAGCCCGCTTATTGGCTTGTTCAATGATGGCGGCTGCCTGCTCTTTGCTCTCACGCATGTTGGAAGCGGCTTTTTCTTTCGCCAGTTCCAGGTCACGCGCAGCACGTTCAGCAGCGTCCAGGCCTTCAGCAATCTTTTTCTTGCGTTCTGCCAGTGCAGCCGTAATTGGCGGCCACACATATTTCATGCAAAAAGCAACAAAAATAGCGAATGCGATGGCCTGACCAATGATGGTGAGATTGATATTCACGCCATTACCTCTCGCGGTTGTCCTAAAAAGTAGTTACCCAATAAAGGGTCGATAAAACGGTCTACTTATTAGCCGGCAACAGCGAACAGTACGTACAGACCCAGACCAACACCGATCATAGGTACGGCATCAACCAGACCCATTACGATGAAGAACTGCGTACGCAGCAGTGGGATCAGTTCAGGCTGACGTGCAGCACCTTCCAGGAATTTACCGCCCAGGATACCGATGCCGACTGCAGCACCTACCGCACCCAGACCCATCATCAGCGCACCAGCGATGTACAGCAATGCCATTTCCATCAGATTATCTCCGCAAACAATTTCAAGGTTAAATTTAAAGTTAAATCAGTAAATCAAAAATTCAGTCAGTACGCTTAGTGACTATCATGCGCCATGGCCAGGTAGACAATTGTCAGGACCATGAAGATGAACGCCTGCAGCGTAATAACTAGAATATGGAAGATTGCCCAAGGCACAGACAGTAACCATTGCGCCCAGAAAGGCAGCAACGCAACCAGAATAAAGATCATCTCACCGGCATACATGTTACCGAACAGTCGCAGTGCCAGAGAAATCGGTTTGGCCAGCAGGCCAACAATTTCAAGGAACAGGTTGAACGGCAGTAGCCATTTGCCCAGCGGCTGCAGAGTTAGCTCTGCAACAAAGCCTTTAACGCCTTTCTGCTGAATGCTGTAGTAAATGATCAAAGCAAATACGGCAAGAGCCATACCCGCGGTCGCATTTACATCCGTGGTTGGAACCACTTTCAGGTAAGACACACCCATTTCAGCAGCAATGAACGGAAGCCAATCGACCGGGATAAGGTCCATGGTGTTCATCAGGAAAACCCATACAAAGATGGTCAGCGCCAACGGGGCGATCATCGCATTTTTGTGATGGAAGATGCTCTTCACGTTGTCATCAACGAATTCGATGATGGTTTCCACGAAGTTCTGGGTATTACCCGGCACACCAGCGGTGGCGGATTTTGCAACCTTCTGAAATAACCACAGGAAAAACAGACCCAGGCCAACAGAGAACACCATAGTGTCCACATTAATCGCCCAAAAGCCCATTTCAGCTGCTTCTTGCGCGCCATGCGCAAAGCCCCAGCCTTTATCCGGGTGGTTACCAAACGTCAGGTTGGTAAGGTGATGCGCTATATATTCTGAGGAAGTGACAGTTCCGCTAGCCATTCTCAGTTTCTCTCGTTCAAAGTTTCTGGAACCGATTATTCAGCATTACCTGCGCAACCCAGCCAATGAGATGCAACAGTATGTAAGTGCCAAATAGGGAAAATGGGCTTAGCGGGCGAACCAGCATAAATACTGCGGCAAATAACAACGCCGTCATTCCCATTTTCCATATTTCACTTACATACAACTGAGCCAGAACATGTCTGGCAGAATCGTCGTTTCGATGTTTTAACGCACGACTGGCAAAGTAGATGTTGGGAATAAGATAAATTGCCGCCGCCGCCAGTGAAGACAGCGCCGCAGTTTGACCATAAAACAGCCAGAGTACAACACTTATCAAACCGACAAACACCACTTGCATCAGGTAAATCCGATACATGCGTGCCTTCGTGCGACGACTATGGACACCCTGTTGCTGCTTTCTCTGGCCCATAACGTTTTTCAAACCCAAAAATCTTGCTACCAACCGTTATCGGCATGCGTTTTTATCAGCGTGGGGATTATATGGAGTTCGTTGCAGCGCATCAACCCGATATATTACCGTTTGCACTAACGTCGTACAGTTTCGCTACCAAGGATGCCCTGTATTCAAGGCAATCAGGTTACAACTTTGGCCACATAAAATTTGTAACTCATTGTACTTTCGGTGTATTTAGCGAAGATTAGTCAGCAATGCCTGTAATGATTCAGCAGAATCGTAGTTGAGGGTAATTTTGCCACGGCCTTTGGCCCCCGGCGCAATCTGTACCCGGGTGGCATATTTGCGCGACAGTTCATCGGCAACCTGCTCCAGCTCCGGGTCCGCTAACGGGCGTTCAGGGCGAACGACGGGGACCACCACCCCGGACAGGGCTTTACGTGCCAGCTTCTCAGCTTCACGCACCGAGAGTCCTTGCTCTACGATCTCATTGGCCACAGCTTGCTGTCGCGGCTCATCCAGCGTCAGCAGACAGCGGGCATGACCCATTTCCAGATCGCCGCACTCCAGCATCGCTTTAACCCCGTCACACAGGCTCATCAGCCGGAGCAGGTTGGCCACCGTCGAACGAGACTTGCCGACGGCATCAGCAATCTGCTGCTGGGTGAGCTCAAACTCACTTTGCAAGCGGCTGAGCGCCATCGCTTCTTCGATTGCATTGAGGTTCTCACGCTGAATATTCTCAATCAGCGCCATGGCAATCGCCGCTTCGTCCGGTACATCACGAATGATAACCGGGATTTTCACCTGGTCGGCCATCTGGCAGGCACGCCAGCGACGTTCACCGGCAATGATTTCATAACGCTCATGGGCAACAGGACGAACAATGATCGGCTGCATAACTCCCTGTGCACGAATCGAGGCGGACAACTCATCCAGGGCGACGGGGTCCAGATCGCGACGGGGCTGGTACTTGCCTCGCTGAATCCGCTCAACCGCCAGCAGCTGATAACCCTCACCGGTGGTTGAGGTGGCTGTACTTTCGGGCTCAAACCCGTCACTGGAGACGCCGCTCAGCAGTGCATCCAGACCGCGCCCCAGGCCCCGTTTTTTTACCACCATAATTACCCCTCCTGCGCCCGCGTGGCCGCTTTGTGTTCAGTCCGGCGAAGCAGTTCGCCAGCCAATGACAGATAGGCCATCGCCCCGCGGGAGTTTTTATCATACAGCAGGGCTGGCAGACCATGGCTGGGGGCTTCGGCCAGCCGCACATTGCGTGGAATCACGGTACGGTAAACCTTATCGCCAAAGTACTCGATCAGATGGGCCGAGACATCTTTGGTCAGGCTCATACGCGGATCGAACATGGTGCGAAGAATACCCTCGATCTGCAGCGCCGGGTTAAGCCGTTTATTGATTTTATCAATGGTGCCAATCAGCGCTGAAATGCCTTCCAGCGCATAATACTCACACTGCATCGGAATAATCACTCCGCTGGAAGCGGACAATGCATTCACCGTCAGCAGGTTCAACGAGGGCGGATTATCAATCAGGATGTAGTCATAATCATCCGCTACGTCCGCCAGCGCCATTTTGAGCCTGAACTCACGGCGTGGCAGTTGCAGCAGCTCAACTTCGGCAGCGGTCAGGTCGCCATTCGCCCCGATCAGGTCGAAACTTGACGGAACTGATGGCGATTTCGCCACGATAGCCCGGTGTACATCAGTCTGACCCACCAGCAGCTCGTAAACCGAGTGCTCCAGCGTATGCTTATCGACCCCACTGCCCATGGTCGCATTGCCCTGGGGGTCAAGATCAACCATCAGCACACGCTTTTTAGTCGCGGCCAGTGATGCAGCAAGGTTTACACAGGTGGTAGTTTTACCCACCCCCCCTTTCTGGTTGGTAATGGTCAGAATCCGGGCCACGTTTAGCGTCTCCCCAGTATCAGCAGATGGCGTTCACCATCAGTCCCCGGTACGTTCAGGCGATGACAGTCCTTGAGCTCATATCCCTGCGGCAAGGCCGCCAGTTCCGCCTCAGGGTATACCCCTTTCATGGCAAGAAAAACACCATCTTCACGGCACAGGGTATGACACCAGGTGATCATAGCGTCCAGCGATGCAAATGCTCGGGAGATCACCTGACCGGCGGGAAGCGTCGACGATTCTTCAACCCGACCATGCTCAACCCGCAGGTTGTCCAGCCCGAGCTGAGCTTTGACCTGTAGCTGAAAGCGGGTTTTCTTACCGTTGCTGTCCATGGTGATGACGTCGATTTCCGGCTTGCAGATCGCTGCCGGAATACCAGGCAAGCCAGGCCCGCTGCCAACATCGATCAGTCGCTCATCACAGATATGCGGCACGATGCTGAGGCTGTCGAGCAAGTGACGGTCGATCATCTCCAGCGGGTCACGCACGGCGGTCAGATTGTAGGCCTTGTTCCACTTGATCAGCATGGCCAGGTACTCCAGTAGCTGATCAACCTGTTGTTCCGTCAGGGACAGCTGCAGCGCATCAATGCCCCGACATAAACGTTGACGGTATTGAGCATCCATCAGTGTGCCCCTCCCTGTTTTTTCGCCAGTTGATATTTTTTCAGATACACCAGCAGTAACGAGATTGCTGCCGGTGTCATACCCTGAATTCGGGATGCCTGGGCAATGCTCGCAGGCAGAACATCCTTGAGCTTGGCGGTCAGCTCATTGGACAGCCCACCCACCTGGTCATAATCAAAGTCTGCGGGTAACGGCGTATTTTCCTGCCTGCGCATCTGTTCGATCTCAGTTTTCTGGCGGTCAATATAACCGGCATACTTAAACTGAATTTCGACCTGTTCGGCGACCTGAGGGTTACCCACAGGCTGGCCCTTCAATCCGGCCACATCAGCGTAGTTCAGTTCGGGCCGCTTGATCAGGTCAGCCAGTGTATATTCGCGGCTCAGCGGTGTTTTCAGCTTGGCATTGAGCTGAGCCGCTTCAACGGAACCGGACTGAATCCAGTTATCACGCAAACGCTGCTGTTCCTGCTCAATGGCTTCACGCTTTTCACTGAACGCCTGCCAGCGCGCATCGCTGACCAGTCCCAGTTCCCGTCCCTTCTCGGTCAGGCGCAGATCGGCGTTGTCTTCTCGCAGAATCAACCGGTACTCCGCCCGGCTGGTAAACATCCGATACGGCTCTGATGTACCCAGCGTAATCAGATCATCCACCAGCACCCCGAGGTAGGCTTCATCACGACGGGGATACCACTGCTCCTGGTCGAAGGCCCGCAATGCCGCGTTGATACCAGCCAGCAGGCCCTGAGCACCGGCTTCTTCGTAGCCGGTTGTACCATTGATCTGACCGGCGAAGTAGAGGCCGTTGATCAGTTTGGTTTCCAGCGTGTGTTTCAGATCCTGCGGGTTGAAGTAATCATACTCAATGGCATAACCAGGCCGGGTGATATGAGCATTTTCGAAGCCACGGATAGAACGAACGGCCGCCAGCTGGATATCAAACGGCAAACTGGTCGAGATACCGTTGGGATACAACTCATGGGTGGTCAGCCCTTCGGGCTCCACAAACACCTGATGGCTGGTCTTATCGGCGAAGCGCATGATCTTGTCTTCTACCGATGGACAATAACGTGGACCAACCCCGTCAATCACCCCCGTGTACAGCGGTGAGCGATCCAGTCCGCTGCGCAGAATATCGTGGGTGCGCTCATTGGTGTGAGTGATGTAACAGCTGATCTGACGTGGCTGCTCTGATGCTTTGCCCATGAAAGACATCAGCGGCGTTGGCCTGTCACCAGGCTGTTCCTGCATCACCGAGAAATCAACACTACGGGCATCAATACGTGGTGGCGTACCCGTTTTCAGGCGATCCACCCGCAGAGGCAGTTCGCGTAATCGGTCAGCCAGCGCGATGGACGGCGGATCGCCAGCTCGGCCACCGGCATGGTTTTCCATCCCGACATGAATTTTTCCCGCAAGGAAGGTACCCGCCGTCAGCACCACTGACGGCGCATGAAAGCGAATGCCTGTCTGTGTGACCACACCGCGAATAGTGTCGCCCTCAACAATCAGATCATCTGCCGATTGCTGGAACAGCATCAGATTAGGCTGGTTTTCCAGAATTTCGCGTACCGCTGCCTTGTACAGAATTCGGTCAGCCTGGGCGCGAGTAGCTCGTACTGCCGGGCCCTTGCGTGAGTTCAGGGTACGGAACTGGATACCACCACGGTCTGTTGCTCGTGCCATAGCACCATCAAGTGCATCAATTTCTTTTACCAGGTGGCTTTTACCAATGCCACCGATCGCCGGGTTACAGGACATCTGCCCCAGAGTTTCGATGTTATGTGTTAACAACAGGGTTTGCGCACCGCGCCGTGCAGCGGCTAAGGCTGCTTCTGTACCGGCATGACCGCCACCAATCACAATGACATCAAAGCGGGTTGGATAATCCACGTCCGTCTTACCTCGTAATACCTGGATAAACGCCACAGCTGAGCAGGACTGCTGAGCTGGAGAAGAGGAAGCAGATTATACCCGGCAATACTGAGCGCTGAAACTGTTCGTTTTTTATACGCATAGACTTTTGATGGCGACTGCCTGTGCACTATTTTTTACACCCAGCTGGTCAGATCAGGTTATTCAGAAAGCGCCTGTCTGTTGCTGAGACCTGCTGGATGATACGCCTTCTCGGTAACTTTCATAGCAGTAATATCAGCCTGTAAATTTCTGAAATCTGTCTTGCTGATTAACTAATAAAATAAGTTAAGTATATAAAGATCTTTTTATTTTAGTGATTATTATTAGGCAGCTATACATCTGTATATAACAATGTTTAGTTTATATAAAACAATAGGTTATAGTGATTGAAAGGTTGTTCTGTAACTGTTCTGAAGTTGCTCACAACCCCCCTGGCAGGCTGTGCATAAAGAGGCTACTTATGCACAGGGCAATCCACCCTCAGTTTCTTCACCTGTTTATACGTACCAGCCACACAACTCATCCACAGGGCTTAGCGGCAGGATTCTGTCTTCTCATGGCGATTTTTTTGTTCGTTCTGGTTTATGATGACCGGACCCTATCAGGCGTTAGCAAGGAGATCCGGGTGATAAAGTGGACTGGAGTATGGACAGGGGTAATCCTGTTGACCGGATGTCAGATGGCACCAGTCGTGCCGCAGGCAGATTCGGGGGTCGATCCGGATACATTACCGTTGATGGCGAGCGGGTTTGAATGGTCTCTGACTCGACCTTTGAGAGCGGTGGGAACGCCATTAAGGCTATATATAGAAGCTGCACAGCAATCCACCGGGCTGACACTGGGTCGGCGGCTGTCGTTACAGGACGCTGGCAGCTTTTATGCCCAGTTACCCTGTATACGGCAGGCTGAATCTGGTCGTTGTGATCCGCGTTATCTGAACAGTCAACGCGATGCCACGGAGCAGGCGGAAGCGATGGCCCGTATGCTGGGTCAGTTCAAACGTCAGCAGCAGGCGAAAACACTGGAAGTGGTTGCGATCGGTGAAGTGGCATCGCTGATTCTGAAGGTCGCGGCTCTGGGTGGTGATATTGATCATCTGCACACCCTTGATGGCACCCTGTCTCCGGCGCTCTGGGCTCGACAGCTGAAGCAGCCGCCACCACAAACCTCTGATTCGCTGATCTACTACCGCCAGCTGGGGCGGCAATCACAAACTCACTGGATATCGGTTGGCAGTGGTATGGCGCAGGAACAGCTGGCAGGCCGTTATAAGGTGACGCTGAAGAACAGCCCCTGTGTCCGGCTGCGAATTGCGCGCACGGTGAGCCGTGCAGATGACTGGCTTAACGTCTGGCCACAACTGAAAGAAGACCGTTTCAGCTGCCAGGGGTAAGGTGTGGATAACATGTTAAAACAGGGCAGTTAACTGATGTAACCCCCTGTTTTCATTGTATCTAAGTTATTCACATGGGCTGTGATTAACTATCAGAGTTCAACGCCTTGCTGTTGTAGCCACTGCTGTAATTGTGGCAACGCTAGAGCACCATTTAGTCGCGCGACCTCACGTCCAGCGCGGAACAGAATCAGGGTAGGAATCGAACGGATCTGCCACTGTGCTGCAATACCCTGCTCCGCCTCGGTGTTCAGTTTGGCCAGTCGGAGCTGGGGTTCAAACTGACGGGTGGCCTGATCAAAAATCGGTGCAAACTGCTTGCAGGGGCCACACCAGTCAGCCCAGCAATCCACCAGAACCGGGATATCGTTGTGCTGCAGCAGGCTATTGAGGCTGGCGGCAGTAACCGTCTGCGGCTGGCCTGTAAAGACGGGTTGTTTGCACTTGCCACACTTGGGTCCATCACCCAGTCGTGACTCCGGTATGCGATTGGTCACGTTACAGTGCGGGCAACTCAGATTCATACTCATGTTGCTTGTTTCCTCCTGGTGTTACTTACCAATACAGAACGAGCTGAAGATCCGCCCCAGCAGGTCATCACTGGTGAATTCACCGGTAATCTCGTTCAGGGTTTGCTGAGCTTGACGCAGGTCTTCTGCCAGCAGCTCTCCGGCACCGTTGTGCAGCAACTGCTGGTGTCCAGTATTGAGCAGCTCAGTGGCGCGTTCCAGCGCATCCAGATGACGCCGGCGGGCCATAAAGCCGCCCTCGGTGGTACTGGCGTAGCCCATGCAGGCTTTCAGGTGTTCACGCAGCAGCTCGATGCCTTCGCCTGCACGGGCACTGAGGCTGATCAGGCTGTAATGGCTGCGCTGCTCAAAACCGATGGCTTCGCTGCTAAGGTCGGCTTTGTTACGGATCACGGTGACTTTATCTGGCTGAGGAAGCTTGTGGATAAAGTCGGGCCAGATCTGTTCCGGATCTTTCTCTGTTGTGCTGGTGGAATCGACCATCAACAGCACTCTGTCTGCTTTTTCGATTTCCTGCCAGGCCCGGTCGATACCGATTCGCTCTACTTCATCGGGCGCATCACGCAGGCCGGCAGTATCGATGATATGCAGTGGCATACCATCAATGTGGATATGTTCACGCAGTACATCACGGGTGGTACCGGCAATATCGGTAACGATGGCGCTGTCCTTGCCTGCCAGCGCATTAAGCAGGCTGGACTTACCTGCATTAGGACGTCCGGCAATGACGACGTTCATCCCTTCGCGCATCAGGCTGCCCTGATGTGCTTCTGCCTGTACCTGTGCGACCTGAGTTAGAATTGTCTCCAGATCGGCCATTACTTTACCGTCGGCGAGGAAGTCAATTTCCTCTTCCGGGAAGTCGATAGCGGCCTCGACATAGATACGCAGCTGAATCAGTGATTCGACCAGGGTGTGGATACGCTCGGAAAAGGCACCCTGTAGTGACCGTAGAGCACAACGGGCTGCCTGTGCGGATGACGCATCAATCAGGTCGGCAATGGCTTCAGCCTGAGTCAGATCAAGCTTGTCGTTGAGGAAAGCGCGTTCAGAAAACTCACCAGGCCTGGCCGGGCGGGCACCCAGCTCGACCACCCGATTGAGGATGAAGTCGATGATCATCGGCCCGCCATGGCCCTGTAACTCAAGTACATCTTCACCGGTGAATGAGTTGGGGCCGGGAAAATACAGCGCGATGCCCTGATCAATCTGCTCGCCTGCGCTGTTCAGAAAAGCGCCGTAATGGGCATAGCGGGGTTTGGGTACGCTGCCCAGGACCTGCTCGGCAATACGTACGGCATCAGGGCCTGATACGCGAATAATGCCCACGCCTCCCCGGCCTGGTGGGGTGGCCTGAGCGGCGATGGTGTCCTGACTGATCTGCTGCATAGGATTTTATCCGGGATGTTCTCAAGGGTTCATGCCGCGTGCGCCGGGGCACCGGACGCGACGGGACGTGGTTGCTACGGTGGGTGAGTCGTAGCCTGTGTATAGAAAGCACAAAAAAGGCCCCCATACGGGAGCCTTTTCAAGTGTAACAGAGTCAGTGATCAGCTGGTGCTGGTCTCACTGCCTTCGTTTTCGATCTGCTTGTTGATCACATACTGCTGGGCAATAGACAGTACGTTGTTGATGACCCAGTACAGTGTCAGACCTGCCGGGAACCACAGGAAGAAGAAGGTGAACAGGATCGGCAGCATCTTCATCACTTTAGCCTGCATCGGGTCCGGCGGTGTCGGGTTCAGCGTCTGCTGAATGAACATGCTGGCACCCATCAGGATCGGCAGAATGAAGTACGGGTCCATCGCGGCAAGGTCATTCAGGTAGAGGAATTCTGCATGACGCAGCTCGACGCTCTCCATCAGTACCCAGTACAGTGCGATAAACACCGGCATCTGCGCCAGAATAGGCAGACAGCCGCCTAGCGGGTTGATCTTCTCTTTCTTGTACAGCTCCATCATTGACTGCGACATCTTCTGACGGTCATCACCGTGCAGTTCTTTCAGTCGCTGCATCTCAGGGCCAAACTTGCGCATCTTGGCCATGGATTTAAACGCCTTGGCGTTAATCTGGAACAGCGCCGCTTTTACCAGGATGGTGATACCGATGATCGACAGGCCCCAGTTACCCAGCACGCTATGGATCCAGGTCAGCAGCATGTGCAGTGGACTCGCAATCCACCACAACCAGCCGTAATCGACAGTCAGCTGCAGGTTTTCGGCGGCGGCTTCCATCGCTGGCTGATCTTTCGGACCAGCATAGTACGTCGCACTGACGCTGTTGCTCTCGCCTGGCGCAATGGTCAGCAACGGGCTGATAAAGCCCATGATGTAGTTACCACCGCTGGCACGGCTCTGGTAGGTGTATTCCACGCCTTTAGCAGGAATCCAGGCACTGACGAAGTAGTGCTGAACCATCGCTACCCAGCCATCCTGAGACTTGGCTTTGAATGCCGCTTCGTCCATATCGTCGAAGTCGATCTTGTTGTAGTTGTTCTCAGTCGTCGAGAACACGCCACCGAGGTAAGACTGCATACCCATATCGGTGCTGCTGGTCGGATCACTGCTGCGGTCACGTTTGATCTGACCGAACAGGTTAGCCTGCCAGTTGCTGTCAGACTGGTTATTGACGATAAACTCGACACCAATCTCGTAGGAACCTTTAGTGAAGGTGTAGCGCTTGGTGATCTGTACGCCATCGGTTGTCAGCGTCAGATCAACTGTCAGGCTGTCGCCATCGAGTTTGAATTCGTCGCCGCTCACGCTATATACCGGGCGGCCATCTTTACTGGCATCCGGTCCATTGGGGCCGACCAGGCCACTCTGGGAGATATAGGTACGGGCTTGAGTCTGTTCCAGCAGTACGAACGGCAGCTCACTGCCCTGCTGTGCTTTATGCGCTGGCAGTGCCAGCTGAATGATGTCGCCACCTTTGCGGTCGATCAGCAGTTCCAGAACATCAGTTTTTACACTGATCAACTGTGCTGCGTTCGTAGCAACGGCGTTATCACCGGGCACATCGGAACTGGCGGCCTGAGGGCTGGCAGCGGATGGCAGATCGGTAACGGTGGCAGTACTGGTGTTATAGGCAGAGGTGGATTCAACGGGCTGAGCCTGTACAGGCGCCTGGCCGTAATCCTGGTTCCACTGCAGTACCAGCATGTAGGAGATGACTGCCAGAGCGGCCACCAGAAGTACTCGCTGAAAATCCATCGTGTTTTTAACCGGTTCGTTAAGTTGAAGCTTGTTTGGCTTTTTTTCTCAATCGTGACCAGCACTTCTTCGCCAGGCGATGAAGTTCATCCTTTTCCAGTTCATCAATGCCCTTACGGGCCATGATCAGGATATCCACGGGTGGAAGGTTATGCTGATTGAGACGGAATGACTCGCGCATAATGCGGCGAACGCGATTACGTTTCACAGCATGGCGAACATTTTTTTTGGAGATCACAAACCCCAGACGAGGGTGATCCAGGCCGTTAGGACGGGCCAGAATGAGGATGTGCCGGTCTGGCACCTTCAACGAAACGTTGTCAAAAACCTGCTGAAAGTCTCCGCCCGTTAACAGGCGCAACTCTCGGGGATATTTGAATTCAGACATAATGTCAGGTGACCAGACCAGTACGGTCGACTTAAGCGCTGAGACGCTTACGACCTTTTGCGCGACGACGGTTGATGACCAGACGACCATTTTTAGTGGACATGCGGGCACGGAAACCGTGAGTACGTTTGCGCTTCAGTACGCTGGGTTGGAAAGTTCTTTTCATTGCCTGCACCTGCTAACGCTAGCTGTTAGGAAAAAAATTAATTGAATTAACTGATTTCCCGGTAATGAAAATCAGACGCGGCATTCTATGGAGTTAACCCGTTTGAATCAAGCTAAATCCCATAAATAGCGGGGATTCAGCAGATAAAAGTTGTGAACAGGCAAAGATTTGAGGTTGGTTCAGGGAGCAAAGGTGAATGGGGATTACCTGTGTTTAAAACTGTTGATTACTGTGGGTAATTCCCTCTACCCCCTGTTTAAACGGCTTCTCAGCCGGCAAGGCTCTTCTGGGATAAGTAGCGGATAACATTGTGAATTAGTCTGGGATAAGCTGACATTGAGGCCGGTTTTATAATTTTGTGCATAAAGGTGGGGAAGAAATATGTATTTCTTGTGTTCTTTTGTGGATAAAAGCCAGGTGGGGAGCTAGAATGGCTGCCAGATCAACGCCTCCGGGTATGTATAACTCATTGAATAACTTATTCAGGCAGGATAGGAGCCACCGATGTCAGCGGAACTGTGGGAACGCTGTCTGCTCAGTTTGCAGGAAGAATTTCCGACTCAGCAGTACAACACCTGGATTCGCACGCTAAAAGTAGCGCATGCGAATGGCGCACAGCTGACGCTGATGGCCCCGAACCGCTTTGTTCGCGACTGGGTGAATGACAAGTATCTGGCCCGTATCCGCCAGGTTGTGGCGGATATCAGTGGTGATATCAGTGCTGACGTACGGCTGGATGTTGCGCAGCGTGCTTCGCACGTAGTACAGCGGCGTGTTGCTGTGACTCAGGTCCGTCCCCGTCCGGCCACTCAGGTTGCCCCACCGCCAATGAGCCCGCCGGTTCGTGAACCAGCCTTTACCCCGGCGCCGGCTTCCATGCAGGTTGCCCCCGCTGCGAACCCTCAGCTTGTCGCAACGGTTCCCGCATCAGCACCCGCCCGCGAGCCCGTCGCGCAAACTGTGCCTTATCAACAAACGTTGATGCCTGAACGTACGGTGGATGTGGAGGGGGGGATTAAGCATCAGTCCAACCTCAATGCTGCCTTTACCTTTGAGTCTTTCGTACAGGGTAAATCCAACCAGCTGGCACTTGCTGCTGCTCAGCAGGTTGCTGATAACCCTGGCAGTGCTTATAACCCACTCTTTATATACGGTGGTGTGGGTCTGGGTAAAACCCACTTGATGCAGGCCGTTGGCATTCAGATGCGCAAGCGTAATCCCAATGCCAAAATCGTCTACCTGCATTCCGAGCGCTTTGTCGCCGACATGGTGAAAGGACTGCAGCTCAACGCAATTAACGACTTCAAGCGTTATTACCGCTCAGTCGATGCCTTGCTGATTGATGATATCCAGTTCTTCGCCGGTAAAGAGCGCTCCCAGGAGGAGTTCTTCCATACCTTTAATGCGTTGCTGGAGAGTGGCCAGCAGATGATCCTGACGTCGGACCGTTATCCGAAAGAGATCATCGGCGTTGAAGAGCGTCTTAAGTCCCGTTTTGGCTGGGGCCTGACCGTGGCCATCGAGCCACCAGAGCTGGAAACCCGGGTGGCAATTCTGATGAAGAAGGCCACCGAAGCGAAAATTCAGCTGCCGGATGATGCTGCTTTCTTCCTGGCACAGAAGATTCGTTCTAACGTTCGTGAGCTCGAAGGCGCGCTGAAACGGGTGATTGCCAATGCGCATTTTACGGGCAACGCAATCACCACGCCGTTTATTAAAGAATCTCTGAAAGACCTGCTGGCTTTGCAGGACAAACAGGTTAGTATTGATAACATTCAGCGTGTAGTCGCCGATTACTTTAAAATCAAAATCTCTGACCTGCTATCAAAGCGTCGCAGTCGCTCTGTTGCGCGACCTCGTCAGGTAGCAATGAGCCTGGCGAAAGAGCTGACCAACCACAGTCTGCCGGAGATCGGCGATGCGTTTGGCGGCCGGGATCACACAACTGTGCTCCATGCATGTCGCAAGATAAAGGAGCTGCGCGAGAGTGATACGGATATCAGAGAAGATTATCAAAACCTGTTACGTCATTTGACAGCGTAACAGGTTGACCGGAATGAAGGTGCAAGGTGGATAACCGATGAAATTTGTCATTTCCAGAGAGGCCTTAATCAAACCACTGCAGTTGGTGGCTGGTGTTGTGGAGCGTCGTCAGACGTTGCCTGTGCTGTCCAACATCCTGCTGGTTGTTGAAGGTGATCAGCTGTCGATGACAGGTACGGATCTTGAAGTAGAGCTGGTGGGCCGCGTCACTCTGGACGAGGCTGCAGAAGCGGGTTCCATTACCGTACCTGCGCGTAAACTGATGGATATCTGTAAGTCACTGCCCGATGATGCGCGCATTGAACTGGCCCTGTCCGGTCAGAAGATGGTGATCAAGGCTGGCCGTAGCCGTTTTACCCTCTCGACCCTGTCGGCGGCTGAATTCCCGAATGTGGATGATGGCCCTCAGGCGATGGAGCTGACCCTGTCTCAGGCTGAATTGCGTCGCCTGATCGACAAAGCGGGCTTCTCAATGGCCCAGCAGGACGTACGCTACTACCTGAACGGTATGTTGCTTGAAATCGCCGAAGGCTCTTTGCGCTCAGTGGCGACAGATGGCCATCGACTGGCGACCTGTCGCGCCAATGCTGAAGGTGCGAATGCCGCGCCAAGCCAGATTATCGTACCGCGTAAAGGCATTCTGGAGCTGGCTCGCCTGCTGCAAAATGGTGAGCAACCGGTACGGCTGGTTATTGGCAGCAGCCATATCCGCGCCTATGTAGGGGACTTTATCTTTACCTCTAAACTGGTGGATGGGAAATTCCCGGACTACCAGCGTGTTATCCCGAAAAACGGTGATAAACAGGTACTGGGTGAGCGTCAGGAACTGCGTCAGGTGTTCAGCCGGATCGCGATCCTGTCGAATGAAAAATACCGTGGTGTGCGGATGTCTCTGTCCAGTGGCTTCCTGCAGGTAATGGCCAACAACCCGGAACAGGAAGAAGCGGAAGAAACTGTCTCTGTTGATTACGAAGGTGAATCACTGGAGATTGGTTTTAACGTTAACTACCTGCTGGATGTACTGTCTATTCTCAGTTCGGATACCGTACGTCTCACGCTCTCTGACTCCAACAGCAGTGTGCTGCTTGAAGGAATGGATGAAGCGGATTGCCTGTACGTTGTTATGCCGATGCGTATGTAAGTCCTGTGCGCAGCCAGGCCCTCTGTGCCTGGCTGCGCTGGTAACCCCTATTTCATGTCCATTGCCCGCCTTGATATTCAGCAGATCCGCAATCTGCATGACGTCTCTATCGATCCATCCCCCCATATCAATATTCTGCACGGTGCCAATGGCAGCGGTAAAACCAGCCTGCTTGAAGCCGTACATATGCTGGGCCTGGGCCGTTCGTTCCGCACCCAGAATGTCCGTCACCTGATTCAGAGTCAGACCGGCCACTGCATGGTGGCGGGGGATATTGATGCGCTGGGGATCGGTTCAACTCAGCGGCTGGGTATTCAGCGCCAGCTGTCAGGCGAAAGCCTGATGCGTTACGCCGGCAATAATATCGACTTATCTACCCTGGCGGAGTTATTACCGCTACAGGTGATTAACTCGGATACCTTTGATTTGCTGGAGGGAAGCCCCCAGGCGCGGCGGCAATATATCGACTGGGGTGTGTTCCATGCTGAAAGCAGCTTTATCCAGCTCTGGCGTGGTTTCAAGCGGGCGTTGAAGCAGCGAAACACCTTGCTTAAATGTGGTAAAATTGATCCTCGCTTACGCCAGGCATGGGATCAGGAATTTATCCGTCATGCGGACCTGCTCACCGTGCATCGCGCGCACTATATTGAGCAGTTAAAACCTGAGTTTGAGGTGATCCTCAGCACGCTGCTGGGTGGTGTGGAGATCGAACTGGGTTTTCGCCCCGGCTGGGATCAGAAAAAATCGCTGGATGCCGTACTGGCCGACAGTCTTGAGCGCGATCGACGCCAGGGCTTTACCGGTTATGGCCCACAGCGGGCAGATCTCAAAGTTAAAGCCGATGGTCATAATGCCGCAGAGCGCCTGTCCCGAGGACAGAAAAAGCTGGTAGTCAGTGCACTGAAACTGGCCCAGGGCAGCCTGTTTTACCGGCTCAGCCAGCGCGCCTGCATCTACCTGATTGATGATCTGCCGTCAGAGCTGGATAGCCAGCACAGCCAGATGTTCTGTGACTTTCTGGCGGCATCGCACAATCAGTGTTTTATTACCTGCGTTGACCGTGACGCGCTACAGCGCCAATGGCAACCGGATGTAAATATCAGCCATTTCACCGTGGCGAATGGTCAGGTGAAGTGCACAGATTAGTTTAGGAGACCGACTGAATGAGCGGTGAAGAGAACCAGAACTACGACTCCTCCAGCATCAAGGTGCTGAAAGGCCTGGATGCGGTACGTAAGCGTCCGGGTATGTACATTGGTGATACGGATGACGGCACTGGCCTTCACCACATGGTGTTCGAGATCGTGGATAACTCCATCGACGAAGCACTCGCCGGGCACTGTTCTCAGATTGATGTCATTATCCATCAGGATAACAGCGTCAGCGTGGCCGATAATGGCCGTGGTATCCCAACCGAAATTCACGAAGAAGAAGGTGTCTCCGCTGCCGAAGTGATCATGACCGTGCTGCATGCTGGCGGCAAGTTTGATGATAACTCCTATAAGGTATCCGGTGGCCTGCACGGCGTGGGTGTTTCCGTCGTGAACGCGCTGTCGACTGACCTGACCATGACCATCCGTCGTAACGGTGAAGTGCATGAGCAGAAATACGTGCACGGTGTGCCTCAGGCGCCGCTGGCCGTGGTGGGTAAAACGGAAACCAGTGGTACCAGCGTACGTTTCTACCCGTCACTGGACACCTTCACCAATAAAACCACCTTTCAGTACGACATCCTCGCCAAGCGTTTGCGCGAGCTGTCTTTCCTCAACTCCGGTGTACGGATCCTCCTCAAGGATGAACGTGAAAGCCGTGAAGAGCTGTTTAGTTATGAGGGTGGCCTGGGTGCCTTTGTTGAGTTCCTCAACACCAACAAAAACCCGATTAACAAAATGTTCCATTGCACCGACGAGCATGAAAACGGTGTCATCGTTGAAGTGGCGATGCAGTGGAACGACAGCTACCAGGAAGGCATCCACTGCTTCACCAATAACATTCCGCAGCGTGACGGTGGTACCCACCTGTCGGGTTTCCGTACTGCGCTGACCCGTGGTCTGAACAACTACATTGATTCCGAAGGGATCAACAAAGGCGGGAAAACCGCCACGACGGGTGATGACTGCCGTGAAGGTCTGACTGCGATTGTTTCGGTGAAAGTACCGGATCCAAAATTCTCCTCCCAGACCAAAGACAAGCTGGTGTCTTCCGAGGTAAAAACCGCGGTTGAGCAGGTGATGGGCAGTCGTCTGATCGAGTTTCTGCAGGAAAACCCGGGTGATGCCAAAGCGGTCGTCAACAAGATGATCGATGCAGCCCGTGCCCGTGAAGCGGCCCGTAAAGCCCGTGAGATGACGCGCCGCAAAGGCGCGCTGGATATCGCCGGTCTGCCCGGCAAGCTGGCGGACTGTCAGGAAAAAGATCCGGCACTGTCCGAAATCTTCCTGGTGGAGGGTGATTCCGCAGGCGGTTCTGCCAAACAGGGCCGTGATCGCCGGACCCAGGCAATCCTGCCCCTCAAGGGTAAGATCCTCAACGTTGAGAAAGCCCGTTTCGACAAAATGCTCAGCTCCGTGGAAGTAGGTACCCTGATTACTGCGCTGGGCTGTGGTATTGGTCGCGACGAATACAACCCGGACAAGCTGCGCTATCACTCCATCATCATCATGACCGATGCCGATGTCGATGGCTCGCACATCCGTACCCTGCTGCTGACCTTCTTCTTCCGCCAGATGCCTGAACTGATTGAGCGTGGCCATATCTACATTGCTCAGCCACCGCTGTACAAGATCAAAAAAGGTAAGCAGGAACAGTACCTCAAGGATGAAGATGCGCTGCAGGATTACCTGCTGCAGGGTGCGCTGGAAGGTTCCAGCCTGCATCCGGATGAGCATTCACCAGCCATCAACGGTGCACCACTGGAAAAAGTGGTTTACCAGTTCCGTGATATGCAGGCTACGATCACCCGTCTGAGCCGACTGTATCCGAAGCAGGCACTGCGGGCGCTGCTGGATCTGGCTGCGTTGAGCGAAGCACAGCTGACCGATGAAGCGGCAGTGTCGCAGTGGGTTGATGCACTGGAAGACAAGCTGGTTGATGTTGAGACCAGTTCTGAGCATTTCAGCTGCAGCCTGGGCCAGGATGAACGTGGTCGTTTTATTCCACGTATCGTTTACACCCACCACGGGGTTGAACATAACTATGAATTCAGCGCCGATTTCTTCCGCTCTAAAGAGTATGCCGCCTTTGTCAATATGGCAGCGGTACTGGCTGACCTGATGGGTGACGGTGCTTATCTGCAGCGTGGTGAACGCCGCCATATGCTGAAAGACTTCGAAACCGGCCTGAACTGGCTGCTGGATCTGTCCCGTCGTGGCCATGCTATTCAGCGCTATAAAGGACTGGGCGAGATGAACTACGATCAGCTGGCAGAAACCACCATGGAAGCCGACAGCCGTCGTATGCTGCAGGTTACCATTGAAGATGCGATTGGCGCAGACCAGCTGTTCACTACCCTGATGGGGGATGAAGTTGAACCGCGTCGGGCCTTTATCGAAAGCAACGCGCTGCGGGTGGCAAACCTGGATATCTGATCGGTTGTGCTGACCGGTTAACTGAAACCTCGCTACGGCGGGGTTTTTTATTATGTTCCACGTGAAACATTGCCAAGCTGGCTGAGTTTCGGCCACAAAAAAGCCAGTCAGCTAAACGCTGACTGGCTTTTTAATAGAGCCTGCTACATTGAGATCAGCCCAGTACGGAGATGTCCGCGACTGCCAGGAAGCGGTTACGCAGCTGCGCCAGCAGCGCCAGACGGTTAAGGCGTACAGCCTCATCATCTGCCATGACCATCACATCATCGAAGAAGCGGTCAACGTCACCACGCAGGCTGGCCAGAGACTCCAGCACCTGACGGTAGTTACCTTCCGCTGTGGCTGTATCCAGCGTGCTTTGCAGGCCATTCAGCGCTGCGTACAGCGCTTTCTCTGCATCTTCCTGCAATACGGACTCAGAGACGGTGGCATTGCTGTCAGCACCCTGCTTGGTCAGAATGTTGGACACACGCTTGTTGGCGGCTGCCAGCGCGTCTGCCTCTGCCAGGCTGCGGAAGTGGCTTACGGCTTTAACGCGCTGATCGAAGTCCAGCGGACGGGTTGGGCGGACGGCCAGCACCGACAGGAACACCTCAGCCGGGATACCTTCTTCTTCATACCAGGCGCGGAAACGGTCCAGCATAAAGTCCAGTACCTTATCTTCCAGCCCGTCACGGGCCTTCAGGTTACCGTGGTTATCCGCTGCAACGACCAGCAGCGCGCGCAGATCCAGATCCAGCTTACCCTCAACGATAATACGCAGCACACCCAGTGCGGCACGACGCAGGGCAAACGGGTCTTTGGAGCCGGTTGGTGGCTGGTTGATACCGAACAGACCGGTCAGGGTATCCAGGCGATCTGCGATTGCTACCGCGATGCCGGGTGCTGACTGTGGCAGCTCATCACCGGCAAAGCGTGGCATGTACTGCTCGTTCTGCGCCAGCGCGACGTCGTGGTCTTCGCCGTCATGCAGGGCGTAGTGGTAACCCATCAGGCCCTGCAGGTCGGTGAATTCGTACACCATGTCGGTCATCAGATCGGTTTTCGCCAGCAAGCCTGCCCGGGCAGCCCTGGTCTGATCTTCACCCATGTCCGCAGCAATGCGCGCCGCCAGTGCCGAGATACGCTCAGCTTTGGCGTGCAGGGTCCCCAGATCTTTCTGGAACACGATGTTTTTCAGTTCGACAACACGGGCTTCCAGCGTTTTCTTCTTATCGGTTTCGAAGAAGAATGCGGCGTCGGCCAGCCGTGGACGAATTACTTTCTCGTTCCCTTCGATCACCTGACGCGGGTCTTTCGACTCGATGTTGGCCACGGTGATGAAGTTTGGCATCAGCTTGCCGTCAGCATCCACAACGTGGAAATACTTCTGGTGCTCAGCCATGGAAGAGATCAGGGCCTGCTCCGGCACATTCAGGAAGCGCTCTTCAAAGCGACCGGTCAGGGCGACAGGCCATTCGTTAAGGGAAGCGACTTCGTGCAGCAGGTCTTCATCGATCTGAGCAATACCGTTGATCGCTTCACCGGCAGCGATTACCTGGCGACGCACGGTTTCCAGACGAATATCGTAATCTGCCATTACCTTACCGGTGTTCAGCAGCGTGTCGGCGTACTCACCAGGGGCACCCAGTTCAATGGTCTGGTCGTGATGGAAACGATGGCCACGGGTAGTGCGGCCCGCTGTCACACTGAGGATCTCACAGTCGATAACCTGTTCACCAAATAGCATCACCAGCCACTGCGTTGGGCGCACGAATTCAACCCGGGACGCGCCCCAGCGCATCCGCTTTGGAATAGGCAGCTTGCTCAGTGAGTTGCTGACAATCGCTGGCAGCAGGTCAGTCAGCGGCTGTGCCGGGCTGGTCTGCTCAAAGGCAACCTTGCCGTTCAGTTCGGTCAACTGATCAACGGTGGTGCGATTCTTTTTGGCAAAACCTTCCAGCGCTTTGGTTGGATTACCGTCGGCGTCGTAACAGATTTTGGTCGGTGGGCCCTGTACCAGCGTCTTGGCGGCCGGTACTTCTTCCACCAGGTTTTCAATCAGCAATGCCAGACGACGCGGTGCGGCGAACGGTTTGATGATCGCATTGCTCAGCAGGCTGTCGGCATCGTTGCCCAGTGCGTCGCGGATGCCGTTGATGATCTCAGCGACAAAGGCGTCAGACAGGGTTTTCAGCGCCTTGGGAGGCAGCTCCTGGGTACCCAGCTCAACCAGAAAATCACGGGTGCTCATCAGTTTTTCTCCTCGCAGGCGGCCAACACTTCCAGCCGGATAGACTCTTCTGCTAATGGGAAGCCCAGCCCTTTACGGCTATTGAAGTACGCCTGAGCGACGCCACGGGCCAGGGTGCGCACCCGCAGAATGTAACGCTGACGCTCAGTTACCGAGATCGCGTGACGTGCATCCAGCAGGTTGAAGGTATGAGAGGCCTTCAGCACCAGTTCATAGGCAGGAAGTGGCAGCGGTGTTTCCAGCGCCAGCAACTTGTTGCACTCGGCTTCGTAGTGGTCAAAGTTGACGAACAGCTGTGGCACATCGGCGTGCTCAAAGTTGTAAGTCGACTGTTCCACTTCGTTCTGATGGAACACATCGCCATAGGTGACAACAGTGCCATCCGGGTGACGGGTCCAGATCAGGTCGTAAACGGAGTCAACGTCCTGCAGGTACATGGCGATACGCTCAAGCCCGTAGGTGATCTCACCGGTTACCGGGTAACACTCCAGGCCACCGGCCTGCTGGAAGTAAGTGAACTGCGTCACTTCCATGCCGTTGAGCCAGACTTCCCAGCCCAGCCCCCAGGCGCCCAGTGTTGGCGATTCCCAGTTGTCTTCAACGAAGCGCACATCGTGCACCAGCAGATCCAGCCCCATACGCTTGAGCGAGCCCAGGTACAGTTCCTGCAAGTTCGCTGGGGATGGCTTCATTACGACCTGGAACTGGTAGTAATGCTGCAGGCGGTTAGGGTTTTCACCGTAACGACCGTCAGTGGGACGGCGGCTTGGCTGCACGTAGGCAGAGCGCCATGTCTCCGGGCCAATGGCCCGCAGGAATGTAGCCGGATGGAAGGTGCCTGCGCCTACTTCCATATCCAGCGGTTGAACGATGACGCAGCCCTGCTCTGCCCAGTATTCCTGCAGTGCAAGGATCAGCCCCTGAAATGTACTAACGTCTGGAGAAACCTTGTCAGTCACTGAATTCACCATTAATTCAATCAAATTGGCCCGAAAATAAGAGCGGAATTATACACTAAAAGCCGGTCGACCTGTGGCCAACCGTTGCTGAGCTGAGTGCAAATTAATCAATGTTGTGGTCGGTGCAGGCTGAATCGGGACGGGTAATGGTGATTGTGGGAGGGGTGTTGAGGGCTGGCGTGTTGCAAAGGGGTGATACCTCGCTGAGATAGCGCTCAGCAAGGTATCACCGTGGCGGTGCCTAACGTCGCCAGAAGGTCGGCGTGAACAGTACCAGCAGGGTGAACACTTCCAGTCGGCCCAGCAGCATGGCAAAGCACAGCACCCATTTGGCGGTGTCGTTGAGGTCACCATAGTGCGCGGCCACCTGGCCCAGACCCGGCCCCAGGTTGTTCAGTGTGGCCCCCACGGCAGACCATGCCGTGACCTGGTCGAGCCCGGTGGCCAGCAGGATTATCAGCATCACCACGAACACAATCAGGTAGACCGAGAAGAAGCCCCAGACCGCTTCCAGTACCCGGTCCGAGATCGCTTTGTCACCCAGTTTGACCGGAATTACCGCATTGGGATGCACCAGCCGCTGGATCTCCCGATAGCCCTGCTTGAGGATCAGCAGCACACGGATGACCTTCATCCCGCCACCGGTGGAGCCAGCACAGCCACCGGCAAAGGCGGCGACAAACAGCAGGAACGGCAGCATCGCTGGCCAGTGGGCGAAGTCAGCGGTGGCAAAGCCGGTGGTGGTGGCAATCGAGACCACCATAAAGGTTGCTTTGCGGAACGCTTCCAGTGGTGCATAGGTGGCGGTGCTGGTCAGTGCGACCAGCGCAATCAGGGTGATGACAGCCAGCCCGATCAGGTAGAAACGAAATTCCGGGTCCTGCAGGTAGTGGCTGAGGGTACGCTGACGCCAGGCAAAGAAATGCAGGCCGAAATTGACCGCCGAGATCGCCATAAAGAAGATACAGATCGCTTCAATCAGCGGTGAATTGAAGTAGCCAATACTGGCGTCATGGGTGGAAAAACCACCGATGGCAACGGTGGAAAAACTGTGGCTGACCGCATCGAACCAGCTCATGCCCGCCAGCTTGTAACCGACGGCACAGGCGATGGTGAGCGACAGGTAGATGTACCACAGCGCCTTGGCGGTTTCGGTGATCCGTGGCGTCAGTTTGGAGTCTTTGACCGGTCCCGGTGTTTCGGCGCGATACAGCTGCATACCGCCGATGCCGAGCATCGGCAGGATAGCCACCGCCAGTACGATAATCCCCATCCCCCCGAGCCATTGCAGCTGCTGGCGATAGAACAGGATCGACTGGGGCAGGTAGTCGATACCGGTAATGACCGTGGCCCCGGTGGTGGTCAGTGCCGAGAGAGACTCGAACACGGCATCGACGACGCTCAGGTGCGGGTTATCGGCCAGTGCCAGCGGGAAGGCCCCGAACAGGCCCAGCACCGCCCAGAACAGCACAGTGATCAGGAAGCCATCACGGGTGCGCAGATCCTGCCGGACCCGATACACCGGGATCCATAACAGGAAGCCGGTTAACAGGGTGATGGTGAAACCGGTGACGAAGGCCAGCTCGGCGCCGTCCTCGTAGAACAGCGAGATGGCTACCGGTGGCAGCATGGTGAAGCTGAAAATCATCAACAAAATGCCGAGGATGCGCAGAATTACCCGGTAGTGCATGAGGTGCAGCTCCTGTGCTTCAGAAGAAGGCCAGCCCGACCTGGAACAGACGTTCCACGTCAGCGATGCGTTTCTTGTCGACCAGGAACAGAATTACATGGTCACCGTTTTCCACCAGCACATCATCGTGGGCCATTAATACTTCTTCATTACGGACAATGGCACCGATGGTACAGCCCGGTGGCAGGGCAATCTGTTCGATCGTTTTCCCCACCACTTTGGAACTGCGGCTGTCGCCGTGGGCGACCGCTTCCAGCGCCTCGGCAGCCCCACGGCGCAGCGAGTGGACGGCGGCAACATCGCCACGGCGGACATGGGTCAGCAGTGCACCGATGGTGGTTTGCTGTGGGGAGATGGCGATGTC
Organism: uncultured Oceanospirillaceae bacterium; assembly: GCA_913057435.1. Taxonomy (GTDB): domain Bacteria; phylum Pseudomonadota; class Gammaproteobacteria; order Pseudomonadales; family Balneatricaceae; genus Marinobacterium_C. The sequence continues at coordinate 4,582 of CAJXNY010000048.1, read as the reverse complement.
GATCACCCCGCCCTGCACCAGATCGACATAGGCCGGGTTGTTGATCAGCGTCATCACCGTGCGCGCGCCCAGTCGCTTGGCCAGCATGGAGGCCATGATATTGGCTTCGTCATCGTTGGTCAGGGCACAGAATACATCGGTGTCTTCGATGTTCTCTTCCAGCAGCAGTTCTTTGTCGGAGGCGCTGCCGTGCAGCACGATGGTGTTGTTGAGACGACGGGCCAGCTGGTTACAGCGACTCATACTGCGCTCGATAATCTTGACCTGGAAATCATCTTCGATGGTAGTAGCCAGTCGAGCGCCGATATTACCGCCCCCGGCGATCATAATGCGCTTGTAGGGGCGGTCGAGGCGGCGCAGCTCGCTCATTACCGAACGGATATCTTTGGTGGCGGCGATGAAGAATACTTCATCGTCGGCTTCGATAACGGTGTCACCCTGCGGGATGATCGGGCTGCCCCGGCGGAAGATTGCGGCCACGCGGGTATCAACGGCGGGCATATGGGCGCGCAGATAGGCAATTTCACGGCCCACCAGCGGTCCGCCATAGTAGGCTTTCACCGCCACCAGCTGGGCTTTGCCATCGGCAAAGTCCAGTACCTGCAGTGCGCCGGGGTGCTGGATCAGCCGTTTAACGTGGCGGGTCACCAGCTCCTCGGGGGAGATCAGAACATCGACGGGGATCGCTTTGTCAGCGAAGATCTTCTTCTGTTTGAGATAGTCGTGCTCGCGCACCCGGGCAATTTTGGTCGGGGTGTTGAACAGGGTCTGCGCCACCTGGCAGGCGATCATATTGACCTCGTCCAGGTTGGTCACCGCAATCAGCATATCGGCATCCTGGGCCCCGGCCTGCACCAGGACGGAAGGGTAAGAGGCCTTACCCTCGATGGTACGGATATCCATCCGGTCCTGCAGCTCACGCAGCCGGGCTGCGTCCGTATCGACAATGGTGATATCGTTCGCTTCGTTGGCGAGGTTTTCCGCCAGCGTACCGCCGACCTGCCCTGCACCCAGAATGATGATTTTCATTACCTGTTATCGTCCACCGAATACCGTTACTTCAAGTCTGCTTTTATCAGCACTGCATAGTAAAAACCGTCGTGGCTATCTGCCTGCGGCAGTAACTGGCGTCCTAAAGGACGTTCTTCACCCCAGTCGGCAACGACAGGCTGATGGATGGCATCATCCACCTGTTTGAGGAAGCGGGCTACCAGACGTTCGTTCTCCTGTGGGAAGATCGAACAGGTGGCATACACCAGCCGTCCACCAGGCTTGAGCATCTGCCAGCAGTTGCTCAGGATATTCAGCTGCAGGTTGCTGAGGTTGATGATGTCGTCGCTTTTACGCAGGTACTTGATGTCCGGGTTACGGCGAATCACGCCGGTTGCGGAACAGGGGGCATCCACCAGAATACGGTCGAACTGTTCGCCATCCCACCAGTTCTGGATAGCCGCGTCCCCAACAATGACCTCAGCCTTGAGCTCAAGCCGCGCAAGGTTGTCATAGATACGGGGTGTCCGGCTCTGCTCCAGCTCAATGGCAGTGGCATTAAGGTCGGGCTGTAACTCCAGCGCATGGCAGAGTTTACCACCCGGCGCAGCACAGGCATCCAGCAGGCGCTGGCCTGGCTGTAAGTCCAGCAGTGCCGCACTGAGCTGGGCAGCCTCGTCCTGCACTGAAACTTCGCCGTCACGGAAACCCGGCAGATCATCCACGGCACAGGGCTGTTCCAGCTCGATGCCCTGCTCGGCATACAGGCAGGCGCGGGCATAGATGCCATCGTCGTTCAGCAGCGTCAGGTAGTCATCACGGCTGGTCAGGCGTGGGTTGGTACGCAGGGTCATTGGCGCGGTACGGTTATTCTGCGCCAGCACGTCTTCCCACTGGTCAGGCCAGCTGTGCTGAATCTTTTTGATGAACCATTCCGGGTGGTTATAGCGGTAGCTCAGATCGTCCGCCAGTTCGGCTTTGATCAGCTCGTTCTCACGCTGATAACGACGCAAAATAGCATTCAGCAGCCCTTTCGCCCAGGGTTTGGCCAGGGTGTCGGTGCCGCCAACGGTTTCAGCAATGGCAGCGTGTTCGGGAATGCGCAGGTGATCGAGCTGATAAATGCCCACCCAGATCAGCGCCAGCAGATCATAGTCCCGTGGCTCGAATGGCTTTTTCAGCAGCTTGCGCGAGATCCGTGACAACTGAGGGTGGTAGCGCATCACGCCATAGCACAGCGCCTGCAACAAACCCTGATCCCGTTCCGGGCATTCTTTCAGGGCATCGATCATCAGTGTTTTCAGTGAACCCTGATGGCGCAGTAACGGCGCCAGGGTGCGGGCTGCAAGGGTACGAACATTCTGCATGGGATTAATCCAGGGTCTGGCCGGCGCTGAAGCGCTCACGGCGGGAATTCAGTACATCGCTGGCGGCCATGGCTTTTTTGCCAGGCAGCTGCAACTGGGTGATTTTCAGCGCATTGACGCCACAGCCAACCACCAGGCTCTTTTTATCCGAGGTAAGGATCTCGCCCGGATTGCCCTGCTGCTGCAGTGGCTCACAGGCCAGCAGTTTGACGGCCTCGCCATCGAGCTGGAAAGTCACCGCTACACGGGGGCTCAGCGCACGAACTTTCAGCTCGATTTCGGCTGCCGGTGCCTGCCAGTCAATCTGGCCTTCCTGTTTGCTCAGTTTGCTGGCGTAGGTGACCCGGCTTTCATCTTGCACCTGGGCGGTCAGCGTGTCCTGCTCCAGCCCAGGCAGGCTGTCTACCAGTGCCTGAGCACCGATCTCAGTCAGCCGGGCAAACAGGCTGGCGGCGGTATCGATGGCATGAATCGGCGTGGTGACGATATGCAGCATATTGCCGGTATCCAGCCCTTCGTCCATCTGCATGATGGTGACGCCGGTTTCACGGTCGCCGGCCAGCATTGCCCGCTCCACCGGTGCGGCACCGCGCCAGCGTGGCAGGATGGAGCCGTGGACGTTAATGCAGCCCAGTTTTGGCGTATCCAGCACCGCTTTGGGCAGTAGCATACCGTAAGCCACCACCACCATCAGATCGGCATCCAGCGCGTTGAGCTGTGCCTGCTCGTCGGCATCTTTCAGGCTGTGGGGCTGAAAGACGGGAATCTCATGGGCCAGTGCGAGGTCTTTAACGGGCCGGGGGGCCAGCTGGTTTTTACGCTTGCCCTGGCGGTCAGGCTGGGTGTAGACCGCCACGATGTCATGGTCGGTGCTCAGCAGGGCCTGCAGGCTGGCGGCAGCAAAGTCCGGGGTACCGGCGAAAACAATACGCATTGAAGGGCTCCAGAGGTCAGGATGGCTTCAGAAAGAAAAACAGGCCTGCCGAAGCATGCCTGTTGGTAATGACTTACTTGCGCTGGAAAGCTTAGCGCTGGCTCGCTTCGAACTTGTGTTTCTTTTCAAGCTTGGTGCGAATGCGATTGCGTTTAAGCGTTGAGATATGATCCACGAACAGTTTGCCGTCCAGGTGATCGATCTCATGCTGAATACACACCGCCAGCATCTCATCGGCCACCATCTCAAAGGCTTCGCCATCTTTGTTCAGCGCCCGGATACGGACCTGCTGGGGACGGGAGACTTCTTCATAGAAATCAGGCACCGACAGGCAGCCTTCTTTGTAGCTATGGAGCTCTTCGTCCATGACGTCAAATTCCGGGTTAATGAACACCAGTGGTGAATCATTTTCTTCGGACAGGTCCATCGTCACGATACGTTTATGGACATTGATCTGAGTCGCGGCCAGGCCGATACCCGCTGCGTCGTACATGGTCTCGAACATATCGTCGAGCAGTGCGCGGACCTCATCATCAACAACAGTGACAGGCTCGGCAACGGTGCGCAGCCGTGGGTCAGGAAATTCCAGAATGGTACGAATAGCCATGATATGAAAGGGGTGTCCGGTTACGTGAATAAGGTAGCGCCCGCTCAGTGGACGCGAATTGACCCATTATAGCGACTTGCGGCCCGTTGCAGAACAGTCTGCGCAAGGACAGCTGACACTGGCCTATACTCAGAGGCTGATGAATAGCTCAGGGAGGAGCAACGGATGGCAGATTACAGGGAACAATGGCAGTACTGGGTAGCGGTTGCGGCCCTGCCCCGGGTTAGTCCGGCAACGCTGTGTCAGTGCTGGCAACAGGGCTGGACCGCACCACGGCTGCTGGCCGCAGATGATGGAACACTCGCGGCGCTGGGGTTTAAACCGGCGGTGCGCAGCGCGATTAAAGCCTGGCAGCTGAATCAGGGGCCGTTGCAGCAACGGGTGAATCAGGTGGCTGACTGGCGGGCGTTAAACCCGGCACTACACCATGTTGTCCCCTGGGACAGTGAATTTTACCCCAGGCTGTTGCAACAGATTCCAGATCCGCCGGCGTTTTTACTGGTTTATGGCAACCCCGCTATTCTTTGCTTACCGCAGATCGGCATTGTGGGCAGCCGTCATGCGACCCGGCAGGGGTTACGTAACGCCGCCGCCTTTGCCCGCGAGCTGGCCCGCAGTGGGCTGGTGGTAACCCTGTCTCTTATACACATCTGACGCTGCCGACGAAGAGGATAGTGTAGATCT
>CAJXNY010000047.1 GCA_913057435.1 uncultured Oceanospirillaceae bacterium | reverse complement strand
CTGCACAGCGAGAAAACTCACTCAACTTACTGTCCGGGAATACTTGACCACTACATGCTGACTCACCCCAGCCGCTGTGGAAAATAAACTCGCTGCGCTCAAACAAATTTTCCACTGATCGCGTCTGACGTAAGCCCTCAGCGGGCCGTTCAGAGTCGGCTAGTTAGTGGTGCCACACCCAGCGACAAACCATTAATGAACCAAAATGCCTGCTTCACATTTGCTTTGCTCTGGTTGTTCAGTGCTCTGCTCTTAAAAGCCGACGAACAACGTACCCAACCCTGAACTGGCACCTCTCTTCACGCCGACTCTGAACGGCCCGAAAATACAGTGTTGACCCGGCGATCAGGGCAAAAGCTGTCTGAGCCCAGCGAGTTCTTTTGCCCAGCCGGGACAGGGCTGGATTTTCGGAACCAGCCGTTCAGTCGAGGCAAACCGGGATTGTTAAGGGGGCGAGCCCCCTTGACGCACTGCCAGGCCAGCATAAACGCAAGCAGGCAAGGCCTGGACTCAACACCCGGTACTGACCATCCCGCATCAGCGCAGGCTCTTGAATTTGCTCTTTGAATACACAATCCCAGACAAAAACTACAACGGCAACCGAATAGACACCTCCAGCCCACCCTCCGGATGATTACGCAGCCGCAAACTGCCCTGCAGCCGCTCTACCGCCCGGCGGGCAATGCTCAGCCCCAGCCCATAGCCCTCGCTCTTCTTCCCCTCAGCCCGGACAAACGGCTCCAGCAAGGTCGGCAACAACGCCTCATCCACCCCCGGCCCGGTATCACGCACCGTCACCACCAGCTGCCCATCCGCCTGAGCAACACTCAGATAGATCTCAGCATCCTCCGGGGTATGGCGCAGAGCGTTGGTCAGCACGTTGTTTAGCGCCCGCTGAAGCAGTGCCCGATTGCCCGGCAACTCAACCAGCGGAGCCGGTTCTGGCCAGTGTAATTGTCGCTGCGGCGCACTGAAGCGCACATCATCGGCCAGCTCGTTAAGCAGCGCTGCCAGTTCATAGCAATCGCTGTCCAGTGGCTGAGCATCGAGGCGGGACAGCGACAGAATCTCATCGATCAGCCGGTTCAGCTGCTCACACTCCAGATTAATGCGGCTGGACAGCCGGTCATCTTCACCCAGTTTCTGCTCCACCAGCCCAGCGGCGACCTGCAACCGCGCCAGTGGTGCACGCAGCTCATGGGAGACATCCTGTAACAGCTTCTGGCCCCCCACCAGAGTCTGCTCAACATAGTCGGCCATGCTGTTAAATTCTCGCGCCAGCTCACCAATCTCATCCCGACGACGACTCAGCTTAGCCCCCGCCCGACTGGCCAGATTACCCTGGTGTAACTCGCGGGTATGCTCGCGCAGGCGGTTCAACGGCCGCACAATCAGCCAGGTCAGCAATACACTGGCCAACGCTGTCGCCAGCAGAATCACCACGATCTGATAAGACAGCATAAACCGGAACAGATGGCGGAACGGCAGCTCCTCGGCACGCGGGGTAATCTCCACCCGGTAACGGGCACCACTTTCCGACTGCACCGTCAGTTCCAGCGGTTCAGGTCCGCGCTCATGACGGCTACGACCACCAAAGATAGCCCGGTCACTGTCGGCAAGGTAGATGCGGATACGCGGTGGCTCCTGACGTTTGTCATGATCACCTTGCCGATCATCATGATCCCGTCCGCGATGTTCATCACGGCGCTCCCCTTCATGCTCGCGCCAGCGCTGATAAAAGCTGCGCGAAAAACGCTGATGATAGTAATACCGGCGACGCTTACTCAGCCCGTCGGAGCGTTCATAATCATCCACCAGCTGCTCGGCGTTGAGCCGCACGGACTCCAGCAACCAGTCCTGCACCCGCTCGCGCTCATTCACCTGACTGACCACCAGCACCGTTGCCGCCAGCATCACCAGTGACGACAGCCAGATGGCGAAGAAGATCTTCCAGAACAGACTACGAAACCAGCGCATCAGTGTTGCACCAGCTGATAACCTTCACCGCGTACGGTTTTGATCTGTTCGGCCTCGCCCTGGGCGGCAAGCTTCTGGCGCAAGCGCGAGACATGGACATCAATGGCCCGATCATAGGCCGTCAATTTACGGTGCAGCACTTTTTCAGTCAGTTCCGCTTTGCTCACCACCCGCCCCACCTGTTGCATTAACAACATCAGGACATTGAACTCGGCGCTGGTCAGCAGCAGCGGCTGCTGCGCCACCGTCACCTCTCGACTGCCAGCATCCAGCACAATGGCCCCCTGCACTAACCGCGTGGCCACTGAGGCATTCGCTGCAGGCTGAGCCCGGCGTAGTACGGCACGAATACGGGCCAACAGTTCACGAGGGTTGCAGGGCTTGGCCAGGTAATCATCGGCCCCCATTTCCAGCCCCAGAATGCGGTCAATATCATCACCGCGCCCGGTCAGCATAATCACCGGGGTCTGCAGCCCGGGGCGTAAGCTTTGCAGCAGATCCAGCCCGCTACGGCCCGGCATCATAATATCGAACACCAGCAGGTCAAAACGCTGGCGAGCCAGTAATGCCTCAGCCGCATCTGCGCCATGGGCGCACTGCACCTGGTAGCCCTCATTGCTGAGGTACTCGCTCAGCAGCTCAGTCAGGTCGGTATCATCATCCACCAGCAACAGCTGGCCCGATTCATGTTCATTCATCGCCTGTTACCCATCCTCAGCCCGGTTATCCATATCAGTAGTTATCCACAATACGAGTTACCCACATCTCGACGTATCCACAGACAGTCAGAACCCACAGCCCGTTATACACCGATAAAAGTTATCCACTGACAGTGTAAACAGCCGCCAGCCCAGCGTTCATCGGCTTTACCAAACTTTACACCAGCCTCACCCAACTTAGCAGTTAGCCCGCCCATACTGGCTCCATCAACTTACACAACGGAGCACAACCATGACAGCCACTCTGAAAAAAACCGTTCTGATCAGTGCCATGATTGCCAGCCTCGGCCTGGCCGGTGTCGCGACTAACAGCTTTGCCGGGGACCATGGCCGTAAATGCGGCGGCGAACGTGGTGAACACAGCGGCATGATGCGCGGCAAGCACTCACTGGCTGACCGACTGGAGCGCAAGCTGGATCTGAATAAAGACCAGGTCAGCCAGATTGATGCCATTACCGATGCCCAGCACAAGGCGATGCGTGATGCCCGCCGTGACAAGCGCGACCAGATGAAGGCGATGATGGCGCTGGACCCGAGCAGCGCTGAGTATCAGGCAGAGATCGATAAACTGGCGCAGCAGGCCGGGGAACAGGCAGAGCAGATGGTACGTGCTCGCGCTGATAGCCGGGCGAAAATCGCCGCTGTGCTGACGCCGGAGCAACAGGAAAAAATGACAACACTGAAAGCCGGGATGGCAGAGAAGTGGCAGCGCCATCACGGCAGTGATGACTGATCTGCAGCAAGCAGCTCGGCAGGCCCGGTAGCGGCCTGCCAATGACGACCTTATCGCGTTGGCACCCTTCTTAGAACGGTGCCTTTTTTACGTTTACTCAGTGCGCTCGAACATCAGATCCCAGACCCCATGGCCCAGTCTCTCACCACGTTTCTGGAATTTGGTAACAGGACGCCATTCTGGCTGTGGTGAGTACGCACCCTCACCGGCAGCGTTCTGGTAACCCTCAGCCGCACTCATCACTTCCATCATATGCTCGGCATAGTTTTCCCAGTCCGTGGCCATATGAAACACCCCACCGACTTTCAGCTTCTTGCGCATTGCCTGGGCAAACTCTGCTTTAACAATACGGCGCTTGTGGTGCTTTTTCTTGTGCCATGGGTCCGGGAAGAACAGCTGGACGGTGCTCAATGAGCCATCCGGGATGCATTTGTCCAGCACTTCAATCGCATCGTGCTCGAACACCCGGATATTGCCCAGGCCCTGCTCGTCGGCGTTGTTCAGCAACCGGCCCACACCTGGCGTGTGTACTTCGATACCGATGTAATTTTTTTCTGGCTCAGCCTTGGCCATCTCCACCAGGGAGTCACCCATACCAAAACCGATCTCCAGCACCACCGGCGCTGCACGGCCAAAGGTCTGGGTCAGATCCAGCATACCGTTTTCCACGTTCAGCCCCATGCGCGGCCAGACGTTCGCCATCGCCAGTTGCTGGCCTTCGGTCATGCGACCGGTGCGCAGTACAAAGCTGCGGATAGTTCGCATACGTATCGGTTGTTCGGCACCGTCCTGGCTCTGGGTATTCTCAGTCGCAGCCTGAGGCTGTGCAGGGGTTTGTTCGCTCATCGGTTCTTCTATCTCGTTAACACAGGACAGCCCGACCTGCGTTGACCGCAGGCCGGGCTGGAATCAGGTCAGTTTCAGATCAGGCCATCCATCGGTGAGGAGGCGCTGGCATATTTTTTCCGTGGCATACGACCCGCCAGATAAGCTTCGCGGCCCGCTTCGATCGCTTTGCACATCGCAGAAGCCATCAACACCGGATTTTTCGCCGCGGCAATGGCGGTGTTCATCAGCACCGCTTCACAGCCCATTTCCATGGCAATCGCAGCGTCAGAGGCGGTACCCACACCGGCATCCACCAGCACCGGGATGTTGGCGCTTTCCATGATGATACGGATGTTATGCGGGTTGAGGATACCCAGCCCGGAGCCGATCAGTGAACCCAGTGGCATGATGGCGCATACGCCCATCGCTTCCAGTTTTTGCGCGGCAATCGGGTCGTCGCTGCAGTACACCATCACATCAAAACCCTCTTTAACCAGCGTTTCGGTAGCCTTGAGGGTTTCGCTCATATCCGGGTACAGGGTTTTCTGATCACCCAGCACTTCCAGCTTGACCAGGTTATGGCCGCCCAGCAGCTCGCGGGCCAGCCGGCAGGTGCGCACCGCATCGTCAGCGGTGTAGCAGCCAGCGGTATTCGGCAGAATGGTGTATTTGTCCGGCGAGATCACATCCAGCAGGTTCGGCTCATCAGGGTTCTGACCAATGTTGGTACGGCGCACCGCCACGGTCACAATTTCAGCCCCACTGGCAGCGATTGCCGCTTCCGTCTCGGCCATATCCTTGTACTTACCGGTGCCCACCAGCAGGCGAGAGTTGTAGCTTGCTCCGGCAATGATCAGCTGGTCGTTGTTCTGCTCTGACATAATATTCATCCGCTAATTATTCTCAGTGAAGTCCGTGATACCAATGGGACTCAGCCGCCACCAATGGCGTGTACAACTTCAAGTTTGTCACCTGATTTAAGCGCTGTCTGGCCGTGTTCGCTGCGCGGAACAATCTCCAGATTCAGCTCAATCGCCACCCGCATGTCGGTCAGTTCCATCTGTGTCAGCAGGTCAACCAGGGTTGCCCCATCGGCCAGCTCGATGCTGTCACCATTTACCTCAATCTGCATTGATCTCGCCTCTTACTGATTGATAAACGCCCCAGCCCAGGCAGGCCCAGCCACTGAGGAAAAACAGTCCGCCAATCGGCGTCACCGCGCCCAGCCAGTGAATACCACTGAGCGCCAGGGTATACAGGCTACCGCTGAACAGCACCACACCCAGGCTAAAGCAGAGCCCGGCCAGGCGGAAGCCACGGTGGTTCAGCTGCAACTGCAACAGCCCTGCCGTCAGCAGTGCCAGGCAATGGTAGAACTGGTAGTCCACCGCGGTCTGGTACACCGGGCCAGTATAGTCATTGAGCACGCCCTTGAGTGCATGGGCACCAAACGCCCCCAGTGCCACCGCACTGAAACCATATACCGTTGCAATCAGTAACATCAGACGGGCCGACATGGGTGCGCTCTCAGCTGTGGGCATGGGGATAATGGCGGCAGATTATAGCGGATAGAGCCCCGTCGGGGCTAATACCGTTCAGTCCGGCCTAGGCAGTAACCTTGCGCCAGATACAACAAAGCCGCCCACAGGCGGCTTTGTTCAGACGTTCCAGCCGGGCTCAGGCCACCAGCGTCATCGCCTTCTTGATTTTGTTCATGGCGCTTTTTTCCAGCTGCCGGATACGCTCAGCCGAAACACCATAGACAGCAGCCAGCTCGTGCAGAGTCGCTTTCTCATCGGCCAGCCAGCGCTGGGCCAGAATATCGCGGCTGCGCTCATCCAGGTCTTTCATGGCCTGCAGCAGACGCTGCTGCTCATCGTCAGCCCAGTTGGAGTTCTCAACCTGCATCGCCGGGTCGGCGCTGTGGTCTTCCAGGGTCAGTGCTGGCGCAGCGTAAGAGCGTTCATCATCATCGGCCCCCAGTGGATCAAAGGAGGTATCGACCGAGGCCATCCGGCCTTCCATTTCCCGTACCACCCGTGGCTCGACATTGAGGTCTTCAGCAATCGCATTCACTTCAGCGTCGTTCATCCAGCTCAGGCTTTTCTTGCGTGAGCGCAGATTGAAGAACATCTTGCGCTGGGCCTTGGTGGTCGCCACTTTGACGATGCGCCAGTTACGCAGAATATATTCGTGCATCTCAGCCTTGATCCAGTGCACGGCAAAAGATACCAGCCGTACGCCAACGGACGGATCAAAACGTTTGACCGCCTTCATCAGGCCAACATTACCTTCCTGCACCAGATCGCCCAGTGGCAGGCCATAGCCAGAATAGGACTTGGCGACGTGGACAACAAAACGTAGATGAGCCATAACCAGCTGGCGGGCCGCTTCCAGGTCTTCTTTATAGAACAGACGCTCCGCCAGTGCTCGTTCCTCCTCCACGCTCAGTACTGCAATAGCACCCACTGACGCCATGTAGGCATCAAGATTACGACCTGGAGAAAGGTTACCGATAACTTGCAAGCTGTTGCTCATTTAAACCCTCGTCTATTTCTTGCTAAACAACGAACTTGTGCCCGTTGAGACAACGCATCCCGCGTTAAATGTAAACCTGTCCTGCCCCGGTAAAACCGGGATGAAGCAGAATAGCCAGCCGCTGCACAATGATCAAGCACTGCCGGGCCGCTATTACAAAGTAGTAATCTTACCGCAATGTTACTGCGGTTCGATGGAGCGCAAATACCGGCTGACGGCAACCCAGGCACCCATCAGCCCCAGTAGCAAGCTGAAGCAGATCAGCAGGCCCGTATCCACAATACCCAGCCCCAGCAGGCTGAAGCTATTCTGGTACAGCCCGGCCAGTTCGCGCACCGGGGTATCGATTAACATCAGTGCCAGCTGGATCAGCCCCCAGCCACAAAGCCCACCGAGAAAGCCATACCAGGCACCGGTATACAAAAACGGTCGGCGTACCCAGCTGTCAGTCGCACCCACCAGTTTAGCGATCAGAATTTCTTCGCGGCGGCTTTCAATCGACACCCGCACAGTGTTACCGATCACCAGCAATACCGCCGTCGCCAGCAGAATACCGAGCATCACCACCACCCGTTTAGCCACCTCCAGCGCACTGTTCAGCCGCTGCACCCAGGCCATATCCAGCTGCGCTTCCGCCACGCCGGGCTCCATCTCCAGCTGCTGTTGCAGCTCGATCAGCTCATCGTTACTCATCAGCGCTGGCTGCACCGTAATCACGGCGGGAATCGGGTTCTGCCCCAGGTACTCCAGTACATCGCCAAACCCGGATAGCGCCCGGAACTCGGCCAGCCCGTCCGCCCGGCTGATCAGCTCAACGGCGGCCAGATCATCGCGCAACAACAGCTCACGGCTGAGACTGTCCGCCTGCTGATCATCCACGGACAGCTCCATATACAGGGCGATACGCGGATCACCCTCCCAGCTGGCAGCCACCTGCTGAACATTTTTCAAGCCACTATAAAGCACCCCGGGCAGCGCCAGCGCGATCGCCAGTACCGCCACGGTCATCAGCGTTGCAGCCGGGGTAGTCAGTAATCGAGAAAACGCCGTTTTGGCCGTCTGCCAGTGATTATCCGAGTCGTAACGCAGCGCTGTCGCCTGCCGCGGTTTGCGGCTACTGGTTGCATTAGCGGTACGTTTTACCGCCGGTTTTGCTTGCGGCTCCAGGCGCTGTGCGCCACGCCGACGGTTATTCTGCTCAGCCATCTGCTGCCAGCCTGCCCTGTTGCAATGACAGCATCCGAACCCGCATTCGCTGAATCAGCCCCATATCATGGCTGGCAATCAGCACGGTGGTGCCGTGACGGTTAAACTCCAGAAACAGCCGCATAATCTCTTCTGACAGCTGTGGATCAAGGTTACCGGTGGGCTCATCCGCCAGCAGCACCTGCGGCTTGTGGACAATGGCCCGGGCAATCCCTACCCGCTGCTGCTCACCGGTAGACAGCGCAATGGGATTCATCTTTTCTTTGCTCAGCAACCCCACCTTGTCCAGCGCGGCGCGAGCACGACGACCCGCATCACGGGGGCTAAAGCCACAAATCATCAACGGCAGGGTGACATTGTCGAACACCGTGCGATCAAACAGCAGCTGATGGTTCTGGAACACCACGCCAATGCGGCGACGGTGATAGGGAATCTGCTGGCGATCCAGCCCGGCCAGATTCTGCTCACCGACAAACACATGCCCTCGGGTTGGCCTCTCCATCAGCATGATCAGCTTCATCAGAGTGCTTTTACCGGCCCCGGAGTGACCGGTCAGAAACGCCATTTCACCGTCATCCAGAGCGAAGCTGACATTGGTCAGCGCCTCATGGCCGGTTTCGTAGCATTTGCTCACATTATCGAAGCGGATCATGGTGCCGCCTACTCCTTAGTATCGTCAAACAGCGCGTCAACAAATTCCTGCGCTACAAACGGCCGCAGGTCATCCACCTGTTCGCCAACACCGATAAAGCGAATCGGCAGCGCCAGCTGCTTGGCGATCGCGAAGATAATGCCGCCTTTGGCAGTACCATCGAGTTTGGTCAGCGTAATACCACTGACGCCAACCGCGTCTTTGAAGGCTGTTGCCTGGCTCATGGCGTTCTGGCCCGTACCGGCATCCAGCACCAGCATCACCTCATGGGGCGCACCCGGGGCCAGCTTCTGCATCACTCGCACCACCTTCTCCAGCTCCTGCATCAGGTGGTCTTTATTCTGCAGACGCCCGGCCGTGTCGGCGATCAGAACATCAACGCCTTTGGCCTGGGCGGACTGCACCGCATCGAAAATTACCGACGCAGAGTCCGCACCCGTGTGCTGAGCCACCACGGGTACATCGTTACGATCACCCCACACCTGCAGCTGCTCCACGGCAGCCGCACGGAACGTATCCCCGGCGGCCAGCATCACAGAGCGACCTTCAGCCTGGAAACGTTTGGTCAGCTTACCGATGGTGGTGGTTTTACCGACGCCGTTAACACCCACCATCAGGATCACGTACGGACCTTCGTGGCTGTCCAGGTCCAGCGGCTGCTCAGCGCCCAGTAACAGGCCGCTGAGTTCTTCTTTGAGTGCCACATGCAGCGCGGGCGCATCCGCCAGCTGCTTGCGCTCAACCCGGTCGGTAAGACGCTGAATAATCTCACTGGTCGCTTCAATCCCCACATCTGCCATCAGCAGCAGGGTTTCGATCTCTTCCAGCAGCTCTTCATCAATCTCTTTTTTGCCCAGGAACAGGTTGCTCAGCTGCTCGGTCAGGTTGGACTTGGTCCGGCTCAGGCCTTTTTTGATCCGGCTGAACCAGCCCTTCTTCTGCTCAGGCTCAGGCTCAGCAGCGAGAACCGGGGCGGGTGCAACAACGGGAACAGCAGCAACGGGCGCCGGTACGGGTTCCACTACCGGCGCGACTTCCGGCTCAGACTCAGGCGCAACCACGGCTGGTGCAACCGGTTCCGGGATAACAACGGCCGGTACCGGCTCGACGGCAACCGGTTCAGCGGTCGGCATTTCGGCCGGCTCTTCGATATGTGTTTCGACAGGTGCTTCGGCCTGCGGCGCAGACTCCGCCGGCGTAACCGGGGTATCCTGCGGCAGTGCCTCGGCGTCTGGCGCAGACTTGCCAAACAGAGACTTGAGCTTCTTAAACATGACAAATTCTCATTCAGAACAGCGGCTGTTCCAGCCTCGGCAGCACCCTTACAGCCAGGCTGCAAGCGTACTTTCGGACGCTCCTGTTGCTGTAAATCAGCATAAAGCGATATAACCGAGTCACCAGAAAAGGCCCGCAGGGCTTCAATTCAAAGCCGGTTATTCTATCATAGAGCGCTTGCCCAACGGCATACTCTGGAGCCTGCATATGAGCACTGAATACAAACCCCTGTTTAACCGCACTTATCTCAAAGTGCTGATGGTCGGTTGCCTGTTCGCTATTTACGGCCTTGCAACCATGGGCCAGCCGGAGCAGCGCCCCCAGGGGCAACTGGAAAAACAGCCGTTGTACTGGCTGCAGAGCACGGATGACGGGCTGCCCGAGCAGCTGCTGATACTGCTGCCCACCGCCAGTGCCTTCAGCAATGCCGAGCAGGACCGTCAGCACTGGCGCGCCACGATCCTCAATGAGCGATTGCAGCAACAGCTGGGTAACGATTACCCTTACCAGGTGCAGGTGGCCGATGATTATCTCAGTATCAGTATTCAACGCCAGCAACAGACTCTGCCAGTACTGGACAGCCTGTGGGCAGCGCTATCGGCCCCCGTCGATGCCAGCCAGTGGCAGGCACAGCTGAAACAGGTGCAGGCGCGTCGTTACCTGAAGAACAAAAGCGCTGAGCAGCAGCTGCTCAGCAAGCTGAGAGACCAGCTGGGTAGCCGTCAGCCACTGCCGCTGGAATGGGCTCGTCTGTTCAGCCAGCCGCGCTTTATTCTGGCCGGTGACGATGCTCAGGACCAGGCAGAAACACTGCTCAGTCAGTTGCCGGACAGCAGCCATTCTGCGCGCATCACCACCGCGCCAGTATTATCTGGCCGGGCAACGCTGGAACTCAGTTCCGCTCAGTCACTGCTATTGATGGCCAGCACCCTGCCAGGACGCACTGAAACTGATTATGTGCGCCAGCGACTGATCGCCGCGACCAGCCAGCTGGCACTGCAGCAGTATCCCATCGCCCGCGACAGTCAGTACCGGTTACAGTGGAAAAGCCTGCAGGGTGGTGGCTACCAGGCGGTGATTTTTGCCAGCGCCCTGCCGCTCAACAACAGTCAGATGGACGCTTTCAGTCAGCATATTACCGTTGAACTGGTCGAGCAGGCCCGCCAGCAATTACGCCAGCACTGGCAAGCGGTGAATGAAACCGCCGCCAGCCAGCTGGCCGCGTTGAGTCTAATTGCCCGTTACCAGTTACCACTGGACAGCCTGAGCCAGTATCAGCAACAGCTCGACACTCTGAATACCGACGAGATTGCCACGGCGACCCGTGCGCGTTTCAACCCGCAACAGCAGTACAGTCTGCGTATTGATAACCAACTTTGAGAACCCTGATGGCCCGCCCGACACCCCGTGTAAATACCCGTAACGCTAAAGCTCCACTGTCCACCCTGCGCATTATCGGCGGCCAGTGGCGTGGGCGGAAAATTTCGTTCCCGGCCGTCGATGGCCTGCGCCCGACACCCGACCGGGTCCGTGAAACCCTGTTCAACTGGCTGCAGCCGCATATCGCTGGCGCTCGCTGCCTGGACCTGTACAGCGGTAGCGGCGCGCTGGGGCTGGAAGCCTTATCTCGCGGCGCAGCCAGCTGTGCCTTTGTCGACCGCGACAGTCAGGTGATCCGTCAGATAGGGGAAAATCTGAAACTGCTCGACAGTGGCGATGGTGAACTGATCCACGCGTCGGCCGACCAGTGGCTAAGCCTGCAGAATGGCGCGCTCCGCCAGCCGTTTGATATTGTCTTTATGGACCCGCCGTTCAACCAAGGCAAAGTTGCCGGTGACTGCGCAGCGCTGGTAAGCGCTGGCCTGCTGGCAGACAATGCCATTGTTTATATCGAAACCGAATCCCGCCTGAGCGACCCCGGTACTCCGGCCAGCTGGCATGAACACCGACAGAAAAAAGCTGGCCGGGTCAGCTACCGACTGTTTTATACCGACCGTAACTGACCCGGCGGAAACCCGGTCACCCGGCGGAAAGCCTTACGAAACGCCGCCTCACTGCGGTAGCCGACCTGCTCGGCCACCGCCAGTACCGACAACGAGCTATCTTCCAGCAAACGTTGCGCCTGCTGCATCCGCCACTGCAGCAGGTAATTCATTGGCGTATCCCCAACCTGCAGTTGAAAGCGCGCACTGAATGCCGAGCGTGACATACCGACTTCCCGACCCAGCGATTCTACCGTCCAGCTACGTGCAGGGTCCTGATGCATCAGTGTTAACGCCTGACTAAGCGCGCGGTCACTAAACGCAGCCAGAAACGTCAACTGTGGCTCGCGCTGAATAAATAATCGTAACAGCTGAATAATCAGCACTTCCGTCAGCCGGTTCTGAATCAGGGCGGCACCTTGCGGTTGCTGCTGTAATTCATGAGCCAGTGTCACCACCAGATGGCGTAAGCCAACCAGCAGCGGCGATTGCCGTTCTTCGAGGTGAATAAGGCGCGGCAGGTTATCCAGTAATGGGTGCTGAGGCTGGCAATACTGAAAATTACCGCACAGCAGTGTCGCCCCGTCCACGCCCTCAGCAAAGCGGTTATGCCCCTGCTGCAGCTCGGCTACCAGCTCCGCTCCCGCAACTGTCTCAGCCTCCTCTGACGCTGATATCCGATGGGCCTGACCCTGCGGCAATAACACCACATCGCCACTGGATAACAGCCGGGATGGGCTACCCGGCACCATCAACCAGGCCTGGCCACGCACCAGAATATGAAACTCTCCCTGTTGCTGACCGCCAGAATCGATGCCCCAGGCACCGGCAAAGTCACTGCAGAAGTAGCTGCTGGCCTGAAAACGCAGCCCGGAAAGAATATCGCTAAGCAGATCAAACATTCGGCGCCTCAAAAAATAGACGATCAGACATAAATATTGGCTTTTGCAACATAGCTCATCTTTCACTGCTGTACAAAAATAGACTCAGCACATCGCCTGAACCTATTGGAGACAGACTCATGTTGAAAAAAGCCCTACTGACCGCCACCCTGCTCGCCGCCAGCACGCTGAGCTGGGGCGCCCCAACAACCATTCACCTGGATGAATACAATGGTTATTTTGCGGCAGAAGAAACACTGGCAGGCCTGAAGCCCGGTGAATACAAATTCGTGGTGACAAACAAAGCGAAAAAAGTAGTGGGCTTCCTGCTACAGGACGCCAAGACTCAGGAGCGGCTGGACATGTTCCCGCTCGACCCCGGTGAAACGGTCGAAACAACGGTGACCATCACTGAAAACGGCTTCCGCTACCGCTGTCCAATCAACCCGACCCCCTGGTATGATGTCAGCGTATCAAAGTAAGTCCTGATGTCTGACGCCATGGTGAACCCGCGATGCCGGTTCACCATCATTGGCGGAGGGCAGCACAACTGACAATTCAGGACTGCATGCCCTTGAGGTAAGTACGGATCACCGGTTTAAAAGCACTCGCCGGGGTGACCAGAGTGGGTGCGGTCAGCTGGCTGTCGATCAGACCGAACACCAGCACCATCAGGTTGGCCGCGGCGGACTCCAGTTCCACCGGGTCTTTCACTTTGAGTTTAATCTGCTTCTGCTTGCGAGCATTTTTCACAAACAGGCTGATCCGGTCTCGCCACTCCGCATGCTCCTGCTCAATAGCAGCACTGAGCGCCATCAGTTCCGGCGCCTGGGCACTGCCTCGGTGGAACACCTGCCAGATCTGGCCGTGCTGACTGTTATCCAGCAACATTTCACACCATTGCAACAGAAAGTCTCCTAGCGCTTTGATGCCATCCTGTCGGGCCGCCTGCATCTGCTCCAGCTGCAGCTCATCCAGCGGCAACCGGGAGCGTTCATACAGCGCCTGCACCAGGTCTTCACGGTTTTTAAAGTGCCAGTACAGCGCACCATGAGTCACTCCGGTTTCGGCCGCCACATCTTTCAGGCTGGTCTGACCGATGCCCCGCTCACTGAACAGCCGCAAGGCCGTATCCAGTAATGCCTGTCGAGTCTGTTCCGCTTCTTGCTTGGTCCGCCGTGCCATCTGATCCTCCCTGGTAGCCACGCGCCTGATCTTTTATACCGTGACAGCGACCCTTAACTCATTGCGACGGCTCAACATCATCGACATAAAAGCGGGTGGGCAGCTTTTTAAAATCAGCCCCTTTCAACGAATCGGGTAACACAAAGTGTGCAGGGAAACGCTGGCCGGGTGCAATTCGACCCTCAATATGCGCTACGACTCTTTCAACTTTCTTACCCTGCTGCACCATCAACCCCATCACCAGGTTTTTCAGTGGTGGGTTGTTGGCCTGAAACTGCCAGCGGGTTTCCAGACTGCCATCGGCCAGCTGTTCAGCACTGACCAGCTTCATCTGCTGCTCAACCGCCTTTACAAAAGCGCTTTGCTGCTGCTGACGGTGCATCTCGGTTTTGGTCTGCTCATGCTGCATATAGGCACCGGCTGCGGTCGAGAGCACTGCCATCAGACCACCGCCTTCACCCGCCGCCGGACCCTCGCCCCGTTGCTGCCATAGCGTATTGTTGACCAGCAATTCAGCATACTGTGGGTTCTGCTTATTTGCGGTGTAGTAAGTACGGACCTTTTCAGCACTCTGGCGATTTTCTGCTGCCCGCTCCGCATTCACCGGGTGATCATGGGCGAACAGCGTGCGGGCATTGCCTTCCTGCTGATACTGGCGTTGCCAGATGTTGCTGCCAGCGGCGGGGTCATAGCCTGCCAGCGCGCTGTACAGCACACCGACCCGGTCAGCTTCGCGCTCATTTTCATGGGTGAATGCCGCCTGATAACCTTTACGAGCCGCTGATTTGGAACCGCTGAGACGGCTGGCCATCTGGTGCCCCTGGGATTCGCCCAGGTGATTGGCCACGGTATGCGCGACTTCGTGGCCGATCACCGCCGCCAGCTCGTTATCATCACTAAGCTGCTTCATCAGTTCAGTGTGCACCACGATGTAGGTACCGCCAGTGGTGAAGGCATTAAATGAGTCACGCTCAATCAGCAACGGGATCCAGCGCTCCTGGCGCAAATGGCTGACCTGATGAATGCGGTCAAAAACCCGCACCAGCCGTTCATACTGCGCGGCATCCAGGGCGCTGTTTACTTTGCGTCCGGCTTTCTGCTCGGCATCCAGCAACTGCTTGATATAACCATTACCCTGCTGAATCTGAGCATTACGATCCGCCAGGCTGAGGCTGCGCTGACCGGTAACCCGGTCCCGTTCGCTGACCTGTTCCGCCGCCTGATAGAGTCCCCGGTCAACCGTCTGTAAAGCCTGGCAGCCCGCCAGTGATGCCGCGCCCAGCGCGATCAGCAGACCCTGTGTCAGTTGTTTTTTCATAGCAACTCCCTGAAGATTTTTATTCCAATAAGAAATATAAGTGATTCTTTTTATAACTGACTCGTATCAACATGTGCCATTATAGTATTTGTGTGGCCCTGGCAATTCCGTTAACATGCCGCGATTGCACGATTGCTAATATTTTGAGCAATTTCATTGGTATAGCCGGATATGAACACCGTAGTTTACCCAGGTACTTTCGACCCGATCACGAATGGTCACACCGATCTGGTGGAGCGCGCTTCACGTATCTTTGATGATATCGTCGTCGCCGTGGCCTCCAGCCCGAAAAAACGCCCTTTGCTGCCGCTGGAACAACGCGTCGCACTGGCGCAGACCACCTTTGCACATTTGCCGAATGTCCGCGTTGTCGGCTTTTCCGGCCTGCTGGCGAATCTCGTCGAGCAGTATGATGCTAAAGTTATTTTAAGGGGTCTGCGAGCAGTATCCGACTTCGAGTATGAATTCCAGCTTGCCAATATGAACCGTCATATGGCACCGCAGGCAGAAAGCATTTTTCTAACCCCTGCGGAACAACTGTCATTTATCTCCTCGACGCTAATTCGGGAGATCGCCACGCTTGGCGGCGACGTCAGCAAATTTGTTCACCCAGCGGTGAATCAGGCACTGAAAGAACTGCTGGAAAGTTAAGTCATACTCAGTGAGGTGAGGTAGCCAACCATGGCATTGATGATTACAGACGAGTGCATCAACTGTGATGTATGCGAGCCGGAATGTCCGAATGAGGCCATCTCTCCGGGTGATGAAATTTATGAAATCGAGGCATCCAAATGCACCGAGTGTGTGGGTCATTACGACACGCCACAATGTGTTGAAGTCTGCCCGGTGGACTGTATCCCTAAAGATCCAGACCACGTAGAAAGCCAGGATAAGCTGATGATTAAATATAAACAGCTTACAGGCAACTGATATCGGATCGCTTCGATGACACAAAAAAGCAGGCTGAGCCTGCTTTTTTTGTGCCCACGATTCACCTGGCCACCCTTATGACAGCCATTCATCCAGTACCCGCTCTGACCTGGGGCCTGGGTGCTCAGCAAGATAGCGCTGCAAATCTGGCAGACTAAGCGGCTTGCTGAAAAAGAACCCCTGACCAATATCACAGCCCAGATGACTGAGCAGCGCGGCCTGTTCGGCCGTTTCAATGCCTTCGGCAACCACCTGCTGGCCCAGGCTCTGGCCCAGCGACACAATGGTACGGGTGATCACCAGATCATCCAGGTCGGCGGGCAGGTCTTTGATGAAAGTCTGATCAATTTTCAGGTAGTCCGACGGACATTGTTTCAGCCGGATCAGAGTTGAGTGGCCGGTGCCAAAGTCATCAATGGCAACTTTAAAGCCACAGGCACGTAACTTGCGAAGGTGAGCAAAGAACTGCTCTGGATGACGACCCAGGCCGGTTTCCGTCACTTCCAGCTCAATCGACTCCACCAGCCCATAACGCTGACACAGCGCCAGCATCTGATCGGCAAACTCGGGGCTTTCCAGCTCCAGAGTGGAGATATTAATCGCCAAAAGGCCTTTAAACAGCCCTCTCTCGCGCAGCTGCGCCAGATCACGCAACGCCAGCTCGGTCACCCGCAGGCCGATACGATGGATCATGCCATTCTCTTCCGCCAGCGGAATAAAGCGATCTGGTCCGACCATCCCCAGTTCCGGATGTTGCCAGCGTACCAGTGCTTCCAGACCACAAATGCCCCCCCGCTTCAGATCAACCTGCGGCTGGTAGTACACCTGGATCTGATCATCCGCATCCAGGGCCGCATCCAGCGCCGCTTCCAGACTGAAGCGCTGACGGGCCGCATCCGTCATCTTCTGGTTATAAAACTCATAACGCCCTTTACCCAGCTCTTTGGCTCGATACATAGCGATATCAGCATGTTTTACCAGTGAGGTCGCATCCGGCGCATCCTGCGGGTACACCGCAATCCCCACCGAAGCTCCAATCCTCAGTTCATGGCCCGAACCGGTGGTAATGGGCTGTGACAGACTGTCGATCATCCGCCCCGCCCGACTGGCCAGCGCATCCAGATCGGTGAAATTTTCCATGATAATACTGAACTCGTCACCGCCCAGCCGTACCACGGTATCGCAATCACGGACCAGCCCACTGAGGATCTGCGCTACCTCCTGCAACAGCTCATCGCCAACATCATGGCCCAGGTTGTCGTTGATATGCTTGAAGCGATCCAGATCGATAAACAGCACCGCCACCGGGTCACCACTGCGCCGGGCCCGCACAATGCCCTGCTCGAGCCGCTCACGGAATACCAGCCGATTGGGCAGCCCGGTCAGCAAATCATGGTGAGCCAGATAATCCAGCCGCTCGCGGGAAGACTTCAGGTCACTGATATCAGAGAACACCGCAACGTAGTTACACACCTGGCCAGCATCATTTCTAACCGCATTAATATTGAGCCATTCCGTGTAAATCCGCCCCTCTTTGTGGCGGTTACTGATCTCACCCTGCCAGTGCCCGGTTTCACTCAGCGTCTTCCACATCGTCGTGTAAAAAACTTCACCATGAACACCTGAGCTGAAGGTGGATGGCGGCTTGCCAATCAGCTCCTCCCGGCTGTAACCGGAGATTTTCTCAACCGCCCGGTTGACACTGACAATCTGGTTGCGAGTATCGGTAATGATGATCCCTTCCATGGTGTTTTCAAACGCAATGTGCGCCTGGTGCAACGCCATTTCCTGCTGTTTACGTTCGGTGATATCACGAATAACCGCAACAAAATGCCAGCAATGGGCCTGCTGAAAGCTGGAGATCGCCACTTCCAGCCAGCGTTGTTCACCATTGTTCAGAGTCAGGCAGAATTCACGCAGCCGGCCTTTCGGGCTCAGCACCACGCCTCGTACCGCCTGGTAACGCTGTTCACGCAACCAGACCAGATCGGCCTCGGCCAGACTATCCCAGGGCAACGGTTCACCACGCACCAGCTCCGCTTTGTGCTCCAGCACGTCGGCGGCTGCCCGGTTCCAGTATTCCAGCTGGCCCCGACTATCGACCATCAGAATGCCATCCATCGAGGCACTGAACAGCGAGTCAAAACGGGTTTTGCTTTCGTGTAACGCCTGCCGGGCCTGCTCACGGGCGGTAATATCATGGATGATGGAGTACAGATAGCGATGCCCGTCGGCCATCACAATGGGCCCTGAGTAAACCTCAACATCACGCACCAGACCATTGGCCAGCCGGTGGCGAAAATGGAAATGACTGCGCTGCTCACGCTGCGCTTCATCCATCTCCTGCTGAATAGCTTCCGGGCTGAGAATATTGATCTGGCGGATACACATACCGACCAGCTCACGACGGGGATAGCGGTAATACTCCACTGCTGCCTGGTTGGCATCGATGATCGAACCATCGACCGGATCGACAATCAGCTCCACAGCCTTGTTACTGGCAAACAGTGCACGATACTTCTGCTCACTTTGCTCCAGCGCCAGTTGCATCCGTTTTTCAGAGGTGATATCCCGATAAACCCCGGAAAAGCGCTCAACTTGGCCACGGCTGTCATAGTCCATCGCCCGACCATTAGCTGAAATCCAGCGCCAGCTGCCTTCACGCATGATCCGGAACTCCAGTGTCAGCGAATGACCACGATTACGCAGCTGGCGGGTCACATCCGCTTTGACCAGTGGCTGATCATCCGGGTGTAAATTGCTGAGCCAGCTATCAAGATCAGTATCTTTACGCTGCTGCCAGCCACGGGTCTCTGCTGGCACCATCGTACTGAAAAGCAATCGATGATTGCGCTGTGGAAAGTAATCCCAGGGGCGCATCTCGCCGCCCTGTAACGCTAGTGAGAGCTGGGTAAACGCACTGTTGACCTGCGCACGCTGATGGCGGGTCCAGACCAGCCCGGCTACCAGCAGGCAGGTTATCAGCATGCCGATCAACAACTGCTTATCGAAGCTCTGGCGCAGCTGCTGGCGATAGGTATCCGGCACCACCACCAGAATCGCCGCACTATAACGCCCGGCCAGGTCCTGTACCGGCTGCACCAGTAAAGACAGCTGCCCAAGGGGGATCACACCGGGTAACAGACTGGCCAACTGACCTTGTACCGGTGCCGATTGCGGCCCCAGAAATGGCTGCAGCCATTGCACTTCGCTATCACTGGCTTTCACATCCAGCTCAAAATCGTTGATCCCAGCCAGCGCCTGATAACTCAGGGAATGGTCCCGATTAGCCGCGAAGGATTGCTCAGGAATGGCAGAAAGGAAATAGAAGTACGCACCCGTAAATGCAGTCTGGATACGCGAGGCCATGACGGTCGGGCTAAAACCAATCTCCAGGCTGCCCTGATACTGGCCCTGAGCAAACAGTGGGTACAGGCTGCGATAACCGCCTGAGGCGCGGCCAGCCTCGTAAACACTGACCGGTTTATGCTCACGCATCACCCGCACCAGCGCCGGGCGTACCGAGAGTAGCGAATCACCAAAACGTTCGGGCTGGTGCAGTCGCAAGAAGCTGTTGCCGTTCGCATCATGGAACTGAAACTGGCGTACCTGTAACGCCTGCATCGCCGCAAACCGGGGTTGCATCTGGGCCAGTAACTGCTGGCGACTGCGTGTAACGTCCACCGGACTGACACTGTTAGCTTCAACCATCCGGCGCAGCACCACCGGATCACGCTGTAGATCAGCCACCAGGGTATCAGCAGTTACCCGCGCCTGTTGCTCGAGGTTCTCACTGATCAGCTGCAGGCGATGTGACAGCTCGCGCTGATGACGCTCGATCTCCTGCTGCATCTGCTGCCAGGGCAACCAGCCCAGCACCACCAGCAATGCCATACCCAGCAACAGACCAAGTAGTAGCAGCACGCCATAACGGCCTTTGGATGCCTCCGGCGCTTCAGGTATTACACTCACGGATCCCTCACTTCGCCAACTGGCGTGTCCCTGCGTCTTGCGGTAACGCCTCAGAGCTGTATAGCCAGCCCAGCCAGATCAAATTCAGCATCCAGCCGACGGCCAATGACGTTGCCCATTACCAGATGTTGCGCGTACTGCATATGCAAGCAGCGCACTTTGTCCCAGTTAGCGATACCACCAATACCATAGCGATTGAACAGATCCAGAAAGCCCAGTTCGTCGATCCGTGCCCGGTCGGTCGAGTCCATCGCCTGCCAGCGTGCTTCAACGTAGGCCCGCTGGTCCTGTTGATAGGCCGCATGCAAGTCACTATTTTCCGCCAGTTCAGCTTCAATTGCCTTGACCCAGCCCTGATCCTCAATCCGCGCCAGCGCCCGGTGCAAATCACGGCTGCAGAGCCAGTACAGGGTTGGAAATGGCTGATCATCCACCAGCGAGCGCATCTGTAATACCACCGGTACGCCATCCGCGGTCTGGTGAGCAATACCCACCAGGCCCCTCGGGAAACGGCCCAGTTGCTGCTCGATCATCACCAGTTGTTGTTCCGTGGGTTTTATCACAGCTGTCATCCCGCAAATTGTGCCAGCACCGCAGAGTGTCCGTCTCGGCCCGTCTGGTGACGTTATAAACTCAATACGTACCCCTATTTCCACGGGTACACTTCGGTCAGCCGTCATCAGAACGACCGGATAGCTGACCAGCGGGCGCTGATTCTACGGCCTTGTCCAGCCCGTGGCTATGCAACCTGTCGGCTAATTTATTGCAGCTGCGTTATGGAACAGACGCCCGGCCAGCAGCCTGTTCAGACATTGCCATATTCTTCGCCCCGGCCCAGCCAGCGCCACACCAGCTGCTGTGACTGCAGGGGGAACTGTTCCATCTGCCCGGCCAGCTCGCGCACCCGCCCCAGCAGATCACCATCCCGCTGCAGATCAGCAATACGAAACTGCATGTCGCCGGTCTGGCGCGTGCCCAGCACTTCACCCGGGCCGCGCAGTTCGAGATCTTTCTCAGCGATTTTGAAGCCATCGGTGGTCTGGCGCATCACCGCCAGCCGTTCTTTACCGGTTTGCGACAGGGGCAGCTGGTACATCAGTACACAGAAGCTTTCCACCGAGCCACGACCAACCCGACCGCGCAGCTGGTGCAGCTGAGCCAGACCGAGTCGTTCCGGGTTCTCGATAATCATCACACTGGCATTCGGCACATCCACGCCCACTTCAATCACCGTGGTGGCCACCAGCAGATCCAGCTCGGCGGCTTTGAACTGCGCCATTACCGCCGCTTTTTCAGCGGGCTTCATTCGCCCGTGTACCAGTCCAATACGCAGCTCGGGCAGGGTTTCGCGTAGCTGTTCACAGGTCACCTCGGCGGCCTGGCACTGTAACTGCTCCGACTCTTCAATCAGCGTACAGACCCAGTACAGCTGCCGCCCTTCCGAGCAGGCCGATCGTACCCGCTCAACCACCTCGTTACGGCGGGTATCAGCGATCAGCACCGTATTGACCGGCGTCCGCCCTGGCGGCAGCTCGTCGATGATCGAACAGTCGAGGTCAGCGTAAGCACTCATGGTCAGGGTACGGGGAATCGGCGTGGCGGTCATAATCAGCTGATGGGGGGCGCAATTGCCATTACGGCCTTTCTCGCGCAGGCTGAGGCGTTGATGCACGCCAAAGCGGTGTTGCTCATCGATCACCGCCAGCCCCAGATCCTTGAAAACTACCTCTTCCTGAAACAGCGCATGGGTGCCAACCACCACATTAGCCGAACCATCAACAATGCTGGCCAGCTGTTCCTGACGGGCCTTGCCCTTGAGCTTACCCACCAGCCAGGCCACCTTAAGCCCCAGCGGCTCCAGCCAGCTGGTAAAGTTAATATAGTGCTGTTCGGCCAGAATCTCGGTGGGGGCCATAATCGCCGCCTGCGCGCCATTTTCTACTGCCTGTAACGCAGCCAGCGCAGCCACAATCGTTTTACCCGAGCCCACATCACCCTGCACCAGCCGCAGCATCGGGAAGGGCTGAGCCATATCCTGGGCCACCTCCGCTGCCACCCGCTGCTGTGCCCCGGTGGGCGTGAAAGGCAACCCGGTGAGGAATTGCGCGACCAGCGTATTGTGCAACGGCAACGCCGGGGCACCCTGTTCACGGGTTTTCAACCGCACTTTTTGCAGCGACAGGTTATGCGCCAGCAGTTCCTCAAACGCTAACCGACGCTGGGCCGGGTGTTTGCCTTCCAGCATCAGGTTCTGATCGGCGTCAGCCGGTGGCTGGTGCAGGTAACGCAGGCTGTCGGCCAGCGACCACAGCTGCCATTGCGCCCGTAAACTGGCGGGCAGCAACTCTTCGATGGTCTGGTCATCCAGCTCTTCAAGTACCTGCTGAATCAGGGTGCGCACCCGGTTCTGCTGCAGCCCTTCGGTCATCGGATAGACCGGCGTCAGGGTTTCCGCCACCGCCACCAGCCCATCTTCAGTCTGCTTACGGTATTCCGGATGCACCATCTCCAGCCCGCCAGGGCCGGGCCGGGCTTCACCGAAACAGCGAATGGTCAGGCCAGGCTTCAAAGCGTTTTTCTGCCCGGCATTAAAGTGGAAAAACCGCAGCGTCAGGGTACCCGTGCCATCCTGCAGCCGGCACAGCAGACTGCGGCGGCGGCCCTGCAGCACATCGGCAGCTTTGATCTCACCAATCACCACACATTCATCACCCGGCCGCAACGCGCCGATCGCCCGGATACGGGTACGATCCTGATAACGCAGCGGCAAATGGAA
Organism: uncultured Oceanospirillaceae bacterium; assembly: GCA_913057435.1. Classification (GTDB taxonomy): domain Bacteria; phylum Pseudomonadota; class Gammaproteobacteria; order Pseudomonadales; family Balneatricaceae; genus Marinobacterium_C. The sequence goes on along the minus strand of CAJXNY010000047.1, from coordinate 13,074 downwards.
CAGTAAATCCTGCAGGCAATGAATACCCAGCTTTTCCAGCTTCAATGCCATGGCGGTACCCACCCCTTTCAGGTCGGTCACCGGTCGTAGTGCCATATTCATGGGGCAGCACGGTCTCCAGGTCGACAACGGCTGACCGCCGTGATCAGCGCTTCAATCGCCTGGGGTCGCGGGTAGCTGGCACGCCAGGCCACAGCCACCGTACGCACCGGCACCGGCTCACTGAACGGACGGGTGACCACCAGCTCGGAGCGGTAATGCGGGTTAGTCGCCGCAGACAACGGCAGTACCGAGCTGCCCAGCCCGGAGGCGACCATCATGCGGATCGTTTCCAGTGAGCTGCCTTCGGTGATGGTGTGCTGATCGGGGCCGGGCTGATTGAGGGTCGGGCAGCTTTCCAGTACCTGATCACGAAAACAGTGTCCTTCACCAAGTAACAGCAATTGAGTGTCCGGCAACCGGGCCGAGTCGATTTCCTGCTGTTTCGCCCAGGGATGCTGTGTGGGCAACAACATCATAAACGGCTCATCATAGACAGGCCGGGTCAGCACATCCGGTTCCTGGAAGGGCAGCGCCAGGATCGCCGCATCCAGCTCGCCATTACGCAGCTTGGTGCGCAGGGTTTCGGTGTAATTCTCTTCGATATACAGCGGCATCTGCGGCGCAATACGCTGTACTTCCGGGATCAGATGGGGATACAGATAAGGACCGATGGTGTGGATGGCTCCCACCCGTAGCGGTGCGCTGAGCTGATCTTTGCCCTCGTGGGCCAGATCCTTGATGGTTTCCGCCTGTTCCAGCACTCGCTGAGCCTGGCGTATCACCTTCTCCCCCACCGGGGTTACCCGCACTGCACTTTTACTGCGCTCAAACAGTGCGACACCCAGCTCTTCTTCCAGTTTTTTTACCGCAATCGACAGTGTCGGCTGACTGACAAAGCAGCGCTCCGCCGCCCGGCCAAAATGCTGTTCCTGAGCCAGCGTCACAATGTAACGTAATTCCGTAAGGGTCATCGTCCGGATTCCTCTGTTAAACTGCGGCAAATTCGAGCCAGGAGGTTCTCAATGAACAACATGCATGTCCTGATTATCGGTTGCGGGAGTGTGGGTACAGCACTGGGGCTGCAACTGCTGGACGCCGGTTACCGGGTCAGCGGTGTACGACGTACTATAAACCAGCTGCCTCAAGGCATCCACGGCATCGCCGCTGACCTGCATCAGCCCGACAGCCTGCAGAACCTGCCCGCCGCCGATTATGTGGTTTTCAGCGCCGCTGCCAGCAGCCACACTGAAGCCGGTTACCGGGCCACCTATATCGACGGCCTGGCAGCAACCCTGGCTGCCCTGCCGGCACCACCGAAGCATATTTTTTTCACCTCCAGCACCGGCGTTTACCACCAGGCCGATCACAGCTGGGTGGATGAAAGCTCACCCTGCCAGCCCACCCGGTTCAGCGGGGCGGTGATGCTGAAAGCCGAACAGGCTCTGCTCCACAGCGAGATATCAGCGACCGTGGTGAGATTTTCCGGTATCTATGGTGCCGGTCGTACCCGGATGCTGGAGACGGTGCGCAGCGGTAAAGGCGCACCCGCGGAGCCACTGAGCTACAGTAACCGCATTCATCAGCGGGACTGCGCCCGGGTGCTGGCTCACCTGATCGAACACCAGCGTCAGGGGAACCGGCTGGCACCGATTTATCTGGCGTCCGATGACCAGCCCGTACCTCTGCATGAGGTCACCGACTGGCTGGCACAGCAACTGGGAACAGAGATCAGTGATGCCAGCCTGGGCCGGTTTGCCGGTAGCAAGCGCTGTGATAACAGCCTGCTGAAAAGCACCGGGTTTACCTTCCAGTATCCGGGCTATCAGCAGGGCTATCGGGAGATGCTGTAACGCGTGTGGTAGCAGCGCGCTCCGCGCGCGTCAGGGTCGGCACACGGCTCTGACACCCACGGAGTGGGCTGCTACATCGACCATTACCCGGCCGATACCGCAGGCTGTAGCTTCAACCGCTGCGGGGTGATCGGCAGATGCACGGCGGCGGCCAGCAGCCCCAGCGCCGCGCTGATCATCATCGCCAGGTTCCAGTCACCGGACCACTCGAACATCAGTCCACTAGCCCAGCTGCCAAAGAACGCGCCGATCTGGTGGCTGAACATCACAATGCCAAACAGCGAGGCCAGGTTCTGCGGGCCAAACAGCTGAGCCACCGCACCACTGGTCAGCGGCACGGTAGACAGCCATAACATGCCCATCGCCGCCCCAAACAGATAGAACAGCTGCTCGCTTTTGGGCAGCAGCATCAGCGCCATAATCAGGCAGGCACGCAGCCAGTACACCAGCGTCAGCAGCCAGGGCTTATGCCAGCGATCTCCGGCCCAGCCCGCCAGCACCCCGCCAAAAATATTCACCAGCCCGATCAGCGCCAGCGAGTCCGAGGCGACATCCGGCGGCAGGCCACAGAAGCTCACCAGCCCGGACATATGCACCGAGATAAAGGCAATATGAAAACCACAGACAAAGAAACCGATGTTCAACAGCTGATACTCGCGCACCTTCAGCGCCGCGCCAATCTGCTGCCAGTCAAATAGCTTCTGCCCTGCCACCGGCGCACTGGGTTTTGTCTCACTGGCCAGCATCCAGGCCAGCGCCAGCACAATGATCGTACTGCCCGCAAACAACAGCAACGTGCCAGACCAGTTCAGTGATGGCCCCGCCAGGCTCAGCGTCATGGCATAGACAAACTGCCCAAGCGAGCCCCCGGCACTGGCAATACCCAGCGCCAGCGTGCGGTTGCGCTCAGGAAAACGCTTGCCCACCGCCGCCAGTACCAGCGGAAAGGTGGTCGCCCCGGTACCCAGCCCGATCAACAGTGCATTACCAATAAAGAATACGGCACTGCTCTGAGCCAGGGCCGTTACTACCAGCCCGATGCCATACAGCACCGCGCCCACCAGCAGCACTCTCGCCGTGCCGTAACGCTCCGCCAGCAACCCGGCCACCGGTGCCACCGCACCCCACACCAGATTCTGCACCGCAAAGCTGAACGACAGCTCGGGCAGCAGCATATTCAACGACAGGCTGATATCCGGGATCAGCAGCCCCATGGTCTGCCGCACGCCCATGCTATACGCCAGAATCAGCGCCGCCGCCGCAACGACCCACCAGGGGCCCGGTTTGATTTTCACGAATGTAGACACCGCAGAGCACTCTTTGAAATAAGCGGGTATATGTACCAGCTGGTCAGCCTGGTGGAAATGGTTCCTTGGAGCCGGGTGCCAAAATAAAACCCGGTCACTGTCGCCAGTGCCGGGTTTTTATCGATCTGATTATCAGCAGATCAGGTATCCAGGTGCTCATCACGCAGCTGCGGGTCGAGCGTTTTCGGCAGCGGGGTGTGATGGTAGTACTGGTAGCGGTTCAGACGGAACTCGATGAAGCGGAACGTCGCAATCATCAGCGCTGCAATTACCAGGTACACCATACCGGCGGCGAAGAACATCTCCATCGGGGTGTAGGTACGGGCAATAATCGTCCGTGCCATGCCAGTGATGTCCAGCAGGGTGATGGTGGAGGCCAGCGCCGAACTTTTCAGCATCAACAGCAGCTCGTTACCGTACGCAGGCAGCACGATGCCGAAGGCGCGGGGCAGGACCACCCGGCGGATCATCAGCGGTTTGCTCATGCCCAGTGCTTCACAGACTTCGACTTCACCTTTAGGGATTGACTGAATCGCGCCACGCAACAGCTCAGCGCTGTAGGCTGCAGTGTTGAGCGAGAAGGCAATAATGGCACACCAGTACGGCTGTTTCAGAATTGGCCACAGGAACGACTCCTTGATCACCTCAAACTGTGATGCGCCGTAGTAGATCAGGAAGATCTGTACCAGCAGCGGCGTACCACGGAAGAAGAAGATGTAAGCAAACGGAATCGCGCGTAACCAGGCATTTTTCGATGCCCGCATCAGGGCGATCGGCAACGCCAGCAGCATGCCGAACAGGCCCGACAGCGCAATCAGCTCCAGCGTCAGCCAGGCACCGTCCAGCAGTTTTGGCAGGTACTGCCAGATAATTTCCCATTCCCAGCTCATGAACGGCCTCCTCGGGCTGCCGGGTTACAAACCCGCTCCATATACATGGTGAACAGTGTCGCCAGCAGGGTCAGGCCCAGATACAACACGGCCGCCGCCATGTAAAACGTGAAGGGCTCTTTGGTGGATGCAGCACCCACCGATGCCTGACGCATCAGCTCATTCAGGCCCACCACCGATACCAGCGCGGTATCTTTAAGCAGTACCTGAAACAGATTACCCAGCCCTGGCAGCGCCAGCCGCCACAATTGCGGCATAGTAATACGCAGGAATGTCTGGTTGCGGGTCATCCCCATTGCCTGAGCCGCTTCGCTCTGGCCTTTGGGAATTTCCAGCATCGCCATGCGGAAAACTTCAGTGGAATAGGCACCAAAAGCAATCGACAGTGCCGCCACACCGGCCGCAAACGGGCCAACTTCGATGTACTCATCGTAGCCAAAGAAACTGGCTGCCCACATCAGTACCTGAGCACCACCAAAATACAGCGTCAGCACCAGCAGCAGCTCCGGAATACCACGAATAATCGTGGTATATCCCACAGCAATACCGCGCGCAACCGGTGATCTGGACAGTTTGGCTGCGGCCCCGAGCAGGCCCAGCATCAGTCCAAACACCAGACTGGTGAGTGCTAACTGCATAGTCATCCAGCTGCCACTAAGCAGCAGATGGCCAAAACCTTGCAGATCCATGAAATTTACCTTGAGAATGATTGAGGTAAGCCCCCGGACGGAGGCTTACTCAGAGCCATCTATTAATAGATGGAGAACGGGAAGTACTTGGCGTTGATCTCGGCGTATTTGCCGTTAGCCACGATCGCTTTGATCGCTTTATCCAGTTTGCCTTTCAGCTTGTCGCCTTTACGTACCGCGATACCGATTTTGTCGTTGATATCGATGTCCGCGCCTTTGAATTCAAACTTCTTGCCTTCGGTCGATTTCAACCAGTCATAGGCTGGGAATTTGTCAGACAACAGGCCATCCAGGCGGCCGGAGGACATATCCAGGTACGCGTTGTCCTGAGTGTCATACAGTTTTACGTTAACCGTATCACCGTAGACATCTTCCAGCGTCTGGCCCGCAATCGTCGCGCGCTGAGCACCGATGGTTTTGCCTTTCAGCGCGGCTTTGGTGATACCCATATCGGCGCCTTTAGGGCCAACAAATGCCAGTACGTTGGAGTAGTATTTTTCAGAGAAATCGACCACGCGCAGACGTTCTTTAGTGATCGACATGGAGGCTACGATGGCATCGTACTTGCGTGCCCGCAGGCCCGGAATAATACCGTCCCAGTCCTGTGCAACGACGTCACAATCCGCCTTCATCTCAACACACAGTGCTTTGGCGATCTCAACGTCGAAGCCCACCAGCTGACCTTCGGAGTTCACCATATTGAACGGCGCGTACGCACCTTCGGTCGCAATGCGCAGCTTGTCGCCAGCAAAGGTGCTCTGGGCAGATACGGCAGCTGCCGCAATAACACAACCGGTTGCAATCAGTTTACGAATGCTCATAGTTTTTGCATCTCTCTGAAAATAGTTATTTTTAGTAGGCCCGGCAGATCCGGGCCATGGAGCAATCAGCCCTGGTGACTGGACATAAAGTCCCGTACCCGAGCAGAGGTGGGGTTGTCGAATACCTGTTCCGGGGGGCCCATCTCTTCAATCTGTCCCTGGTGCAGGAACACCACCTGGCTTGACACATCCCGTGCGAAACGCATTTCGTGGGTCACAATCAGCATCGTCCGGCCTTCATCAGCCAGATCACGCATAACCGCCAGCACTTCATTAACCAGCTCCGGGTCCAGCGCAGACGTCGGCTCATCAAACAGCAATACTGCCGGGTCCATCGCCAGGGTGCGGGCGATGGCGATACGCTGCTGCTGACCACCAGACAGGTTACCCGGGTAGGCATCCTGTTTATCCAGCAGACCCACTTTACGCAGCAATTCCTGAGCGTAGGCGACGGCCTGCGCTTTCGGCTGCTTGAGCACCTGGATCGGTGCTTCAATGATGTTCTGCAGGATGGTCTTGTGCGGCCAGAGATTAAACTGCTGGAACACAAATCCCAGCTGTGAACGCATGCGTTCCAGCTGCTTACGGTTGGCTGCTTCCAGCGCACCGAATTTGTCTTTCTTCAGTCCCAGTTCTTCGCCACCAATGATGATGCGACCCTGGTTTGGCTGCTCAAGCATGTTGATACAGCGCAGCAGGGTACTCTTACCGGAGCCACTGGAGCCCAGAATAGAGATTACATCGCCTTTGTGTGCCGTCAGGCTGACGCCTTTCAGAACTTCCAGCTCGTCGTAGGACTTATGAATATCGATCAGCTCAAGCGCTGTTTCTGCATTAGCCATCTTATTATGGTTTCCGCTTTTTCATCGGCTCGCCAGACTTAGCTGGCTGCAGGTTGATGATGCGACAGCGTGACAAAACGCTGCCCTTCATTAGCAAGCCTGATCGGCCATTAAAATATCTGAAGGGCTCTATTCTGCGTATTTCATCATCAAATCGCAATAATCAAATGCTGACAACATTACATCAGAGGGGAAAAGAGGAAAGAATATATCGGCTGGATAGCCTTGTAGCGACGGGGCGTCATATATTATTGCTTAAGCGAACATTAATTCAGAATAATATTCTGAATTAATGGGCAACAATTGCAGCATGGACCAAAGTGAAACTGTATATAAACACAGTTAAAAAGACTGTTTTATCCAAAAATAAGGCAGGCTGAGCGAAACTCAGGCCACGCAAGCAGGGCAATAGCCGATCGGCAGAAAAGAAAAACCCGCTCAGAACTGAGCGGGTGTACAGGCATTCAGGCTCAGTTGGCGAACTCCGCCAGCAGGGTCTGCTGGGCATTGAACGCTGCTTCACCCTCTTGCGGCTGGTTCAGGGTGTAGCTGCCATCGCTGTGCAGTTGCCAGCTCTGGCTGTTGTCCTGCATGTAGTAGTCCAGCTCACGCTTAAGCCGCTCAGCCTGCTTACCCGTCATCTGGAAGCCGGTTTCTACCCGGTTAAGCATATTACGCTCCATCCAGTCGGCGCTGGCACAGAACACATCCGGCTTGCCGTTGTTACCGAAGTAATACACCCGGGTGTGCTCCAGGAAACGGCCAATGATCGAACGTACACTGATATTCTCGGACACCCCTTCCAGCCCTGGCCGCAGACGACACATGCCGCGGATGATCAGCTCAACTTTAACTCCCGCCTGAGACGCTTCGTACAGAGCACGGATCATCTTCGGCTCGGTCAGACCATTCACCTTGACCATGATATGACCCGGCTTACCCGCCCTCGCCAACCGAGCTTCATTCTGGATCAGCTCAATCATCTTGGCATGCAGGGTGAATGGCGCGTTATACAGATGCTTAAGTTTCTGAATTTTGCCCATGCCGGTGAGTTGCTGGAACACCTTATGGACATCTTCGCCGACCTCCTGATCCGCCGTCAGGTAGCTGTAATCGGAGTACAGCCGCGCTGTGCCGGAGTGATAGTTACCGGTACCCAGGTGAGAGTAGCGCACCAGTTTGTTGCCTTCGCGGCGTACCACCAGCATCGCCTTGGCATGGCACTTGTAGCCCACTACCCCGTATACCACCAGACAGCCCGCTTCCTGCAACCGGGCTGCCAGGGTCAGGTTACTTTCCTCGTCAAAGCGGGCTCGCAGCTCGATCACCACAGTCACCTCTTTACCCACCCGGGCCGCCTCTACCAGCGCTTTGACGATGTCTGACTTGATCCCGGTACGGTATAGCGTCTGCTTGATGGCCACGACATTAGGGTCCTGGGCGGCCTGACGGAGCAGATCCACCACCGGACCAAACGACTGGAACGGGTGATGGAGCAGCTGATCCTGCTGTTTCAGTACTTCAAAGATGTTCTTTTCTGCTTTCAGCTTGCCCGGAATCCCCGGCGAGAACGGTGGGTAACGCAGGTCGTTACGCTCGACCAGATCCCGCACCGCCATCAGCCGGGTCAGGTTCACCGGGCCATCCACCCGGTAGGTCTGGCTTTCGTCCAGGCTGTATTCAGTCTGCAGGAAGTTGATCAGTTCCTCAGGCGTACGCTTATCCACTTCCAGCCGCACGGCGTCACCGTATTTACGCGAATGCAGCTCCCCTCGCAGGGTATGAGCCAGATCGTCAATCTCTTCGAAATCAAAGGTCAGGTCGGCATTACGGGTGATGCGGAACTGATAACAGCCCTCTACCGTCATGCCAGGGAACAGACTGTCAGCGAACTCATGGATAATCGACGACAGAAAAATCAGGTTGTCACCGCTATCACACAGCTCGTCCGGCAGGCGAATCAGCCGGGGCAGTGAACGTGGTGCAGGAATAATCGCCAGCCCGGTTTCCCGGCCAAAGGCATCTTTACCATCGAGTTCAACGATAAAGTTGAGGCTTTTATTCACCAACCGTGGGAACGGGTGCGACGGGTCCAGCCCGACCGGGCTGATGACCGGAAACAGCTGCTCCTCAAAGTAGGTTTTTACCCAGTCACGCTGGGCAGACGTCCAGTCACGGCGGCGAACAAAGTGAATGTTCTCTTTTTCCAGCGCCGGAAAAATCGTTTCATTCAGGATTTTGTACTGACGTTCCACATTGGTCGCACAGATCTCGCCAATCCGGTTCAGCACTTTTCGTGGATGGATCGCATCCGGGCCTACCACTTCACGACCATACTTGATCTGACGTAGCTGCTCAGCCACCCGAATCTCGAAAAATTCATCCAGGTTGCTGGTAAAAATCAGCAGGAACATCAGTCGTTCCAGCAACGGGTGATTTTCATCCAGCGCCTGTTCCAGTACCCGCAGGTTAAATTGCAAGTGGCTCAGTTCGCGGTTGATGTAAAGCTCAGGGGCCTTAAGATCCAGCGGTGGTTGCTCCACCGGCTCGGTAATCGGCACACTTTCGCGGCTTTCCACCAGGGCGGCGGTCGCTTCAGCGGTTGGCATATCCAACGTTCCATCCAGTTCTGTTTTTACAGCTGTTTCAACCACGGTCATTGCGCACTCCCTGAGCCAACCTGCGGATCGGCTACCTATCAGTTATTCAGTAATTGCGCGGTGCGTTTGGCAAAATAGGTCAACACACCGTCGGCACCGGCCCGTTTAAAGGCCATCAGTGACTCCAGCATCACCGTTTCTTCATCCAGCCAGCCGTTCTGGAACGCCGCCATATGCATGGCGTATTCACCGCTGACCTGGTAGGCAAACGTTGGCACTTTGAACTCGTCTTTCACCCGGCGTACCACGTCCAGGTATGGCATACCCGGCTTGACCATCACCATGTCAGCCCCTTCGGCCAGATCCATAGCAACTTCATGCAGCGCTTCATCACTATTGGCCGGGTCCATCTGGAAGCTGAACTTGTTGCTCTTACCCAGGTTACCAGCAGAGCCCACAGCATCACGGAACGGGCCGTAGTAAGCACTGGCGTACTTGGCCGCATAGGACATAATGCGGGTATTTACATGGCCATCAGACTCTAGCGCAGCACGAATTGCACCAATGCGGCCATCCATCATGTCACTCGGCCCCATGATGCCGGCCCCCGCTTCGGCATGAGACAGTGCCTGTTTAACCAGTACTTCAATGGTACGGTCATTCAGCACATAACCTTCGCTATCGATAATGCCGTCCAGCCCATGGGTCGTGAACGGGTCCAGCGCCACATCGGTCATGATTCCCATTTCCGGACAGGCATCTTTAATCGCCCGCATGGCGGTCTGCGCCAGGCCATTGGGGTTAAAGGCTTCTTCCGCCAGCTCCGACTTGGCACTGGTGGGCGTTACCGGAAACAGGCATACCGCCGGAATACCCAGCGAGGCGAGTTCTTTCACCTCATTCACCAGCAGATCCACACTGAAGCGCTGCACACCTGGCATGGAGGCCACCTGTTCGGTCTGACCCTTACCTTCGATAACAAACATCGGGTAGATCAGATCATCCGGGGTCAGGGTATTTTCACGCATCATCCGACGGCTGAAATCATCCGCGCGCATCCGGCGCAGACGGGTGTTGGGAAAGGTGCGTTGGCTATGGTTAAAGGCCACGGGTAACTTCCTTCTGTTCTGGCGAGCATTGGACTCGATATATATGACATTTAGATGACAGGCGACCTGACGGTCTGTACTGCCTCTGGGTATAGATGATGGTAACGTAATCTCACCAGCAGGGGACAGGCCCTGATCAACAAGAATTATGGACGAGAGAGGAGACGACGGATGAAAAAAGTAGCAGTTATCCTGGCCGGTTGTGGCGTATACGATGGTGCTGAAATATACGAGTCAGTACTCACTCTATTGCAGCTGGAACGCAACGGTGCCCAGTACCAGTGTATGGCCCCCAATATCGATCAGCTGCATGTGGTTAACCACCTGACAGGCGAAGTCACCGAAGACGAGCAACGCAACGTGCTGGTAGAGGCGGCGCGTATCACCCGTGGTGAGATTATCGATCTGGCCCAGGCCTGCGCCGACGACTACGATGCTTTGATTATCCCGGGTGGCTTTGGCGCAGCGAAAAACCTGTGTGACTTCGCCATTAACGGCAGAAATTGTAGCGTTAACCCGGATGTACTGCGCTTTACTCAGGCCATCCATGCCGCAGGCAAGCCCGTTGGGCTGATCTGCATTGCGCCAACAATGACACCGCTGCTGTTTGGCCCGGGTACGACCTGCACCATCGGTACCGATGCCGATATCGCCGCGACCATTGAAGCGATGGGCGCTAACCACCAGACCTGTCCGGTTAACGAGATTGTGATCGATACTGAGAAAAAGGTCGTGACCACCCCGGCCTATATGCTGGCTGGCTCAATGATGGAGGCCGCCAGCGGCATCGACCAGCTGGTCAACGAAGTGCTGGCCATGGCGTGAACTTCCAGACTGTCCCGGTGAGATGACAGCTCACCGGGACAGCTTTACTCAGGCATGAATCGCCAGCCCAGTCTTACCACCGCCTGCTGCAGGAAAATAACACCGCAACTCAGTGCCAGTACCGCCGCACCGATATAGGCAAATTCCAGCCCTGGCAGGATCAGTACAGCCCCCACACCCGCAGCCGTCAGCTCACTGCCCATCGCCAGCCCACGATACAGCCCCATCGCCTCACCCTGCTGATGTACCGGCGCATTATTCGACACCCCCAGCGCTGTGGCCTGCTCACCGATGGTAATACCCACCCCGGCGACCGTCATCACCAGATAAAGCCCCAGTAGCGACGACGGTACAATAAACAGCCCCATGCCCAGCGCCATCAACAGGTGACCGACTAACCCAAGCCAGAGCAGGTCCAGCCGTCCGGATAAGCGTCCTGCCAGCCAGCTGCCAATACTCATAGGCACGCTCACAACCACCGCCGCGAGGGCCAGCTCGAAGGGTGTCTGGCCAAACCTCTCGACCAGCCAGACATTAAAAAAGTTGAAGTAGAGCATAATCGCGCCATAACTAAGCAACGTCAGTACCAGATAGCGCTTCAATTGCGTGAACCGCCATAGTGAATCGGTTTTAGTCGGAACTGACTCAGCGAGCGCAGCCAGCGGACTCTCTGGTAAGTACCAGTGCACACTAAGCAGGTTCAAAAACGCCACAGCACCGGCGATCAAAAACGGCACTGCGTAATCACCGCTTTGTTCTGCCAGTAACCCGCCAGACAGCGGGCCGATAATCCAGCCCATATTGAGTGCGATATTCAACCGTGAAAACAGAACAGGCTTGCGTTCTGGGGCGCTGATATCTGCCGCCAGCGCCTGAGCAATCGCCACAGTGCCATTACACAGGCCACTGAATAGCCGTGCTGCCAGCAACAGCCATAACCACTGCCACCAGATCGCAAGGGCCATAAGTACATAGCCAAGTACCACACCGATTAGCGCAATACTCAATACTGGCTTACGGCCAAACTGATCCGACAGCCGTCCCAGCCAGAGGCCACCCATCATCTGTCCCAACGGATACAGCGCAAAACAGCCCATCAGCCACCAGATCCGCTCAGTCTGACCCACATCCGCTGCCAGCAGCCCACCATCCGGATTCATGAACATCGGTGTAATGACCGGCGTCGGCAGAGCAAACCCAGCCACAGCCAGCAATACCGTCATAAACAGAACCCACTCCGTACGCTGCATTCGAACCTCCTGGCCTCGATATTAAGTAAACATTTATATTTATTTAATGTCGGAATCTCCATTTAGTAAACACTATTGTTGATTAAATATAACTATCCACTGATAATCCCAGACTATGAATAATGCAGATCAGATCCTCGAACTCCTGAAAACCCGTGGCCCTCTCTCCGCTGCAGAGCTAGGTGACAGCCTGGGTATCACATCTATGGGCGCACGCCGCCACCTGCAGGCATTAGCCGATCAGGAGCTGGTGTACTGGCAGGAGAATATTGCGGGTCGAGGCCGGCCCAAGCGCAGCTGGTACCTTACCGCACGGGCGATGCAACGCTTCCCCGACCGTCACGCCGAACTGAGCCTGCAGCTGATCGAGTCCGTGACTGAACTGTTTGGCGAGCAAGGACTGGAGAAGTTAATCAATCAACGGGAGCAGCAGCAGCTCGCTGCCTATCAGAACGCACTCGAGACACAACAGGAACTGAGCGACAAAATCGCGACACTGGCCGCCTTGCGGCGTACTGAAGGGTATATGGCGGACTGGCAAGCACTGGACGATGGCAGCTTTGTACTACTGGAACACCACTGCCCTATCTGCGCCGCCGCCACCGCCTGCCGGGGCTTCTGTCGCTCCGAGCTGGAGATATTCCAGACCCTGCTGGCCGAGCAGGCACAGGTAGAGCGGGAACAGCACTTGCTTAATGATGATCTGCGCTGCAGTTACCGGATTACCCCGATCTGAAGCTCTGTAGCCGCGTATGCCACGGGCGTCAGAGAGCCGTGTAGTACCAGGGCGTACTGACGCGCGCGGAGCGCGCTGCTACATGGTGATAAGGCCACCTCGCAGGATCCAGC
>CAJXNY010000046.1 GCA_913057435.1 uncultured Oceanospirillaceae bacterium | reverse complement strand
ATACGAGATCAGCCTCGGTCTCGTGGGCTCGGAGATGTGTATAAGAGACAGCTCCAGGGATGGGCGGTAGTTTTGTGCCATCGTCGTATCAGTGCGACCAGACAGAACCCGAGCCAAATCAGCTCGGGTTTTTCGTTTCTGGCTCTCGGCGATCTGAACATACAAGTGAATTCTGACCCGGCCTGCTCCTGCAGTCCGGGTTTTTTTATGCCTGAAATTTGGGGGAGTGGATGACTGGGGATGATGGCGGCGATCTGCTGCAGAGTATGTTGGCGTTGCTGCCAACAGGTGTACTGGCGCTGATCGGCGGGGCGGTGGATTACCTCTATGCCCTGCACATAGGGCGGCGGGAGTGGAGTGTTGTCGGGTTTGCGATGCACCTGCTGTTCGCTGGGTTTATCGGCTACCTGGTGGCGATGGCGGCGATTGGGCTGGGTTACCCGCCTGAGCTGGCCGGTGCTGCTGCCGGGGTAGGCGGTGTGGGCAATGTGCGGTTGGTTGATCTGGCCGTGATCTGGTGGAGGAAACACTATGGGGTTGCTTCAGGAAGCGGCGGCTGATCTGGACTTCAGTGAGGTTAATTACTTCAGCATTGATGAGTGGCCGGGTGATAGCCTGGCTCACATCGATGCTGATCTGGTGCTGGCGCTGAGTGAGTATCGTGATCGGCTCGGCCATGGTGTTGTGCCATCGCCTGTTGTCGATGGCTGGTATCGCACGGATGGCAGTAAAACCAGTAGGCATTATGCGGTGGGGCGGCTGTCAGATGCGGGGGATGTGTTCCCCCAGTGTGATATCCGCAAGGCATTGATGGTGGCGATGGGCTGGGGTTGGGGCGGCATCGGGGTGTATCTCGATACCACCGGGCCATCGGGCAAACCTGAGCCAATGCTGCACCTTGATATGCGGCAGGGTCGGGTGATCTGGATGCGCTACAACGGGCGTTACATCTATCCGATGTCCAGTGCTGAGGCGATGGCCGAGTTCTGGCAGCGGCTGAGTGAGGTGAAATATGCGGGTTAAGGGAATGGCGCTGGCTGCAGCAGTAACAGCCAAGGGCGCAAGCCCGCCACTTGACCCGATGTAGCCCTGTTGCTGGCCAGAAAAAAGGTACTTCTGGCCAGTTTCTTCTATACGGGTCACAGCATCGCGGGAGTCTCGCAGATGGGGAATCCTATAGGGGGTTGTGGTGGTAACTGTTTGATAGGTAAATGATTTATGACTGTTATTGATTTGTCACAAGTAGCAACTCAAACAGGCTTTGCCGACCTTCTGGGCGTTTCTCAGCAAGCGATCAGCAAGCAATGCAAAAAAGGCACTCTTGCTAAAGGTGGTACCTACGGCGACTGGTTACGCCAGTACTACGATCACTTGGCCGATCAAGCCGCTGGCCGTGGTGGCGATGAGCAGGCGAATGTTGCTCAGGCCACGGTGGAAGAGAAGCAGGTGAAAACCGCGCTCAATCGACTGGAATACCACGAGAAGCTGGGGCGGGTGATTGATATCGAAGAAGCCAAAGAGTTTTTAGGTGGTTGGGCAACCTTTGCTAACCGCCAGTTTATGCAGGCGTTTGAACGCATGGTGTTGGCGATTGAAAGCCAGTACGACATCGAGATATCGCCAGAGCTGAGAGAGAAATATGCTGGATCTGCAACCGAACGAATCAGAGGCTATGTCAGCAAACTTAGCCCTGGTGCTGGTGACGATAGCAGCGATGTTCCAGCCGCCGAAGGAACAGCCGACAAAGGAGTTCCTGGAATCTGAATACCAGCTGCCGGACTTCGGTGAATATGATTTTTACAATACGCCTTACTTCCTGGGTGTTGCGTTGGCACTGGATGATCCAGAGATAGACGAGATTGTCCTGATGAAAGCCGCGCAGATCGGCTGGACCTTCTTCCTGTTGGGCTATGTTTTCAAGCGTATTGTTGAGGCGGAAGGGCGGCCCTGTCCGATCATGATGCTGTTTGCGACTTCGCCCGCAGCAAAGCAGTTTCACGATGAAAAGCTGGTAGCGGCTGCGCTGGCGACCATTGTTGTCGCAGAGCGCATGGATGTTTCCATGAGCCGCAAATCATCCAACCGCTGGGATAACAAATCGTTTCCTGGCGGTTTTTTAAAACTGGTGGGTTCTAACTCGCCGGGTAACGTTAAATCCACCTCGAAGGTGGGGGTGGGTGTCGTCGAAGAACCGGACGATACCTCAGATAACGTGGCCGGGCAGGGTGACGCCATCGGCTTGCTTGAAGAGCGGCTGAAGCGTTACATCGGTTCTAAGATGATCGTCGGTGGAACGCCCGCCACGAAAGGGTTATCGAAAACGGAAGACCGCCTCAAACGTACTGATCAGCGCCAGCTGCCGATTGTCTGCCATGCCTGTGGTGACTCGCACCTGCTGAACTTCGATAACGTTGTCTGGGATACGGAAGCCCGCGAGAAAGAACACCCGATCTATGGTCGGTCCGATCCTCACACCGCTATCTATGTGTGTCCTCACTGTGCCATAGAGTGGGACGATCACCAGCGGCAGGAGAACATTCGTAAAACCTGCTTTGATGCCTATAACGCCTATACGAACGGCGAGACGGAAGACAGCGGCTGTGGCTGGGTGGCTACTGCTGAGCGTGGTAACCGCGCCGGGTTTATGGATCTGAACGAACTGTACGTCTGCATACCTGGCACATCACTGGGCGATGTTGTAGATGATTACCTGGCTGCGAAAGCAGAGGCTGAACGCGGTAATAACAGCCTGATGATTAAGTTCGTCAACCAGAAGCTGGGCCTCGCCTATGAATATAAAGATGACAACGCGACGGCTGACGAGCTGCGGGCCAAAGCCGCCGACTACCCTGAACTGATCGTACCTGAACACGCCGCTGTGCTGACGGCGGGTATCGATATCCAGCGTAACCGGGTTGCCATTGGTATCAGGGCCTACGGTGCTGGTATGGAGTCCTGGCTGGTTTACTGGGGCGAGATCTGGGCCGGGCGGGACATCAACGATAAGAATGATCCCGTTTGGGTTGAGTTAGACCGGCTGCTATTCGGTAGTTACCGGCACGCTAATGGTAGTTATCTGCGCATCACGGCGGCCAGCCTGGATACCAGTGACGGTATTACTCAAGCCAGTACTTACCACTATGTCCGTACTCGCCAAGGGCGTGGCGTTAACCTGATGGCTATCAAAGGGGCGAATAAATCTGATGCCCCAATGGTATCGCTGCCGAAAAAGATGGACCTCAATGCGACTAAAACCAATGCGGATAAATGGGGCCTGAAGCTCTGGAACGTGGGCACCCAGCTGATAAAGGATCAGCTGGCCGGTAGTTTTAAATTGCCGGGCACTGGGCCGGGCCGAATGCATGTTTATGAAACGGTGCGGCAGGACTACTTCGAGCAGGTGACGGGTGAAGTTAAAGCCCCGGATAAAAACCAGCGCGGGAAGATGACTTGGCAGCCTAGATCAGGCCAGCCGGTTGAAGCGCTGGACTGTGAGGTATACAGCTACCACGCGGCACTGGTTGAGAAGCTGCACATCAAAAAGTCCAGTTGGTGGGAGGATAAACGCCAGCAGCTGCTGAGCGTTGATCTGTTCGCAAATGATGAGCCAGACGATCTGGTGATCAACATCGATCACCGGCCTGATGAAAGTGCGCTGGCATTGATTGAAGCTGCGCCAGTTGTTGAGCCAGCAACACCCACAAAAACCATCACAGTTAAAAAGCCCTCTGCCAAGCCACCTCAGGCGGGCAGCTCACTGGCCAACCTTGGCCGCATGATGAATGGATAAGCACATGGCAACGATCACGCAACTCGAAGAAGCCCGGGCCGCGCTGCACCAGCTGCGGATCGGCAAGCAGGCGGTAAAAGTACAGCGGGACGGCAAGATGGTGGAGTACTCACCGGCTAACGCGGGCGCGCTGGACCAATACGTTAAACAGCTGGAACGGGAACTGGGGATCGGCGCAGTACGCCGCCCCTTTGGAGTGCGAGCATGACAACACCGGCCATCGCAATACTGGGACCAAACGGCCAGCCGCTGCGGGCGTCTGCCCATGGCTATCAGGGTGCCGGTGCCGGGTTCGGTGGCCAGCTGCAAGACTGGAACCCCGGTATCAAAACTGCTGACGCCGCGTTACTGCCCCAGCTCGATCTCGGCAACGCCCGGGCTGACGACGTAGTACGCAACAACGCCTTCGCCGCCAACGGCGTCCAGCTGCACATCGATAACATCGTCGGCCACATGTTCCGGCTCAGCCACAAACCACGCTGGCAGCGGCTAGGCATCACCGAAGAAGACGCCCGCGCCTTCGCCCGAGACGTAGAAGCCTGGTGGCTGGAATACGCCGAAGACCCAGACGGCTGCTGGCTGGATGCCGAAGAGAAAAGCACCTTCACCATGCTGGTGCGCCAGGCCGTGGGCGTACACACCCGCTCGGGTGAAGTCATGGCTGCGGCCCGCTGGAAAGAACGGCAGGGCACCAACATGCGCACCTGCATCAAAATGATCTCCCCGAAGCGGGTGTGCAATCCGGGTGGCACTAGCGATACCGACCTGCTGCGGGCAGGCGTTGAAATGAACACCGACAGTGGCGCGCTGGCCTACCATGTGCGCAACACCAGTGCCGTTGGCCTTATGGGCGACGGCATGGCCCACAGCTGGAAGCGGATAATCAAGCGGGCGCAGAATGGCCGGCTTAACTTCCTGCATATTTTCGAGCCAACAGAAGACGGCCAGACCCGTGGTGGTAACCAGTTTCTAACCGTGCTTGAACAGATGCAGATGCTGCCAAAGCTGCAGCACACCAAACTGCAAAACGCCATCGTCAACGCCATGTACGCCGCCACCCTGGAAAGCGACCTCGGCCCGGAAGCGGCCAGCCAGATCATCGGCGCGAATGACGGCGGCGAACTACTGGCTAAACACATGGTGAACGTGAACGCATACCACAGCACGAACAGCATCAAAATGAACGGCGTTAAAGTACCGCACCTGCTGCCTAGCGAACGACTGAACATGCAGACCAGCGGCAACGTAGACAACGGCTTCGTTGATCTTGAAAGCTCCGTACTACGCTGGATGGCGGCGGGCCTGAACGTACCCTTTGAACCGTTCGCCAAAGACTACCGCCAAACCAGCTACAGCGGCGCGCGGGCCTCCATGCTGGAAGGCTGGCGGCACTACATGGGGCGGCGCAAAGTAATAGCCTCCAGCTTCGGTTCCCAGGTATTCGCGCTGGCCTTCGAAGAAGCCCTGCACCGTAAAGAACTGACGTTACCCCGTGGTGCCAGCCGCAACTTCTATGAAGGCAAATCAGCCTGGTGCAACTGCGACTTCATCGGCGCAGGCCGCCTGGCAATCGACGGCCTCAAAGAAGTAAAAGAAGCCGTACTGCGCATTGAAAGTGGCCTCAGCACCTACGAAAAAGAAATGGCCCTCATGGGCGAAGACTACCAGGAAACCTTCGGCCAGCAAGTGCGCGAAACGCAGGAACGTAAAGCAGCAGGGTTACCGCCGCCGAGTTGGATGCAGCTGCAGGCGTTGGGTGTCGAAGAGCAAAATGTGCAGGGGTAAGCCCTCTGGGTTTACTCTTCCTGTTGTCCCTGATTTAGTAAGGCTGATGCACTAAATCAGGGAAGGGTGAATATGCTTTTTAGTCTGTTGGATTCAAAGTCGCTTTCCAGAGTTGGGAATTTGCTCGTTATACGCGAACTTATGTATGTGGGTGCTGTGGGGTTGGCTTATCTATCGGTGGAAGCGAGAGAAGCTTTGGGCGTTACGCTTCAGTACGCTGAGTTTTACTGGACTAATCGGGCGGATATGTCTGGTGCGATGGGGGGATGGTTACAGTCAGTTGGTAACCTCTATTATGTTGCGCAGTACGCAATTTCTGGGCCTGTAACGCAGGGTGCAGCTTGCATGACGCATCCTGGTCTCTCTTATCCTGTGGAAGTGTCGTTGCAGCATTTGCTGTGAATTTCTATTCAAGTAGACGTAAGCCCGCTTTGTGCGGGTTTCTTTTTTCCTGTGGGCTTCCATAGGCTAAGTGAGGTGTTGGTGCTGGTCTGCTATCGTGGTTGTCTCGGTCTTCTAAACAGGGAGGTGTGAATATGATCCGAGCTTTGATGGTGGCTATGGTGTTCGCTTTCTCAATTGCTGATGCAGCGGCTGAAGTTAACTACTGCAACGAGACTGCTGCAGCGAAGGAATGGACAGCGATACTGGACAGCAAGCCGAACGATCCTGCAGTGATTAAGTTGGCAGCCTACCGGTTTGGGCTATGTGAGCTGGTTCGGCAGGGCCGTGTTGAGTTGAACGATGCAACGGACATCTTCGAGATGGAGCGTTGGCAAGTGATACAGCGTAGGCAGGAGCTGGATATTCATCCTAAGGGTTGGACGTTGTAGGTTTGCGGGACTTTACTTGCCTGGTACGAACATGATGAAATCCATTCATACGAGAAAGGGCGCTGGATGCTGTTTATGATAGCTATGGATGGATTATGAAAGATTTCTTATTACACAAGATAGTTAAGCCTGTGCTTGCTATTTTAGTCGGGCTTCTGTTTTCGTTAGTTGTCTATGTTCTGCAGTCAGCTTACGAAGGTATGTATGATGAGTTATACAAGGCTTTGATTTTTTCTGCTGTTATTTTAGCTGGTGGTTTTACATATGATGCAATGAAATCAATTTTCATGCTTTCTGAGTTTTCATTTGAGGAGTTATTATCTCGAGTTATTAAAATGCTGGTTGGATTGGTTTTGGTGTCAGTATTTATTTTTCTTACCGACTCGTATGGTGATTTTGAGATAAAAGGCTACTCGATAGGTCCTATATTAGCCTTTGGAACATTTGGATGGTTTCTTAATTTTTTATGGCAAACTATTAGCGCTGTTAAAACAGTAGTGGATGACTGATATGTAAGTGGGCTGGTTTATCTGTCTTGTTTGGTACGGTTGATCAGATACTTCCTTTGATACAGCTAGCCACGATCGGGCAGGGAATTTTTGCTCGTCATCCCCAACCATGGCACCATCCCAACACCAACCAGCCATAAGGATGAAGGAATGACGGCCAAGGTAACGGAACCGAAGGAACAGCCCGCAGAGCCAGGCACGCCGCAGCAGAAGCCAGAGTGCTTTGTGATCATGCCGATCTCAGATCGGGAGGGTTACGAGAAGGGGCATTTTAAGCGGGTGTATGACTGGATCATCAAGCCTGCGTGTGAGGCGGCGGGGTATAAGCCGGTGCGGGGGGATGATGTGTCTTCTTCCCACCTGATAGTGGCGGATATTCTGAAGCGGATTGTAGAAGCGCCGATGGCCATCTGTGATGTGAGTAGCCTGAATGCCAATGTGATGTTTGAGCTGGGGATACGCCAGGCGTTTGGTAAGCCGGTGGCGCTGGTGAAAGATGAGCGCACAACCAGCGTATTCGATATCAGCGGGCTGCGTTACACCGGTTATGACTCATCGCTTCGGGCCGATCTGGTGAAGGCCAATGCCACGCAGCTGGCGACCATGATCAAAGAGACCGGCGAGGCAGATTCAGGGATGACCAGTTTGATGTCGCTGGTTGATATTGATGCAGCGACCATTCCGCAGAGTGCTCAAGTGTCGGATGACTCGAAGCTGATTCTTCAGGAGCTTCATAAGCTCTCTCGACGTGTGGATCAGTTCGTACCAATGACAAAAGAGACTAAGAAACTATCAATGACCGACCAGATGGATGTCTTGATCAATCAACGGCTTGATATACCGAAGCTTGCAATGGCCTCGCTATCGATAGAGGAAGAAGGCCTTCAGGATTTCCTGGAAGTTCGGTTAGGTAGTACTTCGCTAGCTGTGTACTTTTTACCTAAAGTGCTCGAAGAGCGTCGAAGAGTGCTGGACATGAAGATACTTTAAAAATCCGTTACCCGGACTTTTAAAGCCTTGCTTGTTGACCGTTAGCGGCGATCCGTTCTATCCTCTATCTGCGCTGGCAAAATCCAGCGCCGGGAATCTCACCCCGTTTTAGTCAAAGGTGCCTTAAAGAGAAGACGCCTGCTTTTGCATTGCGTCTTTTTTATTGGGCAAGGCTCAGTTACGCCTGTGTTATGGCGGGTTGAGTGGGGCAGACTTCGGTCTGGCCGGAACCTTTGGCCCGGTAGTGAGATCCCTGCTTAATCCGCCACCCTCAGAGAATCTCGCCTCGGAGGTTGGCTTACACAAAGCCAAAGGAGGCCAGGTATGGCTAACACTCAGTTGCAGGTAGCAGGTATCAACGTTGATGAGATCATCACCGTTTCCAATTCTGATCTACGCACTCATTCCATCACTGTCAGTAAAATATTCGGCAAGCGTCATGACGATCTTCTGAAGAAGATCAGAACGCTGGATTGTTCCCCCAAATTCATTGCCCGCAATTTTGCGGAGATACCGGTAGACGTGGACTTGAAGCATGGTCGTGTTCGAAAGAGCACTGCGTACGAAATGACCAAAGATGGTTTTATATTCCTGGTCATGGGTTTCACTGGCAAAAGAGCTGCCGGGATCAAAGAAGCCTACATCGAAGCCTTCAACCTGATGGCT
Organism: uncultured Oceanospirillaceae bacterium; assembly: GCA_913057435.1. Classification (GTDB taxonomy): domain Bacteria; phylum Pseudomonadota; class Gammaproteobacteria; order Pseudomonadales; family Balneatricaceae; genus Marinobacterium_C. The sequence continues at coordinate 27,784 of CAJXNY010000046.1, read as the reverse complement.
GACAAACTGACCCAGCAACAGCCAGCCCAGCCCGATCCCCGAATGATCGGCGCGCCACTGCTGAACGATGTTGTACAGAAAGAGATAAACCGCTGGGCCAAAGTGCTACAGAACCGCACCTACAGCCACTACAAAAACCGCTTGCTGGAAGAAGCCCTGAAAGACTTCCCACAAACAGCAGCAGAAATAGAGCTTCTGGCTGAGACTGTCTGGTTCAACGAACGCACCCGTGAAGAAATAGACGGCATCCCCGTCACCACCCTGAAGCGCGCCTACGAGCTGTGCATCAACTACTTCAACGGCTACAACCAGAACCTGCCAGAGCATGTGCAGTACACCCACCGCCAGTGCTGGGAAAAGGATATGCGGGCGTTTGGGGAAATGGTAAAAAGATAAAGGGTTAGGGCCAGCTTGGAGCTGGCCCTGCAGCTTATTTTGGGGAGCCTTCTATAAGGGCTTGAGCAACTGGGCTTGATGAGATCGCCACAATGCCAGTAGCTGCTGAAACGATTGCGGCTACTTCGGCAAGGTGCTTCAGTACTTGATTTATCGTGCTATCACCTTCTTTCAGGGCGGTTCTATATTTCTCGTTGAGCAATGTGTGGCCAAACGTCGCCTCTAATGCTTCGATTGCGGGCTTTATACCAGTAATGAAGTAATCGTCTATATGTCGTTTTATTTTATGGAGCTGAGATGAAAGGTACTGCCGCATTTCTGCAGGGATATCTTCAGCTTCAATGAGGGATTTGAGTGCGTTATCAATGCTTGATCTAACAGACTCTAAATTTTCTGGCGATAGGTTATTTTGACTGACGTACTCGATATGATCCGCGAGTAACTCTAGATAGGTAATAAAGTGACTGTCAATGATATCTGATGTTCGTGACCAGTTTTCGTTAGTTATAGCGTTATGTAGTATTCTTTCCATAGCTGCAGAGATTTGGTCAGTAGCTTTTGTGACATGACGTTTCTTGCTTTGGCCAACTGATTCGTTGATTTCGGATGCTTGCTGAAGGAGAAAAGCGAGCTTTCTATGAAATTCAGCAGTGTCTTTAACATCAGTATTTAGCACGAATGCTAAAACGCTCCTTGTTGTAGCATTGCGTGGGGTGCCGCTATCTACGCGTTGGAAAATATTCAGAAGCCGTGCTGCGGGGTTTTCATTGCTGTAACTCATTTTAAAGTAGTCCTCGGAGAGTGGTTGCGGGTACTACACAATCCCGCGAGGTTTACGGCTTAATTTGGTGTAGAGCGGTAATGAGGTTTCACCTTGACCTTTTTGCCATCTGGCGTGGTCTTTGTGTGCCCCGGAACATACACCTTTTTCTTGCCGTCTTTTGTCTTAGCCATAGTGCATTCCTCCCGATGTGGTTGGTATGAAAAAAGACCCAAATATTAATGTGGGTGTTGTGCTTTGTTTTCAAGTGTTGCTTGTTGTTTTTTATGAAACCCGCCCCAGCGGGTTTTTTTATGCCCAAATTTCAGGATTCCCTTATGAGTGAACTGATTCATCTATCAGCCCGCATCCTTAATACAGCGTTGCTGCTGGAGCCGGGTTACGCCTGCACGGCCATCAGTGGTATCGCTAACCGGCTGGGTGTGGTCGCCCTGCAGGATGGCGATCAGTTGCTGAATGCTCAACAAATGGAAACGCGGGCAGCCGGTTATCAGGCCGGGCGTGATCGGGATCGGCCCTATCAGGTGGTTGAAGGCGCGGCCATTCTGCCGGTGTCGGGTAGCCTGGTGCATAAGTCTGGCAACCTGCGGCCCTTCAGTGGCACCACCGGTTACGACGGCATTATCGGCAGGGCAGCGGATGCCTTTGCCGACCCGGATGTAAAAGGTGTGCTGCTGGATAACGACACCCCCGGCGGTGAGGTCGCGGGCTGCTTCGATACGGCTCGCAGCCTGCGCAAGATGGCGGATGAATCCGGTAAACCACTGTGGGCGGCCTGCTGGGATATGAACTGTTCCGCCGGTATGGCACTGGCCAGTGCGGCCAATCGGCGGTTGATTACACAAACCGGTATCGCCGGGTCTATCGGTGTGGTGATGGCCCACGCCAGTTATGAAAAACAGCTGGAAGCGGCAGGCATCAAAGTCACGCTGATCCACTCCGGCGCGCAAAAGGCCAACGGCAACCCTTATCAGGATTTATCAGCGGACGTGCTGGCGCAGTTCCAGCAGTCCAGCGATCAGTTACGGCTGGAGTTTGCAGAGCTGGTTTCCGCTCACACGGGCATTAGTGTTGGTGCGATTCTGGAAATGGAAGCCGCCACCTATCGCGGCCAGGAAGCAGTAGATGCTGGCCTGGCGGATGACGTTATAAACGGGCATGAGATCGTTGCCCACTTTGTTGAACACCTGTCCACACAGGGCAGAACAATCACTATAGGAGCCACCATGGCTGAAGAAACCCTGCCTGCACCCCAGGCAACTGAACCCGCGTCAGCACCTGCGGCTGCTGTGCCGGATGCCGCAGCGGATAAGCAGGCAGAACGCACCCGCATCGCTGGCATCCTCAGCCACCCCAGTGCCGAAGGCCGGGGCAAGCTGGCTAACCACCTGGCACTGAATACTGATCTCTCTGTTGAAGCCGCCGCCGCTGTGCTGGCAGAGGCCGAACAGCAGCGGGACAGTGCAAATATGGAAACCGCGCTGGACTCCATGATGGCCGGGCAGGATCTGGAGGTTGGCGCTGATACCGCTGGCGAAGGTGCCGATGCTGAAACCGATATGGTTGGCCAGGTGATGGGTGCCTGGAAAGCCGCTACAGGAGCAACCTAATGACAGTGATTGCAGAGTACGACTACGAAACATGGGGAACCGGCGCAGACGGTGCCCAAACCACCACTGGCACCGTCGCGGCGGGCCAGAACCTGGCGGCCCGTACACCGCTGGGCATGGTGGATGGCAAGTTTGTGGCGTGGGACCCAACCGCCAGCAACGGCGCAGAAGTCGCGGTACGGATGACGGTAATGGCCGTGGATGCCAGCGGCGGTGATAAACCAGCACCGTTGATCAAGTCCGGCACCTTTAACCCGGAATTGGTGAACTGGCCTGCAGGGGCAACCGATGCACAGAAAGCGGCGGCCTTTGTCGGCACGCCCATTAGCCTGCAGCTGCCCGGCGGCTGAACAGTCTGAACCCCTCGCAGGCCGCATAACGCGGCCTTTTTTGTGCCCGCAATTCAGCGGTGTAGGGGGATGTTAATTACTGGACACTGTGGATAAGTATGAGGGGCTCTGAAGGCCGCGTGGCTTGTGGGTTCTGGGGATAACCCGGTGGGAACAGTAAAACACTTACTTCTGGACGTTTTGCGGTAATTTCTAGTGAAAAAGCGTTAGAAATTACCGCTAAAAATATAGGTTATTTGGTGCAGAACTACCAGTGCAACGTGGTTTCATCTTCGTTGCAAAGGGGTTGCAACAGTTCTGCCAGCGTTTTATCAGGTGCGCCGCTTGCGTGGGCTTTGGTCCAGGCGAACTGGAAGCGGTCGCAGGCGGTGCATCTGTTTTGAATATCTCGCAGCTCTTCTGCTGTTAGCTCGGCTCCGCAATCCTTGCAGATTCTGATCTCCATACCTACCTCTTAGAGCTTGCCGGTGATGAGTGTGTGGCCTTTTTTCAATGATGCTGTGCTGACTTTCTTTATCTCCTGCAGGTGGTTGCCGTCTGGGCCGGGGTTGAGGATGGCGACGTTGCGGCTGGCTGGGCCTGCTTTGCCGAGTACGTATACAAGCTGGCCGTTATCGCGTTTGAGGATGGCTTTGGCCTGGCGGATCAGGTCGGTCAGTTCCGGGCGTAGTTTGGCGGGTATGGTGCTGGCGGTTTTTCCACTGGTGAGAATGGCGGTATTTTGCAGCTGCAAGGTTCGGGCACTGCTTAACGGGATCTGGCCAAGCGCGTGGGCATAGCCTAGTTTTGTGGGCGCTGCGTCCAGTTGCTGTAGCCATGATTGCCAGCTGAGTTGGGTTGCTGCGGGTGGCGTGTCCGCCGGGTCGGGCATTTCTGGCAGGCGGTTGGCCAGCTGAGCGTATTTCTGGCCCAGTGCCTGTTCCGGGCCGATCCATGCTTTACCGACGTTGTAGTCCCAGCCGGTATCAATGCCCTCTGGCACCTTGCCGTATATCTCGCCCGTATCTGCGTTCACCCGTTCGGTTCGTTCTATCTTTGGGCTTTCCGCAACGTCGATACCCATCCGCTGCAGCTGTGCTGTTGTAGCGGTGATGATGTAGCAACGACAGCCCCAGCCATTCGGCGGGTAGTGTGAGTTCCAGAACGGGTCATCAATCGGCAGCGCGATACGACGCCATTTGCTGTGCTTTGGCCGCACGTTGGAATCACCCACGGTCATGTACACCAGATATGGCCGTGCTTTTCGGGTGTGTTCTATCTGCTGCCAGCGGCCAGCCATGTGGGCGCTACGCAGGTTGGTATCGTAGATAACACGGGTGCGCCAGCCGCGTTTGCCGTTGTAGCTCCAGCCATGCTGCTGCACGGCTTCATCGAAGCGGGCGCGAAACTGGCTGATAGATTCGCCATTCTCCAGTGCCTTACTGACAGCCGTGTGCAGGTCGGCCAGTAGATCCGTTTTAGTCGCGCCAGCCACGGTAAATGCCTTGGCATGGGCAGGCCCCAGCATCTGATCCCAGCGCTCTGTGGTGATATCGGTTTTCTGCTGCAGATTGGCGATCGCTTCTGCTGCGGGTAGCCCTTTGAACTGCAGATCAGGCACTGGCGATACCCTCGGCCAGTGCTGTGCGGATTGCCAGCTGGTTCAGTTCGATCAGCTCGGTGCTGTCCAGTGCGTTAAACAGCTGTGGCAGATCATCCAGAAACTGCTGCAGGCTTTTGCCCTGACGCTCGTATTCAGTGAGATGGGCCAACACCGGCTGCAGCAGGTCTGCTTCAATGGCTGTATCGGCTTGCTGGGCTGCCTGATCGGTCAGGGTTGGGTCGCTGCTGGCGAAAGTCAGCGACGGCTGAGCGGTGCTAAAACTGGCTGGCTGTTGCGGCTGAAGCTGCAGGCGGTCGTTGTCATCTTTTGCTTGCGGAATTCCCATTTCATTGTGGAAAGCCTCACGCGATGGGTTGCCAATTTCGGCGGCTGTTTTCCAGATCTCGGCCCGCTCTTTGGTGGCCTTCTTTTCTTCTTTAAACAGCTGGCACAACGGCGGGATTACATCGTCGCCGAAGTTGAACTGCACCGCATCGGCGAACAGTTCATTCAGGGTACTTTCGATAATGGCCCGGTCGGCTTCCTGTACGCCTTGCTCCCGTTCGCGGTGGGTTTTACTGGCAGCATTAGAGCCCACCTGACGCATCTCAGTTGATAGTGTCTGGCTGGTCAGCGCCTTGGACATTTCACGGTTGCACAGGTGTATCAGAGATTCCTGCACCAGCTCGCCAGAGTGGTTTACCGTCATCAGATCAATCTGGTTACCTTCGGGGATTGCGGCGGCACCGGCCTCCAGCATATTCAGCAGCGCGTCCAGCAGCTCGTTCTGCTCATTAACCGGCGTGCCCGCAGGGTACTTACCCACCGGCCATGGCAGGCCGTAGCGTTCGCAGAACTGATAGAACAGTTTGAAGCCGCCATGCTTGAAAGTGTACGGCCAGAAACAGGATGACAGCAGCGCCTGACCATAGGGGTTATCTGTGCTGGCCATGTGACGGGACACCAGAAACTTGTAATCCTCGGTTTCCTCGCCTTCGATCGGTTGTGCTTTGGTCAGCAGGCGCAGCTGGTTTTCGTGGTCAAAGCGAAAACGCCGATTGGGCCGATCCAGCAGCTGAACCGGCAACAGTTGCCCGCCGTCCAGCTGCCAGATCACTTCATGCACCCGGATACCGCGCAAGATAGCTTCGGCCATCGTCCATGTACGGTCCTTCCAGGTAACACCTGGGGCGGGACGGCGTTTCAGGATGGACTGGCACAGCTCCAGTGCCTGCTGTTGCACCGGCGTATCCGGTGCATCGGTGTTGGCAACGGCCCGCAACTGATACGCCAGTAAACCTGAACGCAACGAACGCAACTCACCGATAACGTGGGGGTCGGCCATGATTGCGGCGTAGGTTTCATCAGCCTTGCCCATCGCCCGCAGAATCGGGTCTGGATTAGGTAACACCGACAGACCGGAATAAAACGCCGGGTCGTTGTGGCGGCTGGCGATCGCGCCGGTGGAGACTTTGCGCGCCAGCCGTTGAATATCTTTTGAGTTCATATCAGTAACCTCGGAATGACTGGCGGAAACGATTACGGGCAGCGCGTACAACAGGCACACCGGCAGCGCCACTAATGGCCACCATCCAGAGCATATGCAATGCGTCGGGGCCATCGTCGTGGTCCGCTTCGGGCCAGAACCCCAGCTGTTCACGTAACACAGAATGGTTGTGATGCAGTCGAATCAGGCCATTAACGACATGGGGCTGCAGGGATTCGATGCGCAGATTTTTATCAGTGGAGGGAGTAACAGCGCGGGCAGGCACCGGGCAGCCTTCAATGGCGCTGCGCTTGACCAGTTCTGTGCGTAAAAACTCCTGAAACTGTACGGTTTCAAAGGCCCATACCTGACAGTGGTATTCACGCTGGTAGCGGATGGTATCGCTGATAATTTTATCGGGCAGGCGGCGGCAGATATCCGCCTCTACCACATCCAACACGCCACTATTACGATCAAGCCCGCCCACCAGAATGGCGGATGGGTCGCGGCTTTTGTTGTTCTTGCCCAGCGAGGGATCAACCGCGCCATAGAACACCCAATCACGGGATGGCTGCACCCAGAACACCATATCTTTAAACGGTGCATGTTCGTTGTTACTGGGGTCGTTCTGCATCTCGCAGTTAAAGGCGTGGTGATCTTCCGCCCGCACCTTCATCAGCATCAGCAACGGGCGCACGGTGGGCCAGCTGACGACAGACCCGGCATCCATACTTTTACGCTGGCGGTAATAATATCGGTCTGCGGCGTCTTCGCCCTGATTGAACAGGATCTCTTCCCACTTCTGCCAGAGATCCATTCGATCCGGCCAGTGCAAAATGGCCTGATAGGTGCGGCAATGCCAGGTGGGCGACTTCAGAATACGGTTCAGTACTGAGTCGTAGTGCAGAATGGTGCCGATAAAGAACACATCCATGGTGCCATCGGGTGGCCCCAGTTTGAGTACCGCTTTCTGTAACCAGGCCTGCAGCTTATCCCGCTGTTCCTTCTTGCGGACGTTCTCGTCGTTCTCGATATCATCCAGCAGAATCAGATCGGGACGATGGGGGCCGAAGCGCCAGCCACGCAGTTTTTTACCGGCACCTGCGGCTTTGATCTTGCGGTTATTAGCCGTCACCAGCTCGCCCACCTGCCAGATCCGCCCGGCACCGACGGCATCAGGAAAGTCTGTGGCCAGCCGTGGATTGCTTTCCAGCTCCACTTTGATGGCGGCCAGCATCTGTTCCGCCTGGTCCATGCTGTCCATGATGATGCCGATGAACCACTTACGTTCAGTTAGCACACACCAGAGCGACAGCAGCTGTGTCACGATGGTGGATTTGGCCTCACCACGGGGTGCGGCCAGCCCTTCTTTGTAGCCCTTGCTGTGATCATCAATGCAGGTGGGGAAACGCTCAAAGGCGTAGTCGTGAAAGGCTGAACTATCGCCTTTCACATAGTGGGGAAAGTACGTCTGGGCGAAGTAACGAAAATCAGCCGGGGCGCGTGCCCGGCGTTTTTTCGCTTCATCAGGATCAGTGCTGAAGTCTTCACACTCTGCCTCAATCTGCAGGCGCATCGCGTCTTCAAACTCGGCCAGTTCCTTGAGGAAGTCTTTGCGGCTGAGCTTGCCAACACTCACGTTTTATACTCCCGTGATACCACCTCACCAAACGGCCCCAGCAGCTCCATAAAGGCATCCAGATGTTGCGGGTAGTTGGTGCGGATAAAGTCGGCCTGCAGCTTCAGTACATCCATTGCAACCGACAGGCGGGACAGTTCCGGGCTGCTATCGCCCGCCGCTTTCACTGTTTTGGTGTACGCATCAGACAGCCTGCTGATCACCTCCGCTTTCTGCAGTGGCTTTAAGCCTTCAGCGTGCTTCACCTCATCCATCGTGCTCTGGAACAGATGCACAAAGTCTTCAATGATCGAGGCTGTCAGTTCCTGCACGCTGCCTTGTGATAACCGGGTCGCGGCACGGGCGTTATCCCAGTTATCACCGGCCAGTTCAGCTTTGCGCTTCCAGCTGCGGGCGGTTTCGTAAGGCACGCTATTGGCTTCGGCTGCAGCTTTCAGGGGCAACCCTTTTAAATAGGTTGTCCGCACCGCCTGCCGTACTTCGGGGCTATAGGCCATCAGCCAGACACCTGACGAATGATCTCTACAGCGCTGGCCACCAGTGCCGATACACCACCACCGGCTACAGCAGCGGCTTTGCGATCGCCGTTAATCAGGCCGCCGCTTTCTACAGTATGGGTATGAGAATTATCTTTTAGCCCCTTCATTGTCGCTTCTAACCCCTGCACCCGGCTTTCCAGCCCACCCAGGCGTCCATCGGTAATCTGCTGGTGATCATCCAACCGCTGGTTTAGTGAGTCCGTTTGCCCGCGCACGGTTTCACTCAGATCATCAATACGGCGATTGGTTGCAACGTTAGATTCAGCGATCTGGCTACGAATACCCGATAATTCGCCCCTGATCTCGCCCAGCATTACCAGCAGTGAGGAATCCATTCCCTGATTCTGGCCACTCATCCTGTGTACTCCTTACTTCTTGGCGTTAATGGCCAGGTACTTCACCGCAACGCTGACGCGCTGCCCCAGACAGGCATTAACGGCAGCGTCCGACTGTGCCAGCGTCAATAGCTCAGCGGTGGGTTTAAACGACTCGGTACACGCTACCAGCCGGTTAAACTTGCGGGTGCCCAGATGGGCTTTCAGCGCGGCTGAATCTTTAATAGATTGGCTGACCGATTCAGCAATGGGGGTGCGGCATTCTGTCGGCAGCACCAGGGTATGGCCGGGGCCGATGTCCTTTTTCAGCGTGGTATTGATGCCATCCAGCTCGGCTTTAAGGTCTTTCATCTGCCGGGTAATTTCGTTGCCCCGCCGCACCATGGCCAAGTGCTTGGTGCTCAGGCTGGCGGTGGGTTTGTCATCGATAACGATATGCGGTTTGTCGGTGTTAATAGCAGGCATGGTCAGTCAGTCCTTTAATAGATCGGCGATACGGTGAAGGCCCGGTGTATAGATGGTTTTCGGGCGTGGGGTTTGTGCGGTCTTCTCTGGTTTCCAGGCGGTTAACAGCTGCTGGCGCTGTTCGGCGGGGTCGGCTTTCAAGCCGATATGCACCCAGCGGCCATGTTCATGGATGCACTGGTCAAACTTCAGGCCGGATTGTTCCAGCCACTGGCAGACTTCAAGCGGAGTCATACCACGCACAGTAAAATCAGCCGCCAGCCCGTACAGGTGGGCAGAGGTGCGGCTACCGCGCAATCTGGGGTGGTTGTTCAGTGCCGGGGGGCGATAGCCAGAACTGATATCAATCGGCCCCAGTGCATCACGGATGGGCTGCAGTACTTCACGGCAAAGCCGCTGCAGGTTATGGAATATCTCTGAGTCGGGCTTAACCACCACCGGTATGCCGTACTTAGCAGCAATGCTGGAGCGGGTGAACTCGTGGAGATAGAAGTTTTTAGAAAGCTGGATTTTTGTCATACCACCAGATTACTGGTGGCGGGGGTGCTGGTTGACACCGAAGGGATTCAGGGGGAGTTGAAAGCTTTATCCATTGCGTAGTATGTTCCAACTCTATTATTAAATACGCACTAAAGGATTAGGTTAATGGATATAGAACAAACCGAAAACGTTGTTTTTCTGTACTCGAACAGCGGCGAAAACTGTCGAGATTGTGATTACTGGATAGATTCAAGTAACTTTGAAGAAGGAATAAACCACTACCTGAGTGAGCATGGTTATACGTTACTACACGTAGGAACGGAAACAACCACGGGTAGTAACGGAGAGCCATGGCATTCAACTGTTGCAGCCTTAGCGGAGTAAAGACAAGCTCACAGTGGTGGGCTTGTCTTCTTGATTAGATACGACTCATTATGTTGCCTGAGATGCCGCATTAGGTGTTGAACCATGTTGTTGCTGATCTGCAGTTAGAGCTCTGGCCTGTTTCGCGGTGACAGGCACCTTTGTTTTAGCATCCTGATGAACCATAGCAATACCCTGTACATGTTCAGGAGTATAAGTCTGCCCATTGGCACTGCCTGCAGATAGCTGCGCTGCAACTACAGCTGGAGCAACTCCAGCATGTAACATACTTGCCACTCTGTTAGCTACGAGGCCTGAACGAGTTGTTGTAGTAGATGCCTTATCGAGCAGATCTGATGCGGTGTCTACTGCGGTCTGAATAACTGTTTGTGCGTTAGTCATTTTTAATGCCTTATCAAGTTGAACCAATTGAGAAAAGCTCGCTGATACTGCTAACCGAGCGCTGCATTGATATGAGGGTAGCACTCAAGGTATTCAAGGCTTTTACTAGGCCAGCACGAAATAAACCATCGTGGTAATTGCTCTGCTTAGGTTCAATACTCTGCCAATATCACCGGTACATCAAACCGTTTCTGCTTCTCGTAAACAGTCAGGCCACCACGTTCGGTATGCTGTCGCGCCTTACCATTTATGGGGGTGATATAGTATTGTTCGCCGCTCAGGGCTATATGGTACAAGCCGCCGATGGTAGCTGCGGTATTCTGGCGGCAAAGTACAAACCAGTCCGGGCCGATCTCTTTCGCGTCACAGGCTACCGGGTTATAGATGCTCTGCTGCTTATAGTTTATTACCAGGTCACCTATAGCTTTCTCAACTGGCTCAGGTGGTGCAACCAGCTTGCCCAATGCAGCCAGCGCAATTAGAGTGCCCAGCGCAATCAGTCCATACTTACGACCACTTTTACTGGTGGTACTTGTGGTTTCCGTTAGTGTTGTCATCTAACCCTCTCCCTGGTCAATAATCACACAGAGTTTATCGGTTAAGCGCAATGCTGCCCAGATGTTCGCCACCGGCTTTTAGCTCTGCGTTGACTTCATCCACGCCATCGGCGTACCAGTTCACACGGGGGATCACGGCTGTGTAGTCGATATCATCAGGCCGATCACCCGTTAGCAGCTCGGAAGCACAGGCCAGCGCGTTGATCATCTCGCTGGCATTACGAATCAGCTCGGGCAGCTCTTCACAGAACTGATCAATGTGATGCGGGTGCAGGCGCAATAGATCAGAGATATGTTCAAAGCAGTAGTGAGTCTGGATTTCAGCTTTAGCGGTTTCCAGAGTGATACCCAGATGGCCGATTGCGCTGTGCAGCTCGATGTCCAGGGCTTCAACAGGCTTGCCGCTTTCCAGTATCTGAGCCAGCTTATCGGCACGTTCTCGCAGGTTGGCGGCGATGGTTTCACGGTTCATTATCTTTTCTCCAATTGCGCACGTTGGGTGGCGTTCATGCCCTGGTGCAGCTGGGCGTTGCGTCCGGCGATCAGCCCCGCCAGCGCTGAACTCTGGTCCCTGCGCTGGGATCTGGCTGCGCGACCTTGGGTTTCACTCAGCTTGCCGTAGGTTTTAGCCTTGTACTGCTGCACCAGCGCCTGCACCTTTTCACTCTGCGGCTGGGCAAACTGACTAACCATATCGTCAACCGCACTTACCCAGGCCATTGCGAATAAGTCACCCCGGCGGGTTTTGGTGCTGCGTTTCAGTCGCTTATTCTGGCTTTTAATATGATCAGTGCGGGCGTCAACCACCTGTTTGCGAAGCACCTCATAGGCATAGCTGGCGATCTCGGGCTGTGGTGTTGGGCCGATGAACTCAACCCGGCTCCCGGTGAAAGTGGATGTCAGCACCGGGGTAACGCCAAATGCCTCACCGATCACCGCTGCCAGTGAAACCAGATACTGGGCAGGCTTTGCCGCTGTACTGCAGGTCGCTGAATGCTGGCTGATGGTGCTCAGTTCCAGATCGGCATCGGTGATGCCGTGGGCCTTCATTAACGCCTCAGCCTGACGCAGTGCGGTGGCGGCTTCATTGGCGTTATCTGACTTGCTCAGGGCCAGACACTTTCTGATTTTATCGAGTACGCGCTTATCCATTAATCTGCCTCTCTATGGTTCCGTTACGTGTCTGGTACAGCGCCTGGCACTGATGGCAACCGGCATACACACAATGGCCTTGTGTGTCGTAACCATCGGCCACAAAGTCCAGCGGGCCATGGCCATTGGGGCACGCTGGCAGCGGCTGGGCTGCCGCTGGCGTGGCACTGAACATATCCGCTGTGTTGGTGCAGCGCTGGGCAACCGGTGGCCAGTCTGCGGGTCGGTGCTCGTTCAGATCATGCTGTTGCATGGGCGTGCCTCCTGAGTGGCTGGCTGATAGCTCCACTTGATCAGATCCCCCTCAAACGGCAGGCCGTAGGTATCGCTGATGTACTGCTCCAGTTGGGCGAAGTTATTAAAGCCATCGTCACGGGCGACGGTTTCGGCATCGCAGGGGTCCAGGCAAACCCCGTTGATCCGCAACCCCTGGCCGCTCAGAGTCAGCGGCCACACCTGGGTACAAGCTGTTGCCAGCAAGCTCTGGCGGTTGCGGCTGCCCATATTGGCGAAGTGGTACAACGTATCGCCCGGCTTGATGGGCGGGGTACGGCGTGGGCGAATGGTCTGGCGCTTATGGCCGGTGCGTACGGCACCGGCAAAGCGACTGTCGTAATTCAGTATCGGCATGGCTCAATCCTCGAACAGATCCGGCTGGGCATCATCCCTGTCTTGCCGGTTTAGCATCTCGATATAGCGCTGGGTGTAACCACACATCAGCGCAACCTCTCTGTTAGAACGGCCCGCGTTGCGCAGCTGGCGCACAACGCGGTGTTTTACCTGACGCACAGCGGCATCGATTTTGGGCAGGTGCAGGGTATCGGTGCGGTAAACCTTTACCAGCTGGCGGAACGGCTCCAGCCCGATCACCTCAGCAATGGCGTGTTCAGCACTGGCCGTGGCCGGGATATACAGCGGCACCCCTGGCCAGTGGCCTGCCAGTGCCAGGGTGGCATCCAGCCCGATCACACTGCACAGCTCTTGCAGTGCCGCAGGCAGTAAATCCACATCAATCAGCTGTGCATCCAGTGCCTGTGCCTGCAGTTCTGCCGCGCTCATCATCAATACACCTCCAGTCCTTTGCTTGTGGCCCACTGCTTGAGGCTTTCCACCAGGGTGTTTAACTGCGGGCCGCTGGCCTTGTTCAGTGAGCTCAGCTTGCCCACCTGGTTGCGGCTCCAGGCTTCCAGTGCCTGAGTGCTGCGGTTTTCTATCACTCCAGCATCAGCCAGCTTGTGCCAGATGGCGCTCATCTTGCGGATGCGTGGGGTGCGCCAGTCGGTTGGGCGGTGGTGCTTAAAGCCCATCTCGCTCAGCTCTTTGATGGCACTGCCCATTTGCTGCAGAGTCATGGTGGTGGCGCTGAACTGCCCCCCCTTCATCAATGCACCATGGCGGCCCAGCAGGTCACGGTAACAATCCTCATCCCAGCCGGGCTGGGTATCCTGTGCCCATTTATGGGCCACCCGCAGGGTGGCGTAACGGGCCTGACGGGTGCCGGGCTTAGCCATGCAACATCTCCCCGTTGCGCAGTAACAGCAGAGCCGCCTGCCACTGGCTTGCCTGCTCATCCATAGTGCGGCTGGCCATCAGCGGGCAACGGCTCAGATCCCATGCAATGCTGTCGATCAGATCACTGCAGTCAGGAATGCTGACCGGTGCCCGCTGCAGTGACTCAATCAGCTGGGCCTGCTGTTTGGCGATCAATACCCAGTGGGCTTGCTGCACCGTTAACGCGGGCATCTCCAGCGCGTCGTAAATCGCCCGCTGTACCGTCGCCTGCAGATCGTCAACGCTACGTTTACGGCTGCTCAGCAGGGTTTCCACCACCGGTGAAACCGTGCCGATATAGGCTTTACTGGCGTGGCACATCAGGCCATGCAGTGCAGTGTTGGCGTCTCCCGTGGCACGGCAGAGGTAACTGGCCAGCCAGAGGCTGTGCTGGGCAACGCTGTAGATCTCATCGCCACTGCTATGGCCCTGATAATGATCCTGTCGGCTCAGGCCATGGGCGATGTCGCCAATGTCGATCTGGCCTGCATCGGGCGCAGCCAGATCAAGCACCCGGCCACTGCGGGGTGTCATCAGGCCGGGGCCAGCCAGGGGTAATGCAGCGGTGTTAAACGGTTGTGTTTTAGCATTCATGGTTCAGTCCTTTGATCAGGGTTTGGGGTGGTCAGGGTTGGGTCAGTCAGGCTTTGCCAGCGACAGTGCCTGCGTTGCTACAGCGTCGATCAGCTGCACTGTCAGGGTGTCGTGCTGGGCCAGTCCGTAATCACGGATAGCGGGAATCAGATCTTCAACCAGCAGGCGCATAGAGCCACCGCAGTACTGCCACAAGCGATCAGCAATGCTGTCGTCCAGTTCGCCAAGGTCGGCAAAGGCGGTGCTGATAATGGCGTCGGCGTCTTCACGCTTGATGCCCTGGGCGCATTTAGGCCAGAAGTTCACACGGCTGCGGATCTGGTCGAACTCGCCATGTTCGGGTTTGATCAGTGCGTTCAGCCCCTCAGTGCCTGCCAGCACAATGCCGACACCCGCTTTATCGCGGATGCGGCGCAGGTAGTGCAGCGCTTTGGGGGTGAGGGTTTCGGCTTCGTCGATAATCAACAGGGAGCCGGTGCCCTGCAGCTCGTCCAGAATGGCTTCGAATTTGGCATCCTGATTGGCGCTGGCCTTCACGCTGCAGCCCAGTATTTTTACCAGGTTCAACAGCAGCGCGGTCACGCTCATGCCGGGGTTGGCTTCGATCATCAGGGTGTTTGCGTTGCGGGCCTGGTACTCTTTCAGGCTGCGCGTTTTACCGGTGCCAACAAAGCCAGACAGCACCGCAAAGGTGCGGTAACGGCGGGCACGTTCGCAGCAGGCGAAAGCGATTTTAGATACCGTGGTTTCTACAAACGGAATATCCCGGATGCTGGTCCGCTGGTCTTGCACCCGTGTGGCATCCAGTGCCTTTTTCAGGTGTGGCATCGGGTCGGTGTTGTAACGGCCCTTGATGGCGTTATACAGGGTGCCGTTATTAACGCGGCACAGCTTTGCCAGCCAGCTCATGCGCTGCTGGTTGGTGTTCATCCAGCTGATCAGATCACAGCACAGCTGCTGTGCTTCTTCGCTGTAATGGGCAGGCCACTCGGCAGGGGCTTCAACAGGTTTGAACGGTGCTTTTGCGTGTCCCATCAGAATGACTCCAGATCCAGATTAATTGCGACATCCTGTTCAGGTGCGGCGGGTTTCAGTACAGGGGTGGTGATATCCAGATCAACGCCGTCTGGCTGGTGTTCAAGCGCGCTGTCTGAGTGAGTGCCCAGCACCGGTTCACCGATCGCTTCCAGTGCGTCGAGGGTGTCGCTGTGGTCCAGCGTCAGCCCGGCGCGGGCGCGTTTCTCATCGGCTTTCTTCTCCAGCCGTTTCACGGCATCGGCACTGGCTTTAATGCGGGCTTCTTCTACCCGGCTGGTTGGCAGGTAATTGGCTTTTTTCACCAGCTCGGCATCACAAAGGAAGCGGCCATCTTCGGTGCGGATGGTCACCAGTTCGTCGTTCTGCAGATCGTATTCAACGGCAACGGTCTGGCGGTTCCACTGGGTCAGATCAGCATGTTTGTAGTGGCGGTTATGCAGCTGAACGGCACCGCGCTGTACCTTGCGCAGCTCACGGGGGCGCATCAGCTCGGCCAGCTCCACGTGTACCGGGTTGCGCTCCAGCTGTGCCCAGATCGCGGCGGGCGTGGTGTCTTTGAATTCTGGGTGTGGGCGGTTGTGGTAACGCTCCAGCCACTGGGTGAAGTGCTCGCACCACTGCTCCAGCGTTGGGGGCTGCTTCAGGCCACGCTTGCAGTCGTTGACGAATTTGGTGCTGATATCACTGGCCATGCCCTCTCCACAAAAGGCCGGGCCAAACCAGATGTTGCAATCTCGTTCCATGGTGCGGAAAAAGCGTTCAACGTTGCCCTTGGCCTTGGCGTTACCCGGCAGTGCAAAGATGGCATCCATACCCAGACGGGTGTAAAAGCCCACGGCGTCATCGTCCATCATGCGGCTTTTGTAGCCACAGCCGTTGTCCACATACAGCATGGGCGGTACGTGATCATGGAATGACAACGTAGCCGCCAGGCAGCGAATGGTGCCGATTGAGGATTCCGCATTGCTGATGGTCCAGCCCACGATGTAGCGGCTTTTCACATCCATCCACACGGTGAGTTCAGCGCGCCAGATATCGCCGGTTACCGGGTGCGCCAGATACACATCCAGCGTATGGCCATCGCCCTGGTACAGATCACCGGGTTTAAGATTCTCGGTTGTACGGGCTTTAAAGTGGCGCTCGCTGTTGTTGTACAGCTTGCGGCCAACACGGGCCGGGCTGTGTTCGCCCATCTCTGCAGGCAGGCTGCGCAGGTAGCGGGTAACGGCGGCATCGGTGGCATTATCAAAGCCGTGTTCTTCTCGCAGCTTGCGGGCAACCGCTGCACAGCTGGGTTTAGTGGGCAGGTTGTACAGTTTATAGGCGGCTGCCTCCCAGCCCTGATCAACACGGCGACGGCCTGTGTGCTGGTCCAGCAGCCCGGCGCGGCCTTCCTTCTGGTAGGCACTCAGCCAGGCATTAATAGTGGAGCGGCTGGGGTGGCTGTTCTTCTTTCCCAGCTTGCTGGCGGTTTCGATATAACGCGCCGGGTAGTCCTGAGCAGTGATATGGGCAATCACATTACTGATCGCCGCACGGGCCGACACGTTACGGGCCAGCATATCCAGAATGGGGCGCAGGAATGCTTCACGTAGCAGGGCTACTTCGCGCTGTTTATCCGTGGCTTCACGCCATGGATTCAGGGTGATGCTGTCGGTTGCAACCGCTATACCGGTGTCGCTACGGGTCGGAAAAATTGCAACGTTATTGGCCATGAGTAAATCCCTCTGTCTCGGTTAGTGGTCAGATAATTGCGGTTACTGTTTGGGTTTTGCGGGGCGGCCACGGCCACGGGGTTTATTCATCTCCCGTTCGTTGGCGCGGATCTGGCTTTGCTGTTCGTGCTCACGCACCAGGTCGGCGCGGTCAATGATGGCGTCTTCTAATTCGCTGTCGCTGTAGAGCAGATCGCCGCTGATCGGGGTGATCAGCTCGGGCGGCAAGTTGTGGCGCAGCAGATTCAGGGTTGAGTTGGCTTTTGCGATCACTGCCGCCAGATGCGTGGAAAGCGTGGTTGCACTCATCTGCAGGTAACGTTCGTACTCGTCCGATTTATCACCGGCACCCTGGTGCAGCCCAACAAGATCACCCGCCAGCTGAGACAGGCCGTCGATATTCAGCAGTGCCTGTTCCGACATCGCGTTAGATTCATGGCGGGTAACCACCACAAAATCAGGCAGCGGGCTGGTTGCGCGTTCTTTCTTCAGGCGGGCTTTTAGCTCCTTGTTCTCTGTGCGCTGGGTGTCCAGCTCGGTTTCTGTATTGCGCAGCTTTTTAGCCAGTTCTTTCACTGGCAAGCAGAGCAAATCATCAAGCTGGCCAGCCTCAGAAATCTCTTCGATACTTTCTGCTGGCATTCTGGCCAGTTCAATCAGCTGGCTTTTCTTCGCATTCAGCAGCTTTCGCTTATCCCTTTCCGGCAGGTTCAGGAGCATTTTTGCGACATTGATCAGTTCGTACACACGCCTCTCGGCCAGATTGTTGTTGTCCAGCCAGGCTTTGAATTCGCCGTGTGGAATCTGGCTTTTCAGCGCCAGATAGCCAAAGCCCATTCTGGCGGACTCGCGGGCGACCTGATTCTCTCGTTCAATCAGCCATGTTTTCAGATCTTCTGTGGACTCAGGCAGGTTGATTTCCAGCATCTGGCCTTCGCTGACAATTCTTTCGATCAGGTCTTGTTCGACTCCGGATTCCGGAGTCAGTCGTTTTTTGTCGACTGCGGAATCCGCAGTCGGCGCGAATACGTCCGCAGCTTCGATAATTGCGCTATCACTCATTGGCTGTTACCTGCATCCATATCCGATTTCATTGAAATGCGCTTTTCCTGAGTGCCATCCAGTTGTTTCAGGTGAGCAAGTTCATCTGATTCAGCCAGGTGGGCCAGCCAATCAGCTGATGTACTGCTTTTCAGCGTGTTGGCTTTCGCTACATAGCGTTTCATTGCCGCTATCAGCACTTCGCTTACATTCCACTCCTGAACTGTTTCCTGGTGCTGTGGGTGGTGAGCATCCAGATAGCGTTCAGACATTTCCAAATACAGCCGAACCAGTTTCTGATTGCCCAGTCTTAGTTTCTGATTGCCCAGCCTTATTTTCTGGTCGCTCAGTTTTATCTTCCGCTGGATTTCCCGGCGCTCATCTTCAGAATGCAGGCCTGCATTCTGCGCCCCATCAAATGCCCGCCCGGCGGACATTTGATCGCTTCTTCGGCTGTCTGCAGGTGTCCGAGTCTCGGACACCTCTGTGCCTTCCTCCTGCACTGCCTCCCAGCCCGCCGCGCCGTCATAAGCGTTACCACCAACGGCCTGCCACTGGTTGCACTGTGCATCAACGGCGATACAGCCCGGTGCCCAGCTTTGTGGGGTTCGCAGTTCATTCAGCCAGCCCTGAACCTCACCCTGGTAAATAACAACAACGCCACCGGCGTACTGGCCGCCAGAAAACTGCTGACGCCAGCTTGTGGCGATTGCCAATGTTTGATTACGGTTATCCATTCGCCAGCCCCTTCTGTTCCGGCAGCCGCCCGGTGCTATGACCGCGCCGTGCTTGCTGATAGTTACCTTGTGTCAGGTATTTACCCGGCCATAACTTTTCAGTTGGGATACCTGTTTTTGCTGCTATGGCGTAAGCAATTCGGTGAGATGTTTTCTCACCCTTTACAACACTTGAGACGGTGGTGACGCTAACCGCCTCTTCTTTAGCAATACCGCTTAATGTCATGCCTGACTTGCGGATCGCAGCGAAGATATCTGCCCAGTGCATTCTCACCCCTTGAATACCTACCCACTCAAAAGCGGGCTATAATGGTTTAAACTTCACCCTTTTGAGTGAATATAGAGTAACTCAAACGGATAATCAATATGCGAAAGGATGATTTAGAGGGTATGAATAACTTGTTTGGGGTTAGATTGAAGGAAGAAAGGACTCGATTGAATCTGTCTCAGGAAGAGATGGCCGTGATCGGGGGTGTAAAGAAAAATGCCCAGAGCAATTATGAGAGGGGAATTAGAGCCCCTGATGCAGAATATCTATCTCAATTACAGGGCTATGGGGTGGATACTCATTACTTAATTACAGGAAGAAGATTAGATAGCAACGGTAACTTGCAAAGAGAACTAGTATACAAAAGCGCAGAACAAGCGCTTATTGCAGTTATCAACGTACAGGAAAAGCTAAATCTTTCTTTCACTGCCGATCAGCTGAAAAATACTATTGGATATGCGTACACAGCTCAGGCTTCGGAAAACGATATCGAAATATTTCTGAGAGGGGTGTATGGCTTCATGGGGCAACCATTAGACGACACACCCTCGCTGCTGGAAAAAAAGAATCCATAAGAGTGCGCCGCATTCGATTGAGGCTGTCCGGGTATGCATTGCAAACCCATTGCAAAGCGTTTTTCTGATCGTTTCCGGGTCAATGGTGCTGTCAGTATTACGCCCCCTCAGACGTGCTTACAGAGCGTTTGAGGGGTTGACCCCAAATACCTGCTTATCTGCGTTCCTGTAGCATCTGTTCCAGCATCGCCAGAACAACCTCCTGCCCCTGATCGCTGAATTGATCCAGCACCCTGAGCAGTCGCAGCTGCTGATCGGCCAGCCCCTGTATGTGACGTTCACCGGTTATAAATTCCTGCACGCTGATGCCACAGGCAGCACACACGGTAATGATGTCGGCGTAGCTTTTCGGGCACGCCCGGTCCTGTTCCCACTTTTTGTAGGTGCTGGCTGATTTATGGATCTGCTGTGCAATCTGTTCCTGAGTTTTGCGCTGGCGTTCGCGGCCCCTCCTTAGACGCTGCCCCGGTGTTGTTTGCATGGCTACTTAATGCGATATCTACATCTTTATTACAATGAAGGGTACACGTTCGTCCCCCTTATCAGGCCATAAGGGGGACGTGAAAGTACCCTTGCTTGGCTATGGGTGATCTTGCGGTTTAGTGTGGCACAGCCCGCCAGGAAGCGGGCGACCAAACGCAAACGGACTGCGAGGCCATCAGGATGACAGCACAAACGGGCGTGATATACTGCCTATCCCCTCTGCAACACACTCCCACCGAAGGAATTCGGCGTAATTTGCCAGCATCGTGTTCGCGATACTGGCCCCATGAAAACACAGACAGCACACCTCAACTCCACCGCCGCAGGCACTGCCTCAGCGAACAACCCTGCACATCAGTTTGCCGGATTTGGCGACTGGTTCGAGGTGTTCCGCACTGGCACGCAAACCGACTCCGAAGGCAATAGCCGCAGCTGGACCGAAGCCGATCTTGACAGCATCGTTGCCAACCACAGCAGCGAAGCCGCTGCACCGCTGGTTGTCGGCCATCCCAAAACCAATGACCCGGCCTATGGCTGGACTGATGCCCTGAAGCGCGAAGGTGATCTGCTGCTGGCGAAAGCCACCGGTGTTGCCGATGAGTTCGCCGCAGCGGTTGAAGCCCGCCACTACCCGAAGCGCAGCGTCTCACTGGTCGGCGATGGCAACGGCGGCTACCAGCTGCGCCATATCGGTTTTTTGGGCGCGGTCGCCCCGGCCATCTCGGGCCTGAAAGATATTACCTTTAATGGCGATGAAGCCAGCACTGTATATGAGTTCGCCATGCCGGACGCCCTGCGGGAAACCGCCTGGGGTATGGGCTCTATCGCCCGTGCGTTACGGGGCTTACGTGAATGGATTATCGCTAAAGACGGCATTGATACTGCTGACGAGGTGCTGCCTGGCTATCAGGTGGACTCGGTGCAGCGGGCCGAAACGGATATTCAAAACCAGCTGAAGGATGAGCCAGAGCGTTCAGCCTTCAGCACCACCAATCAACAGGACGATGATATGGACCCTCAACAACTGCAGACGGATCTGACAGCGGCCAACAGCCGTGCAACCGTTGCCGAAACGCAGCTGGCCCAGTTCCAGCAACAGCAGCGGCTGAGCGATGCCAGCACCCTGGTCGGCCAGCTGGTAAGCGAAGGCAAGCTGCTGCCCGCCCATACCCCTGGCATTGCTGAATTTGTCGCCAGCCTGCCGAATGAAACAGAAACCGCGTTCGAGTTCAGCAGCGGCGAAGCCACCACTAAAACCACCGCCAAGAAAACCCCGCATCAGTTTATGACTGACCTGCTCAGCTCACTGGGCAAGCAGATCCAGCTGGGCGCGGATGATCGGGCCGAGCCGGATAACACGCCGAACGCGCAGAACTTCAACGCCCCGGCGGGCTACACCGTAGATCAGAGCCGCGCCGAGCTGGACCGCAAGGCCAGCGAGTACGCAGCGGCCAATAACTGCGACTACCTCACAGCGGTAACGCAGGTGGAGGCAGCCCATGGCTAAGCAGGCATACCCAGCCCAGACCCTGACCCGCACGCTGGTTGGCGAAGTGCCCGCGTTCCGCTTTGTGGGAACCGATAACGCATTGGCGGGCGATGGCGCAAATACCATCGGTGTGGCCTCCCACTATGGGCTGGATGAAGACACCGCCGTTTACACCCTGGGCGCGGTGCCCGTTG
Source organism: uncultured Oceanospirillaceae bacterium (assembly GCA_913057435.1). Lineage (GTDB taxonomy): Bacteria > Pseudomonadota > Gammaproteobacteria > Pseudomonadales > Balneatricaceae > Marinobacterium_C. The sequence goes on along the minus strand of CAJXNY010000046.1, from coordinate 5,962 downwards.
AAACCGGTGGCCCGGTAACCGAAGGCGCGCTGGTGCAATCCGATGGCGATGGCTGCGCTATTGATAAAGCCGCTGGCGCAGGTGTAGCCCGTGCGCTGGACGGTGCCAGCAACGCGGGCCAGTTCATCCTCTGCCAGCTGATCCCTAACTGATCAGCTGTACCGAAACGAATTAAGGAAGAGTGCGAATGAATCGTTCACAAGCGCGGGTGGTAGACCCGGTTCTGTCCAAAGTGGCGTTGGGCTACAAGAACGCCCGCTTTATCGGCACCCACCTGATGCCAGTGATCAGTTGCCCGAAATCCGGTGTACGGCTGATCAAATTTGGTAAGGAAGCCTTTGTTAAGTACGCCATGCGCCGCGCCCCCGGTGCCAACGTGGCCCGTGTGCAGTATGGCTACGCCTCTGATGCGGTAGCGCTGGTGCAGGACTCGCTGGAAGGCGTCGTGCCACGGGAATGGCTGCGGGATGCGCAGGATATCCCGAACGTGAAACACGGCAGCCAGGCGATTAATAACGTGATGGCCAGTGTGCTGCTGGGGCTTGAAATCGAGATAGCCCAACTGGCCTGTAACCCGGATAGCTACGACAGCAACCACAAACTGGCGCTGACCGGCGCAGAGAAATGGACAGACCCTAGTTCAAAGCTGAGCAAGCAGGTGCGGGAGTACCGCGAGGCGATCCGCGCTGAAGTGGGGGTTGATCCGAACACCCTGGTACTGACGCCGGGCGACTTTGAAGCCTGTAAAGATCACCCGGAAGTCAAAGAGCGCTTCAAATACACCAGCGCCGAGTCCATTACCGAAGCGATGCTGGCCAACTTCTTTGAAGTAGCCACGGTGGAGGTGGGCAAAGCGATCTGGACGCCGGAAGAAAACGAGTCGCTACGGGACTGCTGGCAGCACTCGGTGCTGGCCTATGTTGCGCCGGAAGGTGAACGCCAGATGGCGGTGCCGTCTTACGGTTACACCTATGTGCTGGATGACCACCCGATGGTGGAAGAAGCCTACTACGACAAGGGTAATAAAAGCTGGATCTACCCGGTTGAGTATGAGCGCCGCCCCTACCTGACCGGTATGAGTGCGGGTTTCCTGATCCAGAACGCCAGCTGACTGGGTGACCCATGACCAAGCAAACCGAACAACGGATTACCGGGCTGGTACTGCAACCGGTGCGCCGTAACGGCGAAACTTTCAAGCCAGACGGCAAGCGGACCATTGAGTTACCGCCCGCTGAGTTTGTCACGCTACTGGCGCTGGATGTGGTGGCCGAACTTGACCCTGAAATGGACAACAAGGAAGCAGTGCAGGAAGAAAACGGCACGGATGCCGGGGCCACGGATGGCCCAACCATGGACGAGATCGCCGCTGTTATTGGTGAGCTGAGCCCAGATGACTTTACCCAGGCAGGCACACCGGAAGTGAAAGCCCTGGAAAAAGCATTAGGGGCCGAAATCACCGCCGGGCAGCGCGATGAAGCATGGACGCTTTACCAGGCACAGCAGTGATGATGTTGCTCTGGCTGATACTGGCCCTGCTGTGCTTTAGCCCCACACAGCAGTGGCCAGCGGGCACAGGGCCACCACGCTGGCCCTGTAACCCGGCACTGATCACGCGCCACTGCCTACCGCGCCGACTGGGACGGCGTATGGGGGCTCTAATCCACGACAAGGTAAACGAACAGCTATGTACACCACGATAGAACAACTGATGCAGGCCATGGGCCGGTTTGAACTGGCCCAGCTGTTGGCCGATGAGGAACAGCTAATCAGCGTTGAACTGCTGACTGACGCCGTGATTGGCGATAGCAGCGCGCTGGATGTCTACAGTGATGCGGAACGTGACGCTGTTGCCGCCGCGCTGAGCCGGGTTGAAACCGCGATCACCGAACAGAGCGACCTGATGGATGGCTATCTGGCCCGCCGTTACCGCCTGCCACTGACAGAAGACGAACTGGCCAGCGCCACCCAGCTGCGCAGCTGCTGCAATGCCTTGGCCCGTATGGCGCTGGCCGACGATGCCACAAACAGCACAGACCGGATGATTGCCGAACGTAAATACTGGGACGGCTGGCTGAAACAGGTTGCCGAAGGCAAAACCCTGCTGCCGGGCATTACCGCTACCTCTGCCGGTAGCGGCCAGAACCAGCGTTGCCATACAGCACAACCCAGCTCTGCCATTAACTGGGATCGTTACTGATGAGCGGTATTCGTCTTGAAATCGACCTGAACAACAGCACGCTGCAGCAGACGTTACACCGACTGCAGGGTGCCGACCGGGCCGGGCTGCTGGCCGCGATAGGCGAATACCAGTTATCAGAAACGCTGCAAAACTTCGATGCAGAGCGCACCCCGGAGGGTGTCGCCTGGCAACAGAGCCAGCGGGCTGCAGACAGCGGCGGTAAAACCCTGCAGCACAAAGGCCACCTGCGTGACAGCTACACCTATCAGGTGTCTGGCAATGCGGTGGAGCTGGGCAGCAATATGATTTATGCCGCCATCCACCATGCCGGTGGCAAGGCTGGCCGGGGCCGCAGCGTGACAATCAGTGCCCGTACCGCACTGGGTGTAACGGCACAGAATGAAACCGAGATCAGCCAGATCGGGCTGGACTACCTGCAGAGCATTATCCAATGACAGCAGCAAACAAAAGCTGGGAAGACCAGATTGCCAGCCACCTCAAAGCTGAAGTTGCTGGCCTGCGCACCTGCCAGCGCTATGCCGGTGAGTTTGATGCCGCAGGTGTAAGCAAGATCAGTTTTAACGCCCCGGCGGTGTTTGTTGCCTGCCTTGGCTGGATGAAAGCCAAGCAAGAACACCAGCCCGGCGATGGCCGCACCGCCTACACCGTGCGCTTTGCCGCCTTCGCCGTGGCCCAGAAGCCCGGCAAGCTGAGCCGCACCGATATAGTCGCGCTGTCGCTGGCGCTGACTGATGCCATCGACGGCAAAACCCTGGGCGTCACTGGTGCACAGATCGCTGAGTTCGATAAAGCGGAAAACGGCGTTAATGCTGATCTTGATAAGTCAGGGCTGGCGCTGTGGGCGATCAGCTGGAGCCAGCGCATTATCACGGGTGAATCACTCTGGCAGCCAGGTGAAGCCATACCGGTGGAGATTGTGTTCAGCCACACGCCAGAGGTGGGGCTGGGCAATGAGCAGCACTATCAGTCAGCGAACCCGGAACAGGCGGCCAGCCATGTTTGAGCACAGTGAACTGGAACGCCAGCTGCACAACCTGCTACGGCTGGGCACCGTCGCCAAGGTGGACCACAGCAAGCGGCTGATCAAAGTACAGACCGGCGAACTGTTAACCGGCTGGCTCGACTGGCCAACAGAAACAGGCCGCAACTATCGCCGCTGGCGTCCGCTGCGCCTCAACAGTCAGGTGCTGATTGCCTGTCCATCAGGCGACCCGGCACAGGCACAGATTATCGGCATGTTGTACAGCAACGCAGCGCCCGCACCGTCGGATGATCCAGAGCTGGATCTGGTCGAGTTCGACGACGGCAGCAAGGTGGAATATCACATCGGCAACAAGCAGATGAAGGTATACAGCGCCGGGGACATTTCGCTGCATAGCGCGGGGCACCTGTACCTGCGGGCGGATAAGGATGTCTGGATTGATGGCCAGAACCTGCACGTTTTCGAGGGTGGCAAAGTATGAGTGGCCAGCCCGTTACCCTGCTTGGCCATGTATGCACCGGCCATGGCTGTTTTCCGCCACGTCCCAGTAACCAAGGTGAACCACGCTTTACTGTCGGCGGCACCCCGGTACACCTGCAGGGGCATGGCTGGGCCGCCCATGGTTGTGCAGATTGTCCACCGCACGGCGGCCAGCTGGCCAGTGGTGCCAGCCGTTTCACGGTGGGCGGCAAGCAAGTGGGACGGATTGGCGACCCGGTGAGCTGCGGTTCCAGCGTCGCCGAAGGCGTTAACAACTTTACAGTGGCGGACTGAGCTATGAACGGCATGGATGCAATCACCGGAAAACAGCTGAGCGGCCTGCGCCACCTGCGCCAGTCAATTCAGAACATCCTGACCACCCCGATCGGCAGCCGTGTAATGCGCCGCGACTACGGCAGCAAGCTGTTTGACCTGATCGACCAGCCCCTGAACCAGCCCACGCTGATTGAAGTTTACGCCGCCACCGCACAGGCCCTGCGCAAGTGGGAACCCCGGTTCAAACTGACCCGCGTGCAGGCATTCAGAGCAACAGAAACCGGCAAAGTACTGTTGGACCTGCAAGGCATCTACAAGCCGGACGGGCTGGAAATTACCTTAGAAGCGGTGGAGCTATGAAAGAACTAGACCTGTCAAAACTGCCTGCTCCCGATGCGGTTGAAGCGCTGGATTTTGAACGGCTGGCCGGTGAATGGCGCGCTGATCTGGCAGGCCGCAACCCGGCGTTTACTGCTGCTGTGGAGTCAGACCCTGCATATCAGGAAATGGACGTAGGCGCGTACAGAGAACTGGGCACCCGTAATCGGGTTAATCAGGGCGTAAAAGCCGTGATGCTGTCGCACTCCACCGGTGCCGATCTCGATAATTTGGTGGCAAATGTAAATGTACAACGGCAGGTGATCGATCCCGGCGACCCTGGCGCTGTGCCTCCTGTATCCCCCGTTTATGAGAGCAACGATGCGTTGCGCCGTCGTGCCCAATTACGTTGGGAATCAATCACCACTGCGGGCTCTATCGAATCATACGAGTACCACGCATTGAGCGCCGCCGGTGCTGTACGTGATGTGTATGTGGTATCGCCTGAACCCTGCGAGATCGACATCTATGTGCTTGCGCACAGTGATACAGGCGTTGCTGATACTGAGCTGATCAGCACTGTTAATGCAGCAGTCAGCCCGAAGAAGGTACGGCCCGTGGGCGACCTGGTGCGAGTGCAGAGTGCCGACGTTGTGCCTGTTGAGGTGATCGCAGAATTAGAGATAGGCAATGGCCCGTCCGCCTCTGTGATCCTCGCTGCTGCAGCCGCTGCCGTACGTGAGCTGATCGAACCCGAACAGCCAATGGGCCTGATCGCTGATCTGCCGTCGCTCTATGCAGCGCTGAAGCAACCAGGCGTGGGTCGTATTCATCTGGCTGAGCCTGCTGCAGATATAGAGCTGGCTGCGAATCAGGCACCAATGCTGACCAAACTGCAGATAACACGGAGGGCTAATTAATGTCTGATTTGATGCCGCCCAATGCACCGAAAGAGTCACGCGATAGAGCGGCTGTAATAGCCCGGCTGAGTGATATCAGCGTGCCTATCCGCGATATGTGGAACCCGTGGGCCTGTCCTGAGCCGTTTTTGCCGTACCTCGCCTGGTCTATGTCTGTGGATCACTGGAATGAAGACTGGGATGTAAAGACGCAGCGGCGCGTAATCGCAGCCAGCTGGGATACGCACGCACATAAAGGGACTGTGCATGCAGTGGAGCAATCAGTAGCCGCACTGGGCCTGAACTGTGAGCTGGAGGAATGGTTTCAGAATGAGCAGCGCAAGAAAGGCACTTTTGGTGTGCATGTCAAAGTTGGGCCGGGTACAGCCTCGCTAACGCCCGAGCTGCAGCGGGATGTTGACCGTGCAGTAACCAAATCAAAACGCGGCAGCCAGCACCACGATATCCGCCTTGATGCGGGCTTTAACACCGCCCTGAACATCGCCAGCGCGATCGGCGCAGGCAGCCGGGTATCAGTAGACGGCGCAGCAGCTGGACGCAGCGCAATCAACGCCACACAGCACAGGGCAATCGGTGCCGGTATCGGCAGCACCCATACAGCCAGTGGCAGCGCTGCAGGCAGGCACAACCTCGCAGCCGGGTTACATGTGGCCACCGCTGCCAGCAGCCAGGCACAGCTGGCGCTCACCGCTGAATTAGCGGGCCGCACAGTACTCAGCTATCAGCGCTCAGGGGCGCTGTCAGGACAGATCAATCAGGTATCAATTACAGGAGTAATATCGTGAA
>CAJXNY010000045.1 GCA_913057435.1 uncultured Oceanospirillaceae bacterium | reverse complement strand
CATACGAGATCAGCCTCGGTCTCGTGGGCTCGGAGATGTGTATAAGAGACAGCGTCTGCACAACGCTGGCGTCGATGGCCGCTACCTGGAGGTGGAAGTTACCGAGAATATGCTGCTCGATAATGTGCGCATGGCCGATGAAAAAATGCAGCTGCTTAAAGCACAGGGGATTCAGATCTCTATTGATGATTTTGGCACGGGCTACTCATCACTAAGCTACCTCAAGTTTCTCACCGTGGATGTGCTCAAGATCGACCGCTCTTTTGTCACCAACCTGCACGAAGAAGCGAGCAATATCGCCATTGTCGATACCATTATCGTGATGGCCGAAAAGCTGGGACTGGAGGTCATTGCCGAAGGGGTGGAAGAGCCAGAGGAACTGGCGGTACTGCGCCAGCTGGGCTGTATGCGTTACCAGGGCTATCTGTTCGACCGGCCCATGGACGCTCAGCATTTCACTGAGCGTCTACAGCACTCCGCCTACCAGGACATTATCTCACCACAGCCAACTGAGCCCAGTGTCGCCTGAGCCTCAGCGAGGGTCAGTTGCCTGCACTTGCGGGCGTGCCAGCTGAGCATTGTGGAAAGCCTGTAACTGCGGCCAGGCTGACAAGTCCAGTAATTCACGGAAGCTGACCCAGTCCAGCATGCTGAACAGACAAATCGCTGGGTATTCCCACTGGCTGAAAATACCTTCGGCAACCCAGTCACTCAATACCGGTAACGTTTGCGCTAACCGGTTGCGCTGCAGGTTGCACAGCAACATATCCTGCTCAGTATCAATCCCTGAACGTGCTGAGATCAGCAGGATAATATGGGCATCAACGGCAGCATCAATCAGCGTCAGCTGATTTTCCTGGGCAATCGTTAACGCCGGACGGTCCAGTTTTTCACTGAGATAACGGAAGATTACCCGCGAGTCATACACCGGCTGCTCGTCATCAAGCAACATCGGGATTTTCATGGCCGGGTTATAGTTTTGCAGTGCTGTGCGGCCTGACTCGGAATAGATATCGAGCTCAACAAATTCGTAATCGATATCATCCAGCCACACGCGAATACGGCGGACATAAGGTGACGGGGTGGAGCCTACCAGTTTTAACATCAGACGATATCCCTGCAGTCAATTTATCGGCTTACTGTTCTACACCAGGCCGTGGACAAACACCAGGCCCCCGGTTAATGACTGTATAGACATATCAGCACGAATAAGTGAGCAGTGATTACAGGATATGCGCAGTATGACTGGCATCGGCAAGCTGGCGTCGGAATACGGCTGGTACGGCTGGCGCGTGCTCCTGGGCAGCCTGTGGTAATGGCGGTACCGGCAGGCTCAAGCGCAGTACAGACAAGCCATCTGCATCCTGTTCAAGCAGACAGTCACACTCGGGAAGCGTATCTGCAAAGTAATGGGGAGTTTCATCCTCAGTGCAACGACCCGATACCACCTCGGCAATCGGTCGGCGACTTTTACGGATACAGCTATCAGCAACATCAGCGTCAATCGGGGACACGGCCGGCAGGTCAGCAGCCATCGCTGGCACACTGGAAAAGACGGTAAACAGCGCAATCAAAGCAATCGTATGCAGCAGTGTTTTCATGGTATCCCTCCTTTTCTTTCTGAGCTGAAAAATTCAGGCGGTGGTTAAACCGCCTGAAGCCCCCATTGCAACGGGGCAGCAACCCTGGAAAGAACAATTAACGCGGTACGCTAAAGGCTGAGCGCTGTCACAGTGGTGATACACATCTGCCAGGCAGTGTTGTGTAGATTCATCGCTGCATCGCTGTCACAACCCTGTGACGTACTCCGATATGACTAATATCACTGGGATACAATCAAATACCGCGCCAATTTTTATAATTTGTTATATTTCAAATAGTTAAAAATAAAGAAGGGGGATATACGACCGGATAAACAGCGCTGTTACAGTCACAGCTGTAACAGCTGATACACCAGTGTTACAGCTGTTACATAAACGCGGGAAAACTGTAAAGTTTATGAGAAAACAGAGACGACTGCGGCGGCAGAATTGCCATTACGCTAGCGGAAAAACACCCGCCAGCAAGCGGGTGTGACATGAAAGGGAGAGATCAGATCAGATCAAGTGCGGTCATACGCCGCCATAATGTCATTCGGCTGACACCAAGCGTCGCTGCCGTGGCCGTACGATTATCGTTATGCTCAGCCAGTAACGCCAACAGCTGCGGGCCATCCAGCTCATCCAGCACCCACTCCGATTTACCGTCATCAACGGCCTCTCGAGTCATCTGCGGCTGGCCTGGCCGCACTGTCATCAGGTGCGTGGGCAAGTCTTGCGGCGTCACCTGTGCCTGTTGCGCCATGGCTGCCGTGTACTGAGCGATATTGTAAAGCTGACGAACATTGCCAGGAAAGGAGTGATTGCGCAGGTAGCGTGCTGTCTCAGCTGCCAGCAGCCATTTACGGGTCGGCTCCAGCTGTTGCAGAAAATACTCAAACAGTAACACTGCATCATCACCGCGTGCCTGTAACGGCGGTAGTTCCAGCGGCAGTACTTCAAGTCGATACTGCAGATCCGCCCGAAACAGCCCCTGGGCCACAGCGTCCGAGAGTCGGGTGGAAGATGCGGATACCAGCTGCACATCGAAGCTATAGACGTTATTGTCACCGACGGGCCGATATTCCCGCTCCTGTAACACCCGTAACAGTCGCGCCTGCAATTCCAGTGGCAGTGTGGTGACTTCATCCAGAAACAGAGTGCCACCGTCAGCTTCTGCCAGTAGCCCCTTACGATCAGACACCGCATGGGTAAAAGCACCTTTTTTATGCCCGAACAGCTCCGACTCCATCAGTTGCTCGCTGAAGTTGGCACAGTTAACCGCCACAAAAGGGCCGCCATGGCGAAAACTCTCTGCATGGATCGCCGTGGCAGCCAGCTCTTTGCCCGTGCCGGTTTCACCGTAGATAAACACCGGCGCATTGGCACTGGCAATCCGGCGAATCTGCTCGAAGCATCCGTGCATCACAGGCGCAGCACTGAGCATCTGATGAAACAGCTGGCTGCCCGCTGCCAGCGGTACCGACTCACCCAGCAACTGGCGTACACAGCTCAGTAACTGGGCATCATCCCAGGGCTTGGCAATAAACTGATCGATGGTGCCCTCGTTAAAGGCCAGCGTTACCGCATCGAAGTCACAATAGCCACTGAGTAGAATACAGCGCGCACCGCGCTGCAGGTGGCGAATTTCACGCAAAAACTCGGTGCCTTCCATCTGTGGCATGCGCTGATCAGAAATAATCAGATCAAATTGCTCTGACTGGCAGCGGTGCAACGCCTTGAGTACATCACTCTCAACCGATACCGAGACCTCAAGCGCCCGGAATTTTCGCCGCAGCGCCCCCAGTACGCCGATATCATCATCGACCAGCAGCAGCTTTTTCGTCCCTGTCATGGTTATTAATCCCCTGTTAGCGCAGCTGTACGTACAATTCAAACGCCTCGCCCAGGTTAGCCTCCAGCTCACGCACTCGAGACATGGAAGTGTTGTCCAGCTTGAACCCTCGCGTCAGCAACAGCACCCCCTGCTCACTGATCAGATCACGGGTCAGTGACATACCAGGCTTCATATCGGCGGTCGTAATCTTGCCATCGTGCTGTGCTTCCCCTTCACGGGCCATCTGTGGCAACAGTTTCTCCAGCGCTTCCACTGCATCGGCACGGTAGCGGATACCCGCATGCTCTTTGAGGTAACCCAGCGCCTCTTCAGAGCCCAGCGGGCGCTTAAACATCAAGCCTGCCACCATCTCACGATAGTCATTAGCCACACAGAGAATCTGCGCACGGGGGTCTATATCCAGATCCTTGCGCTGTTCCGGATAACCACTGCCATCCAGATACTCTTTATGCTGGCGAATCAGCGTCGCCGCCAGATCCAGTGGCCTAATGGTCAGAATAGAAGCATGGGCTAATAACGGATGTTTATGGAACAGCCGTTGAGCCTCTGGCTCCAGCAGCGCATAAGGGGCATGAATCACTTCATCGGCAAAACTGACTTTACCAACATTGCGCAGCTGCCAGGCATAGTGCAGCTGTTTAATCTCTACCGGCTCCAGTTCCAGCATCTGCCCCAGCCGCATAATCATCCGGCTGAGCTGCTGTGACTCCTCATGGGTTTCCCGCATGCGCCGCTGCACCATGGTCGAAAAAACCCGCACCGTAGCCCGGTAGCCATCGGTCAGATTGTCGTAGGCACCTTTGAGCTTTTTCTGTGCGGCCTGTAACTGGGCGGTACGGGCATTAACGCGGGCTTCAAGGTTCTGATTAAGATCTTTAAGCTGGTTGTTCTGTTGCTCGGTCAGCGCCTGCAGCTCACGGTTTTCATGCTCCAGCTGGACACCACGCAAACCACGGCGTACCACTTCCAGCACCTCTTCATCATCCCAGGGCTTATTCAGATACCGGCTGATACGGCCTTCATTGACTGCGGCAATGGTTGATTCAAGGTCAGCATAGCCGGTCAGCAGAATACGCTCGGTATCGGGCCATTTACGAGCCACTTCACTGAGAAACTCAGCACCGGTCATCTGCGGCATACGCATATCTGAAATAATCAGGTTCACCGGCTCTTCATCCATCAGTGCCAGGCCCTGGGCACCACCTTCAGCAGTTAATACTTTGCAGCCAATGCCACGCAGCATACGGCGTAATGCACGCAGTACGGCCTGCTCATCATCAACCAGCAGCACAGTTCCTCGGTTGGCTGTTTCCATCACACGATCCCTTGTTCAGCAAAACGATGGTGCCCTTTGGGCGTATTTATGCAGAAAATCTTAGCAGCTAGCGGCCGGTTTATACTATAAATACTGAACAGATCAGTGAGGGAAGCTGCAATGAAAGGAATTGTCTTTAATATACTCGAACAAATGGTGATCGAAAAAGCAGGCCTGGTCGCCTGGGATCAGCTGTTAAATGATGTCCAGCTGGATAGCCAGGGCATCTACACCGCAGGCAAAAGTTACCCGGATGATGAGGTTGTCGCACTGGCCACCCGCGCCTCTGAGATGCTCGACATTCCCACCGGCGATCTGATCAAAGCCTTTGGCTGTTATATGTTCAGCAAGCTGGTGCAGCGTTACCCCATTTTCACCGACCAGAAAACCACCTTTTTTGATTTTCTCAAAAGCGTACACGATGTTATTCACGTAGAAGTTCGAAAGCTCTACGACGAGCCCTCGCTACCCGATTTCAAACACAAACAGATTAATGACACACAGTTACTGATGCGCTATAGCTCCCCGCGCAAGTTCTGTATGCTGGCAGAAGGCCTTATCGCCGGTGCAGCCGAACACTATCAGGTTAAATACTCTCTCGATCACCGAACCTGCATGCACCAGGGGGCGGACCACTGTGACTTCCTGATTACCCTGGAGCCCTGATGAGTGAAGTTGAGGTTTATCAGCGGGCGCTGAATCGCGAAAAGCAGGCCCGGCTGGATGCAGAAGAGCAGCTGGAGAACAGCAGCCGGGAACTGTACAAGAAAAATCAGGCCCTGCAACAGCAACAGTCCGCCATGCTTAAAAATGAAAAGCTGGCGACCATCGGTATGCTGTCGGCGGGTGTCGCCCATGAGATCAACAATCCGCTGGCGGTGGTTATCAGTAACCTCAACTCCCTCACCGACTATAACCAGCAGCTGCTTGCGCTGCTGGCCCAGGTGCAGCAGTGGCAACAACAGGGCCAGTTACCCGATGCGATCGTCGCCGCGTTTAACGAGATGGATGCCGATGTCGATTTCGACTTCATCATTGAAGATGCCCCCGACATGATGGCAGATATGAAAGAAGGCCTGATGCGGATGCAGGAGATCGTCAGCAACCTGAAGACGTTCTCGCGTACCAAGCCGGGGGAACGCCAGTACATTGATATTAATGCCTGCCTGGAAGCCTCACTAAAGCTGGTCAATAACGAGATTAAAGACCACTGTATCGTTAATCTGGACCTGGACCCCTCGTTACCCAAAACCGCTGCCAATAATAGCGAGCTGAGTCAGGTGTTTATGAACCTGGTGATCAATGCCGCCCACGCAATGGAACAGGGCGGGAGGATACGGATGCATTCCTCACACCAGAATGACCAGATTAAAATTCAGATTGTCGATAATGGCACCGGTATCCCGGAAGATATCAGAAAGGATATCTTCAATCCGTTCTTCACCACCAAGCCACCCGGACACGGCACCGGGATGGGGCTGTCAGTCGTACACGGCATTATTAAAGACCATGGTGGCAGCATCGGCCTGACCAGCAAGATGGGGGTCGGCACCTGTTTTACCATTCGCCTGCCGGTGGTCAGCACACAAAACGATGAAGAAAAGGCGGCAGAAAACGCTGGAGAAATTGCTGGCGCGCTTTAGCCATCTGTCGGGTTTTGTCGATCGTAGCGAGGAAACCTCCGGTTTCAGGCTGCTAGCGCCAGCCAATCTCACGGGCCGTTTCCGCGCCCACCACCGCCTGCTCCAGATCCCGGGGCATCACGGCAAAGCCCACCGTTACCGGTATCCGCCCACCCATAATCTCGGCCTGTCGTTGCGGAAAACGGGGCTGGCGTTCGGGCTGGGCATAGCCCTGCGGGAATAACGGCAGCTGGGTATTCAGATCGTATTTATCTGATGCCCCCAGGGTATGTAGCAACTCATGCGCCACGACAAAGTTGTTCTGTGCCTGCAGATCAATGGCCGCATAGCCATTCACCAGACCGATCATCCCCTGCTTCAGCCCCAGCGAGTGGGCCAGCTGGCGACTGTGATGAGGCGAGAAGAAGCGCATATAGATATGGATATCGGCCTCACTGTCAGACAGATTCCACCAGCGCCAGAAGCGAATACGGATGCTCCAGTTGAGATGCTCGGCACTGCTGCCCTGCACCGGAAACAGGGGTGGTGAACTGGCCAGCGGTTGTCCCAGTGTCAGCTGTACCGGTTCAGCAAGTGGCACCTTATAGCGAGCCGCTTCACGGTTCACAAACTGCGCAATCTCCTCAAAATGTTCAATACTGAGCGCCTGAATATACTGGCTTGTGTCGAATCGGCCATCAGCATTGATGGGGTAGATCACCGCAGTAATCGGCCTATCCCAATCTGGTGCTAACGAAATCTGCAGCGCCAGTTTAAAGAGCAGTACAGCGATCAGTACAGTGAACACAATAGAGCGGAGTGTGCGCATGACTCTGGTTCCCTCCCTGTCCGGTGCAGCTCAGCTGACGATACCGCCAATCAAAAGATAGCGCAGAGTCTTACCAATTGTAATTAGCAACAGGCTTAACAGCAGCGGAAATCGCAGCCAGCCGGCCACCAGACACAGTGGATCACCCACCAGCGGCAGCCAGGCCAGCAACAGTGAGCCGGGGCCAAAGCGTTGTAACCAGCGCAAGGCACGCTGCTGGCCAGGCTTATCCAGCGCTTTGAGTGGGTAACGACGGGCAATCCAGCGGCCCATGGCAAACGTGAGCATCGAGCCCAGTACGTTACCCGTTATGGCGGCCAGCATCAGCAACCAGACCGGATAGAGCGCGCTCTTGAGCTGCAGTACCAGCAAGGCTTCCGAGCCGCCAGGCAACAAGGTAGAGCTAATCAGCGCACTGGCAAACAGTGCCCAGGGGGATTCTCCCAGTAAGGCCAGCAGGCTCACGCCTGCTCAAGCCCCATTTTGATACAGCGCAGCACACCCATGTCATAACCACCGGCCAGTGCTTCATGTACTGGTTTCAGCGCTGCACCATACTGCTCGGCACATTCGAGCATCACCTGCTCGATATTCCTCAGCTCGTTATCAGGTAGCTCCACCACCTCATTAACGGCGATCTGCTGTTTAGCAATGGCCTGCGCCAGATGACCATAGATTACCGTGCTGGACAGATGTTGCTGACGGCCCACCTGCTCCACGGTCATCCCGGTACGGAACAGCATCAGCGACTCTTCCACCTGGATACTGGTATCCGCCTGCGGCTGATCGGCGTTGCTGATCACCTCAATAAAGGCATCAGCATAAAGGTCCAGTTTGCGTTCCCCCACCCCGCTCAGTTTATGGAACTGAGCGTGGGTCAGCGGCCGGTACATCACCATTTCCATCAGCGTGGCATCATGGAAAATAACATAGGGCGGTACATCCTGGGCATCGGCCAGCGCTTTGCGACAGGTGCGTAAAGCTTCCCACAGCTGCGACTCTGCGGCATCCAGCTTCTGTTGTGGCGCTTTATTACGGCCCAGTTTCTCACGCTGTTTTTTCGGCAGATCTCGACGCAGCTCGATGGTATCTTCACCGCGTAATAAGGGCCGACACTGGTCGGTTAGATGCAGCACGCCATGACCTTCAGCATCGACGCTTAACAGGCCGCGGGCCACCAGCTGGCGGAACACTGAGCGCCACTGGTTACGGTCCAGATCTTTACCAATGCCAAACGTCGTCAGTTTGTCATGGCCATTGGACTTCACCTTCTCTGTGGCCTGGCCAATCAGCGTATCCACCACGTGATTAACCCCCCAGCGCTGACCACTGCGATACACCGCTGACAGCGCCTTGCGCGTCGCATCGGTGCCATCCCAGACCGGCACCGGTTCAAGGCAGGTATCGCAGTTATTGCAGGGCGGGCTGTCATGCTCACCGAAATAGCCCAGCAACGCCTGGCGACGGCAGGTGGTGATTTCACACAGCCCCAGCAATGCTTCCAGCTTCTGCCGTTCAACCTGCTTATGGGTCCAGTCAGCCTGAGAAGACTCCAGCATCTGCCGCTGCCAGATCACATCCTGCAGGCCATACACCATCCAGGCATTGGCGGGCTGGCCATCACGCCCGGCACGGCCGGTTTCCTGATAATAGGCTTCAACACTTTTCGGCAGATCAAGGTGCGCTACAAAGCGTACATTGGGCTTATCAATCCCCATGCCAAAGGCAATAGTCGCGACCATGATGATGCTCTCTTCCTGCAGAAAGCGGTGCTGGTTCTGGGCACGAATATCGTTGGACAACCCGGCATGGTACGGCAACGCATGGAAGCCTTTTTCACACAGAAACGCCGCCGTCTCTTCGACTTTTTTGCGCGACATGCAGTACACCACGCCAACATCTTTGAGGTGTTCATCTTTGATAAATTTGAGCAGCTGCTCGCGGGCGCGGTCTTTCTGGCCGATGCGGTAACGAATATTGGGCCGGTCAAAGCCCTGCACAAACACCGCCGCCTGCTGCAGCCCCAGCCGTTCGATAATCTCGGCGCGGGTCCGTTCATCTGCGGTAGCGGTCAGGGCGATGCGTGGCACCTGGGGAAACAGCTCGCACAGGCGGCTCAGCTGCAGGTATTCGGGGCGAAAATCATGGCCCCATTGCGACACACAGTGGGCTTCATCGATGGCAAACAGTGCCAGCTGACAGCCTTCCAGCAGCGCCAGGGTGCGCGGCTGCAATAACCGTTCGGGGGCGATATAAAGCAGATCCAGCCCACCATTACGGATCTGGTGCTCGGTTTCCTGCAATGCCGGAAAGTCCATCGCAGAGTTCAGGCAGCCAGCCCGAATCCCCCACTGCGACAGCGCGGCCACCTGGTCCTGCATCAATGCGATCAGCGGCGACACCACGATGGCCGTGCCTGGGCGCAACAGCGCTGGCAGCTGGTAACAGAGCGATTTACCGCCCCCGGTTGGCATCACCACCAGCACATCACGGCCACCACAAAGCTGCTCAATCACAGCATCCTGAGGGGGCCTGAACTGGTCATAGCCAAATACGTTTTTTAGAACCTGCAGCGCCTGTTTAATCATGGGCCGGGATTATCCGCCATGCAGCCCGGTACATCAATGCGCACAAGGCCGGGGGATAAAGTCAGTTGACTGAATATTCCAGTACGCAAAGCGCCACAGCAGGAGTAGAATGCTTGCCAGTATTGATTAGCCACGCCCTGCGCGATGCAGGGCCACTATCGGAAGACTTGCCATGAGCTACGCCGTTACCCCATTGACTGATGAAGAACTGGACCGTCTGGATGATTTTTTCTACTCCGATGCGGTGCCAGAAGAAGCGCTGGATCTGATCGGCGTACATGGCCTGCTCTGCGCAATTAACATCGGCCCGGAAGCGGTTCCTGCCGAAGAATGGCTGGGGGTTATCTTCAACAGTGAAGAACCTAAATGGGCATCCGATGCAGAAAAAGCTGAAATCGAAGGTCTGCTGGTCAACCTGAGCAAAGAGCTGGGCAGCACCCTGTACAACGATGAAGAGCTGGATGTGCCGTGCGAACTGACCATTGTGCCGGAAGATGACGAAGATCTGTCTGATCTGGTTGCCTGGACTCAGGCCTTTATGGAAGGTATTTTCCTGCGCGAAGAACAATGGCTGGATGGCCCACAGGCCGATCTGGCAGCTGAGCTGCTACTGCCGTTTATGGTGGTCTCCGATCTATTTGAAGAAGCAGAAATTAAGCAGATGCGCAAAGACAAATCTATCTGCGCCGGTATGTGTGCACAGATTCCAGAACTGCTGGTTGATCTGTTCCTGATGTTCCACGCGCCTGAGAAATAAGCGCGGTGACATCAGTACTACCCCAGCCTGCCCGGCGCTACAGCACCGGGCAGGCTGTCTGATCAACTGATCAGCTACCGACCACACGCACCGTGTTGTGCTGCTCCAGCACCCGTACCCGCTGACCGGCGCGGAACACTTCACTGCCCTCAGCCACAGCCTGTACCACTGAAATAGTCTGACCACCTTCCAGCCGGATTGTCAGCTCCTGACCCTGCTTACGCGAAGTCGACTCTTCCACTTTATTGCCAACCACACCACCAGCGACGGCACCCAGCACTGCTGCGATCGCACTCCCGCGCCCACCGCCGACACTGCTACCGGCAATACCACCAATGATCGCTCCGGCACCAGTACCGACAACACCGTTTTTACGGCCTTCAATCACCACCAGGTCAACCGATTCAACTACACCGTAGCTGACCGTCTGTACATGACGGGCTTCCTGGGCTGAATAACTGCGTCCGGTTAACTGCGGGCCCGAACAACCCACTACGCCCAACGCCAACACGCCGGTCAGCAGGGCCGCACTCAATTGCTTGTTCATCTTATACCTCAACGGATTTTCAGAATCAGCTGGCTGATCCAGGCCCAGACAAATTCACGTAACTTTCGATACCAGGGACGCTGGCTCCACTGCTCCCAGCACACTTCCAGACACTGTTGCATATCCTGCTGCAGTAAAAAATCCACCTGCGCCACAAAGTCAGGATCCTGAACCTCGATATTGGCTTCCAGATTCCAGCGCAGATTCCAGTGATCCAGATTACAGGAACCCAGCGTTGACCAGTCATCAACTACCGCCATTTTGGCATGCAGAAAGCGTGGCTGGTACTCATAAATCCGCACCCCAGCCTTGAGCAGGCGACGATAATAACGTTTGGACGCATGAAACACCCAGGGCTGATCGGTATGGGGTCCGGCAATGACCAGCCGTACATCCACCCCTCGACGCGCCGCCCGCCGCAACGCCATACGCAACGAGAACGACGGCATAAAATACGCCGTCATCAACCACACCTGGTGTTGCGCCCGGTTTACCCGGTTCAGAAAACTGGCCTTGATCTCCTGCTGGTACATGCCATGCGCCGTTGCCACCCGCACCGCACAGGGGCCACAGGGGCTTTCAGCGACACCGGGCGGCAATCGACGACTCGTGCATCGTTCCCAGAGTGCGTTATAGAGGCTGAGCAGATCCTGAACAACCGGCCCTTCAACCCGGGCCATCACATCGTGCCAGGGCGCACCGGGCTGAGTGGGCTGCCAGTAATGGTCGCTCAGCCCGGTGCCACCGATAAACGCGACCTGCTGATCAATCACCATCAGCTTGCGGTGGTTACGGGCAAAATTGCGGGTCCACTTCAGCAGCTGTAACGGGTTATACACCACCAGCTCCACCCCGCCACGCTGCAGCCGCTGGCGATCCGCTTCACTGAGTTTATAGCCACCAAAACCATCGATGATCAGTTTAACCATCACCCCACGGCGGACCGCCGCCAGCATGGCATCAATAAACCAGCACGCCACCTCACCGGACGCCGCCAGATAGAACTCCAGTAAGGCACTGTGACGTGCCCGGCTCAGTGCCTCCAGCATAGAGGGGAAATAATTTTCCCCATCCACCAACAACTCAACTTTATTACCGTCGCGCCAGCTAAAGCGTTTTCGCACACCGCCTCCAGTACTGTTCGCGGCCCGCCTGAAAAATCAGTGCTGCAGCTGACCGTACAGTCGAGAATAAAGCCCGTTGCTGTTAATCAGTTCCTCGTGCTCTCCCTGCTCACAGATCTGGCCATCGTCAAACACATACACCCGGTCAGCCTGCTTTACCGCACTAAGCCGATGGGCGACGATAATAGTGGTACGGCCCTGCAAAAACGTCTGCAGCGCCTGGTGCAGGGCAAACTCGGTTTCAGTATCCAGCGCCGAGGTGGCCTCATCCAGAATCACCACTTTCGGGTCTGCCAGCACCATCCGCGCCACCGCCAGCCGCTGGCGCTGGCCACCGGACAGCCGAATACCCTGACGACCGACCCGTGTTTTCAGCTGCTGAGGTTGCTCACGGACAAAGTCACCGAGCTGCGCTACCGCCAGTGCCTGCCAGAGTTGCTCATCGCTGAAGGTACGGCCCATGGTCAGATTGCTGCGAATAGAACCATTAAATAACGCAGGCTGTTGCAGCACCGTTGCAACGTGCTCGCGCACCACCCCCAGACCAATTTCTTCCATCGGTACACCATCAAACAGCACCGTGCCCTGACGGGCCGGATACAACCCCAGCAGCACCTGCACCAGAGTGGATTTACCGCCGCCACTGGCCCCCACCAGAGCGATTTTCTCCCCGGCACGGATCTCCAGGTTAATCCCCTTGAGCACCTCCTGATCATCGCTGTAGCCGAAGTGTATGTCGTCAAAGCGTACTGACACCGTACCGGCGGCGGTGAAGGGGTTATGCTGAGTCGGGTAGTGCGGCTCCTCTTTCAACGCCTGCAGCGTATTAATCCGGGCCAGCGCGCCACGGGCAGCAAAGAAGGAATACTGAATATTCAGTACCTCCTGTACCGGCCCCATCATGAACCAGAGATAACCGAACACCGCCATCATCTGGCCGATGGTCAGATCAGAAAACACCACCATCAGCATCGACACGGCGCGGAAGACTTCAAAGCCAACCAGGAACACCACAAAACTGAACCGCCCCGCCGCATCACTCTTCCATTCAGAGGCCGTCGAGCGGTCGCGCACATGACGGGCTTCATCAATTAACCGGCTGAGATAATGCTGTTCACGGTTACTGGCACGGATCTGGTGAATACCATCCAGGGTTTCCGTCAGGGCATTCTGAAACACCTCAAAGGCACTGTTTTCTTTCTTCTTCAGCTCTTTGACTTTACTGCCCAGAGTGGCGGTTACCCAGATCACCAGCGGGTTAAGAAACAGGATGAACAGCGCCAGCTGCCAGTGCATCCACAGCAAAATCGCCGCTGTTCCCAGGATCGACAGTGAAGCAATCAGCAGCCGCGAGACTGACGAGCCGACAAAGTGATCCACCGTGGCCAGGTCCGTAACAAAGTGCGACGCCACCGCCCCGCTGCCCATGGTTTCATACTCAGCCATAGAGATACGCTGCAGCCGTTTAAGCAGCCCACTGCGCATCCGAAAGATAATATCTTTGGAAATGGTGGTGAACTGACGCATCTGCCAGACATTGAGCACCAGTGACAGCAACCGCAGAAAAACCGTGAAGACCAAAATGGCACCGATATACAACGCCGGGCCATGCCACTGCTCGGGCACCCAGCTGTTCAGCGTATTCACCACCGTACCCGGCTGATTGAGCAACACCTCATCCACCAGCAATGGCATCAGTAGCGGCAAGGGCACCGAGGCCAGGGTAGCCAGCAAGGCAATCAGATTGGCCAGCACCAGCTCGCGCTTATGTTTCAGCGCCACATCACAGATATAACGCCAGTCGTATTCGGTCGGTTGTTCGCTCAAGGTCTGTCTCTCACTTCCGGTAAGGTCATTGGCATCAGTGCAATGATAAACCCTGCAACCCATGACGGGGCAGGCAGCCGAGCGGATATTACGCCTGGTTACCTTAGAAGTGTTATTTCCTGTACCAGACAACCCTTGTCGTACCCATTAAGACAGCCAGATGGGGAAAAAGATGCAAAAGCATCACTCGAACACGCCGCCATGGACTGTCCGAGATTATTAGATCACTATAAATCAGTGATGGCATTTCCCAGATGAATCTTCCTGAAGTGGTAACAGATCAGCTGATAAAAGCGACGGATATGGACCGGTTTATCCCCCATGTACTGGTGAATAAAATAAAAATGCCAGGCACGGCCCTTTATACCGGGTAATACATCGATCAGGCGCTCTGCCCTCAGATCAGCCTGAACCAGAAATTCAGGGCATAAGGCAACCCCCATATGGTTTAACACCATCTCCCGCAGCGTGGTCAGATTGTTTGTTTTCGCACGGTGATCGACAGGAAACAATCGCGGCTGATCCTCGGTGGTATCGAACAACGATAGCTCCGTATGTTGCCAGGCGGTGGCGATAAACCGGTGGGATAGCAGATCTTCGACACACGCTAACGTGCCCTGTTCCTGCAGGTAACGTGGCGATGCACAGAATCGTTCAGCCGTTTTGCCAATGGAGAGCGCCCGATAGTTACAGTCTTTAAGATCGCCACCGAAAATCGCCACCTCCAGATTCTGCTGGATCAGATCCTGCCACCGCCCCGTCACCACAATCTCCGGCTGGAGCAGCGGAAACTCAAGGCACAACTGGCTGATGGCGGGCACCACCAGGTTGCGCTCAAAAAACGATGGGACGGAGACCTTGAATTTACCACCAGGCTGCTCTTTCACAGCCTCCAGCTCGGTTAATGCCAGACGCATCTGCTCACTCAGCAGCTCACTGCGTGACAACAGCGACTCACCCACCGAGGTCAGTACAACGCCCCGGGTATTACGGACCAGCAGCTGTTGCTCCGTGGCCGCTTCAAGGCGGGTGATCTGCTGGCTGACGGCAGATTTACTAAGGCCCAGCTGCTTTGCCGCCTCAGAAAAAGAGCGCTGCCGGGCAACTTCAACAAAGATCAACAGCAACGGTGCAAGCTTGATAGTGTTCATATTTTTAAACAATACGTTCAGTTCAGGGTTATTGTTCAATTTTTTACGACTCCCTACACTGAGTCAACACATCAACCACAGGAACTCACCCGATGAGCTGTTTAGTTATTGTTGACCTGACCCCAATGGATAAAGCCCGCCTTGCGCAATACAGCGAAAAAGCGGCAAAAACACTGGCACCGTTTCACGGCGAATTCATCGCCAAAGGCGAGATAGAAACACTGCACGGCGACGCGCCACACCCATTAAAGGCCGTCATTCAATTTCCGGATAAAGAACAGGCGCGCAACTGGTACAACAGCGATGCGTATCAGGCGATAATTCCATTGCGGAATGAGGGGATGAACAGCCAGTTTCACCTGGTTTAACCGGGCAAAACAGTAGAGAGAAGGACGCTGCCTGATAGCGGTCCTTCTTTCTGATTAACGTTAGCTCAGGCATGCCATTTACCGCTCAGCACTCACCCTCTCAAAAAATCTTATCACCCTGGTAGTCAATCATCTGCTTCGCTTTGCGGACCATCTCGTCAGCGCAGCTTTCTGCCGTTGGCAGAGTGTCGGCGCGGATAAAGGTGTGGCACTGCTCACCTTTAGTGATCGTGCCGTTGATCCGGTAGCCGAACTGTTCCTGTATCGGGGCCGGGGTGATGGTAAAACCGTTGTACTCCACAGCAGGCAGTGTTTCTGGTGCTTGTGGCGCGGTGTCACCGCTGGAAAAGATAGATTTGATAGATGAAAACAGACCCATACAACGCCCTTACTGATTAAATTATCCGACAGGATTTTCCTGCCGTTATAGCCTGCATTCTAGCCCAGGCCAGACCACTGACGGAACCGGCGATCAGTACTGAGCTGCTGTACGCCAGTACTACTGCACAGGCATTGACATTAGATAATATATTAACTAACCTCGATTTTTACTTAACATATTAAGTAGATAAATTCAGATGCCTGCCGTGGTTGGCGATTGAGTACAATCCAAACAATAAGAGACGAGGTAAACGAAATGGGCGAAATCGTACTGGCTGCCAAAATTACCCATGTGCCAACCATGCTGCTGTCCGAGCAGCCGGGCAAACTGGAAGGCTGCCGTCAGCAGGCCATTGACGGCCATAAAGAAATTGCCCGCCGGGCCCGCGCGGCCGGTGCCGACACCGTGGTCGTACTGGATACCCACTGGCTGGTCAACGCCGGTCACCACGTTAACGCGGGGAAACACTTCGAGGGCTCGTTTACCAGTCACGAGTTTCCACACTTTATTCAGAACCTGCAGTACGCTTACGACGGCAACCCGGCGCTGGGCCACCTGATTGCCAAGAAAGCGACCAACAAAGGCGTGTTCACCCTGTCCCATGAGGTCGACAGCCTGACGCTGGAATACGGCACCCTGGTACCGATGCGCTATATGAACCCGGAGTCTGACCTCAAGGTCGTATCCGTGGCAGGCTGGTGTACCGTGCACAGCCTGGAGTCTTCCCGCAAACTGGGCGAGGCCATCCGCGAAGCGATTGAAGCCAGCGACAGCAAAGTGATGCTGCTGGCCTCGGGCTCACTGTCTCACCGCATCTGGGACAACGACGACTACGAAGCCAACAACGGCACCTTCACCATCTCCAAAGAGTTCAACCGCCAGGTTGATCTGCGGGTACTGGAACTGTGGCAGCAAGGCGAAACCGCAACGTTCCTTAAAATGCTGCCCGAGTACGCACAGCTCTGCAGCGGCGAAGGCGGTATGCACGACACCGCCATGCTGTTCGGCGCGCTGGGCTGGGATGAATACAAAGGCAAAGGCGAAATTATCGGCGAGTATTTCCCAAGCTCGGGTACTGGCCAGGTCAACGTCGTCTTCTCCCTCTGACCAGACAAAAGATGCGGTGAGTTTTAATAGAACACCGCCTCTCCTGCGAAAGCAGGCGTCCATAACCGCCGGTACATGAAGCCTTTGCAATCACAGGTTTCGAGCGCTTTTGTGGGTACCCGCGTTCGCGGGTAAGACTGTTTGAAAATGACTCGGAGTATTACCGTGCTGATAACCGAAACCCTGCTGGACTGGCACAGCGCCGCCCGTGCGACGCAGGCAGCCTGTGATTTTGCCCGCCAGCAACAGCTGACAATCTGCGCCTGGGTGCTGGACCGCCACGGCAATCCACTGGCGATGCAACACATCAACAACACCCCGGCCCACTGCACCGATATCGCCCGCCACAAGGCGACTACTGCGGCCGCCTTTGGCTTCCCAACCGCAGACTGGCAACAGCGACTGGCTGAGAAACCGGTATTACTGGACGGCCTGTCAAAACAGCCGGGGCTGATCACCTTTGGCGGCGGCACCCCGATTGAGCACAACGGCGAGCACATCGGCGTCTCCGGTGCCAGCGAAGCCCAGGATATCGCCTGCGCCGAGGCCGGGCTGCAAGCACTGGACTTGTAGGCTGTGCAAGTATTCATAGGGTCTACAAAACCCGGTTTAATAAATACTGCAGATCGTCTTACCCGCGCACGCGGGTACCCAGAAAATGCTCATAACCTGCTATTGCAAAGATTTCATGTACAGGCAGCTATGGACGCCTGCCTTCGCAGGAGAGACAGGGGTTCTATTAAAACTCACAGCATCCTGATTTCTGTCACAGTCCCTCTGCGTGGCAACTCATACATCTGAGACACCCTGAATCTTTTACATTCCGTGGGAACGAGGCCCAGATAACACCGATGTCACAACGCACCCCACCCTTCGCCATGCTGCTGGCGATGGCGATGGCCAGTCCGCTGGCGCTGAACATCTTTGCCCCGGTGATGCCCTCACTGGTGGACCACTTCGGCACCACTCCGTTTACCATCCAGCTCGGTTTCACCCTCTACTTGCTGTCACTGGCATTTGGCCAGCTGATCAGCGGACCGCTGGCCGACCGTTACGGTCGCAAGCCGGTATTGCTGTGGGGCTTCGCCCTGCATATTGTCGGCTGCCTGCTAGGTGCGCTGGCGATTGAAGTGTGGCAGCTGCTGCTGGGCCGGGTGCTACAAGCGCTGGGCGGCTGCACCGGCATGCTGCTGGCCCGCAGTATTCTGCTGGATCAGCATGACCGTGATAAAGCCGCCGGATTACTGGGCTACATCACCCTGGGCATCGCCGCCGCCCAGGCACTGGCACCGGCGCTGGGCGGCTATCTGAATCTGGCGACCGGCTGGCAATCAGTGTTCTGGCTATCACTGGCCATGGGCTCAACCGTCTGGCTGGCAGCCATCATCTGGCTACCGGAAACCGCACAGCCAGATGACCAGCGCGAGCCACTGGCCGCACTATTCCGGCGCTATCCGCAGGTACTGCGCAACCGCCAGTACCTCTGTTTCTCACTGTCCAGCACTCTGATCGCGGCCTGCTTTTTTGCCTTTATTACCAGTGCCCCCTTTGTCGCCGACCAGTGGCTGGGCGGGAACTCAGCCGATTACGGCAACTGGTTTATGCTGGTGGCCGCTGGGTTTTTCCTCGGTAGTATGACTGCCGGGCGGATATCAGCAGCACAGGGCGTCGGGCGGATGATGGTGCTGGGCCACAGCCTCTCCATGCTCGCAGCCATCGGGATGCTGGCCAGTTTTCACTGGCAGGGCGTCAGCTGGCTCGGGCTGTTTGGCAGCATGGCCCTGTTCACCTTTGGCCGTGGCCTCAGCCAGCCTGCGGCACAATCTGCAGCGATCAGCGCCACCCCTGGCGCAGTTGCCACCGCGTCAGGATTACTGGGGTTTATCCAGCTGCTGGTCGGCTCGATTATTGCGCAGTTAACGCCACGTTTCATCGAGGTTGATGTACAGCTGTTACCCGTCACCTTGCTGGTTGCCAGCGGGCTGGCGCTGGTGGTTTACCGAATGGGGAAGTTATAAAGCCACTAGCACGTAGTTTGGCGGATACACCACACAATACCAACGACTAGACTGAGTTCATTCAAGAGGACTCATTCAATGAATTTAGCTGATATCGTACAACGGGGCTGGGATGCCGTCGGGGCCGGAGATTTCGACACGCTGGTGGCCGACTACACAGAGGACATGAGGTTTATCATGCCGGGACAGGCTGATGTGCTTGCTGGGCGACAGGCGTTCCGTGCCGCACTGGACAATCTGGCTGAGGTGTTACCACCCGGTTTTGAAATCACCGGCCTGCGCCAGATCGAAGGAGAAGGTGAAGTTGTCTCAATCGTTGAGTGGACGTCCGAGAAAGTAGCGGGCTCCCAGCTGTCTGTGCTGTTCAGGTTCGAAGGCAACAAGATCTGTGAAGAACGCTGGTTTATCGACACCGAGCAATGGAAGAGCGCGTTCTAACGCACGCTGCGTCTTGCCCATCCTACATTTCGATCTGCTCAAAATAGTCGACCAGGCTGTCCAGCATGGCTCTTAACGCCGCTGACTGGTGGCGGCGGGACCGGTAAAGGCCGTAAACGCCCAGGGTGGTCGGTTGCCAGTCAGGTAGCAGCTGCACCAGCGCTCCGCTTTTCACCCGTGGCAGTGCTACGTACCAGGGCTGCAGTGTTACCCCCATGCCTTCAACCGCCGCATTCAGGAGCACGGTTGATTCATCGGCACTGAACGAGCCCTTCACCGGTATCGATACCCGTGCGTCGTCCTGTTGAAACTGCCACTGGCTGCTGAAATAGGCGTAGGTCAGGCAGTTATGGTCGGCCAGTGCTTGCGGGCTGTACGGTGTACCCGCCTGATGCAGATAATCGGGTGATGCCACCAGCATGGAGCGACACTGCCCCAGCGGCCGGGCGATCAGGTTAGGGTCCAGTTCGTTGGTAACACGGATCGCCAGATCGATGCGTTGTTCCACCAGGTTCACCGCATCATTACTGACGTGCAGGTCCAGTGACACCTGTGGATGCTGTCGCAAAAAGCGCTGCATCAGTGGCAGCGCTTCCTGGGCAAATGTCTGCGAACAGCTAATGCGTAACTGGCCGCTGGGGGCTTTACTGTCCAGCGCACCCGCGACCGGGACTTCAGCGGCCATCGCCAGCAGCGCCCGACAATGTTCAAGCACCTGCTCACCGGCGGGCGTCAGGCTCAGGCGACGGGTAGAACGGTGCAACAAGCGGGTATCGGCCCAGTCTTCCATCTGGCTCAGATAACGGCTGATCATGGAACGGGACATGTCCAGTGCATTGGCAGCCCCCGTCATACTGCCCTGCTCCACAATGTTGATAAACACATCTGCCGCGATAAGCCTGTCCATTACACCGATCCACGCAATAGTTAGTCGATCTTATTCTAGTTTTTTAACCGTTGTACGCAATCTACAGTCAGTTCACATCTTAACTGATCAAAGAGACGCCGCCATGTTTAAAACCTTCCGCTCCACCCTGCTTGCTACCTGCATCGCTGCCAGCGGCCTGGTCGGCTGCGCTGCCGTTAACTCTGCGCCTGAACACCCGCTTACCGTTGATACCTTCAATCCAGGCGCGGCCAGCCTGTTCCCGGTGATGTCCAGCCTGATCAGCGGTGAAAATGAAGTGCTGCTGGTAGATGCACCGTTCCAGCGCAACGACGCTCAGGTGCTGGTGGACAAGATCCGCGCCAGCGGTAAAAGACTCAGCGCGGTATATATCAGCCACTACGATCCTGATTTTTACTTCGGGCTGGATCTGATCGCCGATAACTTCCCCGGTGTAACGTTCTACGCGTCCCCGACGACGGTGAAGAAAATCAAGGCCAGTGCACAGCCAAAGCTGGATTACTGGGGCCCTATTCTGAAAGAGAACGCACCGAAACGGCTGGCACTGCCACAGGCAATCAAAGGCGATACGCTGATGGTGGACGGCCAGACCGTGCAGATTGTCGGTCTGGACAGCCATGACCCAACCCATACCGTACTGTGGATCCCTTCCATCAAAACGGTAACTGGCGGCGTGGTGCTGTCTGAAAATTTGCATGTCTGGATGGCCGACAATCAGACGCCTGAATCCCGTCGCAGCTGGCTGAAAACACTGGACAACATCGTTGCATTGCAGCCAGAGAAGATCATTCCAGGCCACGTGATTGGCGACAGCGAAATGAGCATGGCTCCGGTTGAACACACCCGCCAGTATATTCGTAACTTTGAACAGCAGATGGCGCTGGCCAAAGATGGCGCTGACCTGGTCGCCCGGATGAAGCAACTCTACCCGGACTTCAGCAATGTCAGTGGCCTGGAACTGAGTGCCAAAGTCGCCATGGGCGAGATGAGGTGGCCGATGTAAAAACATTTTTAACGTCACTCAGCTAACCCGCTGGGTGACGTCTTTCCTCCCGCCGCGACACCCCCGCCTGCATCAGCATCGTTATCGTTCTATTAAGCCATTGCGACAGAGAATTCCAGCCTTATACTGCCTGATTCATCACTCAGAATACCTGTCAGGGAGTTAGCCGCATGACGTTACTGGATGCGCTGTTGTTTTTGCCCGTCGCCCAGCTGCTGGCGCTAAGCCCTGGCCCGAACAACTTTATGTCGATGCGCAATGGTATTACCTCTGGCTTTGCGACGGCCGTACTGGCCACCACCGGTCGGGTACTGGCGTTCGCCATTCTGATCACCATTACCGCCATCGGCCTGGGCACCATGCTGGCCTCTTCTGTACTGGCATTTACCGTACTGAAATGGGTGGGTGCGCTCTATCTGATTTATCTGGGTATCAAAAGCTGGCGCAGCCGACAGTTCACTGGCACGGATGAAACACCCAGCGCAACGGCTTACCGAACACCGCCTGCGTTGCTGAAACTGGCATTGCAGGAGTTTCTGGTCGCGATCAGCAACCCCAAGGCGCTGTTGCTATTTACGGCGGTCTTCCCGCAGTTTATCAACCCCGCCCTGCCCGCCACCGAGCAGTTTGTCGTACTCGGCGGCACTTATCTGCTAACAGAATATGTCGCCGCTGCGGTGTATGCCCTGTTCGGCCTGAACATCACCCGTTTTATTAAAACCTCACGCGGCGCTCGCCGTCTGAACCGCGCCACCGGCGGGCTCTTTATGGGTGCGGGCGTGCTGCTGGCCAGCAGCAGTCAGGGCTGAGATCAGCCCTGCCCCGCCAGCTTCTGATGAATGTTGTTCTGCTTATAGTTCAACGTGGGATGCAGCTCGGTCAGCTCGAAACCGATGCTCATATAACGGCAATCAAAGATCGGCTGCAGACAGGCCGTGAAGGTTTCAAACACCTGATCCCCGGCCGCTTTAAGCACCTCAGGCGCACGCCCGGCCCCCACTTTAGCGGTGAGATGGACAAAGGTGTTTTCAGGATCACCTTCAGCAATCCGATAATACTCGCAACGCACAGCCCGAGTACGGATGCCACCGATGGGAAACACTCCGGTAGCGATGGCGGTTTCATTAAGCTGGCGAAACAGCTCAGGAATATCGAGATCGTTATCCAGGTTAGCGGAATATTCCATAATAAAGTGCGGCATGGGCACCTCCTGTTATGACTCAGTTTAACAACGAAAAAAGCCGTGGGCATCGCCACGGCAAGGAGCACAAAGCTGTAAAGCAGCGCGGGGGGATCAAACCATGCTGGCGACCCCGCAGAATCAGAGCAAGAGCTTCCCGGTGAAGACACCGGTCCCACATAAGCCGGCAAACCACCGCACCACCGTAGGAGCCAGCTTGCTGGCGATCCCTTATAGTTCCTTAACGCCCCAGCACCGGTACGCTATGCAGATCATGGGCGATGCAGACGTTCTTCGTTTCCATGTAGAAATCAAAGCTCCAGTCACCACCATCACGGCCTACACCCGACATTTTCACCCCGCCAAACGGCGATGGCAGGTTGCGGTTATTTTCAGAATTCACCCACAACATACCCGCCTGAACCTTGTTCGCCATGCGCATGGCGCGGCCGGTGTTGCTGGTCCAGATGTAGCCTGACAGGCCGTACGGGGTGTCATTGGCGATGGCGATGGCATCAGCTTCGGTTTCAAATTCAATGGCCGTCAGCACCGGGCCGAAGATCTCTTCGCGGGCGATTTTCATCTGGTTATTCGCTTCAGTGAACAGCGTCGGGGCTACATAGTTACCAGGCCCCAGATCACTGCGCGCCTCACCCCCAGCGGCAATGGTCGCGCCGTCTTCACGGGCGGCAGTCATGTAGCTGAGTACTTTTTCATAGTGCGTTTTATGTACCAGCGGGCCGACCTCTGTCGCCGGGTCCAGCGGATGGCCAACACAGATGTTGTCGACACGCGCTTTCAGGGCAGCCAGAAATTTATCCTTGATCCCCGACTGGATCAGCAGGCGGCTGGAGCTGGTGCAGCGCTGGCCGTTAAGGCTGTAAATCATGAACACCACGGCATCCAGCGCGCGGTCGAAATCGGCATCATCAAACACGATCACCGGATTTTTACCGCCCAGCTCGAAGTGAACACGCTTCAGTGTTGGCGCACCCTGGGCCTGGATCATCGAACCGGTACCGGTTTCACCGACAAAGGCCACCGCTTTGATCGCCGGGTGCTCAGTCAGGGCTTTACCCGCCACTTCACCAAAGCCATTCACCATGTTCCACACGCCAGCAGGCAGCCCTGCCTCTGCAGCACATTCCGCCAGAATCGCTGCCGTCAGCGGGCTGAACTCGGCCGGTTTATGCACTACCGTACAACCGGACGCCAGCGCCGGGGCGATCTTCCAGGTGGAGAGCATAAACGGCGTGTTCCAGGGCGTGATCACCGCCACCGGGCCGATCGCGTTACGCACGGTGAAGTTGGTGTGCTGATCCTGATGCAGTGACAGACCATTGCGCGCTTCCGGGGCTTTATCGGCAAAGAAGCGGAAATTGGCTGCACCACGTACCGCCGCCTGGCGCATAAAGCGCAACGGCTGACCACAATCGCTGGACTCCACCAGGGCGATCTCTTCAGCGCGCGCTTCGATGGCATCCGCCAGTTTATGGAGGATTGTTTTACGCTGCGCACCGGGCATCTCCGCCCAGCCATCAAACGCGCTGGCAGCCGCATCACAGGCGGCGTTCACATCGGCAACCGTGCCTTTAACGACCTTACCCAGCGAGCTGTTATCGACGGGTGTCAGGTTATCGAAGGTTTCACCTTCGCTGCCCAGGGTCCAGCCACCGTTGATGTAATGGCCCAGCGTGGTTTCTTTAAAACGCGCCAGATACTGCTGCGCTTTATCGATATTGCGGTTCAGTTCAGTTGTCATGAATGTGTTCTCTTTTAATTATCCGGGTAACCTGGCGGATCGGATCGGCTATTGATGGCAGCCCTTCGCGAGCAAGCTCGCTCCTACGAAAGCCAATCCACTACCGTAGGAGCCAGCTTGCTGGCGATCCCTGAATAGCTGACGCGACGGGACGTCGCTGCTACAAGGCTTCAAGTCACCAATGATTAATAGGTGTCGCCGTAAAAATCCTGCTCGGAAACGATCCGGGTTTCCAGCGCGCCGACGCCTTCAATGGCACACACCACGGTGTCGCCTGGCTGCATATCCTTGAGCCCTTTTGGCGTGCCGGTGGCGATCATATCGCCGGGCTGCAGGGTCATCGTGGCGCTGAGGTGTTCGATCAGAAACGGCAGGTCAAAGATCATGTCCGCCGTGGTGCCTTCCTGCGTCAGCTCACCATTCACATGGGTGGTCAGCTTCAGGCTGCTGGTGTCTGGCAGATCAGAAGCATCCACCATCCAGGGGCCGATCGGGCACAGCGAGTCACGGCTTTTCACCCGCAGGTTGGGCCGGTAGTAGTTCTCCAGGTAATCCCGGATGGCAAAGTCATTACAGACCGTGTAACCGGCGATGTACTCCAGCGCGTCTTCACGTTTGATGTTTTTACCCGTCTTACCAATCACCGCCACCAGCTCACACTCGTAGTGCATAAACTCGATATTATCGGGCCGGTAAGCAGGCTGTTTATGGCCGGTCAGGGTGTTGGCCCCTTTAAGAAACACCAGCGGTTCCGTGGGTGGCGCGAACGCCAGCTCGGAGGCATGGTCGGCGTAGTTCAGGCCCAGCGCAAAGATAGTGCCCGATTCTTTCACCGGGCAGAGCCAGCTGATATCTGCTTCATTCAGCAGTTCACCGTTTTCGGTGCGCAGCTGATCATGCTCATCAATGGTGATATCCAGCTCAATGTCGTTATGTAATACCCGTGCCCGTCTCATGCGCTTAACTCCCCTACGCTGTTGGTTAAGGCGATATGCCCGACAATTTCAGATTTCACCTGGTCACCTGGCTGCAGCGCAATCCGCTCACCAGGAAAGCCCACCGCAATCAGATCCCCTGGCTGCAGGGTCATAATGTGAGACACCGCTTCGATCAGCGTATTGATATTGCGGTGCAGCTGGCTGACCGACTGTTCCGCGACCCGCACGCCATTCACATCGGTCGTCACCACCAGGCTGTTGGGAGTGTCGATAGCCGTCACCGCCAGTTGCGCCTCGCTCAGCGGTGCGCTGCCATCCAGGCATTTACCTTTGATGTCCGGGCGGTAGTAGCTCTGCTCCGGCAGGGAGAAGTCATGCAGCAGACGATAGCCCACCACATAGTCCAGCGCCTGATCAGCACTGACCCGGCAACACTCGCGCTCAATAATCACCGCGATACTGGCACCCACCACCAGCGGCTCACCCACCGGAGCGTCGATGGTCGCGCCGTCGACGTTCCAGGTGTTGCGGGGTTTGAAATACAGCACCGGTTGCGTCGGTGGCTGCTTATACGGCGCTTCGTTAAACGTGCCCTGCAGTGCCTTGAGCTGCTGCAGATCATTCAGCGCCACGCAGACCCACTTGCTGCTGGCGGTTGTGTTAAGTGCATTTTGCATCGCTTTGAATCCTTATATTCAGTATGTGGACCACGAGGGGCCGGTACGCCCGCTGTTACCGTAGGAGCCAGCTTGCTGGCGATGCCCTTTAGCAGTGACACCCCGCCGTATCCGACGTATTAATAACCGCTGGAACCCTTGGCACTTTCCAGGATTTCATCATTACGAAAGGCGTTAATCAGCGCTTTGGCCCCATTAGCCAGCAACAGCGTATCCACGCCGATACCGACAAATTTCACCCCCACCTCAACGTAATGACGGGCCTGTTGCTGGTTCAGCGACATCAGCCCGGCCGCTTTACCCGCCGCGTTAATGGTGCGAATGCCCTGCTCAATAGCCGCAACCACCTCGGGATGATCCGGGTTGCCGACATGACCCATCGAAGCCGACAGATCAGACGGGCCGATAAACACCGCATCCACGCCATCAATGGCGGCAATCTCAGCCAGGTTATCCATCGCCGTGGTCGTTTCGGCCTGCACAATCAGGCAGACCTGTTCATTAGCCTGTTGCAGATACCCCGGAATCCGGTTCCAGTTCGCCCCCCGTGCCAGCGAGGTGCCCAGGCCACGGATGCCCTGCGGCGGGTAGCGCACAGCCTGCACCAGCTGTTCAGCCTGTGCTGGGGTGTCGACCATCGGAATAAGCAGCGTCTGCGCGCCGATATCCAGCAGCTGTTTGATCAGGGCTGTACGACCCTCCGGTGGGCGAACAATGGCGGGCACCTGATACGGCGCGATCGCCTGCAGATGGGCCATAATGCTGCGGTTATCAAAGGGCGCGTGTTCGCCGTCGATCAGCAGCCAGTCAAACCCTGCACCGGCGCAGATCTCGGCACAGCTGGTATCCGGCAGCCCCAGCCAGAGCCCCCACTGGGTAGCATCGCTGTGCAGCGCCTGTTTAAAGTGATTGATGGGGAGTTCCATGGTCCGTTCTCCTCGGGGTAAAGGTTCAGACGAAGCGCACTGAGATACCGCCCAATGGGCCGTAATCGGCATGCACGGTGTCACCGGCTTTCACCGGCACCGGGCGGGTGAATGAACCGGACAGCACCACCTGGCCTGGCTCCAGCGCTACACCGTGGGGAGCAAAACGCTTGCACACCCAGCAGATACCGTTGGCCGGGTTGCCCAGCACACCCGCCGCCAGCCCGGTCTCTTCAATCTGGCCGTTGAGGTACAGCAAGGCCCCAGCCCAGCGAAGGTCCATGTCCATCGGTTTGATCGGCCGGCCACCCAGGATAATCCCGGCATTGGCGGCGTTATCGGAGATGGTGTCCAGCACCTTGCGGGTGTAACCGGTTTCCGGGTCGGTGCGGTGGCAACGCGCCGCGATCAGCTCCAGCGACGGGATCACATAATCGGTGGCGTTAAGCACATCAAAAATGGTGATGTTGTCCCCTTCCAGCCGATCCTTGAGCACAAAGGCCAGCTCGACTTCGATACGCGGGTCCAGAAAATCAGCAGCGCGGATTTCCGCGCCATCTTCAAAGAACATATCGTCCAGCAACACGCCGTAATCCGGCTGATCGATATTCACCGCCATCTGCATGGCGCGGGAGGTCAGGCCAATCTTGTAACCACGTACCCTGGCCCCTTCGGCGATCTTGCGATCAACCCAGGTTTTCTGGATTTTGTAGGCGTCATCCATGGTCATCTCAGGGTGCGCCAGGGTCAGCGCCGGAATCTGTGTGCGCTCACGCTCAGCGGTGTACAGCTGGGTGGCAGCGTTGTTGATCTGTTCGGGTGTCAGCATGGTTTGATCATCTCGCTGATAAGTAACATGTTAAGCAATATATAGTTAACATATTAATTAATCAACTATCTGTGTGGGTGCTCAGCCTTGTGGTGGATAAACCTCGCTCCCACGCTCTGAGGCTGTGAAAGAATCGAGATACGGGGAATTTTAATAGAACCCCGTCTCTCCTGCGAAGGCAGGAGTCCATAGCCGCCTATACATGAAACCTTTGCCATAGCTGGTTTCGAGCGCTTTTCTGGGTAATGCGCCTTAGGCACTGAATCTCGTTCCCACGCTCTGCGTGGTAATGCATATTCGACACGTTCCTCTCAGACGGGTGAACTGTAGTGGTCTAATGATCCCGGACAAAAACGTCAGTTGGCTCAAGTTCCCCCCTCTGACACTGAAGCGATTCACATCGGCAACGCCCACAACCCCACAGCCAAAAACAACCTCCCCCCAGCAATCCCCCCACATTAACGATACAATACAAAGCCTTAGGTGCTTAATACGGCGCATCACTGCTGTTAGAGGATGTGTAATGAAGAAAAAGAAGATCGACGGCTCTTTGATCCCGGTCGAGCCAGATACGCATAAGGCGTTAGATAAGGTCCTCAAGGCAGGTGGGTTGGCCAGGGTGATGTTAAAGGGTGATAAGAAGGTATTTATCATGCAGAAGGCTGAAAAAGGCACCGGGTATGATCTGTCGCTGGCCGAGACAGAAACGACTAATGATGAGATCCGTACCGCCTTTGATCGCCTGAAAGGCAAGCTGAAATAAGGCAACGTCAGCCGGTTACTAACCTGCGCTCCGGCCTTACCCGCCTCTTCCAGAGCGTTACGGCTTCACGGCGGCGGGTGGCAGGGCCATTTCCTGGAGCTTTTCAGCAATGATAGCCTCGGTGGCCTGAGGCTGATTACCTGGTAAATACTCGAATACGGTGCCCATCAGGGTCGATCGCTACAAAACTGATCCCAAAGACAAGCTCTACTGGTGGTTGCGCAAACTCAACACCTTTGCTTTTCCACGCCTGGTAAAGCGCATCAAATGTGCCTTTATCGGTAACGGAGATGGATAGCTCAGTGCCCCCACCCCTGATGTTGCTGGCGGGTGTCAGGTCTGCTGCTTGCTTAAGCGTAAGGTTTACATTTGACGCGAACTCTACCAGAGCGAATGTAGGCGATAGCATCTGTGGTTCACAGTTAAAAATATCAGCGTAAAAGTCTTTGCTCAGGTCAACGTTTTCGACATAAAGAACGATTGAGTCAATAGTGAACATATTTCATCTCTTTGTTTGCCCGGTTTTGTTAGACAATACAGGGTGCTACTGTCAAACGGTGTCAGTAGAGAACAGTGAGCATTACAACTCATTACGCGGGAGCTTTACTGCGCGGCCACCTTCACCAGGCCGGTAAATCAGGCGTTATATGTCACTAGAGGTCTGAGAGTGAGAAGAATATTGATATTTGGCAATTCTGGCTCCGGCAAGTCGACTCTTGCCAGGGCGTTGTGCCTGAAATATACCCTGGCCCATTTGGACCTGGACACTATTGCATGGCTTCCTTCATCACCACCGTCCAGAAAACCATTAGTGGATTCCCAGCAAGATATTTCCATATTTATCGAATCAAACGAAAGCTGGGTGATTGAAGGCTGTTATTCAGACTTGCTTGAAATAGCGATTGCAGAGTCCACTGAAATAATCTTTATGAACCTCCCTGTTGATGCCTGTATCAGTAATGCCAGAAACCGGCCCTGGGAGCCTCATAAATACGCAACCAGAGACGCTCAGGATGCAAACTTAGGCATGCTGATTGACTGGATAGGCCAATACCCAGAAAGAAAAGATACCTTTTCTATGGCTGCTCACAATGAGCTGTATGAAAAATATGCCGGGCGTAAACGTATGTTCACGAGCAATGAAAGAAACACATAACAGGTGCCTGTGGCTCTCTGTCATAACATCAGGCTCCAGCACGCCCCTTTTTCAGCAGAATGCTGAGGATGACGATCAGCCTTGTTGATGGCATCAGAAACACCGCAGTAACGGGGGTACCGTCGTTGCGTTCACGCCTGAGTATCTGCTTCAACATCCGGGCCGGAGTCTGAGCCTGGCCGTTCAAGCTGTTCCAGCCGCTGTTCCAGTTCCTTGATCTTCTTTTGTGATTGCAGAGTAAAGCTCAGTGCGGCCAGGCCAAACACAAAGCCGATTATTCCCATGCTTTCCATCGTATCTCTCCTTGTGAACACTGGCGGTGAGGCAACGCGACTCGGACTCAAGCCGCGTCAACTTTCACAGCTCACCGCGCTGAGGGTATCCAGCACGGTGTGGAGCTGGCGTTTACAGCAGTTTCAGCATCGCTTCAGCGCTGCTCACTTCGAAGCTTTTTGGTGCTTCAACCTGCAGGCTGGTGACGGTGCCGTTGTCGATGATCATCGCAAAACGCTGGCTGCGTACACCACCAAATTCGCCGGTGGCCATGGTCAGGCCCAGCGCTTCGCTAAACGCTGCGCCGCCATCGGCCAGCATGGTCAGCTGTTCGGCATTCTGTGCCTGGGCCCAGGCTTTCATTACAAAGGCATCGTTGACGGACAGGCAGGCGATCATATCAACGCCCTTCTCGGCAAACGCGTCGGCCTGCACCACAAAGCCTGGCAGGTGTGCGTTAGAACAGGTCGGGGTGAACGCACCCGGCACCGCAAAGAGCACCACTTTTTTACCGGCGAACAGCGTGTCTGCTGTGGCCGTCTGCTGTTCATCACCAGTAATCGCGGTCAGGTTTACCGCTGGGATAGAATCACCCACTTTAATCATGGTTCGTGCTCCGAAAGGTATTGGGAATGAAGAGTGTAACGGGGATAGGAAACAGACGCAGTGAATAATGAGCAAATTCAGCCAGTGCAGCACGGTGGACGATATATCCGTACCGTTTGAATACGTCTACGTGTCGCCAGCAATGGCGTCGCTGCAGAGCCCCTCTCCCCTGTGTCAGGAAAAAGCCATCTTGCAGCGGGGTACCGCGACTATGCTCAGCCAGCCAGTACCCCTGTTAAAAACAGTGGCTTCTCAGCTCAACAAATCCCGAAAGTGTTCCCGGCAGTGCAGTATATGGTGCTCGGGTACCCCCAAAGGCCCCAGTAACCGCAGCAGTTCCTCTTCCGGCACATCAAACAGTGCCACAATAGCAATGACCTCCCGATCATGGTCCGTTTTTGCTTGCGCCATCAGCGCCTGGGTTGTCAGCCCCATCTGGTATTTCCGCACGGCCCAGACTCGAAGTTCATCCAGCGGTGTTTCACAAAAACACTGCGCGATATCACAGTTCAGAGATACAGGTGCATTCATAGCAGACCCCTTCTCAGTTCCTTTTGACTGCTATTTTCAGTGTAGACCCTGAACACCCGGCTGAACGTACAGAGAATGACTACCTGGTGCGTCGTTTCAGCCAGACAGCCAATTGCGCCAGCCAGGCAAAATCTCTTTGCGCCACGTCGGGAAGCCGGTTTTCTGATATAACGACCACAGGATTATTAACGGTTACCCGAGATGAGCACACGAAGACGTTTTATAAAGTACGCCTGTTTACTGTCTGGCGGGTTCGCACTGAGCAGTCGCGCAGGGGCTGCCGCTTCAGCAGCAACCACGCTGTCGATGCCTGATGAAAGCCACCGCCATGACAGAACATGGATGTCGTTTGTGGCTAATGATTACATCTGGTCGGCACAACAGATCCCCGGGGTGAAACGTAACCTGGCCCTGATCGCCCGCACCATCGCCAAGTACGAGCCGGTGTCCATGCTGGTCAGCCCTGATGACTATGATGAAGCCGTTGCCTTGCTCGGCGGTTTAACGGCACACCCCTTCCCCATCACGCTGGTCGAGTTTGCCACAGACGATTTGTGGTTGCGTGATACCGGGCCAGCCTTTGTGCAAGGCAGTGATGGGCAGAAATATGCGGTCGACTTTAATTTTAATGGCTGGGGCAATAAACAGGAGCACTCACAGGACGCTCTGGTTGCCCGTATCATCGCCAAACAGTCGGGTGCCATACGGGAAGAAACAGACCTGGTACTTGAGGGTGGTTGCTTTGAAGTCGATGGCCACGGTACCGCCATTATGACAAAAAGCTGCATACTCAATCGCAACCGTAATCCACACCTCACGCAGCAGGAAGTAGAAGCCGAGTTAAAAGCCTTACTGGGGCTGCGAAAGATTATCTGGCTTGACGGTGTTAAGGGCAAAGATATCACTGACGCCCATACCGATTTTTATGCCCGATTTGCCAGATCTGGCGAAGTGGTTGTCAGCCGGGATAATTATCAAGCGTCGCCTGACTATGCTGTCACACGCGATAATATAGCCCGCCTGCGCAACAGCACGGATGCTGATGGCAACAGGCTTGAGGTTATTATCATTGATACCCCGGATGAGATTGATGAGGCGTATGAACCAGAAGACTTTGCGGCGGGTTATATTGGTTACTATGTCTGTAATAACGCCATTATCATGCAAGGCTTCGGTGATACCTTTGCCGATAAAAAAGCCAGAGACACCCTGAAAAAGGTTTTCCCGGATAGAATAATTGAACAGATACGCACCGATGCGATTGCCTCCGGTGGCGGAAGCATTCACTGTACGACGCAGCAAGAAACCAGCATTTGATAACCCGGCATTTTATTTAATTCAAGCAAGGAGCCTTCCGTGTTTATAGTCTCATTAACCTACACCTGTGATCTGAGCGATGTTGATAAACACCTGAATGAGCATATCGCTTATCTTAAAAACGCTTACCAAAGCGGTCACTTTCTTATGTCTGGCCGTAAAGAACCGCGTACTGGGGGCATTATTATCGCGACCGTTGATGATCGGGAAGCGCTGCAGGCTATTCTCGAGCAGGACCCGTTCTACCGGGAGCAGCTGGCAACGTATGAGGTACAGGCGTTTACCCCGACCATGGCAGCAAAAGGATTTGAAGCCCTGGTTAGCTAAGCGCCAGACAGGCCACAGCCCTGCCAGCCTGTGGCCTGAAATGCTAAGGCATTGCCAGCAGCATGACAATCTGTCGAAAGTCATTGAAAAGTCTCGTATTGTCGCCTTGTTCTGTTATGCTCAATCTTTAATCAGGAGTTCTACTATAAACTCAGGTTGAAAATAATGATTTTTAACCACCTGGAGTATTAATAGTAATGACTCACTCTCTTAGTTCTTCAAATGAAGTTAAAAATAATACAGCGCTCTTTACTAAAATATCAGACGACTTAAGGTCCACCGGTTACAGTATTAATCCGCTAGCATTACCTGAACAGTTAGGTGAAGATCTTCTTCAGCAGTTAATAAGTATGGAGAAAGATGCGTTTCACCAGGCTGAAATTGGCCGTAACCAACAGTTAACCCGACATGAGTCCATACGAAAAGATGAGATCTGCTGGATAACAGATGCGTCGGATGCCGGTCGTGACTGGTTAAACTGGCTGGATGAAGCACAGCAGTTTTTTAATCGCCATTTATTCCTCGGTTTATTCTCCTCTGAAAGTCATTTTGCACATTATTCACCTGGGGATTTTTATAAACGCCATTTTGATGCGTTTAAAGGTGAAGGAAACCGGATTCTGTCGATTGTTGTTTATCTCAATCATGACTGGAAAGCCGAAAATGGCGGCGAGCTGGTGCTGTTTGAGAACGCAGAGGATCAGCAAGGTATAAAGGTGATACCGGACTTCGGTACCGTTGTTGTTTTTCTCAGTGATGAGTTTCCCCATGAGGTACTACCTGCTCATCATGATCGATACTCCATTGCCAGCTGGTTTCATATTAATACCTCCACCACCAAACGCGTAGACCCACCGTCATAGCGGTGCCTTTCAGCGCAGCTGACACCCAGGCATAAACAAAAAAGGGCTACCTCGCGGTAGCCCTTTTTTACACGCTCACTTCAGTCAGTCAGTAACAATGACCAGACGGATGGCGTCGAGCACCAGTTTTCCGTTGTCCAGGTAACCCAGCAACTGATCACGCAGGGCAACCTGTTCCGCTACTTCGGTTTCACTGATCGCCGGGTTGACCGCAGACAGGGCCTGCAGACGTTCGATATCAGCATCTTTATCCTGATGGCAACGCGCACGGGCGTCGTCCAGCAACTGTGCTTCCTGTGGCGCAGCGATACGCTCCAGCTTCGTCACCATCTGATCAATTTCTGTACGGGCCTGTTGCACCAATGACTGAGCGGTGCGTTTTGGCAAACGCTCACACAGCTGGTTCAGATGCGCGCTGGTCAGCACTTTGGTCAGATCATTACCGGTAACATCAACCACGACCCGGCTGCTGGCGTTCTGCATAAAGCGACCAATCTGGGCGGCTTTAGGCGCAGCGCAATTCAACCGGAAAATACCTTCGAGCAGCAGTGTACCCGGTGGCAATGGCAGTTTGATAGAAGAAACCGTGGCATTGCCGTACTCGTTGCCCAGGATCATCTCCATGGCACCGGACACCATCGGGTGTTCCCAGTTGAAGTACTGAATGTCTTCGCGGGACAGCGCTTCGTTACGCTGGAAGGTGCCAGTGAAGCCATCTTCAGGCAGGCCCGGGAATGCAGACACCAGCATATGATCGCCAGGGCGAACGATGGTGGAGTTCTGATCCTGAGCGCTACTTTCTACTCCGAAGTGGTCAAACACCCGCTCCATGTAGTTGGTGATCGCCAGCGGGTTGCTCTCTTCATCAACATCAGCCAGCAACGGCTCTACCCGCATTGGCCGGCAGGAACTCATCTCCAGCAGGCGGTTACGGCCTTTCTGCATCGTCTGGCGAGTTTCTTCTGCCGCGATACGGGTATCACGCATCAACGCTTCGATATCCGCGCCGGTCGCCTGGCCCAACAGCACATCATGCAGCGGTTCAGCGAACTGCTGATACAGTGCCTGGCCTGCCGGACAGGTCTGTTCGAAGGCATCAATGCCTTCGTGGAACCATTCCACCAGACGGTGCTGGGCACTGTCTTCGTAGTACGGCACATGGATCTGAATATCATGGCGCTGGCCGATACGGTCCAGCCGACCGATACGCTGCTCCAGCAGATCCGGGTTGAGCGGCAGATCGAACATGATCAGGTGTTCGGCGAACTGGAAGTTACGCCCTTCACTGCCGATCTCGGAACAGATCAGTACCTGGGCATACTCTTCGGTGTCAGCAAAGTAGGCTGCCGCACGGTCACGGTTGATCAGTGTCATGCCTTCATGGAACACGGCAGAGCGCACACCACCACGCAGACGCACGTGCTCTTCCAGCGCATTGGCTGTTTTGGCATCGTGGCAGATCAGCAGGGTTTTCTCGGTACGACGGGTTTTCAGCCAGTCGATCAGCCACTGTACACGTGGGTCTTCCAGCAGCCAGTCTTCACCCAGCAGCTTTTCTGAGCGCAGCTGATCAGTCAGTGGGGCATCCACAGAGGCCATTTCAAAGGCTTCCGGCATCTCCAGCGGATGGGTGTTGAGGTGGCGAGTCATGAAGCCATCAACACCATCGCGGGTGTTACGAAACAGTGCGCGGCCCGTACCATGACGGTCGATCAGCTGATCCAGGAAGCTTTCAATGGCCGGTTCGGCTTCCAGTTCCAGTTGCTGCTGCTGAGCGGCCCAGGTCTCTTCGCCCAGGAAGCCGATCAGTGCCTGGCTCAGCTCACTGTTTTTGTTCATCAGCTGCAGGTCAGCGTCTTCGGCCACCAGCTCATTCACCAGCGCGCTGACTTCCAGATAGCCCTGCTCTTCTTTGCGGAAGGTTTCCAGATCATAGTAACGATCCGGGTCCAGCAAACGCAGACGGGCAAAGTGACTGTCCAGCCCCAGCTGTTCTGGCGTTGCGGTCAGCAACAGGACGCCAGGGATATGGCGAGCCAGTTTCTCGACTGTCAGATAAGCATGGCTAGGCGCTTCCGGGCTCCAGCCCAGGTGGTGAGCTTCATCGATGATCATCAGATCCCACTCAACCTCCAGTGCCTGCTGCAAACGCTGCTCGTTACCGGTCAGGAAGGACTGACTGCACAGGATCAGCTGTGCGCTTTCCAGCGGGTTACCGTCGTTGCCCATCTCCCAGGTCATACAACGCAGCTCATCCATCACCGAGAAGGTCAGGTTGAACCGGCGCAGCATCTCCACCAGCCACTGGTAGACCAGGCTGTCGGGGACCATGATCAGGATGCGACGGGCACGTTCGGTAACGATCTGCTGATGCAGGATAAGACCCGCTTCAATGGTTTTACCCAGCCCCACTTCATCGGCCAGCAACACACGGGGTGCCTGACGCTTACCGACCTGATCAGCAATATAGAACTGGTGCGGCAACAGCTGGACACGCGGGCCCATCAGGCCATAGCCACGGTTATGTTGCAGACGGTGCTGATGCTCCAGGGTTTCGACGCGCAAGCGGAAAGCCCGGTTCTTATCGACCTGACCGGCGAACAGGCGGTCCTGCGGGCGGCTGAACTGAACGCTGGCGGCCAGTTCGGATTCCGGCAGGATGCGGCTTTCGCCGTCGTCGTCTTCGGTCATGTACAACCAGACGCCGTTATTCTCCATCCGCTCAACAATTTTGAGACTGGCACCGTCTGATGCCTGAACGTTTTCACCGACCGGATAAATCACCCGGCTGACAGGCGCGTTGTCCAGCGCATAGGTACGCACCTCTTCTGCCGCCGGAAACTGAATTTCTACACGACGGGCTGTGGCTTCAACCACAAGACCCAGCCCCAGCTCGGACTCAGTATTACTGATCCAACGCTGGCCTGGGCGGAATTCTGATGCTGCCAAATCTTTTGTCTCGCAAATGGTCATTAAAAACGAAGGCGCGAATTTTACAGAATGATCCTTCGCACCACTAGCCCGAACTCAACCTATCGGCCCCACTCCTTTAATTTATGGTACGTTCGGGTATGCTATGCGCCTTTATGCAGCCCCCCGCCTCCTGCGGTGGTACTGCTGGCGACAATTCACCGCGCCATTCCATTGACTGCTGCCGAGAAACACCATGTCTTTTATTGATCTTCAATTTGATCTTGAGTTGATCCAGGCCCTGGCTGAACAGGAACTGACCACCCCAACCCCCATTCAGCAGCAGGCAGTTCCACTTATTATGGACGCTAAGGACATTCTTGCCTCTGCGCCAACGGGTACTGGCAAAACGCTGGCCTTTGTTCTGCCGGCCCTGCAACATATTCTGGATAAGCAGGAAAGCAGCAGCTCTCCGCGCGTCGTGATCCTCAGCCCGACCCGAGAGCTGGCGCGCCAGACTTTGCAGGTGATTCAGCAGATGACTGAATTTACCCAGATCCGTTCCGATATCATCGTCGGCGGTGTGCCCTACGGCATGCAGCAGAAACTGCTCAGTGAGCCACTGGATGTGCTGGTTGCAACGCCGGGCCGCCTGATCGAAATGGATGAGAAAGGCTGGCTGGACCTGTCAATTGTGCAGCAGCTTATCATTGATGAAGCCGACCGCATGCTGGACATGGGCTTTATTGATGATATTCGCAAAATCGCTGACCTGACCCCGAAAGACCGTCAGACACTGTTGTTCTCTGCCACCCTTGAAGGCGACAAAGTGCAGCCGCTGGCGGATGATCTGCTGAATGAAGAAGCTGTTACCGTGGAGATCGAAAATCCACGCGGGGTGACCAAAAACATTCAGCAGTTTGTCTACCGGGCCGACAACGACGACCATAAAGCCGCCCTGCTGCAGCGCATTCTGA
This sequence comes from uncultured Oceanospirillaceae bacterium, assembly GCA_913057435.1. GTDB lineage: Bacteria > Pseudomonadota > Gammaproteobacteria > Pseudomonadales > Balneatricaceae > Marinobacterium_C. The sequence goes on along the minus strand of CAJXNY010000045.1, from coordinate 322 downwards.
AATCCGAAGGGGTGCAGAAAGTACTGATTTTTGTTGCCTCACGCAGCCAGGTTGACCCATGGGTTAACAAGGTCCGCAGTTTCAACATCATGTGTGATGGCCTGCACGGCGAAATGCCTCAGGGCCTGCGTAATGAGCGGATGAAAAAGCTGCGTAAAGGCCGCATACAGATGCTGGTTGCGACCGATGTCGCAGCGCGTGGTCTGGATCTGGCGGATATCAGCCATGTGGTGAACCTGCACCTGCCAAAACGTGCTGACACTTATGTACACCTGTCTCTTATACACATCTCCGAGCCCACGAGACCGAGGCTGATCTCGTA